>NZ_CABFPH010000133.1 GCF_902141845.1 Methylobacterium symbioticum | reverse complement strand
CGCGACCCTCGCGCGGCCGGCGCTGGCGCAGGGGGCCAAGGAGGCCGCCAAGGGCCGCGTCGTCGTGGTCGGCGGCGGCTTCGGCGGCGCCACCGCCGCCCGCGCCCTGCATGCGGCCGACCTCGCCGTCACCCTGGTCGAGCCCGCGGAGCACTACATCGCCTGCCCGATGAGCAACGCGGTGATCGCGGGCCTGCGGCCGATGGACCTCCAGGTCTTCGGCTACGAGGGCCTGGCGCGGGCCGGCCTGACGCTCGCCCGCACCGAAGCCGTCGCGGTCGACGGAGCCGCCCGGCAGGTCCGGCTCGCGGACGGCGGCACGCTGCCCTACGACCGCCTGATCCTGTCGCCCGGCATCGCCCTGCGCTTCGACGCGCTGCCGGGTTACGACGCGGCGGCGGCCGAGATCATGCCCCATGCCTGGAAGGCCGGCGCGCAGACCGAGCGCCTCGCCCGCCAGCTCGCCGAGATGCCGGACGGCGGCACGGTGGTGCTCGGCGTTCCGGGCAATCCCTATCGCTGCCCGCCCGGCCCCTACGAGCGGGCGAGCCTGATCGCCTATCTCCTGAAGACCCGGAAGCCCCGCTCCAAGCTGATCGTGCTCGACGCCAAGGACACCTTCTCGAAGCAGCGCCTGTTCGAGGCGGCCTGGGCGCGGCTCTACCCGGACCACCTCGAATACGTGCCGCTGGCCGGGGGCGGGCAGGTCACCGCGGTCGATCCGAAGACGCGCACCGTCCGGACCGACTTCGCCGAGTACCAAGCCGACGTCGCCTGCATCATCCCGCCCCAGCGCGCCGCCCCGATCGCCGCGGCGGCGGGCGTCGCGGACCGCAGCGGCTGGTGCCCGATCGACCCGGTCACCTTCGAATCGCGCCTGACGCCCGGCATCCACGTGATCGGCGACGCGGCGATCGCGGGCGCCATGCCGAAATCCGCCTTCTCGGCCAATGCGCAAGGGAAGGTCTGCGCCGAGGCGGTGATCGACCTGCTGGCCGGCCGGGAGCCCGCCGTGCCGAAGCTGATCAACACCTGCTACAGCCTCGTGGCGCCCGATGACGGGATCTCGGTGGCGGGCGTGTACCACCCGGAGAACGGCGTGCTCGCCGACGTGGTAGGGGCGGGCGGCACCAGCCCGCTCGACGCCCCCGCAGAGGTGCGCCACCGGGAGGCGGCCTACGGCGAGGACTGGTTCCGCACCGTCTCGCATGCGGTCTTCGGATGAGGCCGCCCGGATGCGGCCCCATCTCCTCGCCATCCTCGTCGCCCTCGGCCAGACGGCCCTGGCCCCGTACCGGATCGAGGGCGACGCGATTCCCTCGGCCCTCGGCGGGGCGGCGGGGGACCCGGACCGGGGCCGGGCCATCGCCCTCGACCCGCGCAAGGGCCTGTGCACCCTCTGCCATGCCGGCCTCGGCGCCGGCCCGGCGGGCGATCTCGGGCCGGACCTCTCGGGCGTCGGGGCGCGGCTCGCGGCCGGGCAGCTCCGCCTGCGGCTCGTGGACGGCCGCGCCTTGAATCCGGGCACGCTGATGCCCTCGTATTACCGGGCCGCGGGCGCCGAGCGGGTCGGCGCCGCCTGGGTGGACCGCCCGGTCCTGGACGCCGACGAGATCGAGGACGTGATCGCCTTTCTCCTGACCCTGCGGCCGGAGGCGCCGCGATGAGCCCGGACCGCCGCGCCGTCCTCGCCGGGGGCCTCGGCCTCGTCCTGCTGCGCCCGGTCGCGGCGGCGAGCCTGCGCCCGGACCGGGAGCCGACCGCCGAGGCGATCCGCCGCTTCACCGGTGGCGCGCCGGTGAATCCGGGCCGGGTCGGCCTCGACATGCCCCCGCTCGTCGAGAACGGGAACACCGTGCCGCTGTCGATCACGGTCGAGAGCCCGATGAGCGCGGCCGACCATGTCCGCCGCATCGGCGTGTTCAACGAGAAGAACCCGCAGCCGCACGTGGTCACCCTGCATCTCGGCCCCCGCGCCGGCCGCGCCGCCGTCGCCACCCGGATCCGGCTCGCCGACTCGCAGCGCATCACCGCGATCGCCGAGATGAGCGACGGCCGCTACTGGTCGGCGAGCGCCGACGCGATCGTGACGCTCGCCGCCTGCGTGGAGGGCTGATCCTATGGCACGCGCCCTGATCAACATGCCGAAGACCGCGCCGGCCGGCTCGGTCATCGAGATCAAGACCCTGATCTCGCACCCGATGGAGACCGGCTACCGGCCGGGCCCCGACGGGCGCCTGAGGCCGCGCGACATCATCACGGAGTTCGTCTGCCACTACGACGGCGCGGAGATCTTCCGCGCCGAGCTGTCGCCGGCCTCGGCCGCGAACCCCTACCTCACCTTCACCACGCTCGCGACGGCGAGCGGCACGCTGCGCTTCACCTGGAGCGGCGATAACGGCTTCTCGCAGAGCCAGGACGTCGCGCTCACCGTCACCTGAACCACCATGCGCGGCCTCGCTGTGTCCGGCGTCCTCCTGCTCCTCGCCGGTCTCGCCGCCGCGCAGGAGATCCCGATCCAGGAGATTCCCGTCTCCGAGCGCCGCTCCGGCCTGGACCAGATGGCGCCGGAGACCCGCGCCATGCAGGCCGACGACGCGGCCAATCCCGGCATGCTCTGGGTCGGCGACGGGGCGGACCTGTTCGCGCGCGCCCCGAGCCCGGAGGCGCCGGCCTGCGCCGCCTGCCACGAGACGGGCGCGCTGCGCGGGGTCGCGGCGCGCTATCCGGCCTGGGACACGGCCGAGGCACGCCCCATCGATCTCGAGGGCCGGATCAACCTCTGCCGCAGCCGCCACCAGGGCGCCGCGCCCCTGCCGCGCGAGGGCCGCGACCTCCTGGCGCTCACCGCCTTTGTCGCGAACCAGTCGCGGGGCCTGCCGATCGCGCCGCCCGCCGATCCCCGGCTCGCCCCCGCCCGCGCGGCGGGCCGCGCCCTGTTCGAGCGCCCCCTCGGGCAGCTCCGCTTCTCCTGCGCCGGCTGCCACGACGCGAACTGGGGCCGGCATCTCGGCGCCGCCCCGATCCCGCAGGGCCACCCGACCGGCTACCCGCTCTACCGCCTCGAATGGCAGGGGCTCGGCTCCCTGCAGCGCCGCCTGCGCAACTGCCTCGCCGGCATGCGCGCCGAGCCCTTCGCGCCCGATTCGCCCGAGGCGACGGCGCTCGCCCTCTACCTGATGCAGCGCGCCGCACCCCTGCCGGTCGAGACCCCGGCGGTGCGGCCCTGAGCGGGTTCCGGGCTCTGCCCGGCCCCGCGAGAGGGGTGACCCCTCTCGACACCCGGGACCCCACGCGGTTTCGGCTCCGCGCGTCGTCTGACACCGGAGGCTTGGCTGGAGCGGGAGACGCGGGACGCCGCGGAACCCAAAACGTGTGCGTACGGATACCGAGCTCCCCGGCGTCCCGCGGACGAGGGGGCCGCGTGTGGCCGGCCTCGTCCGTTTAGCGTCGCGGTCTCTTGCTCACCTGCATCGACCCCGATCGTGGCGGACTGCGTAGCGCCGTTGCCCGGCTCGCCCAGCCTCACCCCGGCAGACTTGAAGCGTCGTGCACCGGACCTCGTATTGGGCCCGGCATCGGTTCCAACGACCTGTGCAGGCCGGACTATCGGGGCTGTCCCGTTGTTGATCCGGGCTGGCGCCGAGAACGGCCCTGTGTCGCGCAGAGGCGCCCGGGGCGCCGGCTGACCGGCCGGCGACGCGGGAACCGCCGCGCTGTCCTGGCACGGGCCGTGGTCATGCGGCCCGGGCTCCCTGCGCGCGGCGCGGCGGGTTGCAGGACCCGTCGCGCCGCGGGACAGCGCGTGGCCGGGATGTACGTGTTTTGTTCTCGCCTGTCAAGCTTTTTGTCTTATGGCAGGTCTTTTCGCCCTGCCGCGACGCGCTCTCCCTCTCCCCTCTGCGGGAGAGGGTGCCGAATGGAGTGAGGCGGGAGAGGGGACCCCGGCCGCCGGAGGAGGCCCAGCGTCAATGCCGAGCGCGATCCGGCCGCGTCGCACCCCTCTCCCGTCCCCTGCTGACGCAGGGGCCACCCTCCCCCGCAGAGGGGGGAGGGAGGGCGCGGTTCCAGCGTTTGAACCCGGCATCCGGAGGAGGCTGCGCAGACGTGACGGCCACCGCCTCGCTCTGCACCGTCGCACCCCTCACCCGACCCCTGCTGACGCAGGGGCCACCCTCCCCCGCAGAGGGGGGAGGGAGGGCGCGGTTCCAGCGGTTCACCGGTGTCCAGATCAGGCGTGGGCCCCCTCTCCCGTTCGGGAGAGGGTTGGGGTGAGGGCTGAGAACGATCCGGAGGGGTCGCAACGGCGAGGCGGCTCCGCCCTTTCCTGAAAAATCTCGATCCTCACCCTGTCCCTCTCCCGACGGCTCTCGGGCAGGCCCGGGATCCTCGGGGAGGGAGACGCGGTTCCGGAAAGCCCGCGAGGGGCCCGCTCAGGCGGCCGGGGTGGCGGGTGGCGCGGCCGAGAGGCGCACCGGCAGGTCGGCGATGCGCAGGCTGCGGCGCAGGGCCCGCGACAGGGTGTCGACGGCGATGGCGAGCAGCGCGGTGGCGAGGATCAGCACGGCGGCGACGTCGAGGCGCAGCTCCGCGATGGCCGCGTCCACGTAGAAGCCGAGCGTCGCCACCCCGAGGATGCCGAAGATCGCGCTCTCGCGCAGGATGATCTCCCAGCGGTAGAGCAGGTAGGCCAGGAACTGGCCGTAGAGCCGCGGCACCGTCTCGTAGGCGTAGAGGTCGAGGCCCCGCGGCGCGTCGGGGCGGTAGCGCAGGGCGTCGGCGTGGCGCCCGAGCAGGTAGCCGACGATGCCGGCATTGTGGATCGACAGGGCCAGGATCGCCGGCAGCATCGAGGGCCCGAGCAGCTGCAAGGCCACGTAGGCCAGCATGTATTCCGGCGTCGAGCGCAGGGTCACCAGGAGCAGCCGGCCGAAGGGGCGGGCCAGCGGCCCGGCGAAGTGGCGCGCGGTCAGGGGGAACAGCACGAGCGCCCCGAGCGCGGTCGCCACCAGCGCCACCTGCGCGAGCACCAGGGTCTGCGCGGCCCCCGGCAGGATCTGGGTCCAGAGGATCGGACGGAGCCACGCCCACAGGGCCGCCCAGCTCTCGGGAACGAGGAGCGAGGCGCCGCGCACCGGTGCCGGCACGATGTCGTGGCCGAGGAAGCGGGCGAGGTTCGCCCCGATCGCGGTCGTGCCGACGGTCGCGGGCAGGGCGAGGACGGCGCCGAGGGCGAGGAGCGGCAGGGTCCGCGCCCGCACCCAGAGCCGCCTTGTGCCGATCAGCGCGTAGAAGGCGAGGAGCAGCGCCCCGGCCTCGCCGTAGCGCCCCTGGCGGAAGGCCGATTCGAGGTAGAAGCCCATGGTCGGCAGGCCGATGAAGCCGAGCACCAGGGTCGAGCGCATCCCGCATTCGAAGCGGTAGAGGGTGTAGGCGCGCAAAGCCTCCGCCACCTCCGGCAGGCGGGCATAGGCGAAGGCCGAGACCGCCCCCGTGCCCGGGGGCAGCGCCCGCAGGGCCGCGAGGTCGGCCTCCTCGATGATCTCGGCATAGACCTTGGCGCAGATGCCGGCATAGGGCAGGGCGATGGCGAGGATCCCGGTCGTCGCCGAGAGGCCGAAGACCTGCATCAGCAGGAGCGCCCAGAACAGCTCGTGCACCGCGCGGAGGAAGGCGCAGGCGATCCGCACCGTGCGGGAGCGCGCGAAGGGGATCGCGAGGAGGAAGCCGGCGCCCGCCCCGAGCCCGACGCCGAGCACCGCGAAGGCCACCGTGTAGAGGATGCTCGTCCCCTCCACCGCGAGCACGTCCGGCCGCACGAGGCCGCCGAGCAGGCGCATCAGGTCGGCATAGGGGTCGAGGCTGGTGACGTGGAGGTCGGCCAGCAGCAGGGCGGCGAGGCCGAGGCCCAGGAACCAGCGGCTGACCGCGGCATAGCCGGGCCGGGGAAGGGCGAGCCCCCTCACGCCGGGTCGTCCGCGCCCGCGGGCTCGTCCCGATAGTAGCGGCGCAGGCCCGCCGCATCGACAGCGGCGGCGGGCGCGTCGAGGACGATCCGGCCCGCCTCGATCACCACGATGCGGCTGGCATGGGCCAGCGCGAGCGCGACGTCGTGCAGCGCCATCACCAGGGTCTCGTGGGTGCGGGCCAGCTCGGCGAGGACGAGGCCGCCCTGCACCCGGTCGAGAGCCGAGACCGGCTCGTCGGCGAGCAGGATCGGGCGGCCGTTGTAGAGGGCGCGGGCCACCGAGACGCGCTGCTGCTGCCCGCCCGAGAGCGCGCCGGCCTTCTCGCGCAGCCGGTCGGCCAGGCCGACGCGGGCGAGCACGGCCTGCACCGCGTCGAGATCGGCCCGGGCCGGCCAGACGAGGTTGCGCAGGTTGTGCGCGGTCCGGTTCCGGTCGAGCCGGCCCATATAGACGTTGTGGAAGACCGACAGGGTCCGCACCAGGGCGGCGGCCTGCGGCACCAGCGCGACGCGCTCGGCCGCCTCGGCGTGGATCAGCCCGATCAGCGTCGACTTGCCCGCGCCCGAGCGGCCCATCAGCGCGACGCGCTCGCCCGCCCGGATCGTCAGGTCGATGCCCCGCAGCACCGGGCGCCCGTCATAGGCGGCCGCGGCGTCGGCGAGGCGGATGACGGGCGCGCGCACGGTCTCAGTCGAGCAGGCCGGTGGACTGGCCGACCTCGATCAGCGGCGCGTAGGCCGCGTTCGTCACGGGGATGAACTTCGTCCGCCCGAAGGGCTCGAGGATCGCCGGATCGGTGATCCCGACGAGGGCCGCCTTCAGCCGCTCGGTGAAGCCGGCGCCGTAGGCGGCGTCCACATCGCCGCGCACGGTCCACTGGTAGTCGGGGAAGGTCGGGCTCTCCCAGATCACCGACACCGCCTTGGGATCGACCTTGCCGGCCTTGGTATCCAGATCCCACACGGAATAGTCGACCGCGCCCACCGCGAAGGCGCCGGACTGGACGAGCTGGATGGTGCGGCTGTGGTCGCCCGAGAAGCCGACCCGCTCGAAGACCTGCTCGGGCGTCTTGCCGGGATAGGCCTGCCGGATGAAGTATTCCGGCATCAGCCGGCCCGAGGTCGAGGCGCGCGAGCCGAAGGTGAAGGTCTTGCCCGCGATCCCCTTGGGCAAGTCGGCGCTCTTGGGCAAGTCGGCGTCCTTGGGGAAGTCAGCGCCCTTGGCCAGGCCGGTGGCGGCGTTGGCGATGAGGTAGGTCTTGAAGGCCGCGTCCTCGGCGCCCTGGGCGATGGCCTGGCTGCCCGGCACCGCCTTGCGGGCCTGGACGCCGGTGAAGCCGCCGAACCATGCGAGCTGGACCTGGCCGTTGGTGAAGGCGGTCACCGCTGCGGGATAATTCTTCACTGGGATATAGCGCACCGGCACGCCGAGCTTGCCCTCGAGATAGGTCGCGACCTTGCCGAAGCGCTCGACGAGGCGGCTCTCGTCCTGGTCGGGGATGCCGGTGAAGACGAAGGGCTTGGCCCCCTGGGCCGCGGCCCCCTGCGGCCCGGAGAGCCCCAAAAGGGTGCCCAAGAGGATGCTCGCCCCCGCGAGACCCCGGATCCGCCTGCGCATGTCATCCCTCCGACGCGCTCCGCCCGACCGGCGGCTGAACCTTCCTAGAGCCGTTCCCGATCGCGCTGCAATCGGGAACGGCTCTAAGCCCTTGTTGTAACGCGCTCTCTTGCGCCGAACCGGCATCCACTTCGGCGGAGAGCGCTCTAGAGCCGGATCCGATCAGGTTGCTCCGACCTGATCGGTGAATCCGTCTCTACCCATTGATAGAGAACGCGTGATCCGATTGGATTGCGGGGCAATCCAATCGGCGCGTGCTCTAGCCGTCGGACGGCTCGGCCGCACCGCCTTCGTGCCGGGGCGCGGCAATCCTTCACAGGACGCGCCGGGCAGGATGGCCTCCGCGGCGCGGTCCGTTACATCACAGGTGCCGGCGAACGACCACGCCCTCCGCGAGGAATCTTCATGCCCGACGCGCCCGTCCGTCTCAGCACGCTCGCCCATGGCGGCGGCTGCGGCTGCAAGCTCGACCCGGCGGTGCTGCGCCGCCTGCTGGCGGAGCAGCCGGCGGCGGGCCCGTTCGAGCGGCTCCTCGTCGGCAACGAGACCGCGGACGACGCCGCCGTCTGGGCGCTCGACGACGGCACCTGCGTGATCGCCACCACCGACTTCTTCATGCCGATGGTGGACGACCCGCACGATTTCGGGCGCATCGCCGCGACCAACGCGATCTCGGACGTCTACGCCATGGGGGGCCGCCCGATCCTGGCGCTCGCCATCCTCGGCATGCCGGTGGGCAAGATCCCGCCCGAGATGGTCGCCGCGATCCTCAAGGGCGGCGCGAGCCTCTGCGCCGAGGCCGGCATCCCGGTGGCGGGGGGCCACTCGATCGACGCGCCCGAGCCGATCTACGGGCTCGCCGTGATCGGCACCTGCCGCCGCGAGGAGGTGCGCCGCAACGCCGACGCGCGGCCCGGCGACGCGCTGATCCTGACGAAGCCGCTCGGCGTCGGGATCTACTCGGCGGCGATCCGGCGCGAGAGCCTGCCCGAGGGCGGCTACGCCGACTTCATCGCCACGACGACCCGGCTCAACCGCGTCGGGCCCGAGCTCGCGCAGGACCCGGCGGTGCACGCGATGACCGACGTGACCGGCTTCGGCATCCTCGGCCACGGGCTGGAGATCGCCCGCGGCGCCGGACTGACGCTGGCGATCGAGGCCGACGCCCTGCCATTCCTGCCCGCGGCCGAGGCCCTGGCCAAGGACGGCTACGTCACCGGCGCCTCGCACCGGAACTGGGCCGCCTTCGGCGAGGCGGTGGACCTCGCGGAGGGCGTCCCCGACTGGCGCCGCCACCTGCTGACCGACCCGCAGACCTCGGGCGGCCTCCTCGTCGCCTGCGCCCCGGAGGCGGCCGAGGCCGTCCTGGCGCGGATCCGGGCGGCCGGCTTCGCGCAGGCCGCATTGATCGGGCGCGCGGAAGCCGGCCCGCCGCGCGTCCGCGTCGCCTGACCCAGGTCCGGGATCCCAAAGGGATCATCCCTTTGGCGGGGCGCCGGGGCAGAGCCCCGGCCCTCAATCGCCGTGGGCCCAGGGCGCCGCGCCGAGCACCCGGGTGAGGAAGCCGGCGAGCGCCGTGGTGCGGGCGGGGCGCGGCTCGCCGGGCGGCGTGACGAGGTGGAGCGCGATGGGGGGCAGGGCCCAATCGGTCAGCACCCGCTCCAGCCGGCCCGCCTGCAGGTCGTCCCAGATCAGGAAGTCCGGCTGCACGGCGAGGCCGAGCCCGGCGCGCAGGGCCGCGCTCAGGGCGTCGGCGTTGTTGGCCCGCAGGGGCCCCGTCACCGTCACGGCGGTCTCCGCCCCGTCCGGCCCCTGGAAGCGCCAGCGGTCGGCGCTCGGCAAGTAGGCGTAGCCAAGGCAGGCCTGGCCGGCGAGGTCGGCCGGATGCCGCGGCCGCCCGTGCCGGTCGAGATAGGCGGGCGCCGCCACCACCGAGCGGCGGATCGGGCAGAGGCGGCGCGCCCGCAGGGAGGAATCGGGCAGGTCGGCGATGCGGAGCCCCAAGTCGAAGCCCTCGCCCACGAGATCGACCACCGCGTCGGACAGGTGCAGGTCCACCGAGACCTCCGGGTGCTCCGCCAGGAACGCGGGCAGGTGCGGCGCCACATGGGCGACGCCGAAGGACATCGGCGCGGCGAGCCGCACCCGGCCGCGGGGCAGGGCGGCCGATTCCGTGGCCTCGGCCTCCGCCGCCTCGCCCTCGGCCAGGATGCGCGCGGCCGAGAGCTTGGCGGCGCGGCCGGCCTCGGTCAGGGCGAGGCGGCGCGAGGTGCGGTTGAACAGCCGCGCGCCGATGCGGGCCTCCAGCCGGCTCACCGCCTTCGACACCGTGGCCTTGGAGGTGCCGAGATCGCTGGCGGCGCGGGCGAAGGAGCCGGTCTCGGCCACCTTCGCGAACACGGCCCAGGCCTCGAAATCCGGCAGTCGCATGGTCATTCTCAGAAACGATGATTTTCCATCGTTTCTATTTCGTGACGACAAGGCAAGGGCCAGATTGCGGTCATCGCACGAGGCCCGGCCGATCGCAGCGCCGGGCGAGCAACGGAGGCCCCTCATGACCGCCCATGGCCTGCACCACGTCACCGCCTTCGCCGGGGACGCCGCGCGCAATCTCGACTTCTACACCCGCGTGCTCGGCCTGCGGCTCGTGAAGAAGACCGTCAATTTCGACGATCCGGGCACCTACCACCTCTATTACGGCGACGAGACCGGCACGCCCGGCACCATCCTGACCTTCTTCCCCATCGCCCACGCCGCCCCGGGCCGGGTCGGCATCGGCGAAACCTCGGAGACGGCCTTCCGGGTGCCGCGCGCCTCGATCGGCTGGTGGACGCACCGCCTCGTCGCCCAGGGCGTGCGCCACGAGGCGCCCGTCCCGGTCTTCGGCGCGCCGACCCTGCGCTTCCGCGACCCCGACGGGATGATGCTCGCCCTCGTCGGCGTGGAGGATTCCGGTCAAGCCCCTGCCTGGACCCATGAGGTCCCGGCCGAGCACGCAATCCGCGGCTTCCACGGGGTCACGCTGCTCGTCGCCGAGGCGGAGCGGACCGCCGCGATCCTCACGGGCGTCCTCGGCTTCCGCGAGGAGGGCCGCGAGGGGGCGGCGACGCGCTTCGCCAGCGGCGCGGTGCCGGGCGGCTTCGTGACGATCCGGGCGGTGGGGGGCTTCCTCGCCGGGCGGCCCGGCGCGGGCTCGGTGCACCACATCGCCTTCCGCGCCGCCGACGACGCGGCGCAGGGCGCGATGGCCGAGGCGCTGACGCGGGAGCACGGCCTCCACGTCACCGAGCAGCGCGACCGCAACTACTTCCGCTCGGTCTACTTCCGCGAGCCCGGCGGCGTGCTGTTCGAGATCGCCACCGACGTGCCCGGCTTCGCCGTGGACGAGCCGGTGGAGGCGCTGGGCGGCGCCCTCAAGCTGCCGGCCTTCCTCGAGCCGCACCGCCGGCAGATCGAAGAGGTCCTGCCCGCCGTCGCCTGACCCTGCATCCCCGCCCCCGTCACGGGGGCGGGCCCCTTTCGCACGGAGTGCTCCGCCATGTCCGCCACCCTGTCCTTCATCCACCGCTTCGAGCCCGGCACCGACCGGGCCCGGGCGCCCCTGCTCCTGCTGCACGGCACCGGGGGCGACGAGACCGACCTGCTGCCGCTCGGGCGTGCGGTGGCACCGGGGGCGAGCCTGCTCGCGCCGCGGGGGCAGGTGCTGGAGCACGGCCAGCCGCGCTTCTTCCGGCGCCTCGCCGAGGGCGTGTTCGACGAGGCGGACCTGCGCGCCCGCGTGGACGACCTCGCCCGGTTCGTCGCCGAGGCGCGCGCCGCCTACGGCCTGCCGGCCCCGGTGGCGCTCGGCTTCTCGAACGGCGCCAACATCGCCGCCGCGACCCTGCTGCTGCGGCCGGAGGCGCTGGCCGGCGCCGCCCTGGTGCGGGCGATGGTGCCGCTGGCCGAGCCGCCGGAGACGGATCTCGGGGCTAAGCCGGTGCTGATCCTGTCCGGCGCCCTGGATCCGATCGTGCCGGCCGCGAACGCGCAGGCGCTCGCCGGCCAGCTCGCCCGGGCCGGTGCCCGGGTCGAGCACCGCACCCTGCCTGCCGGGCACGGCCTCGGCCAGGCCGACGTGACGCTGCTGCGCAGCTGGCTCGCCGCCGACGCGACGGACCGCGCCGCCTGAGTCCGGGTTTCGAAAGGGATCATCCCTTTCGCGGGTCCGGGCGGAGCCCGGGAGGCCGGGGCGCTGCCCCGGCACCCCGCCGAAGGGACTCGTCCCTTCGGGATCCCCGGGACTTACTCCGTCGCGCCCTTGCGCTTCAGGATGGCCTGCATCTGCGCGATCTCGCGCTCCTGGGCCGCCACGATGCCCTCGGCCAGCGCCCGGACCTCCGGGTCCTTCGTGTGGCGCAGGGCGATCCGGGCCATGGCGACGGCGCCCCGGTGATGGGGGATCATGCCGCGCACGAAATCGACATCGACGTCGTTCGTGTAGCGGATGTCCATCTGCTTGTGCATGGCCGCGGCGGCGTCCCGGAAGTCGCGGGTCGCCGGGCTGTCCGCGGTGCCCGGCGCGGCAGCGTCATGCCCGGCATGGCCGTGTCCGTGGCCGGCGTGATCGTGCATCGGGGCGGTCTCGGCCCGAGCCGGGCCGGCGAGGAGGGCGAGGGCGCAGAGGGTTCGGGTCAGGGTCTTCATCGGTCGGTCCTGGGGTGAGGGAATCGGTGCTGCGAAGGGATCGGGGCGAGGGATCAGGGCGAGGACTTCAGGGCAGGCGGCCGCTCGCGGTGCTGCCGTCCGGCGCGGTGATCTGAACGGCGCCCTTCGGATGGGGCCCGAGGATTGCGGGGGCGCGTCCGGCGAGGCGGTCCCCCGCCGGGCTGAGCGGAACGCGGGCGGGCTTGCCGTCCACGACCAGGATCGCGGTGCCCTTGAAGCCGGCGGCGGGCAGCGCCCGGTCGCCCTCGGACAGGAACACCTCCACCGCCTCGCCCGCGGCGACGAGCTCGGCGTGGTAGCGGCCGACATCGGCGACCCGGCCGCCGCGGCTGCCGGCGACCTCGTGGGCCTGGAGGGGGGTGGCGATGACGGAGCCGGCGAGCAGGCCGGCCAGGACACATCTCGGGATCATCGGGGAGGGAATCCGTGCGGACAGGGCCGGCCGCGCGCTAGGGCGCGCGCCGCATCGGCCGTGAGGGGGGAAGCCGCGGCCGATGCGGGGCCGCGACGGAACGGGGCAGGAGATCGCGCCCGCTCAGGCGCGATGCGCCGCCTCTCCCGCTCGGGGGAGGGACGGGACGGATCCGGAACGGTCGCGGCCGTGAAGCGGGTCGGTCAGGCCCCTGCGCAGAGAGGCGTGCCGGAGCCGGAACGGACGGACGACGTCTCAGACCCAATCCGGTTGATCCCTCCGGGATGGCGGATCTGGGCTTCGCTCGGACGCCGCGCGGGCTCGGTGATACGGAGCCCGCTCCGATCGAGCGGAGTCCGGATCAGGCCGCCGGTCGCGGCGGCTCGGGCAGGGCCTCGGGCGCCCGCGCGGGCGGTGCGGGCCGGTCGGTCGGCCGGAGGCGTTCGGGGCGGCCGGAGGGGGGTGGCAGGCCGTCCATCCCGGCGATCAGGCCGGCGGCGCAGCAGGCC
>NZ_CABFPH010000132.1 GCF_902141845.1 Methylobacterium symbioticum | reverse complement strand
GATCGGCATCCGACCCGCCCGCAGCGCCTCGATCTTGGCCGGATCCGTGTCGATGCACACCACCCCGTGCCCGAAATCGGCAAGGCAGGCCCCAGACACGAGACCCACATAGCCCGACCCGATCATCGCGATCCGCATGGTCCTGCCTCACCTCCCACGGGCGCTCATCGAGCGCCGCCCGCCGCGATTCGCCGGCCGTCCTCGTCCACCCGCCTTCCGCCGCCCGCCCGTCCAGGGCGCGGGCTCAGCGCGTCGCCACGACGGCCTCCAGATCCTGTTTCAGCTCGACCTCCAGCGCGTCGCCGGGCTGAAGCTCGGTCTCCTCGGTCGCCGGGATGCGGCTCCATCCGGTGCCCGAGCGCCGGACGATCGTGAGATCGGCGGTGGCGCCTATGCCCGGCAGGCCCTTGCCCTGCAGGCGGCCGAGCAGGGCGAGCTTCTGGCCGGCGCCGTCGAGCCGGGCCGAGAGGTCGGCGAGCTTGCCGCGCGTCTCGCGCAGGTCGCGCAGGCAGTCGAGCTCGTGCTGGCTGTCGAGCTTGGACAGGCGCCACGCGAATTCCTCGCGCTGCTGCCGGACCTCGGCCAACCGGGTCGAGGTCTGAAGCCGGCGCGTCGAGGAGAGCAGCACGGCCCGGCGGCTGTCGGTGACGCGCTGGTTGACAACGCTGCCCGAGCCGAGGAGCCGGGTCACCCGCTCGAGCTCCTCGTTATCCGCATCGACGCCGCGCCGCTCCTCCTGCTCCTGCTTCATCAGCGAGGCGATCTGCTCCTCGGCCTGGCGGACGGCGCTGGTCAGATAGACCCGCTCCCGCGCGAGATTGGCCAGCGCGATCTTGAGGGAGCGGGTCTCGATCCGCACGAACTCGCTGAGGGCGGCCTGCGGCACCGGCACGGCGCCGAGCGAGCGGTCGCGGATCTCCTCCGAACCCTGCAGCTCGGCATTCAGTCGCCACAGGCGGGCGACCTCGCGGGCGTAATCGATCAGGACCGAGCGGCGCTCGCGATCGAACTCCACCGCGTCGACGCCGGACGTCCCGGCGCGGCCGCGCACGAGGCTCGCGCCGCCCGAGGCGGCCAGCGCGTGGCGCACGGTCATCAGGGGGCGGAACGGGTACTGGCCCGGGGTCTGGACGTCGCCGCCGACCACGACGGGACGGTACTCCGCCACCGTGACGGCGATATCGGCCGGCTGGACCAGGATCTGCCGCTCGCGCCCGTCCATCCCGCGCTGGCGCAGGTACTTGTTGGTCAGGATCGTCTCCACCGCGCTCTGGACGTCGTGCGCGGTCCCGCCGGCGGCCGTCACGGTCCCGATCCCGGGAATCGTGATGGTGCCGTCGATCTGGATCGTCGCCCGCTGGCGCCATTCGGGCATCCCGGCGAGGGCGAGTTCGAGGATGTCGCCCGCCGCGAGGCGATACTCGGCGCGGGCCGGCCGGCTCGCGGCGAGGCTCGCGACGCAGGCCAGCGCCAGCGCGAGGCAGAGGGAACGGGGCGCGCGGGGGAGGCGCGGCCGCGCCCCGGCGCGGCCAGGCGCAGGGGACCGGCTCACGTCATGTAGTCCTTCTGCCGGCGCACGAGGCCCGCCGCGAGGCGGCCGCGCCACCAGTCGACGGTCCGCTCCAGGCCTTCGCGCAGGGAGGTCTGCGGCTGCCAGCCGGTGGCGGCCTCGAGGGCCGTGCTGTCGGCGAGCAGCGCGCGCACCTCGGAATTGGCAGGCCGCATCCGGGCCGGGTCCTGGATCGTCTCCTTGTCGCCGCCGGTGAGGTCGAGCACGAGCCGGACGAGCTCGGCGATCCGGGTCTGGCGTCCGCTGCCGGCATTGTAGGGCTGGCCGAAGCGGATCTCGGAACCGACACCGATCGCCAGGAAGGCGGCCACGGTGTCCTCGACGAAGGTGAGGTCGCGCACCGGGCTCAGGTCTCCGACGCGGATGGCCGGGCAGTCGGGGTCGAGGGCCTGCCGGATCAGGTTCGGCACGATGGCCCGCTCGCTCTGGCGCGGCCCGAAGGTGTTGAACGGACGCAGGATCGCCACCGGCACGTCGAAGGAGCAGGCGAAGGACTGGGCCAGCATGTCGGCGCCGATCTTCGAGGCGGAGTAGGGGGATTGCCCCTGCAGCGGGTGCCGCTCGCTGATCGGCATGGTCTGGGCCGTGCCGTAGACCTCGCTCGTCGAGGTGTGGACGAGGCGGCCCGTGCCGCACTGCCGAACCGCCTCGAGGACGTTGAGGGTGCCGAGCACGTTGGTCTCGACGCAGGCCTGCGGCGCCGCGTAGGAATGCGGGATCGCGATGAGCGCGGCGAGGTGGAAGACCACGTCGTGCCCCGGGACGATCCGTCCGACGAAGCCGGGGTCGCGCACGTCGCCGCGCACGAGGTTGAGGGCGCCGCGCACGGGAGCCGGCAGGTCGTCGAGCCATCCGTGGCTGTCGAACGAGTTGTAGAGCGCGAGCGCCGTGACCGAGGCTCCCGCCCGCACCAGCGCTTCCGTCAGGTGCGAGCCGATGAAGCCGTCCGCTCCGGTGACGAGGACCCTGGCCTTCTCGTAGCCCATCTACTCTCTCCCCTTACGATCGGCCGGACGTGTCCGGTGCCGTACTCCGTCAGGCCAGCGCGCCCCCCGACGGCATGGCGGTCTTCACCGACGCCCCCATGGGAGCGGCCTTGCCCGCCGCCGGTCCCTGAGCCGGTGCCTGTGCGAGCCCTGGTGCGATCCCTTGCGTGATTCCCTGTGCGAGCCCTTGCGTGAGCGCCGGTGCCGCGGCGGGCTCGGCGGGGCCGGCCACGTCGTTGGCGGGCAGGAGAACCGGGGCCCGGTGCAGGCCGAACACGGCCGCGACCCCTTGCAGGAGGAGGCGGGCGTCGCTGCCCAGGGTGCGGTGCCGGAGATAGGCGAGGTCGATCCGCGCCTTGGCCGGGAAGAGCACGCTGCGGTAGAAGCGCGGGGCGTCGGCGCTGCCGGTCGCGTAGAGCGCGGCCTCGTCGCGGAACTGGATCTGGGCCGGGCCGAGCAGCCCGGGCCGATGCTCCAGGAGCCGCTCGAAGCCGTCGCGGAAACAATCGGCGAAGGCGAGGCTCTCCGGCCGCGGGCCGATCACCGCCATCTCGCCGCGCAGGACGTTCCAGAGCTGGGGCAGCTCGTCGAGCTTCGAGCGCATCAGGGCGCGCCCGACCCCGGTCATCCGCGCGTCGTCGCGCATGGTCAGCGGGCAGCCCTGCGTGCCGGCATCGGCGCGGAACTTGCGGAACTTGTACATCGTGAAGGGATGTCCGCCGCGGCCGAGCCGGGTCTGCCCGAACAGGACGGGCCCCGGCGTCTCCAGCCGGACCGCGAGCGCGATCGTGAGCATGAGCGGCGCGGTGAGCACGAGGGCGCCGGCCGCCACGGCGAGATCGAAGGCGCGGCGCAGGCTCTCGTCGCGGGACCGGCCGCCGACCGTCTCCGGGCTCGTCGCGGGACCGGGGCCCGTCGCGGATCCGGTCATCGCTGCTCCTCCGCGGGCTCGAGGCGGGCCGCGCGTTCCGGCGTGCCCGTCCGCGCCGGACCGGCGCCCGCGGCGGCGCGGGCCAGCCCGGGCTGGGACGCCTGCTGGGCCAGGATCTCGGCGAGGGCCGCGATCACCCGCTCCACGTCGGCGGCCTTCAGGCCCGGATGCAGGGGCAGGGTGAGCTCGCGGGCGGCGAAGTCCTCGGTCGCGGGCAGCCGGATCCCCGGGAGGAGCGTCCGGTAGTAGGACAGCAGATGCACGGGCGGGTAGTGGATCGTGGTCTGGATGTCCCGGGCCCAGAGGGCGTCCACGACCCGCTGCCGGTCGGTTCCGGGCGGCAGCAGCACCGGCATGATGTGGTGCACGGAGGGCTGGCCGGCCTCGAAGGGCACGGTCACGTCCGGGCAGGCGCGCCGCAGGCCGGAGCGGTAGAGGGCGGCGAGGGCACGCCGGGCCTCGTTCCAGGCGGGAAGATGGACGAGCTGCACGAGGCCGATCGCGGCCCTGAGCTCGTCGAGGCGGTAGTTCCAGCCGAGCGCGGTCACGTCGTAGGCGGCCGCCCGGGTGGCGAGGCGCTGGTGCGCGCCGCTGGTCATGCCGTGGCCGCGCGCCTGGCGGATGGCCTCGCGCAGGCCGGCATCGGCGGCCAGCACCATGCCGCCCTCGGCGGTGGTCATGTTCTTGTTGCCGTAGAAGCTGAAGGCCGCGGCGTCGCCGAGGGCGCCGGCGCCGGGCAGCCCGGCCGCGTGGGCGGCATCCTCGACGAGGCGCAGGCCGCGCGCGTCGGCGAAGGCGCGCCAGGCCGCGCGGTCGGGCAGGTAGCCCGCGAAATGCACGAGGATCACCGCCTTGGTGCGCGGCGTGCACTTGGCGGCCGCATCCTCCAGGGACATCAGCGGCAGGTCGGGGCCGGCAATATCCACGAAGACCGGCTTCGCCCCGACATAGAGGACGCTGTTGGCGCTCGCCACGAAGGTGAGGGCGGGCACGAGCACCTCGTCCCCGGGGCCGAGGCCGAGGGCCTGCAGGATGAGATGGAGGGCCGCGGTGCAGGAATTGACCGCGACGGCGTCCTCCGCCTGGTGCATCGCGGCGAAGCTGCGCTCGAACTCGCGCACCCGGGGACCCATCGTGATCCAGCCGCTCTCCACCACCGCGGCGAGGGCGGCCGCCTCCTCCGGCCCGAGGGCGGGCTCCGAGACGAGGAGCGGGCGGTCCGGGACGGATCCGGCGTCCCGGGGCAGGGGGAGGGGGCTCGGGGCGACCATCAGCCGACCGCCTGCAGGAGGGCAGGGGCCTGCTCGTCCCAGTCGATCTCCTGGGCCTTCTGGAAATCGTCCACGCGGCCGATGTCGAGCCACAGCCCACCGTGCTTGAAGGTGTGCACGGGGATGCGCTTCTCCATCAGGCAGTGGACGAGATCGTCGACGCCGAAGGGCACGCCGCAGGGGATGAACTTGAGGATCTCCGGCTGCATGCAGTAGACGCCCATGCTCACGCTGTTGGCGAGGGTGGGCTTCTCCCGGAATCCGGTGACGACGCAGTCGCGGTCCTCGATCACGCCGTATTCGAGCTTGTTGTAGCGCGTCGTGGTGGCGATCGTGAACGGGCCGCCATGGCTGCGGTGATGGGCCAGGAAGGCCATCAGGCTGAGGTCGGTGAGGATGTCGCCGTTCAGGACGAAGAAGGTCGAGGTCAGGTGCTTCTTGAGGAGCGTCAGCGGGCCGATCGTGCCGAGCGGATCCGCCTCCTCGGTATAGATGATCTGGATGCCCCATTGCCGCCCATTGCCGCAGAAGCTGCGGATCAGGTGGCCGAGATAGCCCGTCGTCACATAGAGTTCTACGACGCCGTTGCGACGCAACCACTTCACCAGAAGCTCAAGAACAGGTCTCGCGCCGATTGGCATGAGAGGCTTGGGTAAGATCGAGGTATAGGGCCTGAGGCGCATGCCTCGTCCACCCGCTTGGATGACGGCTTTCACGGCGACCTCCCTCTTACACGACACAAATTAATTTGAAATCAAAAACAAACCACGGGACGGATTTCCGACATCCGTCACGATCTGATCAGAATCTTGATTCTTTTGCGGAAGATTAAGTGCGACCGCCGCCCCCACTTAGGGTCGACCTTCACCTTTACTGGAAGCCCTAACCCATCGCCGGGCCCTAAAATTGACGGCGATCAAATCGTTAATGAATTGTTAAACCTAGCTTGCCCTCCCAGGGCCGACCCGGCCGAGCGGGTCTGGATGCCGTCGAGACTCGTGACAGACGTCTCCCGAGGGGGTGCGCGGCGTGAACAAGACTCTCGAGCCTTTCCTGCGGGACCGGCGCCTGCGCTTCGCCGCAGCGGTCGTCCCCGACAGTGCCGGGACGGAGCGGGAGGCCGAGCCCCACGTCGCTGCCATCCGCCGGCCGATCCGCAACATCCTGCGGCGGCGAATCGGGTTCGTGGCGGCGGTCGCGCTCGGCGGGACGATCCTCGCTGGCGTCGCGGCGATCATGGTGCCGCCGTCCTTCACCGCGACGGCGCAGCTCATCGTCGAGCCGACGGCCGCCGAGATGGCCGCCGCGCTGATCGGGCCCGTGCTCGACACGCATATCACGACCCTGACTTCCGACCGCCGCCTGCGCGCCGTGCTGACCGAGCGGGCGGCGGCGCAGGCCGCGCGCGCGGCGAAGCCCGAGCAGCCCTCCCTCGACGGGCAGCTGCGCGCGGTGCTCACGGGGGCGCTGGCCGCGGTCAAGGCGGCCCTGCGCCCGGCCGAGGACGAGCCCGTCCCAGCCGGGCAGCCCCCGGCCCCGGATATCGGCTCGCTGCGGGACTCCCTGCTGGTGCGGCAGGAGCGGTTGTCCAGCATCCTGGCGGTCAGCGCGCGGAGCCGCGATCCGGAGGAGGCGGCGACGACCGTCAACCGGCTCGTCACCCTGCATGTCGAGGAGTTGAGCGAGCGCAAGCAGCGCGAGACCGCGTTCATGCAATCCGAGCTCGACGCACAGATCGCGAGCACGCGCGCGGAGCTGAGTCGGGCGGAGGATGCCCTGAAGGCCTTCCAGGCCGCGACCGGGCTCAGCGCGACCAGCGCCGGTGCGCCGGACGAGAATGCGGACCTGATCGCCGACGTACAGCGCCAGCTCGGGGTCGCCCGGGACGAGCTGCGCGAGCGTGAGCTGCGCGTCGCGCGTACGAGCCCCAATGCGCGCCCGGACACCCTGCCGGATGGCGGTTCGGCGGTACCGTCCGAGGACCAGGGCCGCCGTCTCGAGGACGCCTACGAGGTTCGGGCCCTCGGCCTGCGCGCGGGGCGGCTCGAGCTGCGGCTCCGGGACCTGCAGGCCAAGAGCAGCCTCGCCTTCCGGCAGCGCCTGGACCAGCAGGCGCTCGAACTGCGGATCGCCTCGGCGCGCAAGCGTCTCGACGACCTGCTGCAGCGCCGGCAGGACGAATCGAAGGAATCCTCGCGCCGCTTCGCGGCGGAGGCGCGGGTCTTCGCCCTCGCCTCGGTTCCCACCCGTCCGAGCTCGGTGAGCCCCTTCCTGATGCTTCCGCCCGCCGCGGTGGCGTTCACCGTGCTCGGCATCGCTCTCGCCCTGCTGCGCGAACGGATGGATCGCAGCCTGCGCAACGAGCGCGAGGTCGAGGAGATCCTCGGAATCCCCTGCCTCGGTCACATTCCCCGTACCCGACGGCTGGAACCCGCGGCTCGGGAGCGCGCCTACGACGCCGTCGCGCGCGTGCTCACGCAGATCTGCGACAGCGGCCACGGGGTGCGGGTCGTGCTGGTCACCGCCGCGCGCGACGCGGCGAATGCGGAGCAGCTCGCGGCGGGCCTCGGCGGCAGCCTCACCCGTGCCGGCCACCGCGTCCTCGCGATGGAACTGACCGAGAGCCTCGGGGCAGGACGGGCGGAGGGCAAGCCGGCGGGAGAGGGCGAGGGCGAGGGCGAGGGCGAGGCGGCGCCTCTCACCACGCGCGGTCCCGATCAGCCCTTCGACCGGCTCGCGGAGGGCGTGCAAGGGGCTGCGCTCATCCTCAACCGCTCGGGCGCCCCCTTCAAATCCCTGAGCGATCGCTACGACTACGTGATCGTGAACGCTCCGCCCGCCCTGGGCGCGATCCAGACGCGCCTCGTCGCCGCGAAGGCGGACGGCGTGGTGCTGGGGATCGGCTGGGGCGTCACCCCGCGCGAGACGGCCTCCGAGGCGCTGCACGCCCTGCGGCGCAGCGCACCCCTTGTCGGCGAGTTCGACATCAACGCCGTCGCCGTCCTCACCGGGGTCGATCCCCGGCGATATGCACGCTTTCAGCCGGGGCACGCCTGACGCGCCCCGGCCGCGAGGTCATCGACGCCGCCCCCGAACGCGTGGTCCGGGGGCGGCGCGGCATCAGGCGGACCGGTGGTGCGAGACGCTCCAGCAGCTGCCCTGGCCGCCCTCCGTCAGGAGCTGCAGCGGATCGGTCGGCGTCGCCGCGACCGGATTGGTCATCCCCACGCCCTGGGAGTTCGTATCGGTGACGGCTTGCCAGCCGCTGTGGCTGCGGTAACCACGGCCATGGCTGCCCCGCAGCAGAGCGGCGGCGGACGAGCCGGCGGTGTAGCCGTTCGGATCGCCGGTCACCAGCGTGACCGGGTCGACCGCGGCTCCCTGGCCCACCGTCGGCGTCCCCGTGTCGGACGCCGCGGCAGGCGTCGTGGCGGGCGTCGTGGGCGTCAGGGCCGGCGTCGTGGGGGGATCCGCGACGGTCACCGGGACCGGATCGGTCTGGGTCGTGGTCGGCGTGACCGTCGTGCCCGCGGTCACCGGAGTCGGCGTGGGCGTGGGATCGACCGCCGTCGAGACCGCGGGCGCGCCGGTGGCGGCCGCCGCCCCGAGGGAGGCGCCGGCCGACCCGTTCAGGACCAGGAAGCCGGAGGCGGGCAGAGACCCGTCGGCCGCGCGCGGCCCCTCGGCGATGGCGGCGTCGAGCGACTGCACGGCCGACGTCGCCGGCGGGCTGGAGAGGTTCCAGGAGTTGTTGCTGTTGCTCCCGGAGGACGAGACCTGGCCGCTGCCGAGCGAGAGGTTGTTCGCGAGGGTGTTCTGCAGCGAGTAGAAGCCGAAATTGTAGGTCCCGTTATCGTAGGCCGTGTTGTTGCGCAGGGTCAGCGGGATCGTGGCTTGATTCTCGTCGAAGCCGGAGGCGGCGTTGTCCCAGGCGACGTTGTTGGTCACGATGTGGCCGCCGGAGCCGGTGCCGGTGCCGGGGCGCTGGCCGCCGAGCTTGAACCCATTTCCGTCGCCGGTCCGCTGGTTGCCGTCGCCGTAGCCGTTGTGGAAGGCCCAGTTCCCGTCGAGGGTCACGGAGGCGCTCTGGGTCCCGTTCACGACGTTGAACAGGTCGAAGCCGTCGTCCGAGTTGTTGTAGGCCCGGTTGCCGCGCAGCACGTTGCCGGCGCCCGTGGTGGCGATCTGGAACCCGTCGGCATTGTCGCCGCGCAGGTCGCGGTTGTCGTGGGAATCGTTGTTGAGCAGCAGGTTGTTGTAGCTGGTGTCGAACAGCGAAAAGCCCTTGCCCTCCCACTCGGAGAGCCGGCCGTTATGGCTCACGTCGAGCCCCTGGATGACGTTGTCGTGGGCGTTGTTGCGGATCATCACGCCGCCCTCGGCGCCGCCCGTGATCTGCAGACCGGAGATGTGGTTGTAGGCCGCGCCCGAGATGTCGAGCACGTAGCCGCCGTTCCCCGTCGTAGTGACGGCCGAGCCGTCGAGGATGGGCACCTCGCCGGCATAGTTGGTCACCGTGATCGGCTGCGAGCTGGTGCCGGAGCGGGTGAGCTGAATGCCCTTCGTGAGATGGTAGGTTCCGCCGCGCAGCTGGATCTCGTCGCCCGGCTGGGCGATGTCGTAGGCGTGCTGCAGCGAGCCGAAGGGCTGGCCGAGGGTACCGGCCTGGGTATCGGCTCCGGTGGTCGACACGTAATAGACAGTCATCGAGGCTCCTCTCGTTCCGGGAAGACGCATGTATCCAGCTCCCGAATCCACGCATGCGGACATCGGGGGCGATTGACTTCCGGCCTGTCGATTTGAGTGGGATTGCGGCTGGCATAGGGCGAAACAAGCTACGCCCATCTATCTACCACTTCGGTCTAGACCAGATTAGCCATAGGTCAGACGCATACCGCGAACGCGAGATTGCCATTAAGGCCTCTCCCGCATAGGCATCATTTCGTATTTTTGTACAAATTCCTTTCTATAAACTTCGATGAACCCCGTATAAACTATGGTTAAGCCTTGTCAAATCCTGACGAGCGCCGCGTTATTATCAAGACCATTTAAGCGATGATTGTTTTTCCGATTCGCCTCTCCGACCGCGTTGGTGCATCGAGCACCTGTAGATCGCAAGCATCACGGCCACTGATTCGAAGCTGTGGGCAGGTCGGCCACGGGTCTAAAGCTTGACCGGTGCTCGGATGCCGCAGCCGAGCACAGGAGGAGGGCCTGCTCTGACCCGCCGACGAAAGGTTTTTTACGCATGCCAGGGCTGATGAGAAAATCGTTTCCTCAAATATATCCCGTTCTGGCACAGAAACCGTCCATGCCATCACCACAGAAACTCCGGCCCGGAGCGAATCAATGCGACTGATGTCCGGAGTCAGGACCGGCCGTGCACCAGAGGCGACGCGGCCTCGCCAATGAGACGGCAGCGGATAGGCCGGCCCCGTCCGGGAGGCGCCGGCATGCCGCGTTGACAACGGCGCCCCCTGCCTCTCTGTTCGGACCTCTGCTGGGGACTTCGACCGCTGGTCTTCTCTCGGCCCGACGCGCGTCCTTCGGCCATCGCCACTCGGAACGGAACAGCGGCATGATTCGTCTCAACGTGAACGGGTCGGTCCACGAGGTCGAGGCGGAGCCCGATACGCCCCTCCTCTGGGTGATCCGCGAGCAGGTCGGCCTGACCGGAACCAAGTATGGCTGCGGCATCGCGCAATGCGGCGCCTGCACCGTCCACCTCGACGGGCAGGCGGTGCGCGCCTGCTCGCTGCCGGTCTCGGCGGTCGAGGCAGGTCAGAAGATCGTGACCATCGAGGGCCTGAGCCCGGATCGCTCGCACCCCGTGCAGAGGGCCTGGGCCGAGCTCGACGTGCCGCAATGCGGTTTCTGCCAGTCCGGCATGATCATGGCGGCCGCCGCCCTCCTGCGGCAGACGCCGAAGCCCAGCGAGGCCGAGATCCGCCGGGAGGTCACCAATATCTGCCGCTGCGGCACCTACAACCGGGTGCTCGCCGGCATCACCCTCGCCGCCGAGCGCGGCGAGGCCGGCCGCGGCTGAGGGGAGGGGACGCCATGACCGCAGCCCTCTCGCGCCGCGTCTTCCTCGCCGGCTCGGCCGCCACGGCCGGCAGCCTCAGCCTCGGCTTCCACCTGCCCTCTGCCACCGCCGCGCCCGCCGCGACCCCGGAGATCAACGCCTGGGTGGTGGTGCGGCCCGACGAGACGGTGGTAATTCGCATCGCCCGCTCCGAGATGGGGCAGGGGACGCTGACCGGCCTCGCCCAGCTCGTGGCGGAAGAGCTCGGTTGCGACTGGTCGCGGGTCACCACCGAGTACCCGACGCCGGGCCAGAACCTCGCCCGCAACCGCGCCTGGGGCGACTTCTCGACCGGCGGCAGCCGCGGCATCCGCGAATCCTACGCCGCCGTGCGCCAGGGGGGTGCGGCCGCCCGCACGATGCTGGTCCAGGCCGCGGCCGCCCAATGGGGTGTGCCGCCGGCCGAGTGCCGGGTCGAGAACGGCGTCATCAGCCACCCCGCTTCCGGCCGCTCGACCAGCTTCGGCAGGGTCGCGCCGGCGGCCGCCGCGCTCGCGCCGCCGAAGGAGGTGGCGCTCAAGGACCCGAAGGACTGGACGATCGCGGGCAAGCCGCTCCTGCGCCTCGACACGGCGCAGAAGCTCGACGGCTCGCAGGTCTACGGCATCGACCTGACGCTGCCGGGAATGCTCAACGCGGCGATCCGCGATTGCCCGGTACAGGGCGGCACCGTGAAGAGCTTCGACGCCGCCGCGGTCTCCGGCATGCCGGGCGTGCGCAAGGTCGTCCAGGTCGGCGACAGCGGCGTGGCGGTGGTGGCCGACACCTTCTGGCGCGCCAAGACCGCAGTGGAGGCCCTGCCGATCGTCTGGGACGAGGGCCCGAACGCGACGGTCTCGAGCGAGACCATCGCCGCGACCCTGCGCGAGGGCCTCGACGCCGAGGAGGCCTTCGTCGGGAACAAGGCCGGCGACGTCGAGGCGGCGCTGAAGGGAGCCGCCAGGATCGTCGAGGCGACCTACAGCTACCCGTTCCAGAACCACGCCACCCTGGAGCCGATGAACGCCACGGCACGCTGGACGCCGGAGCGCTGCGAGGTCTGGACGCCGACGCAGAACGGCGAGGCGGCGCTCGCCGCGGCGGCGGAGGCCTCGGGACTCTCGGCGCGGGCCTGCGAGGTCTACAAGATCCATCTCGGCGGCGGTTTCGGGCGGCGCGGGGCCACGCATGACTGGGTGCGCCAAGCGGTGCTGATCGCGCGTGAACTGCCCGGCACGCCGGTCAAGCTGATCTGGACCCGCGAGGAGGACATGACGCACGGGCGCTACCACCCCGTGACGCAGTGCCGGATGCGCGCCGGCCTCGACAAGGACGGCAACCTGACGGCGCTCAGGATGCGTATCTCCGGCCAGTCCATCCTCGCCGCGATCGTGCCGGGCCGGCTGGCGCCGGACGGCAAGGACCCGGTGACCTTCCAGGGCCTGAACCCGGGCGGGCCGGAGGCGGCGATCGGCTACACGATCCCGAACCTCCTCATCGACCACGCCATGCGCAATCCGCACGTCATCCCGGGCTTCTGGCGCGGCGTGAACACCAACCCGAACGCGATCTACCTCGAATCCTTCATGGACGAGGTGGCGCACGCGGCCGGGCAGGACCCGCTCGCCTTCCGGCGCAAGCTGATGGCCAAGCACCCGAAGCACCTCGCGGTGCTGGACGCGGTGGCCGAGCGCATCGGCTGGGAGACGAAGCCGCCCGCCGGCGTGCACCGGGGGCTCGCCCAGATCATGGGCTTCGGCAGCTACGTGGCGGCCGCCGCCGAGGTCTCGGTCTCCGAGGACGGCACGGTGAAGATCCACCGCATCGTGGCGGCCACCGATCCGGGCATCGCCGTGAACCCGCAGCAGATCGACGCCCAGATCGCCGGCTCCTTCGTCTACGGCCTATCGGCGGCGCTCTACGGCGAGTGCACGGTCAAGGACGGGCGCATCGAGCAGACGAACTTCGATTCGTATCCCGTGATGCGCCTCGACGAGATGCCGGCGGTGGAGACGATCCTGATGCCGTCCGGCGGCTTCATCGGCGGCGTCGGCGAGCCGACCATCGCGGTGGCGGCGCCGGCCGTGCTCAACGCGGTCTTCGCGGCGACCGGCAAGCGGGTGCGCCAGATCCCGCTCAAGCACACCGACCTCCGCCGGGCGTGAGGATCCTGCTGCTCCTCGCCCTTGCCGCGGCGGCGGGCCCGGCCGGGGCCGCCGAGGACCGGCCGCCGCCCGGCGCCTCTTCCTGCTCCGGCTGCCACGGGCCCATCGCGGGCGCTGCGGTGCCCACCCTGACCGGGCTCTCCGCCGAGTCCATCGCCGGGGCGCTCGCCGCCTTCCGCGCAGGCACCCGGCCGGCCACGGTGATGGACCGCATCGCCAAGGGCTTCACGGAGGAGGAGAGCCGAGCGATCGCGGCCTGGCTCGCCGCGCGGGGCGGCACATGAGCGGGCTCGACCGGCGCCGCCTG
>NZ_CABFPH010000131.1 GCF_902141845.1 Methylobacterium symbioticum | reverse complement strand
CGCCGCCTGGCCGGCGCCGGCCTGGCGCGTCGCCCCGCGCGCCGACGCGTTCAGGCGGCCCGAGACCGTGACCGTCCCGCCCTCGCCGCCGCCGAGCACGATCGCGCCGTTGCGCCCGCTGACGCTGCGCGCCTCGACGAGGCCCGAGAGGTTGATCGCGTTGCGCGCGGCATCGCGCGCGGTGGCCGCCTGCATCTCGACCCGCCCGCCCGTCGCGCTGATCCGGCCGCTGTGCCGGATCAGGGCCGCGTCCGAGCCGTCGCCCTTCGAGGGGACCGCCACCTGCAGGAAGCCGTCGCCCGACAGGTCGAGGGTGGCCTGCTCGCCCGCGCCGAGGCCGACCCGGCCCATCGGCACGCTGATCACGCCGCTGTTCTCGACCCGGCCGCCGAGCAGCGCCGCGTAGCCGCCCTGCTGGATCGCGATCGTGCCGGCGTTCGACACGGCGGCCGACTGGCCGCTGCCGCGGAAGATGCGCCGCCCGGCGACGAAGTCCTGGTCCGCGATGTCGAGCGAGGAGGCGACGAAGCCGCCGGCATTCACGCTGCCGGTCGGGGTGATGGCGATGCCGTTCGGGTTGACGAGATAGACCTGCCCGTTGGCGTTGATCTGGCCGGCGATGGTCGAGGTCGCCGAGCCGGTGACCCGGTTCAGCAGCGCCGAGGCGGCCGAGGGCTGGCTGATGTCGACGCGGGCGCCGGCGCCGACCGAGAAGCCCTGCCAGTTGACGATCGCGGTCGGCGTCGTCTGCTGGATGGTCATCTGGTTGGCCGAGGGCGTCGCGATGCCGACGCCGCCATAGACGGTGCTGGCCCCGTGCGGCAGCTCGCCGGCGACGAGGGCGGCGGGCTGGGTCAGGGCGGTGCCGGCCAGAAGCGCCTTGATCAGCGGTTTGCAGGTGCGGTTCATCGGGCGATCTCGGCGGGCGATCTCGGGAGGACGATGGGGCGGCGCGGCCGGCTCAGAAGCGGACCGAGCCGAGCACCGTGAAGCGGTTGGCGTCCGGCAGCGCGTCGTCGCGGAAGCGGCGGCCGAACTCGAGCGTCAGGGAGGTCAGCGTGCCGGTGGGCTCGGCCTGGCTGATCAGGCGCACGCCGAGGCCGACCGAGGAGACGTGCAGGCTCGCCCGCTCGACCGCGGTCGGGCGCTCCAGGTAGAGCGCGCCGGTGGCGCCGAACACGTAGGGCGCCACCGAGAGCGGCAGGCCCTCCGGGTTGGCGGCGAAGGGGGCCGAGAGCTCGCCGCGCACCAGCCAGCCGCTGTCGCCGCCGAGGCTGCCCGCGTCGAAGGTGGAGAGTTCCTGGAAGGAGGCGAAGCCGATCTGCTCGCTGCGCGGCAGCGCCTGGCCGAACGAGGTCTGGCCGCGGGCGTAGAGGGCCATCACCAGGGGATCGAACAGGGGCTGGGTGTAGCTCACCACGGCGTCGAACTTCTGGAACTCGGCATCGGCGCCGAGCCGCGAGAGCGGCAGGATCGGCGTGGCGTCGGCGGCGCTGCGCGCGCCGAGCCCGTCGAGCCCGAGCGAGAGCGTGGCGCTGCCGGCGAGCACGCCGCCATTCTCGAAGCGCAGGTCGCCGAGCCCGCTCAGGCGCAGGATGCGCAGCCGGTCGAGGCTGAGCGGGGCGAAGGCCGGCGCCACGTACAGGCCGAGCTCCTCGCGCGTCGCGTCGAAGGCGGCCTCGGAGTAGAAATTGGCCGTGCGGCTGCGCAGCCAGGGATAGCGCAGGCGGAAGGACAGGCGCTCGTAGTCGCTCGCCGTCTGCAGGTTGGCGAGCCGCGGCGCGGTCTGGCTCTTGGTCGCCTCGAAGTTGAAGGTCAGGCCATCGGTGCCGAGCGGCAGGATGAAGCCGCCCGCGAAGGTGCGCAGGCGCGGATAGTCGCCGAACGAGCCGCCGATGCCGTTGGCGTCGCTGCCGCTCGGATTGCCGAAGCTGCGGAAGTAGAGCGTCTCGCCATAGCCGAAGGCGGTGTTGACGTCGAAGCCGCCGCCGAGGGTGAAGCCGCCGAGCGGCCGGCCGACGGTGTTGTCGCCGCCGAAGAACCCGGTGACCGGCTTGTAGACCGCCTCGATGATCAGGTTCGTCGCGCCCTGGGCCGAGCTCGGCGCCAGCGTCGAGCGCAGGGCGGTGCCGGGGGTGTCGCCGGCGAGCAGCAGGCGGCGCTCGATCTCGCCGATCTGGAGGTCGCGCCGGCCGACCAGCGGCTCGAGCAGGAGGGCGACGCGGTCGCGCACCGGGTCGGGCACGTTCCGGAAGTCGATGCGGTCGATGTAGCCGGTGACGACCACGAGGCGCAGGCGCCCGCCGTTGCGCAGGGTCTGGGCCGGCAGGACGACGCGGGTGAGCACGGCGCCGGAGCGGATGATGGCCGCCTCGAGCTCGCGGGCGGCGACGAAGATCTCGGCGGCCGGGATCTGGCGCCCGGTCAGGCGGCTCTGCAGCGTCGCGACCTCGGCGGCGAAGGCCGGCGGCGCGTTCTCGACCGAGACGCCCGACAGGCGCACGCTCAGGCGCTCGGCGCCGGCGGGGGTTCCGAGGCCCGGCTGGCCGGAGAAGACGAGGCCGCCGCCGGCGCTCTGCTGGCCGGGGCGGAAGCTCGGCGGCGTGATCTGGCTGGCGGTCTGGGCGCCCGCGCCGCCGATGCCGAGCCCGCCGATCACCAGCCCGAACAGGGCCGTCCGCGCCAGGGCCGTGCCCGTCGCGAGCCCGTGGCGAGGGGAGAGCCGGGTCTCATGCATCCCGGGCGCCCGGCGCGTTCTTGCAGGAGGGAACATCGAGGTTTCCGTATTCAAGGCGAGCCGGCATTGAAGGACATCCGGTTACGGATCGACGAACCGGGCGTTTTCTTCGTCTGCCGGCGCATGACAGTACAGTCGATGTCCGTCGTAATCGTGTGCGTGCTGTCCGGCACGCAGATTCCGTCGGACACCGTCGGTCCTGGGTCATGCGCTGCGAAATATAGATGATGCGCGCGGCCTGATGTACCGCACTTCTCGCACAATTTCGGATTGAACCGGGCCGGTACTGATTGAATCCGGGCCGTGTGCCCAATTCGCCACAACCCTAAGGTCGGCTACACGGTGCCCAGTCGACCTCATTGCTGCACCCGGGCCCGCGCGTCATCGCTCATTTGGGGGAGAGCGGGCGTCCGAGACCGGCCGATCCCGCAGCGGCGCGCTGCCTGAGCTGCGGCGGCGCCTCCTCACGGGGCGGGCTTCGTCTCCGTCCCGGCCCCTTGCCCGGCCCCTGGCTCGGTGCCGGTCTCGGGGTCGTCCTCCCGGTAGAGGCTGCCCCATTCGGCCTGCCACAGGCCGTCGGGATCGATCACCACCATCGGCACTTGGAAGTCGTTGGCGAACTTGATCGCCGCCCGGAAGGCCTCCTTCAGGGGCATCTCGGCGCTGCGGAAGCCCTTCGGGAGGCGCCCGCCGCTGGCCGAGGCCGGGCAGGTGAGGGTGCCGGACTGCTTCTCGCCGTCCCGCGCCAGCGTCAGCGCCAGGGCGTCGGCGGGCGGTTCGTCGACCTGTTCGAAACGGTTGGGCACGGCGCGTCTCCAGGTTCAGCATCCGGCGGGACAATCGGACGGGCCCCGGCCCGGATGCGGCCGGGGCGGCCGCCGTCAGGCGTCGGGCGCGGGATCGCCGGCCTGCGGCCCGCCATCCTGCACCGCGTAGGCGAAGGCCCCGTCCGCGACGGTCACGGCGATCGCGGCGACCGGCCGGCCCTCGAGGGCGCGGTTGAGCAATTCCCGCGACAGCTCGGGCAGCAGCGTGTTCGTGACGATGTTGTCGATCATCCGCCCGCCCGAATCGGGGTCGTTGCAGAGCGAGACGATGTGCGCGACCACCGCCGCGTCGTAGGCGAAGGCCGCGTCGTGGTTCTCGCGGATGCGGCGGCCGATGCGGTCGAGCTGGAGGCGGACGATGCCGCCGAGCATGTCGGGCGAGAGCGGGAAATAGGGGATCGTGACGATGCGCCCGAGCAGCGCCGGGGGGAAGACCTTCAGGAGCTGCGGGCGCAGGGCGACGGCGAGCGCCTCCGGGTCGCTCGCATAGGCGGGGTCCTGCGCGAGCTGCACGATCGTGTCGGTGCCGACGTTGGAGGTCAGGATGATCAGGGTGTTCTTGAAGTCGATCCGCCGGCCGGTGCCGTCCTCCATCACGCCCTTGTCGAAGACCTGGAAGAAGATCTCGTGCACGTCCGCGTGGGCCTTCTCGACCTCGTCGAGCAGGATCACGCTGTAGGGCCGGCGCCGGACCGCCTCGGTCAGGCGCCCGCCCTCGCCGTAGCCGACATAGCCGGGCGGCGCGCCCTTGAGGGTCGAGACGGTGTGCGCCTCCTGGAACTCGCTCATGTTGATGGTGATCATGTTCTGCTCGCCCCCGTAGAGGGCCTCGGCGAGCGCCAGCGCCGTCTCGGTCTTGCCGACGCCGGAGGGGCCGCAGAGCATGAACACGCCGATCGGCTTGTTCGGGTTGTCGAGCTTGGCCCGGTTGGTCTCGATGCGCTTGGCGATCATCGCGAGCCCGTGCGACTGGCCGACCACGCGCCGGTTCAGGATTTCCGGCAGGCGCAGCACCGTCTCGATCTCGTCGCGCACCATCCGGCCGACCGGGATCCCGGTCCTGTCGGAGACGACGGAGGCGACCGCCTGCTCGTCGACATGGTCGTAGATCATCCGCGCCTCGGGCTCGATCGCCTCCAGGGTGGCGGCCTTGGCCCGCAGCGCCGTGCGCCGCTCATCGGCGCTCTCGGGCACCTGCGGGGGCGGCGCCGCCTCGCCCTCCAGGTCCGCGCCGACCGGCCCGGCGGCCTCGGGCGCCGCGGCTGGGGCGGCGGGCCCGTCCGCCTGCTTCGCCAGGGCGGCGCGCAGGGCGCGGATCTCCGTGACGAGGCCGGTCTCCTCGGCCCAGGCCGCCTCGAGCCGGGCGAGCTTGTCCCCGAGATCGGCGATCTCGCCGTCGAGGCCCGCGAGCCGCGTGGGATCGTCGAGGCCGAGATCGCGGTCGGCCGACAACGCCGCGCGCTCGCTCTCCTTGGCGCGGATCGCGGCGCGGGTATCGGCGATCGCGGCGGGCACGGCGGTCTGGCTGATCGCGACCCGGGCGCTCGCGGTGTCGAGCAGGCTCACCGCCTTGTCGGGGAGCTGGCGGGCCGGGATGTAGCGGTGCGAGAGGTTGACCGCCGCGACCACGGCCGCGTCCGAGATGCGCACGCCGTGATGCGCCTCCATCGGCGCGAGCAGGCCGCGCAGCATGTCGGCGGCCTGGAGGATGCCCGGCTCGCCGACCTGGATCGGCTGGAACCGGCGGGTCAGCGCCGGATCCTTCTCGAAATACTGGCGGTATTCGGCCCAGGTGGTGGCCGCGATGGTCTTGAGGGTGCCCCGCGCCAGCGCCGGCTTGAGCAGGTTGGCGGCGTCCCCCGTGCCGGCCTGGCCGCCCGCGCCGATCAGGGTGTGGGCCTCGTCGATGAACAGGATGATGGGCTTCGGCGAGGACTGGACCTGGTCGATGACCGAGCGCAGGCGCTGCTCGAACTCGCCCTTCATCGAGGCCCCGGCCTGCATCAGGCCGATATCGAGGGCGTGCAGCCGCACCTCGCGCAAGGCGGGCGGCACCGCGCCCGCGGCGATGGCCTGGGCGAAGCCCTCGACCACCGCGGTCTTGCCGACGCCGGCCTCGCCGGTGAGGATCGGGTTGTTCTGGCGGCGGCGCATCAGCACGTCGATGAGCTGGCGGATCTCCTCGTCGCGCCCGCGCACCGGGTCCATCTCGCCAGCCTGCGCCTTGGCGGTGAGGTCCTGGGAGAAGCGGTCGAGGGCGGTCTGGCCCTTCTGCGCCGCGGCGGCCGGGGTGCCCGCCGCGACCGGCCCGGCCCCGTCCATCGGCCGGAGGTTCTCCTCGTCGGAGCGCGCCCAGACCGAGCGGTGCTCGCTCATCAGGGTGTCGACCGGGATCCGGCCGAACTCGGGCGACAGGCCGAGGAGCGCGCGGCGCAGCTCGTTCGACTTGAGGGCGCCGATCAGCAGGTGCCCGGAGCGGATCTGGGTCTCCCCGAACAGCAGGGTGGCGTAGTGCCAGCCGCGGTCGAGCAGGTCGACGATGTGGTTCGAGACCGCGGGCATCTCGGTCTCGTTGCGCCGCAGGGCATCGACCGCCTTGGCGAGGTCGGCGGCCAGCCGCCCGCGGTCGAGCTTGTAGGCGTCGGCGGTGAGGGCGAGGTCGGAGGCGTCCTGCCCGTGCAGGCAGGCCAGCCAGTGGGCGAGCTCGACGTGACGGTGCCCGGCCGAGCGGGCCTGGCGCAGGGCCTGGATGAAGGCGTCGTAGCCGACCCGGTTGAGCTTGCCCGTGACGGTCTCGAGGCTGATGTCGCTCACGATGCACTCCCTACGCGCTGGCTCGCGCGACCGACCCGCTCGGCTGGATGGAAGCGGGCGTCGCGCCGGTGGGAGCCGCCGGACGCGTCGGCCCCGCTGGCGACCCAGCTGGTGTAGCCGAGGCGCCCGGACGTCCCGAGGCGCAGCGGCTCGACGGCGGCGACCGGCAGGGCCAGCTCCACGTCCCAGTCGAGCTCGTCGCCGAGGTAGAAGAACACGATGTCGGCGAGCATCCGGCAGCGTTCGCCGCCCGGCAGAAGCCGCTCGTAGGCGGGCAGATCCGCCGCGTAGATGCGCAGGCGGATGCGGTCCTCGACGGAGAACACGCTCTTGCCGAGGAGCAGGTCCTGCCCGAGGCGGGCATTGGCGCGGCCGAGGCGGGAGCGGTCGGCCGGCTCGAATTCGAGGAAGGTGCCGACGAATTCCTCGACCTCCGCCGTGACGCCGAGGAGGCCCGACAGGGCGTTGCGCAGGCGCGAGCCCGAGCGGGCGGCCGGGGCGAGCAGGCCCGCGAAGGCGATCTTGCCGGCATCCGGCACGGCATCGAGGTCGCGGAAGACCGGCGAGCCCAGCCCGATCGCGGCCCCGACATAGCTCTCGAAGCGGTCGGCCGCCGGGTGCTCGTGCTGGGCGATCGGGCGGGCATCCGCCCAGGCGCGGTAGAAGAGCTGCAGGAAGCGGTGGTTGATCACGTCGAGGAAGCGCGGCAGCGCGTCGTCGCGCTCCAGCAGCCAGCCATAGGCCTCGTCGGTGGTGGCGAGGGGCAGCGCGCCCTGCGGCCCGAGCAGCCCGAGGAAGCGCACGAACAGGCGCAGCCGCTCCGCCCCGTCGCGGTCCGCCGCGCCGATGGTGGAGGCGGGGAAGTCGAGGAAGGGGTTCTGCCCCAGCGTGACGCTGTCCTCGCGCCGGCTCGCGCTGTCGCCGATCCGGGGGCGGTCGGGGAAGCTGCGCTCGATCCGGCGCAGGGTCGCGAGCAGGTCGTGGGCCCAGGGCTCCGCGAGGAGGCGGTCGGCGAAGCTCACAGCAGCCTCCGCCCACCCGCCCGCGGGGGCCCGCGCAGGATCTCGCCCCGCTCCACGGTGCGGATCACCGTCTGGGTGAAGTGGTTGAGCGAGGCGTACTCGGCGAGGAAGCGGTCGAGGATCGCCCCGAGCAGGTAGGGGCCCGTGCCCTCGAAGGCCTTGTCGTCGAGGGTCACGGTCACCTCGGTGCCGCGCGCCGTGCCGGTGCCGATGCGCTGGCGCAGGCGCCGCACCACGGGGCGGCTGTCGACGCTGCGCAGGCCGCGGATGCGCCGCTCGACGGCGCTGTCCGAGAGGTCGGCGAACAGCATCAGCGCCTCGCGCAGGGCGGCGGCGCCCCGCCCCGCCCCCGCCTCGACGAGGCCGAGGCGGTTCAGGCTGAGCAGGCTGATCAGCCGCCAGGAGACGGTGCCGGTGAACAGGGTCTCGGAGCGGCCGTGGCGCTGCGCCACCACCGGCTCGCGCGGGCGGGTCGGCCCGGCGACGCAGACCACGTCGAGGGCCTGGTCGTCGGCGAGGCGGAAATCGGCCCCCGCCTCGCCGACGGGCAGGAGATCGGGCAGGTGCCGGTTCGAGCAGAGGGCGCGCACGCTGAGCTCGGCGACCGCGCTCTCGTCGTCGAGCCCCGCGGGCTCGATCAGGGACAGGAACAGGTCGGTGCCCGTGTAGTCGGAGGCGGTGCCGAAGTGCCGCTCCTTGCTCGTGCGCCGCCGGGGCATGCGCCGCACGGTGTAGAACAGGCCGGTGGCCGCCGACGCGTCCGGCGGCGCGTAGAGGGGCTGGACCGGGATCTTGCCCGGGCGCCCGGGCTGGTGGGCGTAGACCTGCAGGATCCGGTGCGGCTCGAAATCGAGGGTGCGGCTGCGGTCGGGCACGAGATGGTACTCGTGCTGGTTCGCGCGCACCGCGACCCGGTCGAGGCTCATCTCGAACAGGTTGACCGCCGGGACGGCGTAGAGGGCGAAGGCGTCCGGCCGCACGGCCGAGCCCAGCCGCGGGCTCGCCTCGTCGAAGCAGAACACGATGTCGAGGCTGCGCGCGCGCACCGCCTGGAGCGCGCGGTGCAGCCGGGTCAGCCGGAAGCCGAGGAACTTGCGCGGGAAGGCGAAGTATTCGCGCAGCAGGTCGAAGCCGTCGAACAGCCGGTCGTCCTTCGGGATCAGGGCCTCGCCCGGGCCGAACCCGACCGGCTCCAGGGTGTCGACGGGCAGGGCGGCGAGCACCGGATCGCCGAAGGCATCGAGGTAGCGCAGGTAGATCCCCGTGCAGTCGGCGAAGACCTGCTCGTAGATCGCGACCGCCTCGGCCTCCGGCCCGACCAGATGGACCGGCAGCGTGTCGAGGGCGCAGCCCGCGAACCAGGTCTCGGGATCCGCCGCCCGGCCTGCCCCTTGTCCTGCCCCTTGCCCCGCCGCCTCGTCCTCGGCGGCGCCGGTGCGGTGCACGAGAGTCAGCCGCAGGCCCGCCACGACGTCGCTGCCGCCGATGCCGAGCGCCTGGAGGGGGCCGGGATGGCTGAAATACTCCGCCGCCGCGATGTCGAAGGGCCAGAGCCGCAGGTCGTCGGTCGTCCGGAAGCGGCAGGCGATCTGGCGCTCCCGCTCGCGATAGGTCGCATCGAGATGGGCGCCGCGCGGGATCCGGGGGCCGTCGCGGAGCGCCGGATCGCCGAAGGCGGGCTTCACCTTCGCGAGCAGCACGGAGGGCGTCGGGGCGAGGTAGTTCGGGACGAGCTGTTCGAGGAGGTTCTGGGTGAATTCCGGGAATTCGTGCTTGATCTTGAGCTGGACCCGGGCGGCCAGGAAGGCGGCGCCCTCGAGAAGCCCCGTGATCAGCGGATCGCCCTGGCCGTCGAGAAGGCCGCCGAGGCGCTCGGCGATGCCGGGATATTCCTCGGCGAAGTCGCGCGCGTGCTCGCGCAGGAAGCCGAGCTCCCGGTTGTAGAGATCGAGGAACTCGCGGTTCACCGGGCGCCCCCCGATCCACCCATTCCCCGCCCGGTCGTCCCTGGATCGGTCGTCCCTGGCCCGCTCATCGCTGCGCGACCCGGATGCGGCCGGTATCGCGCTCGAGATCGGCGACGAACTCCACGGGGACGTTGAGCGGGTCGGCCCGGATCTCGGCCCGCACGAGGAAGCGCAGCTTCAGCTCGGCCGGATCGACCGTGGTGTCGCGGCGCGCCGTGATCGATCCCGATGCGAGGCGCGGCTCGAAGCTGCGCAGGGCCGCCTCGATCTCGGCGGCGATGCCGTCCACGCCGCCCTCGTCGATCGTCATCCGGGCGATGTTGACGAAGCCGTGGTTCAGGATCGAGCGGCGGATCTCGGGGAAGGCGTCGAGGTCGAGGTCGGCGGCGAGGTGGACCGCGTTCATCAGCCGCTCGAGATCGCGCGCGACGCTGCGCTGCAGGTCGGCCGCGCCGACCGCGATGCGCGGGCTGGTCCGGCGCCCGGCGACGATGCGGCCGCCCTCCTCGTCGCGGATGTCGAGGCGCAGCCGGGCGTCCCGGTCGCGGTTGGCCGCCCGGAACACCTCGATCAGCGGATTGCGGACGCGTCCCGCATCGGCCCTGGCGGCCATGTCCTCGCTCCTGAACGCGCCATGTCCCGCGGCGGGACGGGATGGCCCTGTACGGGGAGGGCGCCGTCGCCGCCTCGCGGCGGCCGGCGCCCCCCCTTTGGATGTCGAGACGGGAGCCGCCGCCCTGGAGCGCCCTCAAGCCGAAGTGGATACCGGTTCGGCGACAGAGAGTGCGTGAAGACAACGGCTCCGGGGCGAGCGCCCGACGGGCGCGCGCCCCGAGCCTGCGGCGGCGCTCAGCCGGCGACGTTCTTGGCGATGTGCCACTTGTGCTCGGTCTCGGCGCCCTTGCTGCCGTCGGCGTTCTGGACGGCGTACTTCACGTGGAAGGTGCCGAAGTTCAGCGTCACGTTCTCCGTGAGCCGGTCCTCGCCGCCCGAGCCGCCGAGGGAGACGTGGGTGACGATGATGTCCTCGAGGTCCACGGTGAGGTACTCGAGCGGCTTCTCGCCGGCCTTGCGGACGATGAGCTTGCCCTTCTTGATGTGCTTGCCGTTGCAGCAGTGCTGGAACAGCGTCGCGCTCGACTTGTCGATGTACTTGGTGATGCTCAGGTCCTGAACGCTGACCTTGCCCGCTCCCGAGCCCGATCCGCCATGCGTGGTGCCCGACTGGGCGGCGCCCCACGACCAGGCGAGAACGTCGATCTCGTCCTTGTATTTGTGATCCTGGGACTCGCCCTTGATCCCGTCCAGCTTGAGGAAAATATCAACGGCCATGGCTGCATCCTTTATCGCGTTGTCGTCTTTGTTATCGCGTCGACACAACAGATGGTAGCAGCGGCTTGGGTCGCGGATGCTTCCGGCCGCCGGTCGGATCGGGATCTTCGAGGCCACATCGAAGACGTGTTGAAAATCCCTATCCGGAATTCAAGAGGATTTTCCGACAAAACGCGGTGTGAAACATCACGTTCTGGGCCGGTTTTTTCCGGGATACCGATTTGGGGCACCCGTACCGGCCGCTTTTTCTGTTCAGTCCGCGGCCGGGGCCCCGTCCGTGACATCGCTCCGGGGCCGGAGCGACCGCCTTCCGGGCTGGTCCCCGGACGCTACTGCTTCGGCGCCGGAAGCCTGGAGACGAGGCTCATGCCGATATCCATGCCTTCGAGCTGGTAGTGCGGCCGCAGGTAGAACTTCGCGGCGTAGTATCCCGGGTTCTCCTCGTCGGCGAAGATGTCGACCCGGGCGGCGGAGAGGGGCTTGCGGGCCTTGGTCTGCTCGCTCGAATTGGTCGGGTCGCCGTCGACGTACTCGTTGATCCACTCCTGGAGCCAGCGCGTGAGCTGGTCCTTCTCCTTGGTGGCGCCGATCTTGTCGCGCACCATGCACTTCAGGTAATGGGCGAAGCGCGACACGGCGAACATGTAGGGCAGCCGCGACGACAGGTTGTCGGATGCGGTCGCCTCGACGCCCTTCTCACCGAAATACTGCTTCGGCTTGTACAGCGACTGGGCGCCGATGAAGGCGGCCTTGTCGGTGTTCTTGCGGTGGATCAGCGGGATCAGGCCCGACTTGGCGAGTTCCGCCTCGCGCCGGTCGCTGATCGCGATCTCGGTCGGGCATTTCAGGTCGACGCCGCCATCGTCGGTCGGGAAGGTGTGGCAGGGCAGGTTGATCACCTCGCCGCCCGACTGCACGCCGCGGATCCGCACGGTCCAGCCGCAATCCTTGTAGGCCCGGTTGATGTTCACCGCCATGGCGTAGGCGGCGTTCATCCAGGCGTACTTCTCGCCGGCATGGCCGTCGGTATCCTCCTCGAAGGCGAATTCCTCGACCGGCTCGGTCTTGGCGCCGTAGGGGACCCGCGCCAGCACCCGCGGCATGCACAGGCCGACATAGCGCGAATCGGGCAGGTCGCGCAGGCTCTTCCACTGGGCGTAGTCGGGCGTGTCGAAGATCTTGCCGAGGTCGCGCGGATTGGCGAGCTCGGTGAAGGCGTCCATGCCGAGCAGCGTCGGCTCCGCGGCGGCGAAGAACGGCGCGTGGGCGGCGCTGGCGATCTTGCCGAGCTCGCGCAGCAGCTGCACGTCCTGCGGCAGGTGGCTGAAGTAGTAGTCCGAGATCAGGCAGCCATAGGGCTCGCCGCCGAGCTGGCCGAACTCGGCCTCGTAGACCTTCTTGAACAGCGGGCTCTGGTCCCAGCGCGCCCCGGGAAAGAGACGCAGGTTCTTGAACAGCTCCTGCTTGGAGACGTTCATGACCTTGATCTTCAGGGTCGTATCCGTCTCCGAGTTGAAGACGAGGTAGTTCAGCCCCCGCCACGCGCTCTCGATCTTCTGGAACTCGGGCGCATGGATGATCTCGTTGACCTGCGCGGTCAGCTTCTCGTCGATGCGGGCGATCATCTCCTCGATCGTGTCGAGGACGTCGTCCTTGATCAGCGAGGTATCCGACAGCGCCTCCCGGATCAGGGTGCCGACGGCGTTCTCCACCTCCGTCGCCGCCCGCTCGGTGCGGGGCTTGAAGCTCTGCTTCAAGAGGTCCGCGAACTCGCTCGCCTCCGCCGTCTGATGTCCGGCGGACGCGGCGCCTTGCGCGAGCTCAGTACTTTCCGCGGCCATCGATGCGCCTCTCAGGTCAGGATTGGAGCGGGGCGGGGCGAGGCCCGAGCCTTACGGCTCGGACGGCTCGGGCTTGTCGGAGGGGGCGGCGAGACGCGCCTTCAGCGCCTCCATCAGCGCCGGGTCCTTCAGGAGCGCCTTGATCTGGTCGCTCGCGGCGACCTTGCCGTCCATGTAGCGGAGCAGGTTCGAGAGCTGCTCGCGCGCCTCGAGCAGGCTGGCGAGGGCCGGAACCTGCCGGGCGACCGCGGCGGGACCGAAATCGTCCATCTTCTTGAAGTGCAGTTCGACCGACATCTTGTTGGCCTCGTCGCCCGAGAGCCGGTCCTTGACGTTGAAGCGCATGCCCGGATCGATCGCGGCCATGCGCTGCTCGAAATTGTCCATGTCGAATTCGAGGAACTTGCGGTCGGCGACGTCGGGCTTCTCCACCGTCGAGGCGTTGCCGGAGAGGTCCGACATCACGCCCATCACGAAGGGCAGCTCGACCTTGCGCTCGGCGTCGTAGGGATCTTCGTAGGTGATGTGGACGCGCGGCGGCCGGTTGCGCTTGATGAATTTGTGGCTCGAATCGGCCATGTGAGCAGCCCTCCCGTAGAATCCATGTGGAGGCGCACAGGTTGCCTCAGGCAACCCGGTACGCAGATTCTCTACACAGCGCGTGCCCTACGTCGCAGGCAGCAACCCAACAAATTTTCTCAGTGCACGCAAGAGGCAATTTCGGCCGGACTCTGTGTTTTCCAGTAGACGAACGCGTCTCTGAGGGCAGGAATTTTCGCATAGGTTGCCGTGTGACTGTCTGTATCGCCTATGCTGCGAGACCGAATTGGGCGGTATCTTTATAGGTGGCTCGCGGCCGCGCCCTGGAAGCCGAATTGTCGCGAGATGACGCGTGATCTCCCCGGTCCATCCCGGGTAAAAGATCTGCCGGTTACTTCACGATCACTCGGTCTCGCCTGCGGGCAGGACATCCTTGAGGATGGCGAGAAAGTCCCGGTCGGCGAAACCCGCCGCCTTCTCGAGGAGGAGCGGGATCGGGCTGGCCGGCTCCGCCCGCCGGAAATGGCTCCCGACCTCGCGCAGCAGCGCGACGGCCTCCGCCCGCGTCGCCGCGCGGAAGGCCGGCTCGGGGGCGGCCTCGGCCCCGGCGGCCTCCGCGTCCCCGCTCCCGGGCGTCTCGGCGGGC
>NZ_CABFPH010000130.1 GCF_902141845.1 Methylobacterium symbioticum | reverse complement strand
GCCGCATGGCGGCCTGCCGGCGCGGCTCGCCGTGCGGGGCGAAGGCGTGATCGGCGTGGCCCGGGCGCGGGCCGGCGACCTCGTCCGGCGCGAGACGCTGCTCGCCGGGCCGGTCTTCAGTCCACGGCTCAAGGTGCGACGCCTGATCGCCCGGATCGACCGGGCCTGACGCTCACACGGAGACCGGAGCGCCCCGCCGCAGGTGCTCGTCCAGCCGCGGCATGATCTCGACGAAGTTGCAGGGGCGGTGCCGATAGTCGAGCTGCTGCGCCAGGATCCCGTCCCAGGCGTCGCGGCAGGCGCCGGGGGAGCCCGGCAGCACGAAGATATAGGTCGCCCGCGCCACGCCCGCGGTCGCGCGCGACTGCAGGGTCGAGGTGCCGATCTTGTCGTAGGAGATGCGGTGGAACACCGCCGAGAAGCCATCCATGCGCTTCTCGAACAGCGGCTCCAGGGCCTCGGGCGTCACGTCGCGCCCGGTGAAGCCGGTGCCGCCGGTGGTGACGACCACGTCGATCGCCGGATCGCGGATCCAGGCCTCGACCTGGCCGCGGATCGCCGGAACCTCGTCCGGGACGATGGCGCGGCCCGCCAGCCGGTGCCCGGCCGTGCCGAGGCGCTGGACCAGGGTATCGCCGGAGCGGTCATCCTCGAGCCGGCGGGTGTCCGAGACGGTGAGCACGGCGATGCCGAGGGGAATGAACGGGCGGTCCGGGGGGGTCGCAGCGGTCATGCTCGGCTCCTGTCGAGAGCATTGCGGGCGGGACCGCTCACCGATCCTGCGGACGACAATGCGCCACACGCGCGCGGGGCATGTCCGTGAGACGGATCACGGATAGGCCTCGCGCGTCGGCCCCGATATGGGGCCGCGCCGGCGCCGCGTCACGGTGCGTCAGCGCGCCGCGAACAGGTCCGGCCGGCGCAGGCGCAGAGCGTAGACGAGGACGAGGGTCTTCATGTCGGCGATGGTGCCGTCGTCGCTCATGCGCGCGATCGCCTCGAGGGGCAATTCATGCACGCTGATCGCCTCGTGCTCCTCGCTGAGGCCGCCGCCGGGGCCCGCCCTGTCGGCCTGGCCGTAGGGCGCCAGGAACAGATCCATGCGCTCGGTGGAGATCCCGGGCATCGACCACGCGCTCGCCACCGGCTCCAGGGCGCCGAGACGCAGGCCCGTCTCCTCGTAGGCCTCGCGGCGGGCGCCCTCTGCGGGGTCGGTCTCGTCGAGGATGCCGGCCGGCACCTCCATCACCTCCGGCGGCCCCTCCGCGAACAGGACGGGCGCGCGGAACTGCGAGATCAGAACCGCGACGCGCCGCTCGGGATCATAGGGCAGCACCGCGACCGCCCGCCCGTGATCCTCCATCTCCCGTTTGACCCGGCTTCCGTCGGCCATCGTCACCTCGGCGACGAGAAAACGGGCCCAACCGTCGTGGATGAGACGGGTTCCGCCGATAATGGGTGCCATGCGCATCCTCTGGAGAAGGGGCATGCCGGCCCCGGGAAGCGCCGGCCGGATGCACCGCGAATGCGGCGCCAGCACGAACGGCTCGGGGCGATTCGTGGATTCCGAGGGCGTGACCCGGCGCTATCCCGCACCGCCGGCCGCGCCGCGGCGGATGGTGAAGCGCAGATGCGGCCCCGCGCGCTCGGTCGCGTCGAGGTGATCGCCGGTCTCGCGCACGAGATTCGGGATGTCGATCGCCGCCATCGGGTCGGTGCAGGTGACGCGCAGGCGCGCGCCCGCGGGCAGGCCCCGCAGGGCCCTGGCGGTCCGCAGCACGGGCAGCGGGCATTTCAGTCCGCTGAGGTCGAGATCGGTCTCGTCGGTCATGGTCACGCGCGAAAAGGCCCCGCCGGCAGGACCGGCGAGGCCTCGAACGTCCGATGCGGGCCGGCTCTTACCAGGCGTAGCCCGGGGCGTAACCGTAGCCATAGGCCGGATAGCCGTAGCCATAGCCGTAACCGGCCGGGGCGTAGCCGTAGCCGTAGGACGGGTAGCCGTAGCCGTAGCCGCCGTAATAGCCGTAGCGCGGGGCCGCGCTCGCGGCGATCGCGCCGCCGATCAGGCCGAGCGCGGCGCCGGCGGCAAGGGCGCCGCCCACATTGCGGCGGTAGCCGTAGCCACGGTAGCCGTAGCCGCCGTAATAGCCGCGGCGCCAGCCGACTGTGTCGACCGTGGCGGCGGTGCCGCCGACCTGAACGCCGGTCAGCGCCGGCAGGGGCGCAGCCTGCGCGGTGCCGACGGTCCCGGCGGACATGCCGAGGGCGGTCGTGCCCGCGAGGGCGAGAGCCATGAAACGCGACATGATCGCTGTCTCCTGAGGTTGAGATGCCCTGAAAAACGGCCTCGCTGCCGTTCCGTTCCGGGCTAATCCGTCCGGCGGCGCGCGGTGGTGCGCGGCGACACGCCCCACGCCGGATCGGCTCGATTTGGGCGGGATGGCGGATCCGGCTCCGCGGGAGCCGTCGCGGGCGGCCCGATTCAGAAGACGCATTCCGCGAAGGCCGGCTCGACCGAGCGCTGCCAGCGGGTCTCGTAATCCTCGAGCCGCTGCTCCGCCAGCGAACGGCCGGCGGCGACGATCGCCTCCAGCGGCTGCAGGTAGCGCGTCTCGTCGCGGCCCGCTTCGTCGCGGCGCGCCCGCGCCTGCAGCCCCGCCCGGGCGATGGCGAGAGCCTCGGCCGCGACCGCGCCGAGGCTGCGCCCGCCGCAGCCGCAGACCGGGGTGGCGAGGCCGAGACGCGGCACCGTGGCGCGCATCGCCTCGCGCGTCTGCGCGCTCCAGCCCTTGGTCAGGTCGAGGGCGGCGTCGAGGGCGGCCTCGTCGTAGAGCAGCCCGGTCCAGAAGGCGGCCTGCGCGGCGATCATCTCGGGGCCGCCGACATCGGAGCCCCGCATCTCCAGGAAGCGCTTCAGGCGCACCTCGGGAAAGGCCGTGGAGGCATGGTTCGCCCAGTCCGAGACCGTGGCGTACTCGCCCGGCAATTGCGGGAGCTTGCCCGCCATCAGGGCCCGGAACGAGGCGCCCGAGACGTCGTGGTAGATGTCGCCGCGCTTGACGAAGTACATCGGCATGTCGAGCAGCCAGTCGACATAGCCCTCGTAGCCGAAGCCCGCCTCGAAGGCCTGCGGCAGCATGCCGGTGCGGTCGGCGTCGGTGTCGCGCCAGATCTCGGAGCGACGGGAGAGGTAGCCGTTGGGCCGCCCGTCGGTGAAGGGGGAATTGGCGAAGAGCGCGGTCGCCACCGGCTGCAGCGCCAGCGAGGCGCGCAGCTTGCGCACCATGTCGGACTCGGAGGCGAAATCGACGTTCACCTGAACGGTGGAGGTGCGCAGCATCATGTCGAGGCCGAGGGTGCCCACCTTCGGCATGTAGCCGGCCATGATGCGGTAGCGGCTCTTGGGCATGACGGGCGTTTCCTCGCGCCGCCATTTCGGGCTCATGCCGAGGTCGAGGAAGCCGATGCCGAGGGGATCGGCCACCCGCCGCACGGCGGAGAGGTGCTCGTCGAGCTCGCGCACCGTGGCGTGGACGTCGGGAAGCGCCGCGCCCGAGAGCTCGAACTGGCCGCCGGGCTCGATCGAGATCGCTCCGCCGCCATCGGAATGCAGGCCGATGATGGTGCCGAGATCGGTGATCGGCTCCCAGCCGGTCTCGCGGGCGAGGCCGTCGAGGAGCGCGCGGACACCGCGCTCGCCATCATAGGGCACCGGCTCGCGGGTCTCGCGGTAGAAGGGGATCTTTTCGTGCTCGGTGCCGATCCGAAAGCGCTCGCGCGGCTTCTCGCCTTCGGCGAACCACGCGACCAATTCGGCGCGCGTGGTGATCGGGGTCGAGTCTGAGGTGTCGCGCGCCATGCGCCGCCCGTCCGTAACATCGGTGGTGTGCGGAGAGGGACACGCACCGGCGAGCCAGGGTCATGCCCGTCGCACGGGATGTCGTGCGCTTAATCCAGCGGACAAGGCGGGACAACGCACGCGTCCTGGCACACCAAGCTTCGCAGCGCGGCGGCGGTCTCCCGCCGGGCCGCGCGGTGTGCGTTCGCGCACATGCGATGGTCAGCGCGCGTCGCCGAGCACCGCCTGGACGAGGGCGAGCACGGCGACCGCCGCCGTGTCCGCCCGCAGGATGCGGGGGCCGAGCGAGAGGGCGACCGTGTTGGGCCGGGCCCGGATCCGCGCCCGCTCCTCCTCGGAGAAGCCGCCCTCCGGCCCGACGAGGACGGCGAGCGGCGGGGGGGCCGCCGGATCCGCAGCGCCGCGGAGCGCCGCGACGGGATCGGAGACCGGCGCGTCCTCGTCGCAGAACACGAGGAGGCGCTCGGCCTCGAGGGCCTCCAGCGCCTCGGGCAGGCGCACGGCCTCCGCGAGGTCGGGAATCGCCAGGATCCCGCACTGCTCGGCCGCCTCGACCGCGTTGGCGCGCAGGCGCTCCAGGTTGATCCGCTCCCCTTGCGTGTAGCGAGTGAAGACCGGCCGGATCGTGCCCGCCCCGAGCTCCACCGCCTTCTGCGCCAGGTAGTCGAGGCGCGCGCTCTTCAGGGGCGCGAACAGGTAGTGCAGGTCGGCGCGGACCGTCTGCGCCCGCACGCGCTCCAGCACGTCGAGATCCGCGCTCTTGCGACCGGAGGGGGCGAGGCTCGCCCGCCACTCGCCGTCGCGGCCGTTGAACAGCAGCACCGGGTCCTCCGGCTTCCGCCGCAGGACGTTGAGCAGGTAGTTCGCCTGCGCTCGGTCGAGGGGCAGGCGCGCGCCGGCGCGCAGCTCTGCCTCCACAAACAGGCGGGGCGCGGTGAAGTCGTAGGCCGGCATGGCGGTCTGGTCGCGCGCGGGCGCCGCCCTGTCAACGCATCGGCCGGAATGTTGCCGAAAGGTTACGCGCCCGGAATTTGAAGCGCTTGCCAACAGCGGCACGCGCGTGGAGCCGCCCCAGGGCCTCGCCGCTTGATTGACGCCACATTCCTATGGCGAAGCGAAACCAAGGCAACGACACGACACCGAAACCGAGACAACACGGCCGGCAGCCGCCGGAGGATCCGGGCCCGCGCGCCCCGCGGATCCGGCGCGAGAGGCGGTCCCGGCAGGCGGATCAGGAGACGAGGCGCATGGCATTCCGGACCTTCGCACTGGCGGCTGCGGCGCTCGCCGGCTGCACCCTGCTCAACGCGGCGGCCTTCGCCCAGTCGGCCGAGTGCGGCGCCATCCAGAAGACCCTGGAAGAGCGCAAGGCCCTCGTTCAGCGGGCGAACTCGGCCTCGAACGCGAAGAAGAAGATGACGCCGGCCGAGGCCTGCGCCCTGTTCGGCAAGATGCAGACCAACGGACTGCAGGGCATCAAGTGGATCGAGGCCAACAAGGAGTGGTGCCAGATCCCCGACTCCTTCACGGAAGGCTTCAAGGCCGACCACCAGAAGGTCGTCGGCATCAAGACGAAGATCTGCGGCATGGCTGCCCAGGCCGCCAAGATGGAGGCCCAGGCCAAGGCGCAGGCGGCCAATGGCGGCGGCGGCGGCCTGCTCGGCGGTCCCGGCCTGACCGGCTCCTTCAAGCTGCCGCAGGGCGCGCTCTGAGCCGAATCCGGGGTCTGACGTGCCTTCGGCCGGTGGCGTGAGCGAAGCGGGCGACGGCCGCGTCGCCGATGCAGTGGCAGGCCACTGGGTCGATCGCATCGCCCCGCGCGGGATGCGCCCCTATCTGCGGCTGGCCCGGATCGACCGGCCGATCGGCTGGTGGCTGCTGGTCCTGCCCTGCTGGTGGTCCGCGGCGCTCGCGGCGACTCATGCCGGACGGCCCTGGCCGGATCCCTGGCACCTGCTGCTCTTCCTCGTCGGCGCCGTGGCGATGCGGGGGGCGGGCTCGACCTATAACGACATCGCCGACCGCGACCTCGACGCGCAGGTCGAGCGCACGCGATCGCGACCGCTGCCGTCGGGCCAGGTCCGGCCGCGCGCAGCCGCCCTCTTTCTGGTTGCGCAGGCGCTCGTCGGCCTCGCGGTGCTGGTGCAATTCAACGCGGGCGCGATCCTGATCGGCCTGTGCTCGCTGCTGCCGGTCGCGGTCTACCCGTTCATGAAGCGAGTCATGTCGATGCCGCAGGCCGTGCTCGGCCTCGCCTTCGCATGGGGGGCGCTGATGGGGTGGGCGGCCGTGTTCGGCCGGCTCGATGCGGCGGCCCTGCTTCTCTACGCGGGCAGCGTCGCCTGGGTGATCGGCTACGACACGATCTACGCGGTGCAGGACATCGAGGACGACGAGATCGCCGGGATCCGCTCCTCGGCCCGCCTGTTCGGGGATCACCTGAAGGCGATGGTCGCCTCGTGCTACGGGCTTGCCGCGCTCCTCGTGGCCCTCGCAGTCCACGCCGCGGGCGGCGGGGCTCTGGCTTGGGCAGGGGCCCTCGCCTTCGCCGGGCATCTCGCCTGGCAGGTCCGGCGCCTGCGCCCGCGTGACGGCCTGGGTGCCCTCACGCTGTTCCGCTCGAATCGCGGGGCGGGGCTGATCCTGTTCGCAGGCCTCGCCGCCGACACCCTGGCCCGCGGCTGGATGCCGTAGGCCGCTGGCGGACGGCCTCAGCTCCGGGCGATGATCTCCTTCTCGCCGCGGTGGATCAGCGGGCGCACCGGCAGCCGGCCGGTCTTGCGGCGCACGAGGAAGCGCGGACGGCGGTTGCAGAGCGAGCCGTGGCGGCGGCGCATGCGGGTGCGGCCGAGGGCGAGCCGACCGATCTGCTGCGAGACCGGGCTCAGGGTCCCGTCCTCACGGAGGATCATCCGGACCAGTCCGGCCTTGGCGGCCGCATCGCGCCACACGGCCACGACCTCGTCCTCGCAGAACGGGCCGAGCTCCGAAAAGGTCGCTCCCTCCGCATCGGTGAGGAGGAGGACGAAGCGATCCTCGCCGCATTCCTCGCTCTCGTCCGTGGCGAAGGCGAGGGCGATGCCGGCAGGCTTAGACCCCTGCCCGCCACCGAAGATCGGCAGGCGGCTCGGGGTCAGCGCCGGGAGAGGGCCGACGACGCCGTCCTGGCAGAGATGTTCTGGCCGGCTCCGGTCAATCATGCGCTCAGTGTTCATCTGCTTGATGCCCTGTTGCAAGTGGCGGCCTCTGTCGGGCCGTCCGTTATGCAGGGGAGATTGCACGCAGATCTCCTCCGGGCGGCTTAAGAGCCAGAGTTAAGCGAGTCTGGACTGGCACCTGATGCGCGGAATGCTCAACGCTTCCTTGCCCGGAAAAGGCGGATGCGCGACATCGGCACTGCGGCCTCGTGTGGCATCGCGATCCTTGTGACCCTTCGCAGCGCACCGTAGAACGGATGCAGCGCCGGATTCCCGTCCCGTTCCAGGCCCCGCGCCGGGCGACCGGTCGATGCGGCCTTCGATGTCAGGTCGCCGCCCTCGAACCCGATACGGACCGCGATGACCGAACCGCTCCCCGCCGACGCCGTATCCGACCTGATGCCGGCTTTGCGCGGCGTGATCCGCGAGGCGGCCGAGCTGGCGCTGCCGTTTTTCCGGGCCGGCGGCCATACCACGGCCCGGGTCTGGTCGAAGGCGGGCGGCTCTCCGGTGACCGAGGCCGACGTCACCGTCGACACCTTCCTGAAGATCCGCCTGAGCGAGCTGGTCCCGGACGCCGCGTGGCTCTCCGAGGAGACGCAGGACGATCCCGCCCGGATCGGACGGGACCTCGTCTGGATCGTCGATCCGATCGACGGGACGCGGGCCTTCCTCTCGGGCCATCCCGACTGGTCGATCGCCGTCGCCCTGCTGTCGCGGGGCGAGCCCGTGCTCGGCGTCGTCAACGCCCCGGCGCTTCAGGTCTCCTACGAGGCGGTGCGGGGCCGGGGCGCCACGCGCAACGGCGCGGCGATCACCGTCTCGGCCCGGGACGCCCTCACGGGCGCGCGCGTGACCGGGCCGAAGCCGATGTTCGACCGGCTGCAGCGCGGCGTCGGTCGCGGCGGAGCCCCGGCCGACTTCACGCTGATCGAACGGATTCCCTCGTTGGCGCTTCGCCTCGTGCGCGTGGCCGAGGGCGCGATCGATGTCGGCCTCGTCACCGCCAATGCCCGCGACTGGGATCTCGCGGGGGCCGACCTGATCCTGCGCGAGGCCGGCGGCCTCGTCTGCGACCTTGCCGGCCGCGTGCCGGCCTACAACCAGCCGGATCCGGTGCACGGGGAGCTCGTCGCGGTGACGAGCCCCTTGCGCGATCCGGCGCTGGCGGCCTGGGCCGGCGGCGCCTGAGGGCGCCGCGAGCCGCTGATTCTCGCTGTTTCGGAAGAAGACCGACCGTCAGGCCGTCTCACGCAGGGTGAGCGCGGCGGGCGCGAGGCCGAGGCGCTCGGCCAGATGCCAGCGCAGCTCGCGCTGCGAGTGATAGTCGTAGGACCGGTCGATGAGATGGCTGAGATCAGCCTTGCGATGGCCGGATTTGGCCGCCTCGTTGAGGCTGCGCACCCGGAAGGTCGGCGCGTCGGTGACGGGCGACCGCGCGCCGCGGCGGCGCGTGAACTCGAACAACATGTCTTTTCTTGATTCTCTTGTGTCTGAGGCAGGTGATGCCCGGTCCGTCATGCGGCCGGCTCCTGCAGTGCTGGTATCAGGTGTCCCGTCCGGCGCGACCGGTCCCGGAGGACGGCAGCGTCGGATGGTTTTGGTGGCGCGGGGCCGGCCGAGACTCAGGCCGCGGGTCGGGCCCCGCCAGGGGGGCCCGCCTCATAGGCCGGAGGCTGCTCAGGCAGCCTGGAGGTTGCCGGCCGCGTCCTTGCCGCTGCGCTTGTCGGGCACGATGTCGTAGGCAATCTTCTGGCCCTCGACGAGATTCCGCATCCCGGCGCGCTCGACAGCGGAGATGTGGACGAACACGTCCTTGCCGCCATCGTCCGGCTGGATGAAGCCGAAGCCCTTGGTCTCGTTGAACCACTTCACGGTGCCAGTATTCACGTATAGTACCTCGTGTCGTCCATGAGACAATCGTTCGTCCGCCCGGGGGCGCACGGTTCGACGTCCTCAGAAAGTCTTGCAGAGCTTGGCGGGGCGCGAGACGCTCAACCTTCAGCAGCGTCGGTCTCGGTGCTTAGCCCCCCGCAGTCCTATCTAGGCGCTCCTTGCGGCTGCAACAAGGCGAAGGCCCGATCCAATTTCCCGCCCGGCTGCGGCCTTTCGGCCGCCGGGGCGCGTGCGGCCCTGTGAATCGGCGCGGGCGCGGTGCATATTGGGATACGCGTTCAGGCAGTTAGTGCCTCTCACGGAACGCCTGCCGCGCCGTCGTGGCCGGCGGGAGAACTCCCGGCGATCGGGCGTTTTTGTGAGGAGCACGTCGGCGATCTCTCAGGCGGTCCATGGCAGGCATTTCGGTTTCGTTGGAAGGGGCCAACATCCAGCTCTCCTTCCAGAAGGACGATCAGGCGACGGCGGTTGTGATGGATGCCCGCGCCGCCCGTGCGCTGGTACGCGCCGTGGGCCAGCTTCTTACCGCGATCGATGAAACCGAGGAACCGGACCTGCCCGAGGATCTGAGCGAGGAGGATGTCGCGATGCTCGACGTCACCTCCTCGGCGATCGAGGTCGGCACCGACGAGCAGGGACAGGCGGTGGTCGCGCTGCAGGCCGGCGCCCTGCCGCCCTTCCAGTTGCGCCTCACGGACGAAGAGGCCCGCCACGTCGCGACGAGCCTCTCCGAGATCCTGAACGCCCCGCGCGACGTGCGGACCTCGCACGGGGGGCACTGACGGCGGATGCCCCTCCCCCGTGGAGGGGAAAGGTCCGGTTCGCTACATCCGCGGGCCCGGATCGGTCGGCTGACCGGGGAACACGTCGGGCTCGGAGCCCGGACCGCCGGGCTCGTCGATGCCCGGGTCATTGACCGGATAGGGCGTGCGCGGACCGGTCGGCCCGATATCCGGCAGCTCGTCGGGCTGGGGCGGGGGCGGCAGGTCGCCAGGCGTCGGGTCGGGAAGGCCGGGATTGGCCATGCGCGCATCTCCGTGGCTGTCGAGGTATGCCGGGTCAACGGAGCGGCGTTCCGGGGGGTTCCGGGTCTGGCTCCCGCCCGCCCTCCGCAGGGCAGGTCCGCGCGGACCGGACGGAACGGCCCGCCTCCCTCCTTGTTGCACCCGACACGATCAACAGGAGACGCCGGAATGCCGGACATCAAGCAGGCCAAGGTCCTCATCCTCGCCACCGACGGTTTCGAGGAGACGGAGCTGACCGTGCCGCAGGCGAAGCTCAAGGAAGCCGGCGCCACGGTGCATGTGGTCGCCCCGAAATCGCGCGAAGCCAAGGAGTCGATCCGCGGCTGGGACAAGACCGATTGGGGCAAGAACGTCGCGGTCGACCGCGATCTCGAGGAGATCGACGCGTCGGCCTACGACGTGCTCGTCCTGCCGGGCGGCCAGATCAACCCGGACAAGCTGCGCCTCGAGGCCAAGGCGCTCGAGGTGATCAAGGGCTTCCTCACCTCCGGCAAGGTGGTGGCCGCGATCTGCCACGCGCCCTGGCTGCTGATCGAGGCGGGCGCGGTGAAGGGCCGCGACGTCACCTCGTTCAGCTCGATCAGGACGGACGTGATCAATGCGGGCGGGCGCTGGCACGACAAGGCGGTGGTGACCGACCAGGGCATCATCACCAGCCGCAATCCCGGCGACCTCGATGCCTTCTGCGCCAAGATCATCGAGGAGGTCCGGGAGGGCCGCCACGAGCCGCGCCAGCTCGCGGCCTGACGACACCAGAACCCCGAACGAAGAAGGCCCGCACGCCGTCGGCGTGCGGGCCTTCTTCGTTCGAGCTATCCGGCCGGGCACCCCGCGGAGCCTCGCGCAGGGGCCCTCCGGACCCTGCGCGAAGGCACGCTTCAGTTAGCGTCCTCGTCACCCGGCTCGAAGGATTCGGGGGCGGTCGATTCGGCGCTCGCCACGGGCGTGGGGGCGCTGATCGTCGAGGGGACGTTCACGCCGTCGCGCTTGTAGATGTCGTCGCGGAACTGGACGAGGCCGTCCGGGGTCGACCAGGCCGTGATGTAGGTCCAGTAGACCGGAACCGGCTGGGTGAGCGTCGCATCCACGCGCTTGCCGCTCTCGATCGCCTGCTCGACCTGCTCCCGGCCCCAGCCGGGCGTGTCCTTCAGGAGCCAGGTGATGTACTCGCGCACGTTCTGCACGCGCACGCAGCCCGAGGAGATGAAGCGGAAGTCGTCGCCGAACACGCCCTTGGTGTTCGTGTCGTGCATGAACACCCCGTACGGGTTCGGGATGTTGATGCGCACGATGCCCATCGAATTGAAGTCGGCGCCGGAATCCTGCCGGTAGGTGTAGCGGGTGCCCTCGTCCGAGAACCAGTTCACCGCCTTCGGCGACACTTCCTGGCCGTTCGAGAGGATGCGGATCCGGTTGTCCGTGAGGTAGTTCGGATCCTTCTGCATCTTCGGGATGAGGTCCTTCTTCACGATCGAAGCCGGGACCGTCCAGGTCGGGTTGAAATTGATCTGCGTCGCCTTGGTGTTCATGATCGGCGACTGGCGGTCGATCTTGCCGACGCCGGCCGCGTGCAGGGTCACCACCTGGCCGTTCTCCACCGTCTGGACCAGAGCGGCGGGGATGTTGGTGATGACGAAGCGGCGGCCGAGATCGCCCGAATAGGAGCGCAGGCGGATCGCGTTGATCTCGAGCTGGCGCAGGCGGATATCGGCCGGCACGTTCATGGCCTGCTGCGTGGCGAGGCTCATCGCGCCGGTCTGGCTGAGGCCGTGGCGGGCCTGGAAGCGCTTCACGCCGGCCGCGACATAGGAATCGTACACGCCGGAGGTGCCGGCCGCCGGGTCGAGGTCGCCCGTCACGATCAGGCGCTGACGGACGGCCGCGACGGCCGGGCCCTTGGCGCCGACGCGCAGGCGGTCGGCGCCGTTGACCGGGCGCCAGCCGCCGCGGGACACGATCTCCTTGTAGCGCTCGACCATCTGCTCGGTCGCCGCCACGGTCTGCGGCGACAGGATCGGCGTCGAGGAGCGCTGCACCTGCATGGCGGCGGGCGAGGCGTAGTCCTGCGCCCATTCGGCCTGGGCGAATCCGCCCGAATCACGGGCGGGCGCGACGGTGGCGGTGGCAGCGGTGGCGAGGAGCGCGAGGCTCGCGGAGACCCGCAAATTGGCCAGTTTCAGCATGGCTTTAAGTGGCTCTGGTCTGTTCTGGTGGTGACAACCGGATCGACGGCCCGGATCGGCCGCAGATCCTCGTGACCGCCAAGGTGTCGAGGTGCCGTTAAGAACCCATGTGGACCGGGCCAGAATGTGGCACGCAGGTGCGCAGGCGCACGCGCCGCCGCGGTGATGCCGCGCCGCGACAGGATTCCAAGCGCGGCCGTGGCAGATATGGCGCGCCAGCCCCGGTTGGGATAACCGCATTCCATGGCAGCGCGCCGGACGGACACAGGCGAGAGGTGGAGAGGCGCACGCGCGGTGATCGCGGTGCTCGCCCTCTACGCGCTCGTCCTGCAGGCCTTCCTCGGCGGCCTGATGCCGCTCGCCGGCCCCGGCGACATCCACTGCGCGCCGGCCGAGGCGGCCGGACAGGCCCCTGGCGCCGCGTCGCACGACAAGGCCTCGCACGACCATGCCGCCTGCTGCGTGGCGGCGCAGGCCGCCGCCACCGCTTTGCCGGGCCGCGAGCCCGCCGTCACCTCTGCGCGGCCCCGCCCGGCCGCCGCTCCGGTCGCCTGGGCCGCGACCGCCGACTTCAATCCACGGGCGCCGCCCGGCGCCCTGCCCCATCCGCGAGGTCCTCCCGTCGCCTGAGCCGATCGCCCCCTCTCGATCCCTCGGACAACGGACCTCATCGATGACTCTTCAGTTCCGCGCCGGCCTCCGTGCCGGCCTCAGCGCCGCGCTCCTGATCTCCGGCCTCGCCGCCGCCGAAGCCCACGCCGTCCTCGAGCGCAAGGAAGCCACGCCCGGATCCGGCTATCGCGGCGTCGTGCAGATCATGCACGGCTGCGACGGGAAGCCGACGACCCGCGTCAGCGTCACGATCCCCGAGGGGATGATCGGCGCCAAGCCCATGCCGAAGCCCGGCTGGGTGATCTCGACCGCCCGCGGCGCCTATGACCGCCCCTACCAGTCCTTCCACGGGACCGTGTCCGAGGGTGTGAAGACCATCACGTGGAGCGGCGGCGAATTGCCCGACGACGAGGTGGACGAGTTCACCTTCTTCGTGCGCGTCACCGACGCCTTCGCCCCCGGCGCCACCGCCTTTTTCCCCGTCGAGCAGGATTGCGCCCAGGGCGGCTATCGCTGGAGCGAGATCCCGGCCGCGGGCCAGAGCGCGCGCGACCTGAAATCCCCGGCGCCGGCCGTGCGCATCGTGGCCGCCGCCCAGAAGGCCGCGGCCGCGCCCGCCCCCGTGAAGGCGGGCGACCTCACCATCGAGACCCCGTGGCTGCGCGCGACGCCGGCCGGCGCCAAGGTGGCGGGCGGCTACGTCCGCATCACCAATGCCGGGACCAGCCCCGACACGCTGACCGCCGCCTCGATCCCGCTGGCGGGCCGCGGCGACATCCACACCATGTCGACCGAGAACGGCGTGATGAAGATGGCTCCGCTCCCCGAGGGCCTGACCATCAAGCCCGGCGAGACGGTCGAGCTGAAGCCCGGCGGCCTCCACCTGATGTTCGAAGGCCTGACGGGCGCCCCGAAGGCCGGCGAGAGCGTGCAGGGCTCGCTCACCTTCGCCCGCGCCGGCACGGTTCCTGTGACCTTCACGGTCGCCCCGATCGGCGCCATGGCCCCCGGCACTTCGGCCGGCGCCGCGGGCGGCGGCCACCACAACCACTGACGCCGCGCGTCCGGGCCGCCCCGCCGGGGCGGCGCCCGGACGGGCGAGCCGAC
>NZ_CABFPH010000129.1 GCF_902141845.1 Methylobacterium symbioticum | reverse complement strand
GGCCGGCGTCCAGCCCGGCGCGCCTCCGGTGCCGCCGGCCGCCTCGCGGAGCAGGGCCGGAACCCGCGCCCAGGGCTCCTTGGCCTCGGCGAACATCCGGCGCGCGGCATCGCCCGCGCTCGCGCGCGCCGCGCGGATCTCGTCGAGGCGACTGCAGAAGGCGGCCACGCAGGCCGGATCGAAATGGCGCCCGCTCTCGGCCTGGATCGCCTCGACGGCCAGGTCGAAGGGCATCGCCGCCTTGTAGGGCCGCTCGCTGGTGAGCGCGTCGAACACATCGGCCACCGCGACGATGCGGGCGGCGAGCGGGATCTGCTCGCCCGCCCGACCATGCGGGTAGCCGCTCCCGTCCCAGCGCTCGTGATGGGACTCGGCAATGTCGGCCGCGAGGCGGATCAGCTCGCAGGTGCTGCCGCTGAGGACGCGGGCGCCGAGATGGGTGTGCGTCTTGACCAAGTCGAACTCGGCCGCATCGAGCTTGCCCGGCTTCAGCAGCACGGTATCGGGGATGGCGACCTTGCCCACGTCGTGGAGCGGCGCCGCGAGATAGATGCGGCGGCATAGCGCCGGGTCGAGGTCGAGGGCCTCGGCCATGATCTGGCTGTAGCGCGCCACCCGCCAGGTGTGGTCGCCGGTGTCGTTGTCGCGATACTCCACCGCCAGCGACAGGCGGAAGATGATCTCCTCCTCGCGCTCGCGCAGGTGGCGCACCGCCATCTCGACCTCGCTCGCGAGCCAGCCGGCCTGATCATCGAGGCGGCGCACGGCGGTGGCGAGGCGCACCATGTTGCGCAGGCGGGCGCCGAGCTCGACGCCCGTGCTGCGCTTGTCGAGGAAGTCGGTGGCTCCGGCTTCGAGCGCCGCGATCCGGACCGCGTCGCAGACATCACTGGTGATCATGACGATCGGCACCCGCGCGTAATGCGGGATCGCGCGCAGGATCTCCACGAAGGTGACGCCCGCCATCTCGGGCATGTGGTGATCGATCAGGATGAGGTCGAAGGCCCGAGTACGCGCCTCGATCAGGGCCGCGGCCGGATTGCCGTGGTCTGTCACGATGACGTCCGGCTCGGCCTCGAGCAGCCGGCGCAACCGCAACCGCATGGTCGAGCTGTCGTCAACCAGGAGCGCGTCCATGCTCATGATCCCGCCTGGGACCGAAACGTCGGCGCGCCGCGCCGGCGGGCGCGGCATCCGGCGACCTGCGCGAGGAGCCGGGCCCGCCGTGACGACGCTGGTGGTCCTACGGAGATCACACCCGGGGATTGGCGCATCGTCGTGTCCTTCCGCCGGTCCGCGGCCTCGATCGGGTCAAGGCAGCGGCCGGCCTGCAATGGACGCAACGTATGGTCCCTCCGGTAAAACGGGTATTAACATCCAACAGCGTTGTCCGCCGCCAAGGCATTCAAGATAAGACTTGTGTTTCAGCCTGAGCGAGAAAAAAAATCCATCGCCGTCCCCATTCGATAAGAAGCCCGCATGTTCGATGAGGAAGATTGCTCGGAGAAACTCGATTATCGAACCGGCTTGATCCAGATCTCAGAAGAGCGACGCGGCGACATTTCGAGATCTGGGAAGCTCAGATCCGTGAATCCGCGCAGCATCGAACCGGGCGGCGGGATCCCGGCTCCCGCAGCCCGTCCAGCCTAGAGGCCGGCCGGGATCCCGGCCGAACCGATCACGGTCGCCGCGAGGCCGCAGGCGAAGGCAGCGGCTTAGGAGAATGCCTTGATCAGCATAGCCACGGCTCGATCAGCAGAGGGTCCCGCCCGTGGTCTGGCCGTACTGCTTGACCGGCCGGGTCTGCTGGTTGGCATTGCCCTCCGCGGCCGACCCCATCGGACAGACCTTGTCGAAGGGCGCATCATGGACCCCGAGCGCCCCGGTCGTCTCGGGATCGCCGAAGCGGTAGATCGTCGTGCGGGCTGTGTCGGTGAGGGCCATTACCGAGGACAAAGGCGCAACGGCCAAGATAAGTGCGGCCGCGGCGGCTGCGATACGGGTTTTCATGCCCAAAATTCTCTCCTTTTCGAAATCGAGGCCCTTCGATCCGGCCTCATCGTCTGCCTGAAACCTATATAGATCCCATCCATCCGCCGAGACGTGACGGCTCACACCCGACATCCGGGATTATGATCTGTGTCCGTCCCACTCTCGCGCCATCGGCGAGAGCGATCGTCGTCGGCAACCCTGGGCCGACCTCTCTCGTTCTGCATCTGCACGGAGACAGGACCATGCAGGCCAGGTGGATGACGCTGCCGGAGATCGCCCAGGCGCGGCAGATCTCGCTGGAAGAGGCGCAGAGACTCGTCGACGAGGCGAACTGCCCCAAGGTGTTCCGGCTGCACGGCACCATCTACCTCGTCTGAGGCGGCCTTGACGGGCTCAGACCGTGTCTGTACCGATCGGTACAGACATTGTCCGAGGAGCCAGCCATGTCCGAGAGCCGCCCGCCGCTGCCGCCCTTCACCCTGGAGACGGCGATGCAGAAGGTCCGCGCCGCCGAGGATGGCTGGAACGGGGGCAACCCCGAGAAGGTGTCTCTCGCCTACACGCCGGACAGCCGCTGGCGGAACCGCTCGGAGATCTTTCAGGGACGGCCGGCCATCGTCGATTTCCTCACCCGGAAATGGGCCCGCGAACACGAGTACCGCCTGATCAAGGAGATCTGGTCCTTCTCGGAAAACCGGATCGCCGTGCGCTTCGCCTACGAGTTCCACGACGAGGCGGGCGCGTGGTTCCGCGCCTACGGCAACGAGAACTGGGAGTTCGCCGACAATGGCCTGATGGCCGTACGGCACGCCAGCATCAACGACCTCGCCATCAGCGAGGGGGAGCGCCTGTTCCATTGGGACCGCTCGGGCCCGCGCCCGGTCGACCATCCCGGCCTGACGGATCTGGGCCTCTGAAGCCGCCGCAGAAGGCGCCTCCGACACGCGAGGCCGTCCTGCCCGTGCTGGCGGAGGTGTTCCGCGAGCACGGTTTCGAGGGCGCGAGCCTCGCCGTGATCTCCGCTCGGACCGGGCTCGGCAAAGGTAGCCTCTACCACTTCTTTCCCGGCGGTAAGGCCGAGATGGCGGCCTGCGTCCTCGACGGGATCGAGGCCTGGTTCGAGACGCGGATGTTCCGCCCTCTGCGAGAGGATCCGGACCCAGCCGCGGCGCTCCGCGCCATGCTCGCCGCGACCGACAGCTATTTCCGCTCGGGACAGCGCATCTGCCTCGTCGGGGCCTTCGCCCTCGGGGCCGTGCGCGACACCTTCGCCCAGCGCATCGACGCCTATTTCGCCGCTTGGCGCGATGCGGTCGCCGCGGCGCTTGGCCGGGCCGGCGTGGCGGAGGCCAAGGCCGTCGACCTCGCCGAGGAGGCGGTGACGGCGATCCAGGGCGCGCTCGTGACGGCGAGCGCCCTGCAGGACCCCGGCCTGTTCGGCCGCACCCTCGATCGGATTGCGGCGCGGATCGAGGCTGCGCTGGCGGGCGGCTGAACGTCCCCGCCAGGACCGGTCGGGTCGATCCCTAAAAACTTGTCCCGGCGGTTCGGATCAGGCGGCTTTGCGCTCCAGCACCTCGATGCGCACGCCGTCCGGCCCGTCGAGGAAAGCGGTGCGCAGGTTGGGATTCACCTGCGTGATGCCGGCGACCAGGGCGATGCCCCGGGCGGTCAGGTCGGCCACCGCGGCCTCGATATCGGGCACGCGCAGACCGAGATGCTCGATGCCGCGATGCGGCGGTGTCGCGGCCGGGGCCATCTCAGGCCCGACCTGCTCGATGAACAGGGTCAGCCCGCCGAGATCGAGCACGACGCGGCTCACAGGCGCGCCGATCCGAGCGGTCTCGCGGGCCCCGAAGGTCTCCACGTAGAAGCGCCCGGCCGCGACCGCGTCGCGGCTGCGCAGGTGGACATGGTCGCAGGTATAGGTCGGCGTGGCCAAGGCGTGGCGCTCCGTCAGGCGGCGAGGGTTGGAACGGTTTCGGCATCCTGCCGCACGGGGGCGGTCCGGACATGGGCGAGGAGCACCTCGACCGGATGGGGCAGGCGCCGGCCGTCCACGAGCTTGGCTTGGCAGCGGCACGAATAGCCATCGGCGACGAGGCCCGTCGGCGTCTCGGCCACGTGGCGCGCCCAGCTCTGGCCGTAGATCACCTCCGAGGTGGCGCGGTGGCGCGCCTCGTGACCGTAGGTGCCGGCCATGCCGCAGCAGCCCGCGGCCGGCACGTCGAGCCGCAAGCCGAGATGCGCGAACAAAGCCTGCCAGTCCTTCACGGCGGCCGGCGCGTTGGTGCGTTCGGTGCAATGGGGCAGGAGCCTGACGGGCGCACCCGCCGCGCGGGGGGCGATCCGGTCGAGCCGGGCGCCGAGGAACTCCTGAACGAGTTGCACCTTCGGTATGGTGTCCGGTCCGAGCGCCTGTGCGTATTCCGAGCGATAGGTCAGCGTCATCGAGGGATCGACGCCGACGAGAGGCACGCCGGTCTTCTCGAGCGCCCGCAGCATCGCCGCATTCGCCTCGGCGATCCGCCGGAAGCGGGCGAGGAAGCCGTGGACATGGGCCGGCTTGCCGTTCGGCCGGTAGGGCGCGAGCCAGGGCCGGAAGCCGAGCGCGATCAGCAGGGCGCAGAGCGCGGCCACCACGGGCGCCTCGAAATGGCTGGTGAAGGCGTCCTGCACCACCACCACGGCGCGCGCCCGGTCGGCCTCCGGCAGCGCCCGCAGCGCCTCGGGCGTCGCAGTCGCCACATCGAGGCCAGCGAGCGCGCGGTCGAGCGGCTGCGACAGGTCCGGGATCGCCACCAGGCCGATCCGCTTCAGGAGCGCCCGCGCGGCCGGGTTGCCGAGCAGGCGGTTGCCGAGGGCCGGCATCCGTGCGGCGAGGGGCAGCGCCGATTCGAGCGCGGCGACGAGATGGTCCTTCCAGGGCCGCGCGTAGCGCTGATGGTAGAGGGCCAGGAATTTCGCCCGGAAGCTCGGGACATCGACCTTGATCGGGCAGGAGCCCGTGCAGGACTTGCAGGCGAGGCAACCATCCATCGCCTCCTTCACCGCATGGGAGAAGTCCTCACGGCGAGCGGACCGGCTTCGCAGAGACCCGCGCAGCGTCGCCGCCACGGGGCCGAGCCAGCCCGCCGGCTCGGCCCGCAGTGCGGCCTGCGGATCGAAGCCGGCCTGGCTCGCGAGGCGCAGCCACTCGCGCATCAGCGAAGCGCGGCCCTTGGGCGAGTGGCGCCGCTCCCGCGTCGCCTTCCAGGACGGGCACATCGCCTCGTCGGTGTCGAAGCTGAAACAGGCGCCGTTGCCGTTGCAGTGGAGCGCCTCGTCGAAACCGACGCGCACGGGCGCCGGGATGGTGCGATCGAGCGCGCCGCGCCGGGTCGGCCCGTCGATCGGGGTGAGCGGCGCGCCGCGGGCGGAGGCGATCTTGCCGGGATTGAGCCGGTCGTCCGGATCGAAGGCGCGCTTGATCGCCTCCAAAGCCGGCACCAGCGGCCCGAACACCGCCGGCACGAATTCGGAGCGGAATCCCTTACCGTGCTCGCCCCAGAGCAGGCCGCCATACTTCCGCGTCAGCGCGACGACGCCCTCGGTGACCTCGCGGATCAGCGCGTCCTGCGCCGGATCCTTCAGATCGATCGCTGGACGCACATGCAGCACGCCGGCATCGACATGGCCGAACATGCCGTAGCGCAGGCCCTTGCCGTCGAGCAGGGCGCGGAACTCGGCGATGTAGTCGGCGAGCACCTCGGGCGGCACCGCGGTGTCCTCCACGAAGGGGATCGGCCGGGCATCGCCCTTGGCGGCGCCGAGCAGGCCGACCGCCTTCTTGCGCATGGTCCAGAGCCGCTCGATCGCCGCCCCCCGGGCCACGGTGAAGCCGATGCGCGCCGCGTGGTCCTCGGCCGCGAGCGCCTCGGTGAGCCGGGTCAGCGCGGCCTCCACGGCCGCCTCGTCGTCGCCCACGAACTCGACGAGGTTGATGCCCTCGATCCGTCGCCCGGCCGGATCGTCGGGGAAGAAGGCCTGCACGCCGGCCCAACCGGGATCGTTGCGGGCAAGGCCCAGGACGGTCGAGTCGATGGTCTCCACCGAGGCCGCGCCGAAGGGCAGGAGCGCGCGGGCGTCACGGAGGGCGGCATCGAAATCGACGTAGCTCAGCGCCACCAGAGCCGCCGCCTTCGGGATCGGCAGCACGGCGAGCCGCGCCTCGGCGATCAGCGCCAGCGTGCCCTCGGCGCCGCAGATCAGGCTCTTGAGGTCGAAACGGCCCTCCCCGTCGCGGACATGGGCGAGGTCGTAGCCGGTGAGGCAGCGGTTGAGCTTCGGGAAGCGCTCCGCGATGAGCGCGGCGTTCTCGCCGATCACGGCGTCCACTGTGCGGTGGATCGCCCCGACGCGGTCGGTGCGGGCCTTGGCGGCGGCGAGCCCATCCGCATCGAGAGGAGCCGCCGTCCAGACCGTGCCGTCGGTGAGGACGCAGGTGAGGTCGCGGACATGATCGCGAGTCTTGCCGTAGAGGCAGGAGCCCTGGCCGCAGGCATCCGTCGAGATCATGCCGCCGATGGTGGCGCGGTTCGAGGTGGAGAGCTCGGGGGCGAAGAACAGGCCGTGCCTGGCCAGCTCCCGGTTGAGCTGATCCTTCACCACGCCCGGCTCGACGCGCGCGGTGCGGTTCGCGACGTCGATCTCCAGGATGCGGTTCATGTGGCGCGAGGTGTCGACCACGAGGCCGCCACCCAGCGACTGGCCGTTGGTGCCCGTCGCCCCGCCGCGGGGGCGGAGCACGAGGCCCTCGAAGCGCGGGTCTTCGAGGAGGCGGGCGATGCGCACGAGGTCGTCGCGGGACTTCGGGAAGGCTATGGCGCCGGGCTCGACTTGATAGATCGAGTTGTCGGTGGAGAAGACCGTGAGGTCGGCGGCTGCGAGACTGAGGTCGCCCTCGAAGCCGCGGGCGTGCAGCTCCGCGCAGGCGGCGGCGTAGAGCGCGGGGGCCTCGGTCTCACGGGTCAGCGGCGGGATCATGAGGCTGCTTTGCGCGGGACGCCGGGCCCGCGCAAGCCCGCGCCGGCGTCGCATGCGCCCGGGGCCTCACTGGCAGGTCATGATTGCTGTGACAGGACAGGAAACCATCTCGGCGCGCGCGGCGTTCATGGGGTCCTGAACATCCCCGACCGAGGGTAGCCCCGCCATGTTGACCCGTTTCGCCACCGCCGCCGGCCTCCTCGCCCTCTCGACGAGCCTCGCCCTCGCCCAGACGCCGGCACCGACCACCGCCCCGAAGGCGGACCATCCCACCGCCACCGGCACGACGCCCTCGGACGCGCAGGCGACCAAGGACATGAAGGAGTGGCAGGTCGCCAAGATGAGCAAGGTCAGCCTCGCTCAGGCGCTCCAGACCGCCGAGAGCCAGGGCGAGAAGGGGCGCGCCATCGATGCCGACTTCGAGAAGGCCGACAGCAAGAACCCGAACCATTACAGCATCAAGGTCGTCTACCCGGACGGCAAGCTGGTCGAATACGGCATCAACGCCGATACCGGCGCGCTCTACAAGAGCGAGAACCAGCCGATCGAGCGCTACTTCACCCGCCTGAAGACCGCCGACTTCCAGAACGCCAAGACCTCGTTGAAGGACGCGCTGGCGCTCGCCGAGAAGCAGGCCGGTGGGGGCAAGGCCTACGAGGCCGAGGTGAAGCGCGACGGCAGCGCCGTGCAGTACGACATCTCGGTGGCGCTCGCCGACCGGACGCAGGAGGTCAAGATCGGCCCCGACGGCACGGTCGTCGGCAAGTAAGCGCCAAGCGGAGCCCGTATCGCGAGGCCCCGGCTTCGGCCGGGGCCTTTTTCGTGGGCGGGTGCTGGCAGGCGGCGGCGGATGTCGCGTCTCCCGGGCGTCCCAAGGCTGCGCAGGGCGGCGATCCCGGCTATCTGGGCGCGGGGGCCGAGGCAGGCCGGGCACGGATGCCCGCCTTCAGGAGGAGTGCAGCGTCATGGCAGAAGCCCCCGTCGTCGTCGCGGTGGCGATCACCGGTTCGGTGCCGCGGAAGAAGGACAATCCCGCGGTTCCGATTTCCGTCGCCGAGCAGATCGAGTCCACGCACGAGGCCTTCGAGGCGGGCGCCACCCTCGCCCATATCCACGTGCGCAACGACGACGAGACGCCCTCCTCCGATCCCGACCGGTTCGCGGCCGTGCAGGAGGGCCTGCGCCGGCACTGCCCCGGCATGATCGTCCAGTTCTCCACCGGCGGGCGCGGGCGCGACCCGAGCCAGCGGGGGCTCTCGCTCCGGCACCGCCCGGACATGGCCTCGCTGTCGACCGGCTCGGTCAACTTCCCCTCCATCGTCTACGAGAACCACGCGACGCTGGTGACCGACCTCGCCACGCAGATGAAGGATTTCGGGGTGCGCCCCGAGATCGAGATCTTCGACCTGTCGCACCTGCACGGGGCGAAGCGTCTGGTGGAGGCGGGCCTGATGGATGCGCGGCCCCATGTGCAGTTCGTGATGGGCGTGCAGAACGCGATGCCGGCCGAGGCGCATCTCCTCGACATCCTGCTGGCCGAGCTGCGCCGCGTCCTGCCCGAGGCGACCTGGACTGCGGCGGGGATCGGCCGCAACCAGGCGGTCGTGATGGACTGGGCGCTGGCCCGCGGCGCGGACGCGGTCCGCACCGGGCTCGAGGACAACATCCGGGTCACCAAGGACCGGCTCGCCGCGAGCAACGCGGAGCTTGTCGGCCTCGCCGCCGAATCCGTGGCCCGGCACGGCCGACGCGTCGCCACGCCGGCCCAGGCGCGGGCGCTGCTGCGTCTGGCGGCCTGAACCGCCCGGGCGCTCTCCGATCGTGAAACCGGGCGCGGATCAGCCTGGGGGCCGCGGCGTGCGGCGGCGGCGCGTGACCTGCCGCAGCACGCGGGAGAGGTCCTCCACCGAGTAGGGCTTCTGCAGAAGCTCGAAGCCGTGGTGGCCCTCCTCGGCGAGCACGTGACTGTAGCCGGAGGCCAGAACCACCGGCAGGCCCGGACGCCGGCGGCGGATCTCCCGGCCGAGCTCGACGCCGTTCATGCGCGGCATCACCACGTCGGTGAAGACCACGTCGAAGCCGGCCGGATCCGCCTCCAGGTGGGCCAGCGCCTCGTCGGCATTGGCCGCCCAGGTGGTCACGTAGCCGAGATCCTGCAGGGTCTGGGTCGCGAAGCGCCCGACCTCGACATTGTCCTCGACCACGAGGACGCGGCGCCCGGCGCCCGCAGGGGCTGGGCGCTCGACCGGCTCCTCGGGCTCGGGCTCCGCCTCCGGCGAGACCTCGGGCAGGTAGAGCACGAAGGTGGTGCCGCGCCCGACGGCCGTCGCCACATCGACGTTGCCGCCCGACTGCTTGGCGAAGCCGAAGACCTGGGAGAGCCCGAGCCCGGTTCCCTTGCCCACCTCCTTGGTGGTGAAGAAGGGCTCGAAGATCCGCCCCAGCACCTCCGGCGGGATGCCCGAGCCGCTATCCGCGAGGGCGATGGCCGCGAAGGGTCCGGCGCTGCCGGCATGCCCGCGGATCGTCGGCAGGGACCCGCCGCAGGTGAGGCGCAGGACCAGGGTGCCCTCGCCCGCCATGGCGTCGCGGGCGTTGACCGCCATGTTCACCAGGGCGGTCTCGAACTGGCTGAGATCGGCGTGGACGTAGCAGCGCTCCTCCGGCAGCTCGGTCACCACGGCCACCCGCGCGCCGGTCACCGTATCGATCATGTCCGCCATGGCGCGCAGCACCAGCCCGACCTCGAAGGTCTCCGGCTTGAGGGCCTGGCGCCGGGCGAAGGCGAGGAGCTGGCTGGTGAGCTTGGCGGCGCGGTCCACCGTGTCCGAGACCGCTTCCAGATAGCGGCGGCGGCGCTCCTCGGGCAGGTTCGGCCGGCGCAGGAAGTCGACCGACGAGCGGATGATCGTCAGGAGGTTGTTGAAGTCGTGGGCCACGCCGCCGGTGAGCTGGCCCACCGCCTCGAGCTTCTGCGACTGGCGCAGCGCCTCCTCGGTCTGGCGCAGGGCCTCGGCCTGACTCTTCTCGGCGGTGATCTCGCGCCCGTAGGCGTAGACGAGGTCGCCCTCGCGCGAGGTGTGCCAGGAGATCCAGCGGGGCGAGCCATCGGCGTGGCGGTAGCGGTCCTCGAAGCCGGTGAGGTTGCGGCCCGCCGCCGCCTCGTCGAGGGCGGCGCGGCTCGCCTCCGCGTCCTCCGGCCAGATGAAGTCGAGGAAGCTGCGGCCGACCACCTCGGCCGGGTCACGGCCGAGGATCGCGATCCAGGCTGGGTTCACCGCACGGAAGATGCCGTCCTTGCCCAGGACCGCCAGCAGGTCGCGGGAATTGCGCCAGACCCGATCGCGCTCGGCGGTGCGCTCCGCAACCTCGCTCTCAAGGCTCGCATTGAGGCTGCGCAGCGCGTCCGCAGCCTCCCGGCGAACCCGGGCGAGCTGGAGATTCGCGCCGACCCGGGCCAGCAGCTCGCGCGCCGAGAAGGGCTTCGTCAGGTAGTCGTCCGCGCCGGCATCCAGCCCCTCGACCTTGGCCTCGTCGCCCGCGCGGGCCGAGAGCACGATCACCGGCACCTCGCGCAGGGCGGGATCGGCCCGCACCGCCTGAAGCAGGCCGAACCCGTCGAGATGCGGCATCATCACGTCGGTGAGGAGAAGGTCGGGCGGGCGGGCGCGGGCCGCCTCGAGAGCGGCCCGACCATCGGCGACCGCGGTCACCGTGTAGCCGTCGCGGGCGAGCAGGCGGCGCAGATGCTCGCGCATGTCCGCGTTGTCGTCGGCGAGGAGCACGTGCCCACCGGTGACGCCGGGACGCGCCGCGCCCTCCGCCGGCAGGAGGTCGCGCAGATCGGCGAGCGCGTCGGGCACGCTCGCCGGGCTTTCCAGCCAGCGCCGCGCCTCCTCGACGAAGGCCTCGGCCCGCACCGCGGTGGCGGCGGGTGCCGGCAGCGGCACCGCGCCGGCTTCCATCGGCGCGCGGCGGAGCGGCAGCGAGACCCGGAACGTGCTGCCCCGCTCAGGCACGCTCTCGACGGCAATCTCGCCCTGATGGAGACGCACCAACTCCTGCACCAGGGCGAGGCCGATGCCGCTGCCCTCGAAGGTACGGCCCCGCGCGCCCTCGACGCGGTGGAAGCGCTCGAACAGGCGCGGCACCTCAGCGGCCGGTATACCGATGCCGGTATCGGAGACCGAGAGCACGGCCTGGTCGCCCTCGCGTCCCAGGGCGACCACGATGCCGCCCGCGAAGGTGAACTTGAAGGCGTTGGAGAGGAGGTTGAGCACCACCTTCTCCCACATGTCCCGGTCGACCGCGACGGGCTCGGCCAGAGCCGGGCAATCCACCGCGAAGGCGAGACCGGCCTGTTCGCACAGAGAGCGGAAGTTCCCGGCCAGCTCCGCGGTGAGGGCGGCAAGGTCCACCGGCTCGAACCGGGCGGTGGCGCGACCGGCTTCGACCCGGGAGAAATCCAGCAACGCGTTGACGAGGCGCAGGAGGCGCAGACCGTTGCGGTGGGCAACCGTGACGAGGTGGCGCGTATCGGCGGGCAGCGCCGCCTCCGGCCCGGCCAGCACCTCCTCGAGCGGGCTCAGCATCAGCGTGAGCGGGGTGCGGAACTCGTGGCTGATATTGGAGAAGAACACGGTGCGGGCGCGATCGAGCTCGGCCAGCGCCTCGGCCCGGCGGCGCTCGGCCTCGTAGGCCTCGGCGCTGGCGAGCCCGGCCGAGACCTGGCCGGCGAGCAGGCCGACGAAGCCGCGATAGCCCGGATCGAGCGGGCGATGCGGATTGAGCGCGGCGACGAGGACGCCGACCGGCCGATCCTCGCCCTGACCGCGGATCGGCGCGAGGAGCGCGCTCGTGATCGGCCGGCCCCAGCCCGGACGGGCGAGCGGCGATCCCCCGCCGGGCATCGCCTCGACCAGAACAGCTTCGGTTTCGACCGCGGAGAGCGGCCACGCCCCCAACGCCCCAGCCGCGACATGGTCCTGCGCCGCCGGATGCCCGGCCGGGAAGCCGACCGCGCGGGCGAGCCGGGCGCCGCCCGCGCCGTCGAACAGGTAGAGCAGGGACGCAGGGATGTCGTCCGGCGTCTCGGCGAGGCTCTCAGCGACGGCCTCGCACACCGCCTCTCGTGTGCGGGATCGCGCGAGTCGTCCGCCGAGGCCGCCGAGCAGGCGCATGCGCCGGTCGCCGACGACGCGCTCGGTCTCCTCGGTGACGACGCAGAGCATGCCGGCGATGGCGCCCGCGTTGTCGGTGAGCGGCGAGTAGGAGAAGGTGTGGTAGGTCTCCTCGGGGAACCCGGCGCGTTCCAGGAACAGGAGCAGCCCCTCGTCCCAGGTGGCCTCGCCGGTCGCCAGCACGTGATCGATGCGCGGGCCGATATCGGGCCAGATCTCCTCCCAGACCCGGTTGGAGCGGGCACCGAGCGCCCAGGACTCCTTGACGCCGAGGGTCGGCCGGTAGGCGTCATTGCAGAAGAAGGTGAGGTCGGGGCCCCATAGCATCCACATCGCGTAGCGCGAGGTGAGCACGATGCGGATCGCGGTCTTGAGGCTCTGCGGCCACGTCTCGGGCGGCCCGAGCGGACTCTGCGACCAGTCGTAGGCGCGCATGCGCCCCCCCATCTCGCCACCACCGGCGAGGAAGTCGGGTCCGCGCGCCCCGGGAGGCGTGTCGCTCCGTTCTCCAGTCAACTGGCCCGTGCCCCTCCTGCGTGCCGCGTAGCTCTAGCATAAGACCGCGGCTTTCGCGGACGTTCCCGAGGGCGACCCGAGGGGCGAGGCGGACTGTTTTCTCCTCCTTACCCGAGGCCGCCGCACCGCCGGGACGGTGCCGTTGCCCTCAGCCGCGGCACGCCTAAGGTGCACGTTTTCGAATCGATCGAAGCGATACCGTCTCCGATGACCATCGACCATGTCGATCTCGCTCGGGTGGATCTCAACCTCCTCGTCGCGCTCGACGCCCTGTTGACCGAGCGCAGCGTCACCCGTGCGGCGGCCCGGGTCGGGATCGGGCAATCGGCGATGAGTTCGAGCCTCGCGCGCCTGCGCCGCCTCCTCGGCGACGAGCTGCTCACCCGCGCGCCCGAGGGCATGCGCCCGACGCCGCGGGCCCTTGCGCTGGCCGAGCCGGTGCGCCGCACCCTGCGGCAGATCCAGGCCCTGGTGCGGCGCGAGGAGAGCTTCGACCCGCGCGTCGTGGAGCGGACCTTCACGATCAGTCTGCCGGATTCGACGGAGGTGCTGCTCGGCCCGCGCCTCCTCGCCTACCTGCGCGCCGAGGCGCCGGGCATCCGCCTGCTGCTGCGCTCCATCGACCGGGCGCATATTCTGGAGGAACTCGACACGGACCGGGTCGACCTCGCCATCGGCTTCGCGTCGGAGGGCCAGATGCACCACAAGCAGCGCCTGCTCTACCGCGACAGCTACGTCTGCCTCTTCGACGCCGCCCAGGTCGGCCTCGCGCCGCCGATCAGCCTGGAGGACTATCTGCGCTTCCCCCACATCCTGACCAGCCTGCGCGAGACGGCGCACGGGGTGGTGGACGACGCGCTGGCGAAGCTCGGCCTCTCCCGCACCCTGGCGGTGACGACGCCGCGTTTCCTCGTGGTGCCTTTCCTCGTGCGCGCCGCGCCGGTGATCGCCACGATGCACGCGCGCCTCGCCACCTATTTCGCGGGTGCCCTCGGCCTCACGGTGAGCCCGGTGCCGGTGGACCTTGAGCCTGTGGCAGTCTCGATGCTCTGGCACGCCTCCTACGACGACGATCCCGCCCACCGCTGGCTGCGGCAGGTCCTCCTGCGGCTGGCGGGCGAGACGCAGGAGGTCGAACCCCTGGCCACGCCCACACCTCAGTAGGGCTCGCCCGTCGCCGAGCCCGGCGGAGGCTGGATCGGGATCGGCTCCTCCGCCTGCGGGACACGCGGCGCGCGCGGTGCCGGAGCGGGCCGCGCGGCGGCACCCGCCTGCCCGCGCGCGCCG
>NZ_CABFPH010000128.1 GCF_902141845.1 Methylobacterium symbioticum | reverse complement strand
CCCGTCGGGCGCCGGGGGGCCGTCCGCGCCGCCGCGGCTGCCGAGCGGGGGCGTGCGCTCGGGCTGGAGCGGGGCGGCATAGGCCTGGGGCCCGCGCTCGGCGAGGCGGCGCATCGCCTCCTCGATCGGCATGCGGGCGATGCCGCGCTCCCGGTCGACCCAGCCATAGCCGGTGAGACGGGCGCGCTGTCCGGCAACGAGGCGCGCGAGGTCGGCCTCCGGATCGCGCTGCAGGACCGGCCCGGCGAAGCTGCGCGGGGCCGGCGCATCCGGGCTCGTGACGACCAGCTGCTTGTAGGCCCGCAGGCCCGCGAGCGTCGCCGCCGTGAAGGCGACGATGAACAGGGCGGTCAGCAGGATCGGCCTCACGCGGATGTCGGGCGCCTCCGGCGGCCCCTCGGCATGGCCGACCACGTCGTCTTGCACCGGCTCGACATCCGCCGCCTCGGGCCTCGTCTCAGACATGGCCGAGCCTCCGGACCGTCCGGCCCAGGCGGCGCAGGATCCCGCGGGTCAGGGCGGCGAGGAGGGCGAGCCAGGCGATCGCCGCCAGCGCCGCGACGGGAGCGTCCGCCCCCCAGGCCGGCAGGACGAGCCAGGCGAAGCGGAGCGCGAGCCCGACGAGCACGAGGAGGCCGACCAGGCGCAGGGCGCCCGGGCTCGTCCGCAGGCCGGAGAAGAGCAGCAGCAGGAGGGGGACGATCCCGCCCGCGACCAGAGCCGTGCCGATCAGGGCCGCGTAGGCGTCGGTGCCGCGCCGCAGGTAATAGGCGGCCTTGGGCGGCAGGTCGCCGTACCACGCGACCACGTAATCCATCAGGCCCAGGTAGAGCACGCCGAGGAGCGCTGCGAGCAGGAGATTGGCGAGGTCCGGCGCGGTCGTCCGGTCGAGGCTGCGCGGGCCGATCACGGCCGCCAGCGCGAGGGCGGCGAGGATCTGGTGGAGCGCGATGCCGGCCCCGAAGGCGGATGCGGTGAAGCCGGGCTCCAGGGAGAGGATCCAGTCCACCGGCACGAGGCTGATGGTCAGCCCGTAGAAGGCGAGGCCGAGTCCGGCCGCGAGCCGGCCGCAGCGCCCGGCCAGGGCGAGGCCCGCCAGCACCGACCAGCCGAGGAGGGCGACGCTGCCGCGCGCGGCGAACAGGACGGGGGTGAAGTAGAGGGCCGCGACGTCCGGCTTCACCGTGCCCGGATCCGCCGCCCAGGGGTAGAGCAGGGGCTGGGCCAGCGCGACGCCGGCGAAGCCCAGCGCCACCAGCGGCAGGAGGCCGGCCGCCGGGCGCAGCACCGGGGCCAGGGCCTCGCCCCACGCCCCTCCGGTGATGCGGTGGATCAGCAGCAGCACGAGACTGCCCGCAGGCGCCGCCCCGAAGGCGATCCAGGCGAGCAGCCAGCCGCGGGCAAGGGCGTCCGTCATGGCCGCTCCTCCGGGATCCGCTCGGCCAGGCCCGGCACCTCGGCGACGCGGGCCCCCTGCGCGAGCTGGAGCGCGCGGATATAGGCGGCGATCGCCCAGCGGTCGCGCGGGGCGACGCGGTTGGCATAGGCGTACATCACGCCGTAGCCGCGGGTGATCACGTCGACGAAGTAGCGGGCCGGCGCGGCCCGCAGGCGGTCCTCGTGGTAGGAGGGGGGCGCGGGGAAGCCGCGGGCGACCACCATGCCGTCGCCGTGCCCGGTGAGCCCGTGGCAGGGGGTGCAGATCGCCTCGTAGCGCGCCCGGCCCCGCCGGAGCAGGGCGGCGTCCACGGGCGGGGGCGCGTCGAGGGCGGCGGCGTAGGCGAGATCCCCTTGCGCCACCGTGCCGTCCGGCGGCGTGCGGGAAGCGGCCCCGTCCGTCCAGAGGCCGGCCCGGGCATAGGTGTCGTAGCGCTTCTGCCGCGTCATCGAGAGGTCGTCGCAGGCCGCGAGCCCGCCGCCGAGCAGCACGGCCAGGACCAAGTGGAGCGGCCGGGCGGTCACGGATGCGTCTCCGCCACGAGGCGCGCGCCCGCCGCCTCGAGCAGTGCGCGCAAGGGAGCCGGATCGCCCTTCGGCGCGACGAGGAGCAGGAAGCGGTCCTGGCTCGCCCGCTCGAATTGCGGCATCACGAAGAGCGGGTGGTGCAGGCGCGGCAGGCCGCAGCTGTGGAGCAGGGCCGCAAAGCCGGCAACCGCCGCGGCCAGCACGCCGACCTCGAAGGGCACCAGCAGGAAGACGGGCCAGCTGTGCAGCGGCCGCCCGCCCGCGTTCAGCGGGTAGTCGTGGACCGAACTCCACCATTGCAGGGCGTAGAGCAGGGCCGCCGCGCCGAACCCCGCCGCCGCCATGGCGGGGCGGATCAGGCGCGGGGGCGGCCCGAAGGCCTCGGCGAGTTCCTCCAGGGGGAAGGGCGTGAAGGCGTCGACCGCGCGGTGGCCCTCGTCGCGGGCGCGGGCCCAGGCCCGGATCAGGGCCTCGGGGCTCTCGAATTCGGCGAGCAGCGGCGTGGTCATCGCGCCGCCCCCTCGTCGCGGGCGAGCTGGCGGACCTCGTGCATCGAGACGATCGGCAGGAGGCGCACCAGAACCAGGAACAGGGCGACGAAGAGCCCGAGCGGCCCGAACAGGATGGCGAGGTCGTAGAGGCTGGTCTGGTAGGTCCGCCAGAGGCTGATGGCGTGGCCGTGCGAGAGCGTGTTCCAGACGATCAGGATCCGCTCCAACCACATCCCGACATTGATCAGCACGCAGAGGATCGCGAGACACGGGAGGCTCCGCCGCACGCGGGCGAACCACAGGGCCTGGGGGCAGAGGCAGTTGCAGACCAGGAGCGCGCCGTAGAGCGGCGCGTAGTCGCCGGAGAAGGCGTAGCCGATCACGCTGCGGTCGGCATGCTCGCCGCCGATCCAGGCGGTGAACCACTCGGTGGCGTAGGAGAAGGCCATCACGATGCTGGCGAACAGCAGCACCTTCGCCATGGCGTCGAAATGGGCCGGCGTGATCATCGCCTGGAGCTTGAGGCCCCAGCGGATCACGATCGCCAGCAGCACCACCATGGCGAAGCCGGAGAACATCGCGCCGACCACGAAATAGGGCGGGAAGATGCTCTCCTGCCAGCCGGGCATCAGGCTCGCGGCGAAGTCGAGGCCGACGATGGAATGGACCGAGCAGACCAGCGGCACGGCGAGCGCCGCCATGGTCAGGTGATAGGTCTCGTAGGCGCGCCAGTGCCGGGCGGAGTTGCGCCAGCCCAGCGCCAGCGCCCCGTAGATCACCTGGCCCCGGCGCGTGGTCGCCCGGTCCCGCATGGTGGCGAGGTCCGGCAGCAGCCCGGTGAACCAGAACAGGATCGAGAACAGCAGGTAGCTCAGGATCGCCCAGAAGTCCCAGACCAGGGCCGAGCGCCATTGCGGCCAGAGCGCCATGGTGTTCGGGTAGGGCGCGAGCCAGTAGGCGTAGAGCGGGCGCCCGAGATGGATGATCGGGAACAGGCCGGCGATCGCCGCCGCGAACAGCGTCATCGCCTCGGCGAAGCGGTTGATCGAGGCGCGCCAGCGCTGGCGCGTCAGCAGCAGCATCGAGGAGATCAGCGTGCCGGCATTGCCGATGCCGATCCACCAGACGTAGTTCGCGATCGAGAAGCCCCAGACCACCGTGGTGTTCACCCCCGAGAGCCCGATGCCGACGGTGAGCACCGCGCCGATCGCCCCGATCGTGAGGAGGACGAGGGGCAGCATGCAGAGGAGCGTGATCGCCCAGATGCGGCCGAAGCCGCCGCGCTGGACCGGGTCGGCGATCGCGGCCGTGATCGCGCCGTAGCCGAGATGCGGCGCGTCGATCAGCCGATGGGGCTGGCCGCCGCGCTCATGGGGCTGCCCGCCGCTCATGGGCGGTCCCCCGACAGCGCCGGGCTCGGGCTGCGCAGCTCCGCCAGATAGGTGGTGCGGGGGCGCGTGTTCAGCTCGGCCATCAGGGCGTAGTGGCGCGGGTCCGAGCGCGCGGCGGCGACCGCACTGCCCTCCGCGTTCAGGTCGCCGAAGCGGATGGCCCGCGTCGGGCAGGCCGATTGGCAGGCGGTCGCGACCGCGCCCATCGGGCGCCCGTCGCGCTCGGCCGCCTGGCGCTCGCTCGCGATCCGCTGCACGCAGTAGGTGCATTTCTCCATCACGCCGCGGGCGCGCACGGTGACGTTCGGGTTGCGCTGGGCCTTCACCGGCTCGGCGCCGAGGCTCGCGTATTCCTGCCCGTCGGCGTAGCCGAAGAAGTTGAAGCGGCGGACCTTGTAGGGGCAGTTCGCCTCGCAGAAGCGGGTGCCGAGGCAGCGGTTATAGACCTGCAGGTTGAGGCCCTCGCCGTCATGGACGGAGGCCGCCACCGGGCAGACCGGCTCGCAGGGCGCGTGCTCGCAGTGCATGCAGGGCACGGGCTGGAACCCGGCCTCGATCCGCTCCGGCTTGCCGGCATCGTAGATATCGACCCGCAGCCAGTGCATCATCCGGCCGCGCGCGATCTCCTCCGGGCCCACCACCGGCACGTTGTTCTCGGACTGGCAGGCGAGCACGCAGGCGTTGCAGCCGATGCAGGCCATGGTGTCGATCGCCATGCCCCAGGCATGGCCGTCGGCATCCCCCGTCCAGGGCGCGAGCAGCGTCGGCTGATCGGCGCCGACGCCCTTCGGCTCGGCTCCGGCCAGGGCGGCGAGGTCGATGCGGCGGAACAGCCTCTCCGTCTCGCCCGCGATCTCGACATAGTTCTGGGTGCGCAGGACCGCGCGCCGGTCGTCGAGGGGCGTGAGCGCCACGTCGCGGATCAGGCGCGGGGCGGCCTGCGTGGCGAGCGCGTAGGCGTCCGAGCCGATCCCGTTGCCGATGCGGCCGGCGCTCGCCCGGCCGTAGCCGAGGCTCAGGCCCGCCACGCCGTCGGCGACGCCGGAGACCACTGCGACCGGCACCGCGAGGCTGCGCCCGCCTGCCGTGAGGCTGACCATCTGGCCCGCCTCGACCCCGCGGCGCCGGGCCTCCCCGTGCGAGAGCAGCACGGCGTTGCCCCAGACCTGCTTGGTGATCGGCCGCGGGCATTCCTGCAGCCAGGCATTGTTGGCGAAGCGCCCGTCCCACAGGCTCGGATCGGCGGTGAGCTCGAGGGTGAGCCCGGCGGCGGGCGGGCCGGGCAGGGGCGGCAGCGCGGGCAGCGCCGGCTCCGGCAGGGTCAGGGGCGCGGCGGCGCTGTCCGGGATCACGCCGTCATGCAGGCAGCGGCGCCACCAGCCCTCGCTGTCGGCGCCCCCTTGTCCGGACCAGGTCTCGCGGACGATGGCGTAGCCCGAGCGCGCCGGCTCGCCGGCCAGCAGGCTGAGGATCTCGTGGGCCGAGCGCCCGCCATAGAGCGGCCGGACCAGGGGCTGCACGAGGCTCGCCGTACCGTCGGGCCCGCGCAGGTCCGACCAGGTCTCGAGCTCGTGCGCCAGTGGCAGGTGCCAGTGCGTCGCGCCGGCGCTCTCATCGGCGTGGCAGCCGACATGGAGGCTGAAGCCCACCCGCCGGATCAGGCCGGGGAGGTCGAGATCGGCCGGCGCCGTCAGGACGGGGTTGCAGCCGAGGATGGCGAGGCAGGAGACCCGCCCGGCCTCCATGTCGCGGGCGAGGCCGGCGATGTCGCCCGGCGCATCCTCCGGCCCGTCACCCGGCATCGGGTCCGGCGGGGCGATCCAGTCGACCGGGGCGGCGAGCCGGGCGTTCAGCCAGTGGGCGAGGGCGTGGAAGTCCGGCGCCAGCGCCTCGCCCGCCAGCACCAGGGCGCGGCCGCGATGGGCCTGCAGATCCAGGCGGATCGCCTCGGCGAAGGCGCGCTCGGGTTCGGCGAGGCCTGGATCGGGCAGGCCGGCCCCGAAGCCGTTGGCGAGGTGGACGAGGAGACCCGGCAGGCCGTGCGGCGGCACGGCCCGGCGCTCGTCGGCCTTGATGCCGCTGAGCGTCGGCAGCCCTTCCGCGACGTAGAGGCGGCCGAACCGGGCCGGGTCGCGCCGCCGCTCCATGAAGCCGGCGGCGAGGCGGATCTGGTCCGGGCCGGGCCCGAGCGGGTCGGCACCGAGGCAGACCACGATCTCGGCCCGCTCCAGCCGGGGCAGGGCGCGCAGCGGCCGTCCGAAGGCGAGGGCGGCGCCGGCGCGGGCCCGCGGCTCGTCGAGGGGCTCGTGCACGTGCCAGACGGCCTCGGGCATCGCGGTGCGCAGGGCCGCGATCTGGCGCTGCAGGCTCGGTGAGGTGACGCGGCCGGTCAGCAGCCGGAAGCCGGCGCCGCCGCGCGCCCGCGCCTCGGCCAGCGGCCTCGCATAGGCCTGTCCGAACATCTCCCAGGAGGCGATGCCGCTGCGCCGCTCCGTCACCGCACGGGAGCGGTCGGGGTCGTAGAGGTCGAGCACCGACGCCTCCATGAAGACGTCCGTGGCGCCGCGGCTCGCGGGGTGGAGCGGGTTGCCCTCGATCTTGATCGGCCGGCCGTCGACCGCGAGGCCCTGCGCGCCCCGGCCCCAGCCGGCGAGCGACAGGGTGGTGGCGTAGCGCGCCGGCACGCCGGGCAGCAGCGCCTCCGGCTGGTGCACGTAGGGCAGGATCTCCTCGTCGGGCTTCGCGCAACCGCCGACGGCTGCGGCGATGCCGGCCGCCAGCAGGTGCAGGGCCTCGCGGCGGCGGAGTTCGGGCAGGCGGGGCGTCAGCGGTGGCATATCGAACACTCGCTGAGCCGTTCGGGCGACTTCACGTGGTAGGCGGCGGCGAGGCGGGCCCCCTGCACGTCCTGGTCGTCGGGGGGCGTCCAGGCCATGTCGAAGACCGCCTCGCGCGGGCGGAGATTCGGGGCCGGGTCGCGGTGGCAATCGAGGCACCAGCCCATGGTCAGGGGCGCGGCCTGCCGCACCAGCTTCATGGTCTGGATCGGCCCGTGGCAGGTGGCGCAGCCGACGCCCTTCGCCACGTGTACGGAATGGTTGAAGTAGACGTAGTCCGGCAGGGTGTGGACGCGGCGCCAGACGAGGGGCCGCCCCTCCGCCAGGCTGGTGCGCACGGGCGCCAGCATCGGCGCGTTCGTCCAGATCTGCGAATGGCAGCTCATGCAGGTCTCGGTCGGCGGGATGCCGGCGAAGGCGGCCTGCTCGACGGAGGTGTGGCAGTAGCGGCAATCGATGCCGAGGCCGCCGACATGATGCTCGTGGCTGAAGGGGACGGGCTGCTCGCGGGTCACGTCCTGCGCGGTGGCGTAGGGCGAACGCCACAGGGTGTAGGCGAGGCCGACCGCGAGGACCGGCCCGACCGCGAGGGCGGCGAGCGCGAGGCGCGCCAGCGTGTCGGCCCCGGGACGAAAGATCTGCACCATCCCGTCCGGGCTCTCGCACACCGCCCCCGGCAGCTTTGGGCTGCCTCCACGAGGGAGGGACTCGGCACGTCCGGCAAAGTTCCTTCATCCCGGGCACGATGCCGCGGGTGTGGCCCGAACGCTTCGGCCGGATGCCGGATCAGACTGGGCCCGAGGTCCGGAGGCTGCGCTCGGGATCGGCGCGGGACCACGCGACGGGGGAGGGCAGCGCCCCGATGTCGAAGACCGGGCGGCCCGCGAGCGCGTTGACGATGACGGCGCTGCGCCAGGCCATCAGGCTCAGCTGCGGCTCGGCGATGCCGTGGCTGATCAGGCCGCCGTTCAGGACGAAGATGCGGTTGCCCGCCGGCCCGTCCCAGGCGGCGGCGAAGTCGGCGCCGATCTGCGGCCGGCCGGTGGCGTCGAGGGCGAGGTGCTCGCGGAGCGGGTCGAGGCAGGGCGGCAGCGCGTAGCGGTAGCCGGTCGCCAGCACGACCACGTCCGCCTGCGAGACCTCGATGCGGCCGTCGAAGCCGTTGCGCATGACGAGGCGGTAGCCGCCCGCCCGGTCGACGTCGAGCACCTCGCGGTGCGGCAGCAGGCTCGCCGCGAGGGGCTCCCCCTCCATGTGGCGCAGGGCGTAGAGGCGGCGGTAGATCGCCCGGAGGGTGGAGGTCGAGATGCCGTCGCCCGCAAGCTTCTGGCGCGCCACGGTGGAGCGGCGGCGGGCGTCCGGCAGGGCGTGGAAGCTCTCCACGTAATGGGGCGTGAACAGCTCGTTCGTGAAGGGCGTCGCATCGATCGGCTGGAAGTTCGGGCGCCGGCTGATCCACTCCACCGAGGCGGGCGCGTCGGCCCCCCGGCTCAGGAGGTTCAGCACGATCTCCGCGCCGCTCTGGCCGCCGCCGATCACCGCGACGCGCCGGCCCGCCGTGCGGTCGAGGGCGAAGGCGGCCTCCGCGCTGTGGAAGCGGTCGCGCGGGTCGAGCTTGGCCGCGAAGGCCGGCAGGTCCGGCTGCAGGCCGACGCCGAGGGCGAGGTTGCGCGCGGCGACCGCCACCCGGTCGCCGGCGAGCCGGAAGGCGCCGCCCTCGAAGCGCACCTCGCGGATCGCGCTGCCGAAGCGCAGGCCCGGCAGCCGGGCCGCGACCCAGGCGAGGTACTGCGCGAATTCCTGGCGGGGCACCGCCTCGAACTCGGCGTTGAGGAACTCGTAGAAGCGCTTCTGCGCGACGAGATAGGCGAGGAAGCTCCACGGGCTCGTCGGGTTCACCGCCGTGACGAGATCCTTGAGGAAGGAGGTCTGCAGCGAGACCTCGGGGAGCATCATGCCCGGATGCCAGTCGAAGGCCGGGCCACGGTCGAAGAACAGGGCGTCGAGGTCGTCGACCGCGTCGAGCTGCGCCGCGAGACTCAGGTTGAACGGGCCGATGCCGATGCCGGCGAGGTCGAGCGGGTGGTCCGTCATGATGCGCGGAGTCCTGTCTTGGAGCCTATGTTGGCGCCTGCCTTGCCCGGCGCGGAGGTCTCCGCGCGATGGAGGGGATTGACGAGGTCGGTGCCGAGGCGCGGGACCGGCCGCAGGTTGGAATCGCCGTAGCCGAGGCTGAGCCGGACGCGGTTGATGCAGACGCGCGGCACGCGCGGCGCGAACAGCTCGAACAGGCGGAAGCGCTCCGCGAGCGCCGGCTGCCGCGCCTGGTAGCGGCGCAGCGACCGGGCCAGGGCGCCGTAGAAGGCGATCTCGGGCAAGCCCTCGCCGCGCAGGAGCGCGTCCGAGAGGAAGCGCAGCAGGCTCGCGAAATGGCCCGTCTGCAGGTGCTGCAGCAGGTGCGCGGCCGGGCGGCGCAGCAGCGTTTCGCGCACGCCCTCGGGCAGGTCGTCCGCCTCGGGAAAGTCCTGGTCGATGAGGTCGGCGTCGCCCTGGAAGTCCTTCAGCGCCACGCCGCAGGGCACCCCGTCCTCCAGGATCAGGGTGACGTTCTGGCCGTGGGCGATGAAGCCGACGCCGTAGCGGCAGAGGAAGTGGTAGAGCGGCACCGCCACATGGTCGAACAGCCGCTCCAGCCATGCCTCCGGGTCGAGGCCGGACCGGTCGATCAGGCTGCCGACGAGGGGGCGGCCCGCCGCATCCGCCTTCAGGAGCGCGCCCATCATCATCGCGGAGCGGCCCGGGCCGAGGCGCCCGGCGATGCCCTCCCGCCAGATCACGCCCAGCATCTCGCGGTACTGGTAGGGGGCGTCGGCGATCCGCTCGTAGACCGGGTGGGGGTAGAAGGCCCCGGCCCGCTCGCGCAGGATCACGGTGCCGGCGAGCTCCGGGTCGCCGGCCGCCTTATCGGCGAGCCAGGACGAGAAGGCCGGCCCGACCGCCATGTACTTGCCCGGCACCCCGCGCCAGGCGGAGGTGTTCAGGATGGTGAGCGCGAGCTTCACGTCGAGGCGGCCCGCCGCCTCCGCGCAGGCGAGGGTGCGCAGGGATTGCTGGGGCAGGTAGGGGCGGCCGAAGCGGCCGAGGGGGACGAGGCGACCGGCCGCGATCTCGCCCGCGAAATGCAGCACGATCCGGTTGTCCCACTGCCAGGGATGGACCGGCAGGAGGAGGTGCGTCGCGGGACCGATGCCGGCCGCGCGGCAGGCCGCCTCCAGGCGCGCCCGCTCGGGCTCATCGAGGGCGTCAGCGACGAGGTCGGCCTCGGCGAGGCCCGGCTCCAGGCCGAGGCGGCAGGTGGTGCGGTCGGCCGCGACCCAGAACAGCCGGATCTCCGGCCGGAATTCCGGCGCGTAGGCCTCGAAATCGGAGAGCCCCCAGCCGATGCGGCCCTTGCTCGCAGGCGCCTTCGGGTGGCCGTCGAGATAGGCCTGCAGGATGCGGTCGCTCAGGGCGAGGAGGTCCGGCCCGGTCATGCCGTGGCTGAGCGCGGCGATGCGGGCATCGGCCGCGAGCGTGCTCAGCACCTCGCCCGCATAGGCGCACAGGGTCGCGGGCGCGATGCCGAGGGTCCCGCTCGCATCGACGAGGAAGCCGGCCGCGTCGCCGGCCGGGCTCACGACCGAGTCCGCGATGCGGACCAGGCTCGCCGGATCGATCGCGAGATTGCCCCAGATCCGGCGCTCGGCGGCGAAGCGGTAGGCGATCCCGCCCTCCAGCCGCAGCAGCCACTGCGTGCCGGCAGGGTTCACCGGCTCGGGCGCCAGCGCCTCCTCGAAGGCGAGTTCCGCGATCGTCTTGGCGATCAGGGCCCGGTTGAGGTCGAGCCAGAGCGGCCCGGTCACCGGGGCGCCGCCCGGCAAGGGCCCCGGCAAGGGGCCCGCGCTCACAGCGGCACTCGCGGGGCCGCTCACAGGGGCACCTCGCGGAAGAAGCGCTCCCGCTCGCAGCAGACGAGGGCCGCGCGCTTGTGCGGGAAGTCGAATTCCTTGAGCGTCTCGTAGGCCGCGTCCCCGCAATAGCTCAGCATCTTGCGGTGCGAGGCGCGCGGCTCGCCCATGATCCGCCGGGTGCGGGGCTCGTCCAGGAAGAGGTAGTGGGTGACGGCCTTGAACCAGGCGAGCGTCTTCGGACGTCCGAGATGCTGCGCGTTGCCGATCAGCCCATGCCAGCCGCGGTCGAAATCCTCGGCGTCGTAATAGGGCCCGAGCCGGTCCTCCTTGGCCCAGTAGAACTCGAAATAGCCGACCGGCACGTCGTCGAAGCTGCCGACCACGCCGAACAGGTGCGGGTCGGCCTCCTGCTCGGCGAGGTAGCGGTCGAGTTCCGCCTCGCTCCGCGCGAGTTCCCAATAATAGGCGACCCGGGGCTGGTTCATCCAGCCGTGGAACAGGGCGAGGTCGCGGCGCCGGTCGATGGCGCGGAAGGACAGGGTCGTGCCGAGATGCGGCAGCCAGCGCCGGTACATCGGGCCGTTCGGCTGGGGCGGCCGCAAGGGAGGCAGGCGGTCCTGCGGCCCGATCGCCGAGCGGATCAGCGGGTAGGCCGCCCGCGTGCCCGGCGCGAGCCAGAGCAGGGGAAGCTGGAGGAACAGGCTCCGCTCGACGACGGCGTCGGGCCGGTCCGAGCCCGCCGCCTCGCGCGTCTCCGCCGCCAGGGCGAGCAGGGCGGGGGCGCCGCCGAGCCCGGCGACGCGCAGCCGCCGCGCCTCCGGGCAGCGCTGGAAGGCGGCCTCGACCAGGGCCGCGACCACCGGGGTGTCGGCCGGGTGGCGGCCCTCCGGGCTCACCAGGGTGAGGACCGCCTCGCCGCCGTCGAGCGCATGCAGTTCCGCCTCGGCGAGCGCCGCGCCGTCGCGGGTGGCGAGCAGCCGGGCGGAGCGGGCATCGCGGGGCAGGCTCTCGACGGCGAGGGGCTCCCCTGCGACGGGCCAGTGCCGGCTCGTCCCGGTCCAGCCGTCGAGCGCCGTCCCGGAGACGGTATCGATGCGGGCGCGCAGAGTCATGGCCGGGCCTCCGCGAAGGCCGCCAATGGATCGGACACCAGGGGATTGGGCATGGGCACGTAGCCCGCGAGGGGGTCCGTCACGTCCGTGTTCTCGTTGATGTTGCGGAAGCAGATCATGAAGTTGCCCTTGCTCCCGAGGGTCGGGGCGTCGAGCAGGAGGCGCAGGCAGGTCCTGTCGCGGAGGTCCTTCTCTGCCAGGGCCTCGACGAAGCGCCGCAGCGCCCGCGTGAGCGCCGCCTCGGAGGCGAGACCGGCGATGGCGATGGCGCCGATCACCGCGAAGATGCTGTTCACGACGAGGTAGTAGGCCATGATCCGGGCGGCCTCGGCCGAGCCGAAGAGGTGGCCGGCCTCGAGGTCGAGCCCGGGCGCGGCCTCGCGGAGCGCGGGCAGGAACTCGCGCACGTAGCCGGTGCCCTGGCAGTCGCGGAAGAAGGCCTCCGCCGGCCAGCCATCCTCCAGGCCGATCACCAGGTTCTGCTGGTGCGCCCCGAACAGCAGGCCGAACTCGCACTGGATCTCGAGAAGCGGCCCGACCGCGACGTCGAGGAAGCGCTCGAACCAGAGGAGGGCGGCGGCCTCGGGCGTGCCCCCGCCCTCGGCGACGCGCAGGATCGTGTCGGCGAGCGCACTGCCGCGCCCGTCGGGATAGATCTCGCAGAGGGCGGCGAGCACCGCGGCCGGCCGCTGCCCGGGCCCGCGGAAGGGGTTTTCGCGGAGCGCCACGATGGTCTGCGGCAGCACCCTTCCGTCCGGGCCGCGCAGGGCGAGATAGGCCGGCTCGCCGAGGACATGGAAGCGCGGCCAGCGCGCGGCGATCTCGGCCCCGACCGGGCCGGCGAGCACCGCATCGACCACGAGGCCGCGCGCGCACTCGACCGCCTTGATGAGGCGCAGCGAGTTGGTGAGCCGGAGGTTCAGCGAGTGCTTCAGCATGAAGCGGGCCTGCGGCGCGTAGAGGCTGCGCAGCGAGGTGGTCGCGTACCAGGGCGTGCCGGCAGGGCCGTGGTCGGTGAGCGCCTCTGAGCGGAACAGGGCGTCGATCGCGGGGTCGAGGGCGAGGCGGGCCGCCTGCCAGGGATGCATCGGCAGGAGAACGCGGCCCGCGCTCGCGGCGAGGATCCGCCGATCGAAGGCGGGATCCTCGGCCGCGAGATCCGCGCTCAGCGCCGCGGCCGTCTCCGCGCGGGACGAACCCTGCGCCACCGCCTCCGGCGCGGCCGACCACCAGCGCAGCGGGAAGCCCCGGCCATATTCGGGTGCGAAGGCGCGCGCATCCTCCAGCGTGAACTCGTCCCGGCTGCGCGGGGTCGGATGCACCGAATGGCCGAAGCGGAGCGCCTGCTCGGCTTCGAGGAAGCCGGGATCGCGGTGCAGGGCGATGCTGCGCGCGGGCGCCCGGGCGAGCACGTCCTCGACCGCCGCCGCGCTCTGGAAGACGCGGCGCAGGAAGGTCGCCGCGGCCATCGCCTGCGAGCCGGCTGCCGGCCCGACGATGGCCGGCTCGCAGGCGATGGCCGCGGCGAATTCGGCGAAGGCCATGATCCGGGGGGCCGCGCCCGCCCGGTGCTCGCGGAAGGGCAACCGGAACACGTGCTGGCCGACGCCGGAGAGATGGACGACCGCGACCGCGACGGAAGAATCGCGGCTCGGCAGCGGGATGCGCAGCACGGGAGGCGCGGGCTCGCCCTCGGGACCCGTGGACGGGACCAGGGACCAGCCGGTCCATTCCCGCATCAGGCTGTTGAGGAAGCTGCGCGCCGAGATCTGGCAAGCAACATCGGCATATGAGATGTCGGCCTCGATCATGAACCTCTCTCCATCCCGCAAATTGCATCGATAATCAAAGACAACTCATGGAGCAATACATGAGACGAACTATGGAATGATTATAGATTTAACCGGAATGCATTGCCCTGTTGGCGGATGTTTCGCTAGAAATCTCCCGACGACGAGGGTTCCATGATTCCAGACGATCTGCGCTCTCACGGCGGCGGCCTGGCCGCGCGGCTATCGCTCGCCGCCGCCGCGGTCGGGTTCGGCCAATCGGCGGTCCTCGCCCTGGTCCCGGTCGCGGCCGCGCGCACGGGGCTCGACGCGGCCGCGATCGGGGCGGTCGCCTTCCTGGGTGCGGTCGCGTTCCTGGTCTGCGCACCCGCCTGGGGCCATGCCGGCAGCGGCTGGCGGCTGCGCCGCCTGTTCGGCCTGCTCGCCGGGCTGATGGTGCTCGGCCATGTCCTGTTCGGCCTCGCGCTGACGCTCGAAGCGGTGCCGGCGGCCTCTCTGGCCCTCCTCGCCGTCTCGCGGATCGCCTACGGGGCGGGGGCGGCCGGCGTGATGCCGCACGCCCAGGCCGCCCTGGTCCGGACGGTGCCGGAGGCGGCGCGTCCGGCCGCGCTCGGCCGGCTCGGCGCCGGGCTGTCGGCGGGCCGCATCCTCGGCTCGCTGGTGATGGCGGCCGCTTTCC
>NZ_CABFPH010000127.1 GCF_902141845.1 Methylobacterium symbioticum | reverse complement strand
AGCCTCGCGCCGCGCCGCCGCCGAGGCGGCGCCGAGGGCCGCGCGCGGATCGCTGGGGGCGTCCGCCGGGGCGGGGATCGTCGTTCGGCGGACAAGGGCCATGGGAACCTCAGGACAGCCAGCTGACGAGCTGGGCCGGAATGGAACGGGCCGGGAGCGTGAGCGTGGCGCCCCCGCGGCGGATCAGCTCGGCCGGCATGCCGAACACGACGGCGCTCGATTCCGCTTCGGCGATGGTGCGGCCGCCGGCCGCGCGCAGCTCGGTCATCGCGGCGGCGCCGTCGTCGCCCATGCCGGTCAGCTCGACGGCGACGAGTCCCTGAGGCGGCATCGCCGCGCTGGCGGAGCGCACCAGGCGGTCGACGCTCGGGTGCCAGCGCAGGGCCGGATCGCTCGGCAGGGAGGTGACCACGAGCCGGCCGAGCCGGCGCTCGATCACCACGTCGGCATCGCCGCGGCCGATATAGACGTGGCCTGCCGTGAGCGGGGCGGGCGCCGTCACCTCGCGGACGGAGAGGGCGCAGATCCGGTCGAGGCGCTGGGCGAAGGGGCCGGTGAAGGAGCCCGGCATGTGCTGGGCGATCACCACCGGCCAGGGCAGGTCCGCCGGCAGCTCGGGCAGGATGTCCTCCAGGGTGCGGGGGCCGCCGGTGGAGACGCCGATCAGCACGCAGCCCTCCGGCCGTCCGCCTGCCGCGGCGCGGCGCGGCTGCGGCGGCGCGGCCTGCTTGGTCCGGCGGACGCGGTCGAGCAGGCCGAGGGCGCGCCGCGGCTTCGCCCGCGCGGCGATGCGGACCTTCTCGACCATCTCATCGCGGATGGTGGCGATGTTGAGCGAGACCGTGCCGCCGGGCTTCTCGACATAATCGACCGCGCCGAGCTGAACCGCCTCCAGGGTCACCGCAGCGCTCTCGCTGGTCAGCGAGGAGACCATGACCACCGGACGGGGCGTCTCGGCCATGATCTCGCTGAGGCAGGTCAGGCCGTCCATCTCCGGCATGTTGATGTCGAGGGTGACGACGTCGGGATCGAACAGGGCGACCTGTTCGAGGGCGTCGCGCCCGTTGCGGGCGGTCCGCACCTCGGAGAAGCCGCTCTCCTCGAAGATCATGCGCAGGAATTTGCGCATCAGGGCCGAGTCGTCGACGATCAGGAGCTTGGTCATCGGGGCAACGGGGTCGGGTTTGTCGTCCGGGTCCGGCCGCCGCACCTCGCGGCGCGGTGGCTTCGGGGCACGCCGCCTCAGGCGGCGCGGCGCAGGTCGGCGACTTCGCGCCGGTTCAGGAGCCGGTCGACGTTCAGCATCAGGATGATGCGCTTGGCCTCGGCGAGGTTGGCGATGCGCTCGATGGCGCTGCCCTCGTCCTGGGCGAGGTCCGGCGCCGGGGCGATCGCCGATCGCGGGATCTTCAGCACCTCCGAGACCGAGTCGACGATGAAGCCCGTGCGCACGTTCTCGATCATGAACACCATGATCCGCTGGCGGTCGTTGCGCTCGCTGTCCGGCAGCTGGAAGCGGCGGCGCTGGTCCACCACCGGCAGCACCGCCCCGCGCAGGTTGACGACGCCCTCGATGAAGCGCGGGGTCCGCGGCACGCGGGTGAGCTGCTCGGGCACCCGCACGATCTCGTGGACGGCGTCGATCGACACGCCGTATTCCTCGTCGGCGAGGCGGAAGACCACGAACTGCTCCTCCTCGTCGGCCGACACCGTCCCGTCCGTCCGCATGTCCCGCATCGTATCCTCCTTCCCGGCCGTGTCGCCCATGGTCAGGGCCGCGCTGTCGAACAGGCGCTCCGCCGACAGGATCGAGACGAGGCGGCGGCCCTGGTCGATCCGGCAGATCGCCTCGATCTCGCGCAGGCCCCCCGAGCCCGAGAGCAGGTCCGGAAGCGGGTCGACGATCCCGCGGGCCACGCGCAGCACCTCCTTGACCGTGTCGGTCACGATCCCGACCGAGCCGTCGGCGGCGCCGTTCCAGGACACCACGACGATGCGGCTCTGCTCGCTCAGGCCCGTCTCGGCGAGGCCGAACAGCTGGCGCAGGCTCACCAGGGGCAGCAGGCGCTCGCGCAGGGTGATCACGCCGATGACGTGGCGCGGCGCGTTGGGCACGGCGCTCACGATCTCCGGGACCTGCACGATCTCCTGAACGTGCTCGATCGGCAGGGCGTATTCCTGGCCCGCGAGCTCGAAGGACACGAGCTGGATCTCGTCGGAGGTGCCGCCGGCCTCGGCTTCGCCGCGGGAGCTGGAGAGCGGGCCGGCTTCCGCCAGCAGCTCCGCCCGCGGTCCGGCAACGATGGCGCGGGCACCGCCGCTGCGCTGCATCAGGCGGGCGGGGTCGATGATCATGACCATGCCGCTCTCGCGCTTGATCACCCCCGACAGCATGTCGGTGTCGACGCTGCCGCCGAGGCTCTCGGTGCCCTCGATCTCGCCGAGCTCGGCGGTGACCACGCTCGCCATGCGGTCGACGACGAAGCCGAAGGCCGTGCCCTGGCTGACGACGACGACGCGGGTGGCGTCGTCGTGCGGCCGGTCGGCCAGGGCGAACAGGCGGCGCAGGCTGGCGATGGGCAGGACCGAGCCGCGCAGGTTGGCGAGCCCCGCCAGGCAGGTGGGGGCGAGGGGCACGTCGACCATCTCGGGCAGCCGGATGATCTCCTGCACCTCGGCGAGCGGGACGGCATAGGTCTCGCGCTCGATATGGAAGGTCACGAATTGTCGGATGGTCTGGCCGGTCTGGGCCGCGGCGCCCTCGCGCTCCGCGATCTCGGGCTGGGCTGAGCTGGACATCGGATTCCCTTGATCCCGCTGCGCGGTCCGCGGACCGGCCGGTGCTCGCTGTGACGGGGGCCTGGAGGCGGTGCCCGGGGCCACCGCCTTCTCGGATCGTCCCGGCCGAAGGGCGCGGGACGCGCGCGGTTCGCTGGCCGGGTGCTGGCGTGGCGGAGGCCGCGCCCGCATCCCGCGCGACCGGATCAGTCCTGGTTCTGCAGCTCGTCGGCGAGCGAGGCGATCTCCTCGATCGCGGCCGCCAGCTCCTCGGCGCCCTTGGACTGCTCGCGGGCCGCCTGCTGCGCCTCGACCGCCGCCTGGCCCGCCTGCTTGGCCGCGGCGGCGATCTGGTCGACGCCGCGCTGGGCCTCCTGGACGTTGCGCAGGATCATGTCGGAGCCCTGGAGGATCTGCCGGTTGCCGTCGAGCACGATCACCATGTCTTCGGCGGTGGTCCCGAGATCGCGGGTGATCGCCTTGTTCTTCTCGACCTCGGAGGCGGCGGCGGCGGAGATCTCCTCCAGGTCGCGGCGGACGAAGACGATCTGGTCCTGGATCGCCTTGACGAGATCCTTGATCCGCTCGGCATTCTCCGAGGAATCCCGGGCGAGATTGCGGATGTCGGTGGAGACCACCATGAAGCCCTTGCCGAACTCGCCGGCCCGGGCCGCCTCGATCGAGCCGTTGACGGCCAGCATGTTGGTCTGGATCGCTACGGTGGTGATGGCATCGACGATCTTGTCGATCTTCCGGCTCACCTGCTCCAGCGCGTTGATCTGCTCGCGGCTCTTGTTGGTCTCCTCCAGGGAGCGGGTGACGCCCTCGACGAGGCCATCCACCGCGGCGCGGTTCTCCTGGAGCTGGGTGCTGATCATGCCGCCGCGCTCCAGCGAGTCCCGCGCCCGTTCCTGCGCCAGGGCGGCGCCCTTCTCGATCTGGGTGATCGCGGCGGCGGATTGCTGGGAGGCGGACGATTGCTGCTGGGCGCCGCGGTTGATCTGGTCGAGGGCGGTCATGATCTGGCTGGCGGCCCGGTTGATCTCCTCCACCGCCGAGGACAGCTCCTCGGCCGCGGAGGCGACCTCCTCCGCGCTCTTGCCGATATCGGTGGCGTTCTTCAGCTCGTCGGCGAGGGTCGAGAGCTCGGTGGCGGCCTGCTCGCTCTGCTCGAGCGCCGTGGTCTGCTGCTCGACCGTCTTGAGCGATTCCTGGCAGGCGGAGGATTGCTCCTCGGCCGCGGCGGCGATGGCCTCGGACCCCTTCTGGGCCTCGAGCGCCGCCTTCTCGGCTTCGAGCGCGGCCCGGCGGATGTCGTCGCCCGCGCTCATGATCGCGACCATCGCGGAGCGCACGCTCTCGAGCTGCGCCGTGATCGTCTTGCCCTTCTCCACCTCCTGCCGGGTGCTCTCGGCGGCGCCGTTGATGCCGTCGGCGATCACCTTCACGTCGCCCTGGATCCGGCCGATCAGCTCCTGGATCTCCTGGGCGCTCTTCTCGGAAGTCTCGGCCAGGGTACGGACCTCGTCGGCCACCACCGCGAAACCCTTGCCGTGCTGGCCGGCCCGGGCCGCCTCGATGGCCGCGTTGAGGGCAAGGAGATTGGTCTGGTCGGCGATGCGGGCCACCGCGCGGACGATGTCGCCGATATTGGCGGCCTGACGCTCGAGCTCGACGATGAGCTTGACCGATTCCGACTGGCGCTCGGCGGCGGTGGCGATCGAGACGATGCTGCCTGCGATCTGCTGGCTGACGCCCGCGATCAGGGTCTGCAGGGCGCCGCTCTTCTGGCTGGAGATCTCGGCCTCATTGCGCGAGGCGATGATCGCCTCGGAGACGCCGGTCACCGCGCGCTGCGACTGCTCGGCGGCGCCGGCCGCCTGCTGCGCGCCGCTGGCGATCTGCTCCATGGCCTTGCGCAGCTCCTCGGCGGCGGAGGAGGCCTCCGTGACGCCGCTGGCGAGCTCGGTGGTGGCGGCCGCGATCCGCTCGGCGGCCTTCTGCTGCTTGGCATAGGTGCGCGCCTTGCGGCGGTGCTCCTCGTTGAGGCGGCCGAGCTGGTTGAGGTTGGCCTGCTCGCTGCCGCGCGCAAGCGATCGCTGCCCCGTGAGGGCGGCCTTTTTGACGAGAGCCATGGAGTCAGTCCCTGGGCGTGATGCCACGATCGCACGCCCCAGCGCCGATCAAGTGTTCGATGCGGATAACCGCGGAGCGGACCGCGACAAATTGCAGCTTAAGGGTTAAAATTTGGTTTAAAGGCGAGGGTTTGTTGGAGTTTCTGGGATTTCGCATCGCAGGTTGTATAATCGATTTATTTCATCCACGATTGTGCTTGAGGCGCACCCCGATATCGTCTTGCCGAGCCCCGCACTGCGGCGCACGCAGCCTGGACGATGCCGTCCCGGGCGATCGGGGTCTATCCGCGGTCGCCCATACCTGTGAGCGACCGCGTCGGGCCGGCCACGTCTGGCGCGATTCTTCCATAGGAGGGCCGCCGAGACCGGCCGGGATGCGCCCGCTGCGTGCGCTCTTGAGCCGAGCGCGGTCCCGGCGTTCCCTGGCGAGAGACGACGCATGCCGGCTCGGGCGGGGCACTGCCCGGTCCTGCCGGTTTCCGAACGAACAGCACAGCCGCGGCCCGCCTGCGCGATGGCGGGCCCGCGGTCCGAATGGACGAGACCGATGTTTCTGAGTGTTTTCGATGTGTTCAAGCCCGGCATCGGCCCGTCCTCGTCCCACACGATGGGACCGATGACGGCGGCTGCCGATTTCCTGGACACTCTGAGCCGGAGCGAGGCAGCCGGCGCCGCGACGGCCATCCGGGTCAGCCTCCACGGCTCGCTGGCCTTCACCGGAAAGGGCCACGCCACCGACCGGGCCGTGGCGTTCGGCCTCCTCGGCTTCCGCCCCGCCGATATCGACATCGACGAGGCGGAACGGCGGCTCGAGGATCTGCGCGCTTCCCGCTGCCTCACGCCGCCGGGACTGCCCGTCCTCGCCTTCGATCCCACCACCGCGATCGTGTTCGACTTTGGGCCTCCCTTGCCGGGGCATGCCAACGGATTGGTCATCACGGCCCTCGGCGCGGATCGCGAGCCGGTCCTGGCGGAGACCTACTACTCGATCGGAGGCGGCTTCATCGTCACCGCCGCGCAGCGCGACGCCGACCTGCCGCCGCCCACCGAGGCGGCGGATCCGCAACTCTGGCCCTACCCGTTCGAGTCCTCGGCGGCCATGCTGCGGATGGCGCGCGAGAGCCGCCTGTCGATCGCCGCGATGAAGCGCGCGAACGAGGCCGTGAACCATCCGGAGGCGGAGATCGATGCGGGCCTCGCGCGGATCTGGCAGGTGATGAACAGTTGCGTCGAGCGCGGGCTGTCCTGTGAGGGCGAACTGCCCGGCGGTCTCCGCGTCCGGCGCCGGGCCAAGCACATCCGGGATCAGCTCGCGGGCGAGCGCGGCTCGAACGCGGCCCAGCCGCACAGCATCACGGACTGGCTGAGCGTGTACGCCATGGCGGTCAACGAGGAGAACGCGGCCGGAGGCCGGGTGGTGACCGCACCGACCAACGGTGCCGCCGGCGTGGTGCCGGCCGTGATCCGGTACTATCTGGACCATTGCATCGGGGCCGAACCGAGCCGGATCCCCGACTTCCTGCTGACGGCTGCCGCCATCGGCGGCCTGATCAAGCACAACGCCTCGATCTCCGGCGCAGAGGCCGGCTGCCAGGGCGAGGTCGGCTCCGCCAGCGCGATGGCGGCGGCCGGGCTCTGCGCCGTGCTGGGCGGGACGCCCGCCCAGGTCGAGAACGCGGCCGAGATCGCCCTGGAGCACCATCTCGGCATGACCTGCGACCCCGTTGCCGGCTTGGTCCAGGTGCCCTGCATCGAGCGCAACGGCATCGGCGCGACCAAGGCCGTGGCGGCGGCGTCCCTGGCCCTGCGCGGCGACGGCTCGCACTTCATGCCGCTCGACAACTGCATCGCGGCGATGCGGCAGACCGGCGAGGAGATGAGCACCAAGTACAAGGAGACGAGCCTTGCCGGGCTCGCGGTCAACCTGCCGGAATGCTGACACGCGACGGGAGCCGAGGCCGGACCCGCAACGGACATGCTATCGCCGCCGTCAGGACAATTCGGATCTCCGCCAGGAGGCGTTGCGTGTCGGCCTCTCCGTCGTCTCCGCGGCGCGTTGCTGGGCTTCGGCCACCAGAGCCTCGATGCGCAGATGTGCCAGATGATGCGGCAGCGCGCCGACCTGCGCCGAGAGCCGTTCCTCGGCACCGTTGATCGCCCAGGCGATGATGAACGCCCCGGCAACGGGGCCGACGACCGCGCAGAGGCCAGCGAACAGCACGATCGTACCGCAGTCCATGGACATTCCTTTTAGGGGGCAGAATCCACTGTCGCCACAAGCGGCCGATGCTGGTGCCGTCACATCTGGATCAGGCCTTCACATGTAACACTAGGTGGTGGTTGTCGGTGGCCGGTCCCGACGGGATGTTCGATCAGTCGTATCGGTTCGCTGCACTGCAAACAAGAAAGTATGGATAAACTAGCGGCTCGAGATCGACGCTAGCATACTCTAGATCATCTCAACAATCCAAGGTGTAGGGCCTGCGCCCTCGATCATCCCTCTGTTCGAAAAGGGAGCCCGACAGGGATCTGAGGTGGGGCTAAGAGCCTCTTTGGCGAGGTGCTCTAAGTGGCTCATTCGTTTGGGGGCGCCGGGGCTTCGCTCCGATCCGGCCGTCGCCAAGCGAGGGTGGATCGACGGATCGGAAGTGCCGGCCCGTCTCAGTCTGCGGCAAGCGGACGCGCCCTCCGGCCAAGCTCGGAGCAAGGACGCGCGGCCGATCGGGTTCAGCCTGCCGGCCGGATCTCGCCGCGATCTCCTGCTGCGGCGCGACAACGCCGTGCGGTCGAGGCGTGAGGCCTGAGAGGCCGGATGCCAGGGTCGAGCCCGGCCGCGGCTGCCCGAGCGCACGCCGCCCTTCACGTCTAGCATCGAGCCCGCCCCGGAATCGTTGGCGGCCATGCTGTTCATGGTACCGGAGCGCGTCGTTCCCGAGTCGGCTGCCGGGTCAGCGGCCGATCGCGCCCGCGGCCGACAGGCCCTGAGCCCCCACCGCAGCGGCGCCGGTTGGAAGTCCGCCCGCTCCCGACCCGGATTGCGAACTGCCGGGCGGCACGACGTTGATCGGGCAGATCTGGTTGCAGATCAGCTCGGTATCCGTCGGGTTCGTGCAGACGTTTCTCGCCTGCCCGCTGACGCAGGCGCAGGTGCAGAAGGCCTGGGCCTGCCCAGCGAGGCCCGACAGGATCGCTGCAGCGACGATCACGCGCATCCGAAGCTTGGTCATCGTCACTCCCCCCTGGCCGACGCGGTCCGGGCCGCTGATCCCTTCGGATCCGGAGCATGCTGGCGGAAAGCGTCGTTCCGGCCGCGAGCAGCACCGCATAGGCCCTTGATCGATGTGAGCTGAGTTTTTTCAGCAACGACCCACTGTAGGACGTTGCGTCGGACCCGTCGGTAACGCGTCCGGTCGACGGCCTGCCGGGCGGACAAGGCAGATCATAGCGTGCGCCGTGAAGGCCGACAACGACGCGCCGCGGGCCGATCCTCTCGCACCAGCGCGATGACGCCGAGCGCTCTCGCGGCTAGCGATGAGCGAACCCCTGAACCGTCTGCTTGGCGCGGCGCCACGCCAAATAGGCGCGATAGACCTGCTCCTTGTCGGCGGAGGCGCCCTGTTGTTGTTCGTCGAGGAACTGCTCGATCTCCTTCTGAGACGATGGTCCCTCACGATGCGCATCGAGCCATTCCTGGGCCGGCCGGAAGCGGGTCCATCCAGGGACCGATGCCGCAAGGTTGACCTCTCGCCATTTCGCATGCCGCTGCGGAGCGAGAAATCGATCGAACTGATCGAAGAAGGTCTGAACGAAACGCTCAAGCTTCCGATATCGCTCCGACCCTTTGGGATGATTGTAAACGCCAAGGATCGTGCCAACCGCGAGCGTTTCGACGGCCTCATCGCCCGCGATGAGCCGCGGATAATCGGCTTGCGTCAGCGTTGCAGGGACGTAGGCCTCGCTCACCGTGTCGAGATAAGGCACCTTCACGAAGTGGAAGCGTCCACCCGGGTCGAAGCTTGCGACCACGGAAACCGGCTTGGCAGCGACCGACACGACGGCCTCGACCTCTCCCTTCCGCAGCATCTCGAAGGCGGTCGGCTGATCGACATTGACGGCATCCACATTGATGCCGAGGCCTCGGAACATTGCGCGCCCCGTGAAGTCCGTCCCGCTTCCCTTCACGTCGAACGTGACACGCTTTCCGGCGAGCTGCTTTATATCGCTGACGTCTTTGAGTGCGATGACATGGAGTTCGTCATCAAATAATTTCGAGATGTACTGAATGTGCTGATCGATGTCCTTCAGCCTCTTGTCTTGTCGGAGCTGCTCGAAGGTGTCGGTCCGCACGAAGCCAAGGTCGACGCCCTTGAGGAAGCGCAAATCATAAGCGTTCTCTCCGGCACCTTGGCCTAGGATTGGCAGAACGCGAATTTTGCCGCCCTCATTGAGCACGAAGGCGAGATCGGAACCGATACGGAAGTAGGTCCCGCCCAGCGTTCCCGTAATGATGGACACCGTGTTCGCATTCATCGTCTTGCTGAGCATCGCTTCGGTCGTCGGTTCGCGCGATTCCGTCTGACGCGCATCACCCTCACGCGAAAAGCAGCTCGACGTACTCAGTGCCGTCATCGCGACAAACAGAGCGATCAGAGAGAAGCGCGCCGGAAACATTTGAATACTCTCCCCCTCATTGATTCTAACGGTCGACAGCAGCCAGATTCTTGGGGTCGGTGATGCCGTCCCGACCGGCTCTCGCGTAGAGGCTTCGGGCGCGCTCGGGATCGGGCTGAACCCCCTGCACCTTCCACATCCGGAGCATCTTGGGGTCGCAGGTCTGGGCCAGCAGGAAGGCGGCTCGCGGTTCATCGCGTGCCATGGCCCGTTCCAGCAAACGACGCGCACCGCTGATGTTTCCCGTACGGATGAGCTGTTCCGCGCGCTCGACCAGGGTCGCAGGATTGGGCTCCGACGGTGTCGGCGCTGTGCTGCCCGTCGTTGAAAGCCGCGGTGCGGACGCTTGAGCTTGGGATTGATTTCTACCCGCTGATTCGGTTCCTTGCACCCGCACGGGCTGTTCCTTCGAGGACGTTACGGCGTCCAGGTGAGGGATGTAGACGTTCGCGGAGGAGCTTGGACCCGGTGCCGGGTCGGGCGTGCGGGTCGGCTGGGCGACGTCGCTCGTATCCTGGTCGGATAAGGAGGGACGATGCGGCTTCGCGACGATCGTGAAGCTGGAATTGACGATCGGCTTGAGCTGATTGTCACCGGTGATGGATAAAGCAGCCACGGTGACGAGGAATGTTCCGGCCTGATCCGGTCTCAGCGTGACGGAGAGTTCTGGCAGTCTCCAGTTCGTCACATCTATGAAGGAGTCTTCGTCGGCAGCCGTGAGTTCGTGCGTGGGGTCCGCGAGGCGTGCCCCCATCGGCACGCCGAGCAGATACGTCTTGAGTGTGGATGTACCGGGAGGCGGCGTTATATCGATCACGAGCCGAATGGGCGTGCCAGTCTCTCCCTCGACATTGCGTGTCGAGACCAAGGGCTGGGGGCTCCCGACTTCACGCGGTCCAATGACTTGTGCCGTGACAGGCGGACCGTGGCCAGCCCAAATCATGAAGAAGCACGTTGCGGTGATGCATAATGGCCGATATCGCCTGAGTTGGAATGCGCGCGGCATTGCAATCCCCTGAATTTATTTTGTTACGCACGACGTAAAATCTTGACATAATCTTTCTGAATATCGAAATTAGATTGGATTGCATCGCAAATAATCCGTCACAGTCGGCTTCTAATCAAAAATACGTGTTGATGCACATTCGATAGAACCTGTCGTCTATGATTTCGCCGAGTTCAATCTAGCAGAGTAAAGATACTTTAGTCTGATGCATTAACAATTGTAAATCAGAAATTTCCACCATCATGTCAGCGTATCTAAGCATTATTAACTAGATACAAGTCGTAGATGCGGGCTTCGCCAGATGCTCATGATGCTTCGGGCGGTCGGATCAGACTTCATCTCGTACTGATCGGGGTGATGCACGGATCCGCATCCCCGTCGGCAGTCCCGGAAGCAAATGGTTCGCGTGCCTGCGTGCGATCGCGCGCAGGCGCTTCCGAACAGATCTCGCATGCGCGTGGAGCCCGTGCTCCGTCGGCCGATGCCGTCCATCCGAGCGGCTGAACCGACCTTCGATCGGGGCCTATGCCGGGCAAAGTCATGCCCCGAGTCGAGCGAAGGCAAGCCGTATATGGGATGCTGGCTAGACCACGTCACAAAATCGAATGGTGATTGTCCTGCAAAGTCCGTGACTTGATCAATGGTGGATGTCGGGATTATAAATCGCGAGCACAGGAGGTGGTGCCATGGCTGACAACCAAGGACTCCGCGACAGGGTTGGACAGATTTTGATGTCGCCCGCATGCCAGTTCATCGATTTTACCGTGGATGGCACGCATATCGACGGTTCAGGGTTCAGCTACGTTGCATTGAGCCTGGTTCCAAAAAAGAAGGCAGGCCCGGGTCTCAATTTCAATATCAAAAAACTGTCGAAATTGGCCGGCGCCCAATATAATCAGCGTGAAAATGCCTTGGAATTTCCCAAGGCGAATTTCGGACAGAATTTGTGGGAACGGAGGTCGATCGTCCATGAGTGCACCCACGCACTCATTGATGCGCGCAAGCGAAAGGTGACCTGGGTCACCAACGAGGCGTGCGCAAACATCGCGGAACAACTCTACAATCAATGCTTTCAGCCGCCAGATCCTCCGGCGAACCAGATCGATGTCGCCGCCGCGGTCATCGCGAATAACATCCTGCAAAAAAATCAGACTTCGGGATCTGTCATGCTGACGGAGAATGACATCATCGATCTTCGGCTGGCAATCCTATTCAATCCAACCTATGTTCCGATCAAGAAGTTCTTCGGAGGTGTGTCTGGTTCCTATGGTGAGGATGGGCTGCCGCTGTCCAAATAGCCCTCCGTGTCGATCGCAGACCCCTCGTGCTTGGGAGGTTCCGCGTTCCGAGGACCCGAGCCGGCCGAAGATACCGGAAGCCCCGTCACGACCACCACGTTCTGTCCGACTGTCCACCGATCGGTTGAACAATCCCGCCCGCGGTGAGGGCATCGACCCCCTGTAGAGGCTCGCACCGAGCGAGGCGGGCGAGCGGACTGACCCTCTGCTGGCCGTTGCCGGTCCCACCCATGTCGGCTTCGACGCGGTGTGTTGGATCGCGAGACGATGGGCTTAAGGCTGTGGCTTGCCGGCCGAACGCCGGATCGATCTCGCCGAAGACGATGATATCGCGGACCGGATCGGGCGCCTCTCCCTCGGCCGAAAATTTTCTTTCTACATCAACCACTTAGATTGAATGCTGGCGGAAGGGGTGTCCGTCGTACGCTTATCCATCGGCGTCCATGTCCGTTCTAGAGCTCTCTGTTTGTCAGCGGGATACCGCTCACAAGGTCTTCCGGCGTCCGCCGGCAAGCTCCGCGAGATGGGCCTCGGCAGCGCCAATCCAGGCAGCGTCAACAGCGTCAGCCTTGCCCGTGCCCGTGAGCTCGCCACCGCTGCTCGCGCTCACCTCGCAGAAGGGCGCAACCCGCTCGCCATGCGCGCGGCAGAACCTGAGAAGAAGGTGCCGACCTTCGGCGAGATGGCCGAGGAGGTCATCGCCTCGCTCGAGACCGGCTGGCGGAATCCGAAGCACCGAGCGCAGTGGCGCACAACGCTGACTCAGTATTGCGAGCCGATCTGGGCTGTGCCGGTCGAACAGGTAACAACCGACCAGGTACTCGCCATCCTGAAGCCGCTCTGGACCAAGGTGCCCGAGACAGCCTCGCGGTTGCGCGGCCGGATCGAGAAGGTGCTCGATGCTGCCCGTGCAAAAGGCCACCGCACGGCCGAAAACCCGGCCCGCTGGCGGGGACATCTCGATCACCTACTGCCAAAGCAGCAGAAGCTGACGCGCGGTCATCACAAGGCACTTCCCTATCAGGAGCTGCCAGCCTTCATGGCGCGCCTGCGGAAAAGGGGATCCGTAAGTGCGCTCTGCCTGGAGTTCACGATTCTGACGGCAGCTCGCAGCCGCGAGGCCATGGGCGCGTGCTGGAGTGAGCTCGACCTCGAGCGGGGCACCTGGACGGTGCCGACGGAGCGCATGAAGGGCGGCCGTGAGCACCGGGTTCCTCTCTCTCAGCGCACCTGCGAGATCCTGCGCGGACTATACGACGCGCGCCGGAGCGAGCTGGTCTTTCCCGGCACGAAGCAGAACCGACCGTTGTCGAACATGGCGTTGGAGATGCTGATGCGCCGGATGAAGGTTGATGCGACGGTGCATGGCTTTCGTTCCTCGTTCCGGGACTGGGCAGCCGAGCAGACGAGCACGCCACGTGAAGTGGCAGAGGCGGCGCTGGCTCACACGCTGAAGGACAAGGTCGAAGCCGCCTATCGCCGGACGGACCTGTTCGAGAAGCGCCGCGGTCTGATGGAAAGCTGGGCAGCGCATTCTGCGCTGCAGTCTGATATAGATTAGGAATGCGATCCGAAATGGCCATTAATTAACATGAAGTTAATCCGTCAAGCATCTCTTCAACCGCATCGCTGTACACCGCCTAGGCCAATCCCGGCGGATGCACAGAGGTGATCCATGAACACGGTGTTGAGTTACAGCGTCGCGGAAGCAGTGGGGGCAAGCGGCGTTGGCCGCAGCTTCTTGTACGAGCAGATCAAGTCGGGGCGCCTGAAGGCGCGCAAGCTCGGCCGCCGGACGCTGATCCTCGCCGAAGACCTACAGAGCTGGCTGGCCGCCCTGCCGACGATCAAGGCGGGGGTGCAGTGATGCTCGACTTCGTCCACACGCCACCAGACCAGACAGTCGAGGCCGGCGAGACCACGGCAGGCGCGGCTGACACGATCCTGATCCTCGACAAAAGCAGCCAGGGCACGACGCTCTACGCCCGTGGGCACGACATCGAGGAGATCGAGACTGCTCTGCTGTTCGACAAACCGTCCGGCACCTGGCTGGCACAGGGCCCCGCCTCTGAGGTCAGGCGCAGCGACGAGCGGCAGGCGATCTCGGCGGCACTGAAGGGCAAGGAGATGATACCTGCGCAGCTAAGCGCCGAACTCGACGTACCCGGCGTGAACATCAGACAGCTGCTGTCCAAGATGACCGCGGCGGGAGAGGTGATCAAGCTCGGACGCGGCGTATATGGTCTCGCAGAAGAGAGCGGCAAAGCCGAGATCGCCGAGGAGGCCTACGACGACGAAGCGGAAGATCCAGAGGAGTAAGCTCACTCCAGGCGGTGTGATCTTGTGATCGTTGTTACTGCCCCCTGTCGTCCGGCTCCCAGCACTTGCCCGGGCGGGGGGGGCGCCTTGTACGCCTGATGTGAGTGGATTTGCAGCCGCCTTCTGCCAGTCTCGGCCTGTGCCTCCAGGCCAAGAAGCGGACGTTCGGGTTTGCGCTCCATTACCGCCATTCACCCCATTCGGGCGAAAGCTCCGAAGCGGACATAGCGACAGTCGAGATCGCAGGTCTGGATCGCGCCAGGACCCGAC
>NZ_CABFPH010000126.1 GCF_902141845.1 Methylobacterium symbioticum | reverse complement strand
TCGGGCGCTCGGACTTCAAGCATCTCGGCCTGTCCCCATCGCGCTGGACGGCTCCGGACGGCTGGCTGCGCCGACGCGGCAACGGCTGGATCGCCGGCCGCGCCATCAGAGCTTGAGAAGCACCTTGGTCTCCTGGAGCTGCACGATCTGCGCGTTGAGCTCCTGGCGCTTCTGCTGGTCCTCGGTGGCATCGCGGGCGAGCTCGGCCGCCTCGATGTCCCGGTCGATCGATTCGGGGGTCAGCTCCTCGATCGGGGCGGCCCGCTCGGCCAGCACCGTGCAGGAGGTCGGCCCGATATCGGCGAAGCCGCCGCGCACGTAGATGCGCTTGCCGTTGCCCTGGCTCTCGGTGACCACGATGACGCCGACGCGCAGCGTGGTGATGACGGGGGCGTGGCCCGGCAGGACCGTCATCTCGCCCTCGCTCCCGGGGAGCTGCACCGCCTCGACGGCACCCGAATACAGGGTCCGCTCGGGGCCGACGAAATCGAACTGGAAGGTGGCCATCTGAAGCTTTCCGGGATCCAAGATGCTCGCTTCACCCGCGGACGGGGCGAAGCCTGACGGATGCCCCTCCCCCCGTATCGCGGGAGGGGCAGGACCGCCTTACGCGGCGGCCTTGAGCTTCTTGGCCTTCTCCTGGGCCTCCTCGATGGTGCCGACCATGTAGAAGGCGGCCTCGGGGAGGTCGTCGTAGTCGCCGTTCACCAGGCCCTTGAAGCCCTTGATGGTGTCCTCGAGCGCGACCTGCTTGCCCGGCGAGCCGGTGAAGACCTCGGCCACCGAGAAGGGCTGCGAGAAGAAGCGCTCGATCTTGCGGGCGCGGGCCACCGTCAGCTTGTCCTCCTCGGACAGCTCGTCCATGCCCAGGATCGCGATGATGTCCTGGAGCGCCTTGTAGCGCTGCAGGGTCTGCTGGACGCGGCGGGCGACGGTGTAGTGCTCCTCGCCGAGGATGGCCGGCGACAGCATGCGCGAGGTGGAGTCGAGCGGGTCCACCGCCGGGTAGATGCCCTTCTCGGCGATCGAGCGCGAGAGCACGGTCGTGGCGTCGAGGTGGGCGAAGGAGGCGGCGGGCGCCGGGTCGGTCAGGTCGTCGGCCGGCACGTAGATCGCCTGCACCGAGGTGATCGAGCCCTTGTTGGTGGTGGTGATGCGCTCCTGCAGGGCGCCCATGTCGGTGGCGAGCGTCGGCTGGTAGCCCACCGCCGAGGGGATGCGGCCGAGAAGCGCCGACACCTCGGAGCCCGCCTGCGTGAAGCGGAAGATGTTGTCGACGAAGAAGAGCACGTCCTGGCCCTCGTCGCGGAACTGCTCCGCGATGGTGAGGCCGGTGAGCGCGACGCGCGAGCGGGCGCCGGGCGACTCGTTCATCTGGCCGTAGACCAGGGCGCACTTGGAGCCTTCGGCCGAGCCGTTGTTCTCCTTCGGGTCGATGTTGACCTTCGACTCGATCATCTCGTGGTAGAGGTCGTTGCCCTCGCGGGTGCGTTCACCCACGCCGGCGAAGACCGAGTAGCCCGAGTGCACCTTGGCGATGTTGTTGATCAGCTCCATGATCAGCACGGTCTTGCCGACGCCGGCGCCGCCGAACAGGCCGATCTTGCCGCCCTTGGCGTAGGGGGCGAGGAGGTCCACCACCTTGATGCCGGTGACGAGGATCTGCGCCTCGGTCGACTGCTCGTCGTAGGACGGGGCCGGCTGGTGGATGGCGCGGTAGGTCTTGGCCTCGACCGGGCCGGCCTCGTCGATCGGCTCGCCGATGACGTTCATGATGCGGCCGAGCGTGTTCATGCCGACCGGCACCTTGATCGGCTCGCCGGTATCCGTGCATTCCTGGCCGCGGGTCAGGCCCTCGGAGGTGTCCATCGCGATGCAGCGGACGGTGCTCTCGCCGAGCTGCTGGGCGACTTCGAGGACGAGGCGGTTGCCGTTGTTGGTGGTCTCGAGGGCGTTCAGGATCTCCGGCAGGTGACCGTCGAACTGCACGTCGACGACGGGGCCGATGACCTGGGTGATCTTGCCGACCTTGTTCGAGCCGGCGCCGGGAACTGCGGTGTTGGCCATGATTGCCTACCCTTCGATGCGTGTGCGGACGGGGCGCCGGGGCGCCCGCTTCGTTTCGGTCAGAGCGCTTCCGCGCCCGAGATGATCTCGATGAGTTCCTTGGTGATCATGGCCTGACGCGTGCGGTTGTAGACCAGCGTCTGCTTCTTGATCATCTCGCCCGCGTTGCGCGTGGCGGAATCCATGGCGCTCATGCGCGCGCCCTGCTCGGAGGCGGCGTTCTCCAGGAGCGCGCGGAAGATCTGGACGGTCAGGTTCTTCGGCAGCAGCGTCTCGAGGATCGCCTCCTCGGAGGGCTCGAATTCCAGCGCCGCGTCGGAGCCGGGGCCCTTGGCGTCGGCCTCGGGCAGCTCGGCCGGGATGATCTTCTGCGCGGTGGGGATCTGCGAGATCACCGAGCGGAACTCGGCGTAGAACAGGGTCGCCACGTCGAACTCGCCGGCATCGAAGCGGGCGAGGATGTCGTCGGCGATCTCGGCGGCGAACTCGTAATCCACCGGCTTGTTGCCGCGGATGTCGCGCGAGGCGACGATCTGCTCGCGGAACTGGCGGCGGAGCACGTCGAGGCCCTTCTTGCCCACCGTGATGATCTTCACGGTCTTGCCCTCGGCCATCAGCCGGTTGGCATGGTCGCGGGCGAGGCGCGCGATCGAGGAGTTGAAGGCGCCGGCGAGCCCGCGGTCGCCGGTGCAGACGACGAGCAGGTGGGTCTGCTCGGAGCCGGTGCCCGACAGGAGGCGCGGCGCGCCGACGCCGCCGATCAGGCCGCCCGCGAGGTTGCCGAGCACCGCCGCCATCTTCTCGGCGTAGGGGCGCCCGCTCTCGGCGGCGATCTGCGCGCGCCGCAGCTTGGCGGCGGCGACCATCTGCATGGCCTTGGTGATCTTCTGCGTCGCCTTCACCGAGGTGATGCGGTTGCGCAGATCCTTCAAACTCGGCATCGGGCGGCGTCCAGATCCGTTCGGAAGAGCCTCTCCTCCCCGTGAGCAGGGAGGAGCCGGAGGTAGGGGTGGTTCAGGATGGCGTGCGGTGCTCCGGCCCCGCTCCCACCCCTGCCCCCTCCCCCGCTAGCGGGGGAGGGAAAGCCCGTCCGGGCTCAGGTGATGGCGGTCAGTTGATCGACTTGGCGACGCCCTCGACGACGCTCTTCAGCTTCGCCGCGTTGTCGTCCGAGAGATCCTTGGAGGTGCCGATCGCGTCGAGCAGGTCCTTGTGCTTCGTGCGCAGGGTGCCGAGGAGCTGGTCCTCGAAGGCGCGGACCTTGGCGACCGGCAGCTTGTCGAGGTAGCCGTTGACGCCGGCATAGATCACCGCGACCTGCTCCTCCATCTTCAGCGGCGAGAATTGCGGCTGCTTCAGGAGCTCGGTCAGCCGCGAGCCGCGGTTGAGGAGCTGCTGGGTCGAGGCGTCGAGGTCCGAGCCGAACTGCGCGAAGGCGGCCATCTCGCGGTACTGCGCGAGCTCGCCCTTGATCTTGCCGGCGACCTTCTTCATCGCCTTCGTCTGGGCCGAGGAGCCCACGCGCGACACCGAGAGTCCGACGTTCACCGCCGGGCGCACGCCCTGGTAGAACAGGTCGGTCTCAAGGAAGATCTGGCCGTCGGTGATCGAGATCACGTTGGTCGGGATGTAGGCCGAGACGTCGTTGGCCTGGGTCTCGATGACCGGGAGCGCGGTCAGCGAGCCGGCGCCGGCGGCATCGCCCATCTTGGCGGCGCGCTCGAGCAGGCGGCTGTGGAGGTAGAACACGTCGCCCGGATAGGCCTCGCGGCCCGGCGGGCGGCGCAGCAGCAGCGACATCTGGCGGTAGGCCACCGCCTGCTTGGAGAGGTCGTCGTACACGATCACGGCGTGCATGCCGTTGTCGCGGAAATACTCGCCCATGGCGCAGCCGGCGAAGGGCGCGATGAACTGCATCGGGGCGGCGTCGGAGGCGGTCGCCGCGATGACGATCGAGTACTCGAGCGCGCCCTGGTCCTCCAGCACCTTCACGAACTGGGCCACGGTGGAGCGCTTCTGGCCCACGGCGACGTAGATGCAGAAGAGCTTGGCCTTCTCGTCCGTGCCCTGGTGGGCGGGCTTCTGGTTGAGGATCGTGTCGAGGGCGATCGCGGTCTTGCCGGTCTGGCGGTCACCGATGATCAGCTCGCGCTGGCCGCGGCCGATCGGGATGAGGGCGTCGATCGCCTTGAGGCCGGTGGCCATCGGCTCGTGCACGGACTTGCGCGGGATGATGCCCGGGGCCTTCACGTCCACGCGGCGGCGCTCGGTCGACTGGATCGGGCCCTTGCCGTCGATCGGGTTGCCGAGGGCGTCGACCACGCGGCCGAGCAGGCCCTTGCCCACCGGCACGTCCACGATGGCGCCGGTCCGCTTGACGGTCTGGCCTTCCTTGATCTCGCGGTCGGAGCCGAAGATCACGATGCCGACGTTGTCCTGCTCGAGGTTGAGCGCCATGCCGCGCACACCCGACTCGAACTCGACCATCTCGCCGGCCTGGACGTTGTCGAGGCCGTAGGCGCGGGCGATGCCGTCGCCGACGGACAGGACCTGTCCGACCTCGGAGACCTCGGCCTCCTCGCCGAAGTTCTTGATCTGCTCTTTCAGGATCGCGGAGATCTCGGCGGCGCGGATGTCCATCGTCGGGGCCTCTTACAAATCGAATTCAGTCAGGTCGTCGGCGTTGCGGTCCCGCTTTCAGCGGGCTTCCCGCATCGCCAGGCGGATTCCATTGAGCTTCGTGCGCAGCGAAGCGTCGACCATGCGCGAGCCCATCTTCACGACGAGGCCGCCGATCAGGCTCGGATCGACGTGGAGGTCGACGTCGATCTCGGCCTTCGCGATCTCGCGCAGCGACGCCTTGATCTCGTTGAGGACCGCGTCGGAGGGCTTCTCGGCCACGCGCACCTCGGCGCGGACGATGCCCTTCGACTCGCGCACCAGGGCGCGGAAGACGGTGATCATGTCCGGCAGGGCGAACAGGCGACGATTGGCAGCGGCGAGGCGGATGAAGTTGGCGGCGAGCCCCTTGATCCCGGCCTTCTCGACAACGGCGCCGATGGCGGCGGCCTGCTGCTCGGCGGTGAAGACGGGGCTCTTCACGAGGCGGCGGAGATCGGCGCTCTCCTTGAGCAGCGCGTCGAACGTGTCGAGATCCGCGGCGACCGCATCGACTTGGCCGCCGTCGCGGGCCAGTTCGAACAGGGCGGAAGCGTAGCGGCCCGCCATGCCTGCGACGAGGGACCCTGCCTCGGAACCGTTCTGCGCCACCCGTCGCTCTCTCTTGCCTTGCCCGTGGTTCCGGCCGGGCCTGGCCCGTTCAGGGGCTGGGTGGGGAGACCGCGGGAGATGGGATTGTGCCGCGCGGCCGGGTGCATACTGCCCCCTGCCCGGCGCGGCGACCGCCTAGCATGGCAACACGGTGGCACGCAAGGCGAGGCGGATCGCGGCGGCGGCCGGTTCCACCAGCCGGCTGCGGCGAGCGGCCGCTGGCCGGCAGCCGGCTCAGCGCGCTTGCCCTCCCCCCTCTGCGGGAGAGAATGGCCCCGGCCTCAGGAGGGGGCGGCAGGGGGAAGCCCGCCTCAGAACGCACGCAAGACCCGCGACAGGCCCCCTCTCCCGAACGGGAGAGGGGACCCGCGTCCGATCCTGAAAATCAGCGATGCGCGTAGGCGACCGCCCTACCGCCGCCGGCCCCGGCCCTCGCCGATCCGGCTCGCGAGGCTGCGCATCGGGGTCTCGATCTTCTCGGCGACGAGCACGCCGGCGATGACGGCGGCGGTCATCGCGAGCAGCTGGGCGATCAGGGCGTGCATGGTCTGTCCACAGGTTCGGTCCGGAGCCGGCTCGGGCTCCGGCGGAGCTTAGCCGAGAAACCCTCGCGATTCTTGAACGGCCAGGCTTGACCGGAGCTTGCCCCGCCCTAGAGCGCGCGCCGATTGGATTGCCCCGCAATCCAATCGGATCACGCGTTCTCTATCAATGGGTTAGAGACGGATTCACCGATCCGGTTGAAGCAACCTGATCGGATCCGGCTCTAGCGCTCGGCCGCTCCGCAACCGGATCGCCGCGCGGCGTCCGGCGCGAGGCGCCTCAGCAGGCGAGCTTGTCGCAGCGGCGGGTGCTGGCGATCATCCGGGCGAGGGAGCGGGCGCCCGGATGGCCGAGGATGCCGGCATTCCCGAGGACGTAGGAGGGCGTCGCGTAGAGACCGAGATCGGCCGCCATACGCATGTGGCTGCGCAGGGCCTCGCGCACCGCGTCGCTGTCGGCGACCGACTCGATCTCGGCGGCCGGCACGCCGAGGCCGCCCGCGACCTCGAGGGCACCCGGCCCGTCGATCCGTCCCGGCTTGCCGAGCAGCTGGCCATAGAAGCGCCAGGCGGCCTCAGCGCCGAGCCGGCGCTGCACGGCGAGCATCACCTTGGCGGCTTGCGCCGATTGCGGCGACAGGATCGGGTTGTGCACGAGGCCGATGCGCAGGGCGGAATCGCTCTCGTGCAGCGAGACCATGTCGGCGGCGGCCTTGCGGCACCACGGGCAGTTGAAGTCGAAGAACTCGTAGAGCGCCGTCTCGGCATCGGGGGCGCCCGCATAGGTCACCCCCTTCAGGGCCGGGATCTGGCCGGTGATCTCGCCGGGCAGGATGGAGTTCGCCACCGCCTTGCCCTCGTCGTTGGTGACCGGCACGCGCTGCCCGTAGGACTGGGCGCGGGCGCGGTGTGCGGCGAGGCCAGGCGCCAGGAGGCCGGCGGTGGCGACGAGGAAGCGGCGGCGGTCGAAAGGCATGCCCGGCAGGTCCCGAGGGTCAGGAGCCGCCTTTCTAGCCGAGGTTGTGGCCTAACGGAGGCCACCGGAGCGCTCGCCGACCGCCCAGGCCAGGGCCTGTTCCAGGCGGTCGTTGCCCCAGAACAGCTCGCCGTCCTCGGTCAGGAAGCTCGGCGCGCCGTAGATGCCGCGCGAGCGCGCCTCCTCGCCCGCGACGCGCAGGCGCGTCTTGTTCGCCTCGGCGCTCGCCGCCCGGAGGGTCTGGGTGCCGTCGAGCCCGAGCGAATCGAGGATGCCGATCACGGCGGCCGGCTCGGCGATGGAGCGCCCCTGCGCGAAGCTCGCCGTGTAGACCGCCTTCGAGAAGGGCACGAGCCAGTCCTCGCCCTGGCCGAGGATCGCGGCCCGCGTGGCGCTGAGGCTGTTCTGCGGGAAGGGATCGGGCCGGGTCAGCGCCGGCAGGCCGAGCCGGGCGGCCTCGCGCTCCACGTCGCGCCACATGTTGCGGCCCTTGGCCGGGTAGAGGTTGAAGGGCGAGGAGGTCCAGCCCTGCGCCGCGAAGATCGGGCCGAGCAGGAAGGGCCGCCAGCGCACGGCGACGCCGGCCTCGGCCGCAGCCGCCTCGATCCGCATGGCGGCGAGGTAGGAATAGGTCGAGGCGAACTCGTACCAGAACTCGATGGCTGGCTGGCGGGCCATGGACGCAGCGTCTCCGCGTGGGAGGTCAGAAGCAAGTCGCGAACCGGCCGTGGCGCGCAACCGGCCTGGGCCTGACGTAGATGGGGCAGCCGGGGTTCCCGGCGAACCCCCCGGAGCCTGCGATCTCGGCGGGCTCAGGCCTGGCGCGGGCATGGCGGTTGCAGGCGCGGAGCCTGCGCGATAAGCCGCGCGCAACCGCGACAGCCTGCCGCGACAGCCCGAAGACGACGGAACCGCCGATGTCCGCTCCCGACCAGAAGCCCGTGAAGAAGGTCGTGCTGGCCTATTCCGGCGGCCTCGATACCTCGATCATCCTGAAGTGGCTGCAGACCACCTACGGCTGCGAGGTCGTGACCTTCACCGCCGATCTCGGCCAGGGCGAGGAGCTGGAGCCGGCGCGCAGGAAGGCGCAGCTGCTCGGCATCAAGGACGAGAACATCTTCATCGAGGACCTGCGCGAGGAATTCGTTCGGGACTACGTGTTCCCGATGTTCCGGGCCAACGCCGTCTACGAGGGCGTCTACCTGCTCGGCACCTCGATCGCCCGGCCGCTCATCGCCAAGAAGCAGATCGAGATCGCCGAGAAGGTCGGGGCCGACGCGGTCTGCCACGGCGCCACCGGCAAGGGCAACGACCAGGTCCGGTTCGAGCTCGGCTACTACGCGCTCAAGCCCGACGTCACCGTGATCGCGCCCTGGCGCGAGTGGGACCTGCGCTCGCGCGAGCAGCTCATCGCCTTCGCCGAGCAGAACCAGATCCCGATCGCCAAGGACAAGCGCGGCGAGAGCCCGTTCTCGGTGGATGCCAACCTCCTGCACGCCTCCTCGGAGGGCAAGGTGCTGGAGGATCCGGCGGTCGAGGTGCCGGACTACGTCTATTCCCGCACCCTCTCGCCGGAGGAGGCGCCCGACCAGCCGACCGTGATCACCATCGGCTTCGAGCGGGGCGACGCGGTCTCGATCGACGGCGAGGTGCTGTCGCCGGCCGCCCTGCTCGCCAGGCTGAACGAGCTCGGCCGGGCCAACGGCATCGGCCGGCTCGACCTTGTCGAGAACCGCTTCGTCGGCATGAAGAGCCGCGGCATGTACGAGACCCCCGGCGGCACCATCCTGCTGCCGGCCCACCGCGCCATCGAATCGATCACGCTGGACCGCGGCGCCGCCCACCTGAAGGACCAGCTCATGCCGCAATACGCGGAGCTGATCTATAACGGCTTCTGGTTCTCGCCGGAGCGCGAGATGCTCCAGGCGCTGATCGACAAGAGCCAGGAGAAGGTCACCGGCTCGGTGCGGCTGAAGCTCTACAAGGGCGGCGTGCACGTGATCGGCCGGACGAGCCCGAACTCGCTCTACGACCAGGATCTCGTCACCTTCGAGGAGGGCGCCGTCGCCTACGACCACCGCGACGCGGCGGGCTTCATCAAGCTCAACGCCCTGCGCCTGCGCACGCTCGCCCAGCGCAAGAAGCGCGAGGGCTGAGCGGCGGGGCCGGACGACGGCGCGTCCGCCGCGCCGCCGTCCGGCCGATCAGGCGTAGTCGCCCGGCGCGATGTCGGCGTAGCGCAGGAAGATCTGCAGAGCCGGCTGCATCGCGTGGTGCAGCCGGTCGAGGTCCGCCTCGGCACCGCCGAGGCGGCTTCGCATCGAGGTCTCCAGATCGGCCTCGCCGTAGGGCGCGGCCGGATCGACCAGCGGCACCATCCGGGCCTCGTCCCAACGGACCGCGAGATGCGGGATCAGGGCGAGGTGCTCGGGCGCCACGTCGAAGGTGATCTGCTCCGGGGCGGCGCCGGATTCGTCGCGGAAGACGTCGCCGGTCCGCGCCGGGTCGAGCTTCACGAGCGGGTTATGGTAGGTGAAGCGGCCGGGCTTGAGGGCCGCATGCCGCACGAAGGCGGCGAGCGCAGCGCCGACCGCGCGATGCTCCTCCTCGGCCCCCTCGTCGTCGCCGGTGACGTTGGCGATGTCGCCGTCGCGGTCGGTGCTGCCGTAGGGCGCGTCCGGATGGACGATCGGCGCGCCGTGCCCCTCTGAATTCCAGGCGACCACGAGGCGCCGGATCAGGGCGATCCGCTCCAGGGTGATCTCGGTGGGCTCGGACATCGGGTTCTCCTTGTCCGGCCTCCATAGCCGATAATCCGGGATTCCAAAGGGGCCACCCCTTTGGCGGGTCCAGGGCAGAGCCCTGGGAGAGCGCCGGGGCGCCGCCCCGGCACCCCGCCAAGAGAATGATCCCCCCTCGGATCCTCGGAGCGTCAGCGCAGGCAGCCCATCAGGCCCTCGACCTGGCCGAGACGCCCCTGGATGCGGCTCGCGATCCGGCGGAGCGCCGGGGTCGGCCTGCCGGCGCTGCGCAGGATCGGGTTCGGCAGGGAGGCCGCGAGCAGCGCCGATTCCGGGCGGGTCAGGTCGCGCGCATCCTTGCGGAACCAGTGCCGCGCGGCGGCCTGGGCGCCGTAGATCCCGTCGCCCCATTCGGCCACGTTGAGGTAGATCTCCAGGGTCCGCCGCTTGCCCCAGAGCGCGTCCACCACCACCGCGAGCGGGATCTCGAGGGCCTTGCGCAGGTAGGACGGGCCCGGCCACAGGAACACGTTCTTCACCGTCTGCATGGTGATGGTGGAGGCGCCCCGGCTCGGGCCGTCCTCGTCGTCGATCGCGTCGCGGAGCGCACCGAGATCGATGCCGTGGTGCAGGCAGAAGCGCTGGTCCTCGGAGGTCAGCACCGCCTGGACGAGGCTCGGGCTGATCCGCTCCAGCGGCACCGCCTCCCGGGTCACGGGGCGCAAGGTCAGCCAGCGCCCGAGCATCAGGGTTGAGGGCGGCGTCACGGCGCTATAGACGAGCGCCAGCGTGAGCGTGAGACCGAGCACGATGCTAGGTACGAGCAGGACCAGCCCCACGAGCCGGCGCAGCCGGCGCGGGCGCCCCGTCCGCTTCACCGGATGCAGCGGCCGCTCCTGCGCCGTCGTCACCCCGGGCGCCGCGCCTTGCCGCGGCTCCGCTCTGATATCCTCGGGCCGCACAGCGTCGCGTCTCGTTCCTCCCAAGGCCACGTTCCCATGACCTCCTCCCCCTCAACGCAGGCTAACCCCGGATCGGTCAAGGTGGAGGGGGGCGCGGACGGGTTTTCCCACAGGCTCGCCGGCATCGCCGACACGGTCGAGCGCTTCATGGTCGACCTGCTCGACGGCACGGTCCGGCCGGGCGAGATCGCGCGGCCCCCGCGCCTGATGGAGGCGATGCGCCACGCCGTGCTCGGCGGCGGCAAGCGCCTGCGGCCCTTCCTCACCATCGAGACGGCGCGCATGCTCGGCGGCCCCGAGGCTGGGGCGCTCGCCGCGGGCGCGGGCGTCGAGCTGGTGCACTGCTACTCCCTGGTCCACGACGACCTGCCGGCCATGGACGACGACGACATGCGCCGCGGCAAGCCCACCGTGCACAAGGCCTACGACGAGGCCACCGCGATCCTGGTCGGCGATGCCCTGCAGACGCTGGCCTTCGAGGTGACCGCCGATCCGCGCTGGCAGGCGGACCCGGCGGCGCGCGCCGACCTGGTGCTCGGCCTCGCCCGGGCCTCCGGCCTCGGCGGCATGGTCGGCGGCCAGCTTCTCGACCTCTCGGCGGAGGGCCGCTTCGGCGCGGTCAGCCTCGGCGTCGACGACACCCTGCGCATGCAGGCGATGAAGACCGGCGCGATCCTCGCCTTCTCGGTGGAGGCCGGCGCCATCGTCGGCGGCGCCGATTCCGATGCCCGCGCCGCCCTGCTGCGCTACGGCCACGCGCTCGGCCAAGCCTTCCAGATCGCCGACGACATCCTCGACCGCGAGGCCTCGCCGGAAGCGATGGGCAAGGCCACCGGCAAGGACAAGGATGCCGGCAAGGCGACGCTGGTCGACCGGCTCGGCCTCGACGGGGCGCGGGCGGAGTGCGACCGCCTCGTCGGCGTCTGCGACGAGGCGGTCTCGCGCTGGGGCGAGGGCGCCGCGGTGCTGCGGCAGGCCGCCCGCTTCACGGTCGCCCGCAAGACCTGATCGGGGGACCGGCCCACAGGGATCCGCTTAAGCTGCCGGTCAGGGCGGCTTGGGCCAGAACGCGCTCGACCGAGCGCGACGTGCCCCCTCTCCCGTTCGGGATGGAGAGGGGACGCCTCGCGCGTCGGGCCTGCCGGCCGATTCGGAGGCTCGCGCATCTTGGCCCCCGCCAAAGAGCCGCACGCCGCCGGGCTCCGGCTCTATCGCCACCACCCAGGGTTGTAGACTATGAGAGGTGGCTCGCGGCCGCGACGGCTGTCCGGGCCGTTCCGTCCTCGATCCCTGCGATGCTCCCCGAACAGACGCGTTTCCTCGACGCCGGTGGTGCGATGGGCGAGGCCATCCGGCGCCACGACTGGCGGGATTCGCCGCTCGGTCCGGTGGAGGCCTGGCCCGACGCCCTGAAGACCACCGTCGCGCTGATGCTCGGCTCGCGCTTTCCCCAGGCCATCGCCTGGGGACCGGAGCTGATCACTCTCCACAACGACGCCTTCATCCCGATCCTCGGCCACAAGCCCTCCGCGCTCGGGCGCCCCTTCAGCGCGGTCTGGGCCGAGACCTGGGACGAGATCCGGCCCATCGCCGAGGCGGCCCTGGCGGGCCAAGCGACCTTCATCGAGGACTTCCCGCTGGTGGTGGAGCGCGGCGGCAGCCCGGAGCAGGTCTACTTCACCTTCTGCTACAGCCCGATCCGCGACCAGACCGGACGGGTGGTCGGCCTCCTCGACACCGTGACCGAGACCACGGCCAATGTCGCCGCCAACCAGCGCCTCGCCTTCCTCGACGGGCTCGGCCGCGCCGTCGCGGAAGCCCGGGATGCCGACGCGGTCCTCGCCACCACGACCCGGATGGTGGCGGAGTATCTCCAGCTCTCGAACTGCGCCTATGCCGACATGGACGCGGATGCGGACGGCTTCACCATCCGGGGCGACTGGCCGCGCAAGGGCGCGCCGAGCATCGTCGGCCGCTACCGCCTCGCCGATTTCGGGCGCCTCGCCGTCGAGCGGCTGAGCGCAGGCCAGCCGCTCGTCCTCACCGACACCCTGCGCGATCTGGCACCGGAGGCGGCGCGGACCTTCGAGGCCATCGGCATCGCCGCCACGATCTGCATGCCCCTGGTCAAGGACGGGCGCCTGACCGGGCTGATGGCGATCCACGACAACCTGCCCCGGCTCTGGGCGGAGACCGACCTCGCGCTGATCCGCGAGGTGACGGAACGCTCCTGGGCGCATATCGAGCGGGTGCGCGCGGACGCGGCGGTGCGCGAGGCCGCCGCCGCACTGGCCGCCCTCAACGCCACACTGGAGCAGCGCGTCGAGGACCGGTCGAACCGCCTAGCCGAGGCCGAGGCGGCTTTGCGCCAGTCGCAGAAGATGGAGGCGGTGGGCCAGCTCACCGGCGGCGTCGCCCACGACTTCAACAACCTCCTCACCATCATCCGCTCGTCCGTCGACTTCCTGCGCCGGCCCGACCTGCCCGAGGAGCGCCGACGCCGCTACATGGATGCCGTCTCCGACACCGTCGACCGCGCCGCCAAGCTCACCAGCCAGCTCCTCGCCTTCGCCCGCCGACAGACCCTCAAGCCCGAGGTCTTCGACGTGGGCCGGCGGCTCTCGGGGGTGGCCGACATGGTCGACACGATCACGGGTGCCCGCATCCAGGTGGTGACCGAGCTTCCGGAGACGCCCTGCTTCGTGCGGGCCGATCTCAGCCAGTTCGAGACGGCGCTCGTGAACATGGCGGTCAACGCCCGGGACGCGATGGACGGCCAGGGCACGCTGACGCTGCGCCTCGCCTGCGGCAGGCCGCTGCCGCCGATCCGCGGGCATGGCGGCTCGCCGATGCCGTTCGCCGCGGTGTCGCTGTCGGATAGCGGCTGCGGCATCGAGCCGGCCCTGCTCGAACGGATCTTCGAGCCCTTCTTCACCACGAAGGAGGTCGGACGCGGCACCGGGCTCGGTCTCTCCCAGGTCTTCGGCTTCGCCAAGCAATCGGGCGGTGACATCGAGGTCACGAGCGCGGTCGGCGCGGGCACGACCTTCACGCTGTACCTGCCGGAGACCGAGCCGGACAGCGAGATCCGCCCCCCGGAGCGCGAGGTGCCCCCCGCGGCGACGGCGGGCTGCGGCGGACACGTCCTCGTGGTCGAGGACAACCTGGAGGTCGGGCGCTTCGCGACGCAGATCCTGCAGGATCTCGGCTACCAGACGAGTTGGGCTGTGACCGCCGAGGAGGCCCTGGACAAGCTCGGGCCCGACGCCGCCGGATTCGACGCCGTCTTCTCCGACGTGGTCATGCCGGGCATGGGCGGCCTCGCCCTGGCCCGGACGCTGCGGCGGCAGATTCCGCATCTCCCGGTGGTGCTCGCCTCGGGCTACAGCCACGTGCTCGCAGAGGACGACGCCCACGGATTCGAACTTCTGAGCAAGCCCTACGCGGCCGAGCAGGTCGGCCGCCTCCTGCGCCGGGTGATGGCACGCGCGGCGCGGGAACGCTCTTGAGCGCACCCGCGCCGGACGCCGACGGTGCCCCCCTCCCCCCGCAGAGGCAGAGTGATCGCAGAGGGACGCCTTTTTTCCGTACCGATGCCGTCGCCTCTCCCTCCCCCCTCTGCGGGGGAGGGCGGCCCCTGCGTCAGCAGGGGTCGGGAGAGGGGTGCGACGGTGCAAGCGGAGGCAGTTGGCCTTCATGCCTGCTCCGCCCCTTCCGGCAGCCGGGTTTCCCTCTCCCGCCTCACTCCGTTCGGCACCCTCCCCCATCCCAAGTCGGGCCTGCCCGACTTGGGCACGGGCAAGCGGATCTCGGGCAGGCCCGAGATCCGTGGGGGAGGGAAAGCGCAGCGGCAGGGCGAAAAGGCCTGCCCTGAGACAAAAAGCTTGACACGCGAGAACAAAACACGTACATCCCAGCCACGCGCTGTCCCGCGGCGCGACGGGTCCTGCAACCCGCC
>NZ_CABFPH010000125.1 GCF_902141845.1 Methylobacterium symbioticum | reverse complement strand
CAGGCTGCTCCGCCCGGCCGCGCGCCTCGCGGGCCTGGCGCGGCGTCGCTCGGCCGCCGGCACCGCGGCGCTGGCCGACGCGTAGAATCCCGGAATTCCAAAGGGATCATCCCTTTGGCGGGTCCAGGGCGGAGCCCTGGGTCCTCTCGTCAGGGCTTCGCCCCGACACCCCACCGAAGGGACGCAAGTCCCTTCGGGATTCCTTGATTATCAGGCCCGGCTGCGGATCTCGGCCCGGGGCTCGACGGGCGCGGCGTGCGGCGCCTCCCCGCGGGTGCGCCACAGGCTGTAGAGGATGCCCGCGATCAGCACGACCACCGTGACCACCAGCGAGACCCAGGTCGGCACGTGGACGAGGCCGAAGGTGTCGGCGACGACGATCTTGGTGCCGATGAAGATCAGGATGAAGGCGAGCGCCGTCTTCAGGTAGGCGAAGCGGTCCACCATCGCGGCAAGCGCGAAGTAGAGCGCCCGCAGGCCCAGGATCGCGAAGATGTTCGAGGTGTAGACCACGAAGGTGTCGGTGGTGATCGCGAAGATCGCCGGCACGCTGTCGACGGCGAAGATCACGTCGGCGCCGTTCACGAGCACCAGGGCGAAGGCCATCGGCGTCAGCCAGAGGGCGACCTTGCCGGTCTTCGGGTCCGTCTTGCGCACCAGGAAGCGCTGGCCGTGCAGTTCCGGCGTGATGCGCAGGGCGCGGCGCAGGAAGCGCACCACCGCGCTGTCCCGGATGTCGCCCTCGTCCTCCTCCTTCGCGAAGAGCATCTTGAGGCCGGCATAGATCAGGAAGGCGGCGAACAGGGACAGCACCCAGTGCGCCTGATGCACGAGCGCCGCGCCGAGCCCGATCATCAGGCCGCGCAGCAGCACGGCCGCGAGGATGCCCCAGACGAGGACGCGGTGCTGGGCCGCCCGCGGGATGCCGAGCGCCGACAGGATCACCGCGATGACGAAGACGTTGTCCATCGACAGCGACTTCTCGACCACGAGGCCGGTGACGTATTCCTGGCCGGCCTGCGGGCCGAAATACCACCAGACCCAGCCGCCGAAGGCGAGGCCGAGGCCGAAATAGAAGGCGGTGAGGAGAAGGCTCTCCTTCACGCCGATCTCGTGCTCCTTGTCGCGGTGCAGGAGGCCGAGATCGAAGGCGAGCAGGCCGACGATGAGCACGTGGAAGCCGAGCCACATCCAGATCGGCTTGCCGAGCCACAGAACAAACAGAAAATCCATCATGGACGGGACCGCGATGCTCCTTGAAAGGGCATCGGCTCCGACATCACGGGAGCAGCGAAGTGCATCCCGCCAGAGGGGCCCGCAGCCGATGGGCGCGAGTTAGGTGGGCGAAAGGGGCGAATCAAGGGCAGGCACGACATGGCTCGCCGCCGAGCCTTGACAGAGCGGCCCCGGTGACGGCTTGCCCACAGCCATGTCCACAGATCCGACAGAGGCGCGAGCCCTCGCGGTGGTCGGCGGCGGCCCTGCCGGTCTCGCCGCAGCCGAGTATCTCGCAAGTGCCGGCCAGGCCGTCATCGTCTACGAACGAATGCCCTCTCCAGCCCGCCGCCTCCTCCTAGCCGGCCGCGGCGGCCTCAACATCACCCACAGCGAGCCGCTGCCCGCCTTCCTCGGCCGCTACCATCCGGCCGGCATCTTGGAGGCGGCGATCCGCGCCTTCCCGCCCCAGGCCCTGCGCGACTGGTGCGCGGACCTCGGCGAGCCAACCTTCGTAGGGTCCAGCGGACGCGTCTTCCCCGAGCGCTTCAAGGCCTCGCCTCTGCTGCGAGCTTGGCTCACGCGGCTCGAATCCCTCGGCGTCCGCATCCGCACCCGGCACCGGCTCGTCGCCATCGAGGGGCGCAGCCTCGTCTTCGAGACGCCGGAAGGACCCGTCCGGCATGCGCCCGAAGCGGCCCTGCTCGCGCTCGGTGGGGCGAGCTGGCCGCGCCTCGGCGCGGACGGGTCCTGGGTGCCGCTGCTGACCGGCCTCGGCGCGCCAGTCTCGGCGCTGCGCCCGGCCAATGTCGGCTTCCGGGTGGCGTGGTCCGAAGTGTTCCGCACGCGCTTCGCGGGCGAGCCGGTCAAGCGTGTCGGACTTTCCGTCGGCGGCCGCGCGGTACTTGGCGAGATGGTGGTCACGCGCACCGGCGTGGAGGGCGGGGCGGTCTACGCGCTCTCGCGGCTCCTGCGCGAGGCCGCGGCGGCGGAGGGCGCGGCCGAACTCACCCTCGACCTGCGCCCCGACCTCGCCGCGGACGCCCTCGCCCAACGGCTCGCCGCGCAGCGGCCGGGGGAATCCCTCGCCAACCGCCTGCGCAAGGGCGCCGGGCTCGTCCCAGTGGCCGCGGGTCTGCTGCGCGAATCGGCGGGCGGGCCGCTGCCCGCGGATCCGGCCGCGCTTGCCGCACGCATCAAGGCCGCGCCCCTGCGCATCGACGGGCCGGAGCCGATCGACCGGGCGATCTCGACGGCAGGCGGCCTCGGGGCTCTTGATGCGCGTTTCATGCTGAGAGACCACCCCGGCCTGTTCGCGGCAGGCGAGATGCTCGACTGGGAAGCGCCCACGGGCGGCTACCTCCTGCAGGGCGCCTTCGCCAGCGGCCGGGCGGCGGCGGCCGGCATGCTGGCCTGGCTCGACGAGTCCGGAGGCGCGGCGTGATTCCCTGGGTCCACATCGACACTGCGGCGATCCCGAAGGATGGTGGCACGCTCAAGCTGATGCGGCGGGGCAGCGAGTTCTCGATCCAGCTCGGCCAGAATGAGCTGATGAACAGCCGCCTCAGCGGCTCCGAGGAGGCGCTGGCGCAGCTCGCCTGCGGCCGGGTCTCGGCGCGCCCGAGCCCCCGCATCCTGATCGGCGGCCTCGGCATGGGCTTCACCTTGCGGGCGGCGCTCGCGGCCCTGCCCGAGCGGGCGGAGGTGGTGGTGGCCGAGCTGGTGCCCGCCGTCGCCGCCTGGGCGCGCGGGCCCTTGTCCGAGATCTTCGGCGGCATCCTCGACGATTCGCGCGTCCGCTTGCACGAGACGGACGTCGCCGCGCCGATCGCAGAGGCGACCGGCACCTTCGACGCGATCCTGCTCGACGTCGACAACGGCCCGGACGGGCTCACGCATCCGGGCAACGACCGGCTCTATGACCATGCCGGGCTGGGCCAGGCCCGCCGGGCGCTGCGGCCCGGCGGCGTGCTCGCGGTCTGGTCGGCCCATCCCGACGCCGCCTTCACGCGGCGCCTGCGCGATGCCGGCTTCGCGGTGGAGGAGGTGCTCACACGCGCCAACGGCCGCCGCGGCGGGACCCGCCACCGGATCTGGCTGGCCGAGAAGCCCACGGGCGGCGGCCGGCGCTGACGGATCACGGCTCCGTCAGGCGGGTCAGTCTCGACAGCGGGCCGGACCTGCGGCATCCAGGCGCCATGCTTCGCCTCGCCCTCGCCTGCCTCCTCCTCACCACCGCCGCCCGGGCCGACGAGTGCGACGGCCTTGCTCGCCAGATCGCCGAGGCGATCGGCGGCAAGGTCGGGCGCCGCTCCGGCCCGAGCATCGACATCCGCATGCCCGGCGCGATCAAGGTCGACCTGACCTGCCGCGCCGAGCCGATCGTGCAGGCGAGCTCCAGCGAGGCGCAGCCCTCGGCCACCTTCTTCAACGACCTCGCGATAGCCTCGCAGATCGTGATCGGCGAGCCGGCTGCCTCGGTGGCGCCGATCATCGCCCAGGCGCACGCCACCTCGCTCGCCGAGCGGCGCAAGTCCTTTGTCCAGCAGAACGGCTGGTCGGCGAGCTGCTACACCGACCCGGCGAGCAGCTCGCTGCGCACACTCTGCTCGGTCGGGCGCATCCCACCGGGCTGAGGCGCGCCCCAAGGGTTCCGCCGACCCCGCGCGATCAGTACTCGATCACGTCCTCAAGCGCGTAGTGCTTCACCGTCTTGCGGTTGGCGATCAGTTCCTCGACGGTCGGCTCGCCCTTCAGGGCGCGGGCAATCGCGAGCTTCGTCGCCTCGTAATTGGTCCGGTAGAGGTCCTTCTGGTCAAGGTCGTCGTGGTCGGCGCAGCGCGGGTCGAGCCAGATCATGATGATCATGCACAGCTCGTCGAGGCCCTCCTTCGGCAGGATGCCCTCGATGATGCAGTCGACGATGGCATCACCGGTCGCCGCCTGGACCACGCCGCCGAGGAGCTCGACATACTCGGCCGTGTGGATCGTCGCCTTGGTGGTCATCATCGTTGCCGGGCGCACGAGCTGGTTGAGGTCGCGCACCACGAACATGCGCGTATGGCCCTGGACCTGCCCCATCATCGAGGCGAAGGCCTGCCCCACGGGGCCGCGGGTCGAGCCGATCAGAACCTCGGGCATCGCGTCGGTGTACTGCCCTTCGGCGGCGAGGACGGTGGCCTCGCCGGTGCGGAACCAGATCTCGGACATGCTTCTTTCCTTCGGAGGCCTGTTGGACGATGGCGTCTGGGATGGCGCCGGAGCGGATGCGATCGTCCGCGCGGGAGACATCATCGCGCGGCTGTCTCGTCAACAGGGGATCGTGCCCTTGCCGCGGGCGATCACGGATTGACCGAACCGGGCAGGTCTGCGAACGGCCACTCGACGAGCACGGGGGTGCGGCATGCGGGAACCCGGACGAGGAACCGAGCGAGGTGCCGACGGCCAGGGCTGGAGCCTGTCGGCGACGCCGGTGGCCGACGGCGTGCGCCTCGAACTCGCCCTGCCCGATCTCAACGGCACGCCGGCCAGCGCCGTGCTCGTGCTGGAACGGGGCGAGGCGCGCGCCTTCGCACGGGCCCTACTGGCCGCCGCGGGCGACGCCACCGAGCGGACCTTCCGGACGCAGCCCGACGAGGCCTGAGCGCCGGCCTCCCCTCCGATCAGAAACGCGTCAGCGCGAACCAAGGCCCGGATTCACGCGGCCGGGCAGGCGCGGCACCTTGGTGCCGCGCGGCTCGATCGGCCCGGCGCAGGTGTAGCGGAACTCCGTCTGGAGGTCGCTGAACACGCGCTCGCCGGCGATCTTGCAATCCTCGCGCACCGTCTCGTCGAGATAGGTGCGGGCGGCGACGCGGAAGCGCTCGGCCCGGGTCTCGGCCGGGTCGCGCCCGGTGTAGGCCTCCCCGACGCTGCACCCGGTCACCTCGCGCAGGGTGTTCGACACCACGAGCATCCGGCGCTGCTGGCGCTGATCGTAGACCTCGTAGGGGTCCTTGCAGCCGATCGTCACCACCTGGGGGGTGAGGCTGACATAGGTCTTCGAGATATAGGAAAAACCGGTGCAGCCCCCGAGACCGAGCGCGAGGGCGAGCGGGCCTGCGAGCCTTCGCATCGTCGTCGCCACTCCTTCACACACCGCGGGATCGGCGCATTGAAACGGCTGCGCTTGTCCGGTCAAGCGCCTGGAAGACACAGGAGGTGGATCATGGGACCAGTTGCCCCCGCTTCTCGCCCCTGGGACCAAGCCGGCGGCTGACCGGAACGAGGACGCAGGGCGAGCACGTGGTTGTCGATCAGCCCAGCGCAGGCACCCATCGAAGTTCCGGCAGCAGCGCACGTCCAGACCGGATGACCTTCGCGAGATCCGCCATCATCTCCTCGCACCTCCCCCGATCGATCTCGCGCGGATCGATCGGGGCAGCCTAGCGGAAGGCTACTCTGCTGCAGCGAGGTAGCGGGTGGGGTCGTAATTCAAGATCGGGCCGAGCCAGCGCTCGACCTGTGCGATATCCATCCCTTTACGCAGGGCATAATCCTCGACTTGATCGCGCTCGACCTTGGCGACACCGAAGTAATGCGCCTCCGGATGCCCGAGATAGAGACCCGAAACCGATGAACCCGGCCACATGGCGTAGGATTCGGTGAGTTTCACGCCGATCCGGCTCTCTGCTTTGAGCAGATCGAACAGCGTGACCTTTTCTGTATGATCAGGCTGGGCCGGATAGCCTGGAGCCGGCCGGATGCCGGCGTATTTCTCGTGGACGAGTTCGTCTGCGGTGAATCGCTCGTCGGGTGCGTATCCCCAGAACTCCTTACGCACACGTTCATGCATCCGCTCCGCGAAGGCCTCGGCGATGCGGTCGGCCAACGCCTTCACCAGAATCGCGCGGTAATCGTCGTTCGCCCGCTCGAAGCGCTCGGCGATGCGCACCTCCTCGAGGCCCGCGGTCACCACGAAGGCGCCGACGTAATCGGCGATGCCGCTGTCGGCGGGCGCCACGAAGTCCGACAGGCAGGTATTGGCGCGCCCGTCGCGCTTGGAGAGCTGCTGGCGCAGGCCATGGAAGGTGGCGAGCGTCTCCTGCCGGCTCTCGCCGGTATAGAGCCGGATGTCGTCGCCGACGGCGTTGGCCGGCCAGAAGCCGATCACCGCCTTCGGATTGAACCAGCGCTCCTCCACGATCTGCTTCAGCATCGCCTGCGCGTCCTCGAACAGGGCGCGCGCGGCCGGGCCCTGCTCGGGATCGTCGAGGATCGCGGGGAAGCGGCCCTTGAACTCGTAGGTCTGCAGGAACGGCGTCCAGTCGATATAGGGGACGAGGTCGGCGACCTCGTAGGAGCCGAACACCCGCGTGCCGGTGAAGCTCGGCTTCGCGGGCCGGTAGCCCGACCAGTCGGGCTTGAAGGCGTTGGCCCGGGCCTTGGCCAGCGGCAGGCGCTGCTTGTCGGCCTCGGAGCGGGCATGCGCCTCGGCGACCCGGGCATATTCGGCCCGGACGGTCTCGATGGTCGAGCCGCGCGTCTCCCGCGAGATCAGGCTCGACACGACGCCGACCGCGCGGCTCGCATCGGTGACGTAGACCGCCTGGCCGCGATTGTAGGCCGGGTGGATCTTCACCGCCGTGTGCACGCGGCTCGTGGTGGCACCGCCGATCAGGAGGGGCACGTCGAGCCCCTCGCGCTCCATCTCGCCGGCGACATGCACCATCTCGTCGAGGGAGGGCGTGATCAGGCCCGACAGGCCGACGATGTCGACCTGCTCCTTCTTCGCGGTCTCGAGGATCTTGGCCGCCGGCACCATCACGCCGAGATCGATGATCTCGTAGTTGTTGCAGGCGAGCACGACGCCGACGATGTTCTTGCCGATGTCGTGCACGTCGCCCTTCACGGTGGCCATCAGCACCTTGCCGGCCGCCTGCCGGCGGCCGTCGCCGCCGCCCGCCTTCTTCTCCTCCTCCATGAAGGGTTCGAGATAGGCGACCGCCTGCTTCATCACGCGGGCCGACTTCACCACCTGCGGCAGGAACATCTTGCCCGAGCCGAACAGGTCGCCGACCACGTTCATGCCGGCCATCAGCGGGCCCTCGATGACGTGGAGCGGGCGCGCGGCGGCGAGCCGCGCCTCCTCGGTATCCTGGACGATGTACTCGGTGATGCCGTTGACCAGCGCGTGCTCGATGCGCTTCTCGACCGTGCCCTCGCGCCAGGTGAGATCGGCGGTCCTGGCCTTCTCGCCCCCGCCCTTGAAGCGGGCGGCGGCGTCGAGCAGCCGCTCGGTGGCGTCGTCGCGGCGGTTGAGGACCACGTCCTCGCAAAGCTCGCGCAGGTCCGCCGGGATCTCGTCGTAGACCGCGAGCTGGCCGGCATTGACGATGCCCATATCCATGCCCGCATGGATGCAGTGGTACAGGAACACCGCGTGCATCGCCTCGCGCACCGGCTCGTTGCCGCGGAAGGCGAAGGAGAGGTTCGAGACGCCGCCCGAGATATGGGCGTGCGGCAGGGTCTCGCGGATCTGCCGGGTCGCCTCGATGAAGGCGACGCCGTAGCCGTTATGCTCCTCGATGCCGGTGGCGACCGCGAAGATGTTCGGGTCGAAGATGATGTCCTCCGGCGGGAAGCCGACGGTCTCGGTCAGCACCTTGTAGGCCCGGGTGCAGATCTCGACCTTGCGCTCCAGCGTATCGGCCTGGCCCTGCTCGTCGAAGGCCATCACGACGACCGCGGCGCCGTAGGAGCGGCACACCTTCGCGTCGTGGATGAACTTCTCCTCGCCCTCCTTCATGGAGATCGAGTTCACGATCGGCTTGCCCTGGAGGCATTTCAGGCCGGCCTCGATCACCTCGAACTTGGAGGAATCCACCATCACCGGCACGCGGGCGATGTCGGGCTCGGCGGCGACGAGGTTCAGGAACTCGACCATCGCCTTCTGCGAATCGAGCAGGCCCTCGTCCATGTTGACGTCGATGACCTGGGCGCCCGCCGCGACCTGATCGCGGGCGACGTCGAGCGCGGCGGCGTAGTCGCCGTTGGTGATGAGCTTGCGGAACTTGGCCGAGCCCGTGACGTTCGTGCGCTCGCCGACATTCACGAAGGGGATCTCCTTCGTGAGCACGAAGGGCTCCAGGCCCGACAGCCGCATCAGGCGCGGGATCTCGGGGATCCGTCGCGGGCTCTTGTCGGCCACGGCCTCGCTGATCGCCCGGATATGGTCGGGCGTGGTGCCGCAGCAGCCGCCGACCATGTTGACGAGCCCGCTCTCGGCAAACTCGCCCACCAGCTTGCCCATGGCCTCCGGGCTCTCGTCGTAGAGGCCGAACTCGTTGGGCAAGCCGGCATTCGGATAGGCGCAGACCAGGGTGTCGCAGATGCGGGAGAGCTCGGCGATGTGGCCGCGCATCTCACGCGCGCCGAGCGCGCAGTTCAGGCCGAAGGTGAGCGGGCTCGCGTGGCGGAGCGAGTTCCAGAACGCGGCCGGCGTCTGGCCCGACAGGGTGCGGCCGGACAGGTCGGTGATCGTGCCCGAGATCTGGATCGGCAGCCGGATCCCGGTCTCCTCGAAGACCTGCCACGCGGCGGCCACCGCCGCCTTGGCGTTCAGGGTGTCGAAGATGGTCTCGATCAGGATCAACTCGGCGCCGCCGTCGATCAGGCCGCGCACCTGCTCGACATAGGCCTGTTTCACCTGATCGAAGGTGACGGCCCGGTAGCCCGGATTGTTCACGTCCGGCGAGATCGACAGCGTGCGGTTCGTCGGGCCGATGGCGCCGGCCACGAAGCGGCGGCGGCCATCCTGCTGCTCCGCGAGCTTGGCCGCCTCGCGGGCGAGGCGGGCGCCCTGCGCGGTCAGCTCGTGGATGATCGATTCCATGCCGTAATCGGCCTGGGCGATCGTGGTGCCCGAGAAGGGGTTGGTCTCACAGACGTCGGCGCCCGCGAGGAAGTAGTCGAGATGGATCTGCCGGATCGCGTCCGCTTGCGTCAGGATCAGGAGGTCGTTGTTGCCCTTCTGGTCGTGAGCGTGGTCCTTGAAGCGCTCGGCCCGGAAATCGGCCTCGGTCAGGCCGAGCCGCTGGATCACCGTGCCCATCGCTCCGTCGAGGACGAGGATCTTTTCCGAGGCGCGCTGGCGGAGCGCACGCTCGATCTCGGTGCCGTCGACGGGGGGGAAATCGGTCATGTCGGACGATCCTGGGAGTTTCCGGGGAGGCGATGGCCGAAAGCGTCGGGCCCATCAACCCACCCCATCCTGAGGTGCCGGAGCGAAGGAGGTCTCGAAGGAAACCTCCGGAGAGCACGGTCATTCCTGGAGCCCTCCGTCGAGGCGACCGCGGCGCGGTCGCCCCTCAGGATGAGGCTCAGGAGCGGAGAAACGAGCGTTCAGGCCGCCTTCTGCGCCGCCACCTTCGGCCCTTGGGCGCGCAGGCCGAGCAGATGGCAGATGGCGTAGACGAGGTCCGAGCGGTTCATCGAGTAGAAGTGGAAATCTTCGACGCCCTGGTCGACGAGGTCCAGCACCTGCTCGGCGGCGACCGCGGCGGCCACCAGCCGGCGCGTCTCCACGTCGTCCTCCAGGCCCTCGAAACGGGCGGCGAGCCAGTAGGGCACCGAGGCGCCGGTGCGGCGGGCGAAATTCGCCGCCTGCTTGAAGTTCTGCACCGGCAGGATGCCCGGGATGATCGGGATCTCGATCCCGGCCGCGCGGACCTTGTCGAGGTAGCGGAGATAGATCTCGTTATCGAAGAAGAACTGCGTGATCGCCTGATCGGCGCCCGCATCGACCTTGGCCTTCAGGGCGTCGATATCGGCATCGAGCGAGGCGGCCTCGGGGTGCTTCTCCGGGTAGGCCGAGACCGAGACCTTGAAGTCGCCGATGCGCTTGATGCCGGCGACGAGGTCGGCGGTCTGGGCGTAGCCGCCGGGATGGGGCCGGTAGGCATGGCCGACGCCCTCCGCCGGGTCGCCGCGCAGGGCCACGATGTGGCGCACGCCCGCATCCCAGTAGGATTGCACGACGCCGTCGATCTCCTCCTTCGTCGCATCGACGCAGGTGAGGTGGGCGGCAGGTCTCAGCTTGGTCTCGCGCACCATGCGCGCGACGGTGTTGTGCGTGCGCTCACGGGTGGAGCCGCCGGCGCCGTAGGTCACCGAGACGAATTTCGGCTGCAGCGGCGCGAGCCGCTCGATCGAGTTCCAGAGGATCTTCTCCATCTCCTCGGTCTTCGGCGGGAAGAACTCGATGGAGACGCGGATCGGGCGGTAGCCATCCCGGCTGGCGCGGTGTTGGGAGGCTGTGGGCATCGGGATCGTCCTCTATGTCGGTCGGTTCAGACGACGGAACCGTCGGATGGTCAGGCGACCGCGCGGGCGGGCACGGCTGCGATGTCAGGGGTGGTCTCGGCGGGCGCCTCGGATTCCGTGGCGAGCCAGAGGGTCACGGTGAGCTGGCCCTGCTCGGCCGGGGCGAGGCCCCGGGTCGTCACGCGGCCCAGGCCCGCATCGGCCAGCCAGCCGGCCACCTGCTCGGCGGCGAAGCCGAGACGGCGATGGGCCTGCGACTCGCGCAGGAATTCGAGATCGTGCGGCGCGAAGTCGACCACCAGCAGCCGGCCGCCCGGCGCCACGAGGCGGGCCGCCTCGCGCAAGGCCCGGGCCGGGTCGTCGAGATAGTGCAGAACCTGATGCACCACCACCAGGTCGAAGCTCGCCCGGGCGAAGGGCGGGGCGTGGATGTCCCCCTGGCGCAGCTCGACGCGGTTGAGGCCGAGCCGCTCCAGGTTCGCCCGCGCCACGGAGAGCATGGCGTGGCTCGAATCGAGGCCTGTCGCCCGCTCGGCGCGGGGGGCGAGCAGGCCGAGCATGCGCCCCGTCCCGGTGCCGAGATCGATCAGGCTGCGGATCGGCCGGCGCCCCAGGGTCTCCAGCACCGCCGTCTCGACGATGGCCTCGGGCACATGGAGCGAGCGCAACTCGTCCCATTTCGGCGCGAGCCGGGCGAAGAAGCTCTGCGCGGCCTCGGCGCGCTGGCCGCGAACGGCCTCCAGCCGGGCGCGGTCCTCGGAGAGCGGCGGCCCCTCGCGCTCCAGCCCCGCCAGCAGCGGATCGACCAGGGCGAGGCGCCCCTCGGCCAGGCGGAAGAAGGCCCAGGCCCCCTCGCGGTGGCGCTCGACGAGGCCCGCCTCGACCAGAAGCTTCAGATGGCGCGAGATCCGCGGCTGCGACTGGCCGAGGATGTCGGTGAGGTCGGAGACCGAGAGCTCGCCCTCGGCGAGCAGCGCCAGGATGCGCAGGCGCGTCTCCTCGGCCGCGGCGCGGAGGACGCCGAGCGCGTTGGAGAAGGCGAGCGCGGGCGCCGCGCCGATGCGTTCGAGAGACATAAAGATATCTTTATGTTCGTTTCGAACAGGACGCAAGCGGCTTTTTCGGGGCCAGACCGGTCCGGCCGCCCGATCCGGCCATCCGAGGCGGCCATCCGAGGCGGCGCGCCCTGACGACGTGCGTCTTCCGACACCCTGCCCCGCGCCTCGGCCGTTGACGGCGCCGGCCAGGCCGCTTCAACACCGCGCCGGGGCCAGGAGCACGGGCACGGGCATGGACGGGAGCGAGAGCCGGCTGATCCGCAGCGGCACGCCGGAATTCCGCAGGACGACGGTGGCGCTGGCGGCGGCCGGATTCTCGACCTTCGCGGTCCTCTACAGCGTGCAGCCGCTGCTGCCGATCTTCTCCGAGGATTTCGGGGTCTCGCCGGCCGAGAGCAGCCTCGCCCTGTCGCTGCCCTGCGCCCTGCTCGCAGTGGCGCTCCTCGTGGTGAGCCCGCTCTCCGAGGTCTTCGGCCGCAAGCCGGTCATGCTGGCCTCGCTCTTCGCCTCGGCGGCGCTCACCATCGTGGCGGCCCTGATGCCGGGCTGGCACGGCTTCCTGGCGCTGCGGGCGCTGGCGGGGCTCGCGGCGAGCGGCCTGCCGGCGGTGGCCATGGCCTATCTCAGCGAGGAGATGGACACGCGGGCGATCGGCCTGTCGATGGGCCTCCTCGTGGGCGGGAACGCGCTCGGCGGCATGACCGGACGGCTGATCGCGGGGGTGTTCGCCGACCACGCGCCCTGGCGCCTCGGCATCGGCGTGATCGGGGCGCTGGCGCTGCTCGCCGCGCTGGCTTTCTGGCGGGCGCTGCCGCCCGCGCGCAACTTCACCGCCCACCCGATGCGCTGGCGCGAGGTGCCGGCCACCTTCGGCCAGCATTTCCGCGATGCCGGCCTGCCCTGGCTGTTTGCGGAGCCCTTCCTGCTGATGGGCGGCTTCGTCTGCATCTACAACTATATCGGCTTCCGCCTGCTGGAGCCGCCCTTCTCGTTGAGCCAGACCGCGATCGGGGCGATCTTCGTGGTCTATCTCGCGGGCACGGCGAGCTCGACCGTGACGGGCGAGATCGCGAGCCGGCTCGGCCGGCGCCGGGTGCTCTGGCTCGCGATCACGACGGGGCTCGTCGGCATCCTGATGACCCTGTCCGACAACCTGCTGGTGGTGATCGGCGGCATCGTCGTCGTCACCGTCGGCTTCTTCGGGGCCCATTCGGTCGCGAGCAGCTGGGTCGGCCGGCGGGCGCTCCGCGACCGGGCGCAGGCCTCCTCGATCTATCTCTGCCTGTACTATCTCGGCTCCTCGGTGCTCGGCACCGCGGGCGGCTGGGCCTTCGCCCATGGCGGCTGGCCGGGCGTCGTCGCCTTCGTCGGCGGCCTCTACGGCATCGCCCTGGCCATCGCGCTGCGCCTCGCGCGCCTCGCCCCGCTGCCGCAGGCCGGACCCTGAGCGCGGCTTGACCGGGGGCGCCGCCCGCGCCACGGCTCGGCCGCGCCATGATCCCCGCTCTCGCGATCCCGTCCCTCGCCCTCCCCGGCACAAAGCGCCTGAAGCGCTGGCTCTTCCTCGGCCACCGCTGGCTCGGGATCCTCACCGGCCTGTTCTTCGCGACGTGGTTCGTCTCCGGGATGGTCATGATGTACGTGGCCTTCCCGCGCCTGACCGAGGCGGAGCGCCACGCGGCGCTCCCCGCCATCGCCTGGGCGAGCGTGGTCCTCGACCCCGGGACGGCGCTGGCGCGGGCCGGGCTCGCGCCCGAGGACATGCGCCGGATCGACCTCGCCATGCTCGGCGACGAGCCGGTCTGGCGGATCCTGCCCTGGACGGGCGCGCGCCGCGCGCTCTCGGCCCGGGACGGGCGGAGGATCGCGGGCGCCGACGCGGCTCTCGCCCGCGCGGTGGCGTCCCACCACCCGGCGGCCCGGGACCCGGCCGTGCGCGACCTGACCACGCGCGACCTCTGGACGGTGCACCAGCGCTACGACGGGGCGCGGCCCTTCCACCGCGTGAGCCTCGGCGACGCGGCCGGGACCGAGCTCTACGTCTCCGCCGTCAGCGGCGAGATCGCCCTCGACACCACCCGGCACGAGCGGCTCTGGAACTGGGTCGGCGCGGTGCCGCACTGGCTCTACCTCACCCCCCTGCGGGCACGGACCGAGCTGTGGCGCGGCGTCATCCTGTGGCTGTCGGGACTCTGCATCGTCGGCGCGGTCACGGGCCTCGCGGTCGGGCTGATGCGCCTGCGCGGCCTGCGGACGCCCCATCGCGGCTGGATGGCCTGGCACCATGTCGCCGGGCTGACCGGCGGGATCGCGCTGATCGCCTTCATCGCGAGCGGCTGGTTCTCGATGAATCCGGGCCGCTGGGTCTCGCCGCCGGCGCCCGAGCCCGCCGCGCTCCTCGGCTATGCCGGGCCGGCCGGCCCCCTCCCCTTCGACCGCGCGGCGCTCGCCGCCGCCTGCCCGGCGGTCGAGATCCGGCTCCACCGGGTCGCGGGCCGGCCGGTGACCGTGCTGGCCTGCCGCGACGGCGGCCGAATCGTCCTCGGGCCGCCGGAGCCGCTGGAGGCGGCGATCCGCGCGGGCGCCGGCGCGCTGATGCCGGAGGCGGCGCCGCCCCGGCTCGAACGGATCGGCCGCCCCGACCTCTACTGGTACGGGCCGGACCGGCGCCTGCCGGTGCTGCGCGCGGCCTTCGACGATCCGGCCGGGACGTGGTTCCACATCGATCCGGAGACGGGCGAGGTCCTCGACCGGATGGACCGCTCGAACCGGGCCGCGCGCTGGCTGTTCAACGCCCTGCACTGCCTCGACTTCGCGGTGCTGACCGGAAACCGGCCGGCCTGGGACCTCGCGCTGCTCACCCTCTGCGCGGCCGGCCTCGCGATCTCGCTCTCCGGCATCGTGATCGGCTGGCGCAGGCTGCGCCGCACCGTCAGGTCTCGATCATCGCGCGGATTCGGCTGGCCAGGACGTCGACGCTGAAGGGCTTGGTCAGCACGTGCATGCCGGGCTCGAGGCGGCCGCCGCCGAGCGCGGCGTT
>NZ_CABFPH010000124.1 GCF_902141845.1 Methylobacterium symbioticum | reverse complement strand
TCAAACCGCGCCCTCCGATCACCGGATCCGCGGCCCCCGGGGGGTCGTCCCGGCCGTCGCGGGCAAGCCGGTGGTCACCGCCCGGCCCCCCCGGCGCGGCGCGGCGTCGCCACCGCCACGCCCCGCCGGACGCGGGACGGCCGGCCCTACCTCGAGGCGCTGCTCGCCACCGCCACGGGCCTCGGCGCCGCGCTGCTGCTCCAGCCCTATGCCGGCGTCGAGAATGCCGACCTGTTCCTGCTCACCGCCGTGGTCGGCGTCGCCGTGCGCCGAGGGCTCGGGCCCTCGCTCGCCGCGGTGGTGGCGGCCTCGCTCGCCTACAACTTCTTCTTCCTGCCGCCGGTCTACACCTTCACCATCGCCGACCCGACCAACGTCGCCGCCTTCCTGCTCTTCACCCTCGTGGCGGTGCTGGTCTCGAACCTCGCCGCGCGGGCGCGCTCGGTGGCGGTGATCGCGCAGGCGCGCGCGCAGGCGAGCGAGCGTCTGTACGGCTTCTCGCGCAAGCTCGCGGGCTGCGGCACCCTCGACGACGTGCTCTGGGCCACCTCCGCCCAGGTCGCGGCCATGCTGGGGGTGCGCGTCGTCCTGCTCCTGCCCGAGGGCCAGGCCGTCGCCGTGCGGGCCGGCTACCCGCCCGAGGACAGGCTGGACGAGGCCGACCTCGCGGCGGCCCAGTGGGCCTTCGGCAACGACCGCCCGGCCGGGCGCGGCGCCGACACCCTGCCGGGCGCGCGGCGGCTGTTCCTGCCGATGCGGACCGGGCGCGGCACAATCGGGGTGATCGGCCTCGACCGGGACGGGACCGGGCCGATCCTGACGCCGGAGGGTCGGCGCCTGCTCGACGCCCTCGCCGATATGGGGGCGCTCGCCATCGAGCGGGTCCGCCTGGTGGAGGATCTCGACCGGGCCGAGCGCGAAGCCGAGACGGACCGCCTGGCCCGGGCCCTGCTGACCTCGATCAGCCACGACCTGCGCACGCCGCTGGCCTCGGTGCTCGGCGCCGCGAGCACCCTGCGCGACCTCGACGCCGCCCTGCCCGCGGAGGCCAAGGCCGAGCTCGTCGCCACCATCATCGCGGAATCGGAGCGGCTCAACCGCTTCATCGCGAACCTCCTCGACATGACCCGGCTGGAGGCGGGCGCCGTCGCGCCGAACCTCCGGGACCAGGACGTCGCCGAGATCGTGGACACGGCGCTCCGCCGCACCGAGGCAATGCTCGCCGGCCACCGGGTGCAGGTGGCGGTCGAGCCGGACCTGCCGGCCTTGCCGCTCGATCCGGTCCTGTTCGAGCAGGTGCTGGTCAACTTGCTCGACAACGCCGCCAAATATGCGCCGGAGGGGAGCACGGTCACCGTCCGGGCACGCCGCGAGGGGGCCGACATCCGCATCGCCGTGCTCGACGAGGGCGAGGGGCTGCCCGAGGCGGAGGTGGAGCGGGTGTTCGACAAGTTCTACCGGGCCCGCAAGGGCGACCGGGTCCGGGCCGGCACGGGGCTGGGGCTTGCCATCGCCCGCGGCTTCGTCGAGGCGATGGGGGGCACCGTCACGGCGGCCAACCGGCCCGACCGCGGCGGGGCCTGCTTCGTCGTCAGCCTGCCGGTGCCGGCCCGCACCACCAGGGGCAGCATCGCCGCATGAGGCCGACCGCATGAGCGCGACCGTTCTCGTCGTCGACGACGAGCCGCCGATCCGCAAGCTCCTGCGCATGGGCCTGTCCACGCAGGGCTACAGCATCCTGGAGGCGCCGGATGCCCGCTGCGCCCTCGACCTCCTGCGTCGGGCGCGGGCCGATCTCGTCATCCTCGATCTCGGCCTGCCCGACATGCGCGGCCACGACCTGCTGCGCGCGATCCGCGCCGACCATCCCGACCTGCCGGTGGTGGTCCTGTCGAGCCGCGACGACGAGGGCGGCAAGGTCGAGGCGCTCGATCTCGGCGCGGACGACTACGTGACCAAGCCCTTCGGAATGGCCGAGCTTCTCGCCCGCCTGCGCGCGGCTTTGCGCCACCAGCTCGCGGTGCGCGGCGAGCGGCCGGTCTTCCGGGTCGACGGGCTCTCGGTCGATCTCGTGCGGCGCATCGTGCGGGTGGGCGAGGCCGAGGTGAAGCTGACCCCGCGGGAATACGACTTCCTGCGCGTGCTGGTGCTGCATGCCGGCAAGGTTCTGACCCATGCGCAGCTGATGCAGTCGGTCTCGACCTCGTCCGATCCGCAATATCTGCGCGTCTACATGCGCCAGCTCCGGCAGAAGCTGGAAGTCGATCCCGAGCGCCCGCGCATCCTCCTCACCGAGACCGGTATCGGCTACCGCCTGCGTGCGCCCGACGACGAGCCGCGCCCCGTCCCGGATGGCGGTCCGGCGGCGCAGGCCCGCTGATGCCGGCGCCGCCCGAGGCACCGCGCGCCTCCCCCCGCGCGCGACGCCTGCGCTGGCTCGCCTACGCGCTGGTCTTGGCCGCCGCCCTCTGGCTGGCAGCCCATCTGCGGTAGCGGGTCCGACACCCGAATCGGACGATCGCCCGGCGGTGCCCGCGCCGATGCCGCCCTCCTCTGCATCGTTCCGTCCAGGCCGAGACCAGAGGCCTGAAGATCAGTAAAAAGCGCGTGCCGCCGCTGGCTTATCCCGCATTTGGGGTATGACAGCGCACCAAATCAGTCTCTCGGACGCCGATCCACGCGCGATGATTGAGCTTCTCTGTAACAGGGGGTGCGGGAAGTCACTTGAGGCGGCGCCGGCGCGATTTAACGTTGCTGTCAGCGGAGGAGCCCTGGGGTCGGGCGCGGTGTCGGACCCTCCGCGCGGAAGCGAGAAGCCGCCGCACCGCGCATGTCTTGCTGGGAGGGGTCCATGAGTGACGCCGATACCGTGCCCGTCTGGGCGCGCCGCCGGTTCCAGCGTTTGGTCGGGCGCGGCCTGACCGCCGCGCTCGCGCGCCGCATCGTGATGCCCTCCAGGATGCCGGCCGGGCCGCTACCCGCCGAAGAGGTCCCGCCGGCCCCGCGCAGCCTGATCCGCTACCCGGTCCTCGCCTACTCGTCCGACGCCGTCTGACCGGGGCCCTGCGAGGCCGCGCCGGACTGGATCAGCGCGACGGCACGGCCGGGCTGAGGGTCACGCCGGACGTGCCGGGGGCGCCCGTGCTCGGCGTGCCGCCGACCCCGGTCGTCGGCGGCGCGACGAGCGGGACGGTCCCCGTGGTCGCCGCCGATTCCTCGAGGGTCGGCGCGACCGACCGGGGCTCCCGGACGATCACGCCCTCGGCCGGACCCGGGGCCGCGAGATCAGGGCCGCCGGGACGGGCCGGAGCCCCCTGCGCCAGCGCAGCACCCCCGGAGAGGCCCGCGGCCAAGGCCGCTGCCAGTGCGATCGTCGCGCGTCTCATCGGTCGTCCTTCCTGCCGTGGATGGACGCTAACGGGCGAGGCGCGACGAAGTTCGCGCCGGGCCTCAGGCGTGGGCCTGCGCGACCGCCAGGATGGTGACGCCGAGGGCGATCACGGCGATCCCTATGATCATGGCGGGGCTCACCGCCTCCCCGAACAGCAGGGCGCCCCCGAGCGCGGCGCCCACCATGCCGACACCGGCCCAGACCGCGTACACGACCCCGATGGGCAGCATGTCCATGCTGGTGGACATCAGCCACAGGGCGGTGCCGTAGCCGAGGGCGACGATCAGGCTCGGGAGAGGCCGGGTGAAGCCGTCGGCGGCCTTGAGCGCCAGCGTGGCCGAGACCTCGGCGCCGATCGAGACGGCGAGGACCAGGTACGGGTTCACGCGACCACGGCCTGCGGCAGCGCGGCCGGGCCGGGCGCCGGCGGGGGCACGAACATCTCGAGATCGTCGGCGAACTGATCGATGATCGGCGCGGAATTCGCCAGGCAGGTCGCGAGATAGTCCGAGAGCGCCGGCGCCGGGGCGACGCCCTCCGCGAGCAGCCGGTCGTTGGCGAAGGTCATGTCGAGGGCGCAGAAGGCGTAATAGGCCCGCGTCGCCCGCAGCATCGTCTGCTTCAGCGGGCTGTCCAGGCCGAACACCGCCCGGAAGCGGTCGCGCAGGGCGGCCCGGTCGCTGAGGTCGAAGCACGACAGCGCGCGCACGCCGTCGCTCGGCTCGGCCGCCTCGAAGGCGCGGTTCAGCGCGCTCCAGCGGGTCACGCTCGGGAGGCCCGCCGAGACGTGGTAGAGATCGTGGGCGAGGTCGTGCTTGCGCAGCAGCGTGAGCAGGGCGCCGGCGGCCCAGTCCGCCGGGACGATGTCGCAGCAGCTCTCGGGCGCACAGGGCAGGAGACGCAGCCGGTCGGCCGCGCGCACCAGCCACAGGATGCTGGAGCTCGGCCCGGCGCCCAGCGTGCTGTGGCCGACGACGATCGAGGGCCGGGCCACGACGAGGGGCAGGTCCGGGAACTCGGCCGCCAGGGCCTCCTCGGTCGCGGCCTTGGAGGCGGTGTAGGGGACGAGGTGGCGGGCCTCCGGGTCGGGACGGCTCTCGGCGACCACCGGCCCGGCCTCGGCGCCGCAGCTCATCGCGGTGCCGATATGCAGGAAGCGTTGCAGGTTGCGCATCCGCGCGGCGCGCCGCGCCAGGGCCAGGGTGCCGTCGCGGTTCGTACGGAACAGCCGCTCGCCGCCGAAATACGAGGTGTCGGCGGCCAGGTGCAGGATGTGGGTCACCCCATCGAGGCGCGGATCGTTGTCGTGGTCGGCCTGGGTGAAGTCGCCGGGCACGATCTCGACCTTGCGGGCGAGGCGCTGGGCGGTGAAGGGATCGGTGAAGCGGGCGAGGCGCGCGGCGACGCGCTGCCGGCCCTGGTCGGCATTGGCGCAGCGGACCAGGCAGATCCAGCTGGTGCCGTCGTCACGATCGAGGGTTTCGTGCAGGACCGCGCCGCCGAGCAGCCCGGTCGCGCCGGTCAATAGGATACGTGCCAAGAGCTTCTCTCCCGTCTCCGCGGACCATAGAGAGAAACATTCCGCAACAATTCGGAAATCTTCGCGCAAACAGCGCGATCGACTGGAACCGTGGCATCGATATCACACAAGATCACACAATCTTGATGAATTCGGCGCCGCTCACGCGGTCGATCACGCGAAGTTTCATTGACCAATCGCGAAGGTGTGGATCAGCCCCGACCCGATCGTGACCGCGTCGGCCTGACCGATCCGGCGCACGATCGGGCTTCCCGCGGCGGATCCCACGATCCGGTCGTAGCGCAGATAGGCGAGGATCTGCCAGGACTCGGACCAGTCGTAGCTGACGGCCGCCGTGGCGCCGATGGAGCGCGGCCCCGCCGAAGCCCGGTAGGGCGTCAGCAGGGGGTTCACCAGCGCCGTACGGACGGGCACGTCGAAGTCGAGGCGCGTCGCGGCCGCGTCGCCGAGGACGAGGCGCGGCCCGCCGCTCAGGGTGAAGCGGCCGAAATGGCCGACCAGATCGGCACCGAGCTTGGCCACCACGCCGTCGTGGTCGCGCACGCCCTGCGTCACCTCGGCCCGCAGCCGGAGGATGTCCTGGACCGGCCAGACCTCGGCGAACAGGCCGAAAGCCGGCGCCAGGGGACGGCCCGGCAGGCCGAGCAGGCGACGATCGTCCCGGGCGGAGCGCCCGTCGCGGAGGTCGAGGACCGCCCCCAGCTCGACGGGTCCCTGCCGGATCAGGCTGGCGTCGAGCCCGTCATCGGGAGACCACCAGCTTCGCGGCTCGTCGGGGCCGCGGAACGACAGGTAGGGGAAGCCCCAGAACCCGGTCGTCCGCGCGCCGGGATAGCGCGGGCTGGCGCCGAACAGGCTGCCGACGGAAACCAGCGTGCGCGGCTCGAACAGGGCGCTGAGATCGTCGGCCCGGGCGGAGACCGCCGAGGTCACGACAAGGGAGCTCGCGACGAGCGCCGTCGCGACGCGCGACCGCGCGGCGCGCGACGGTTGAACAGGCTGAGCCATGCCGCTCTTCATGTCAGTCAGATCGATCCTGAGCCACGCGAGGCCAGATCTCGTCCGGCGGAAGCCAGACGTTCGGCGTCGTCCGCGATAAGACCGGAACGGTCAAGATTGTCTCTCACCGGTGCGGAGATTCCTATAAGGCCTCACGTGGATTGCGGGCACGGCGTGCCGCCGGTCCTGCGGGCCGGGGCGTCGCTCGAAAGCCGGATCCGGGCCGGTCCGGTGCGAGCGCGCCGCAATGTGGTCCCGCGCCATCGCGTACCGGTGTTGCAAGGTCCTGAATGAGCACGTCCAAGGTTCGTTGTCCGTTCCCATCAGTCGAGCCGGCAGCCGCAACGCTCGCTCCCTTGTGAAAGCGGATTAACATGGGTCAGTAACTGGATCGGTAATAGGGACCGAGACAGTTCGTCTGTTTGCGCACACGGCTCCGAGATTCCGCTCATGTTTCCTGTCCCGGTCAACGAGACTGCCCGGCTCGCGGATCTGCGTCGCCTCGCGATCATCGACACGCCGCCCCAGCCTCATTTCGACGCCGTCTGCCGCCTCGCCTGCGACCTGTTCGCCGTCCCCATCGCCACCATCGGCTTCGTCGAGGCGGACCGGCAATGGTTCAAGGCGTCCTGCGGCCTCGCCTCGGAGGGCTCGTCCCGGGCGGACGCGTTCTGCGCCCACACAATCCTGTCCGACGCGCCCTTGATCGTCCCCGACGCCGCCGCCGATCCGCGATTCGCCGACACCCCCCTCGTCCGGGCCGAGCCGCATATCCGGTTCTACGCGGGCGTCCCGCTGGCGCTGCGGCCGGGTCTCCGGATCGGCACGCTCTGCCTGATCGACACGGTGCCGCGGACGGTCTCGCCCGAGCAGGTCGAGCGGCTGCGCGATCTCGGCGCGATCGTGGTGGCGCATCTGCACCTTCACGAATCCGCCAACGTCCACGCTGCGGAACTCGCGGCGCAGCGCCGGAACGCGGACGCGCTCGCGCGGGCCAACCGCGCCCTGGCCGAGCGCGAGGCGGACCTGCGCGCGACGAAGGACCTCCTGCGCGACACCATCGACCGGATGGACCAGGGGCTCGTCGTGCTCGATGCCGGGCAGCGGGTCCGGGTCGCCAACGCGCGCATGGCCGACCTGCTCGCCCTGCCGCCCGCGCGCCTCCAGGCGGGCGCGACGCTCGCCGACCTCCGCCACGACCGGGGCGAACCGGGCGACGGCCTCACGCTGCCCCCCGGCCTGTGCACCCCGCCCGAGGACGGGGCCGCGCCGCCGCCCGTCATCGACTGGCCGAGGCCGGACGGCGCCGTGCTGGAGGTCCGGCGCTCACCGCTCCCCGATGGCGGATCGGTCGTGGTCTGCTCGGACGTCACCGAGCACCGTCTCGCGGCGCGGGCCATCCAGGCGAGCGAGCGCACCTTCCGGCTGCTGGCCGAGCACACGACCGACATCATCATCTGGAGCGATCTCACCACGGCCCGGCGCTACGTGTCGCCGTCCGCCGCCGCGGTGCTCGGCTACGAGCCCGAGGCGCTCCTCGGCACACGGCCCCTCGACTTCGTGCATCCGGGCGAGGCCGACGCCTATGCCGGCATCCTGGAGGACCTGACCGCCGGCCGCCTCGCGCGCGCCCTGACGACCCAGCGCTACCGGCATCGGGACGGGCACTGGGTCTGGCTGGAGATCAGCTTCTGCCTCACGCACGACGCGGCCACGGGGCGTCCGGACGGCTATGTCGCCTCGCTGCGCGACATCTCGGAGCGCAGGGCCATGGAGGAGGCCCTGCGCGAGAGCGACGCGCGCTATCGTGCCCTGGTGGAGCAGCAATTGCGTCAGGCGCAGGCGCATGCCGACTTCACCGCGGCGACGAGCGCCGCGATCCTCGGCCAGCTCGCCGAGGGAGTGATCGTCACGGACAGGGACGGACGGATCATCCTCGTCAACAATGCCGCCGCGACGATCCATGGCACGGCGCGTCTCGACGTGGCCCCGGACGCCTACAGCGAGACCTATCACCTGTTCAGGGAGGACGGGCGCCCGTATCCGCCGGAGGCGCTGCCCCTGGCGCGCGCCGTGCGCGGCGAGGTGGTGCGCGAGGCGTGCTGGCTGATCCGGCGGCCCGACGGCACCGAGATCCGCGCCGTCGGCAACGCGCAGCCGCTGTTCGGAGCCTCCGCCGAGCAGATCGGCGCGGTCCTCACCCTGCGCGACGACACCGCCCGCGCGGCGGCCGAGCAATCCCTGCGCGACCTCAACGCGACGCTGAGCGAGCGCGTCGCCCGGCGCACAGGCGAGGTCGAGGCCGCGCGCGCGCTGGCCGAGGCGGCCAGCCGGGCGAAGACCGACTTCCTGGCCGCGATGAGCCATGAGATCCGCACCCCGCTGAACGGCGTGATCGGCTATGCCGACCTGCTGAACGAGGAGCCGGACCTCAGCGCCGCGGCGCGCCTGCACGCCGAGCGCATCCGCTCGGCGGGCTCGGCGCTCCTCACCATCGTCAACGACATCCTCGACTTCTCGAAGATCGAGGCCGGCCGCGTGGAGATCCAGGCCGAGCCCTTCCGGGTGTCGGCGCTGATCGAGGGCGCGTTCGCGATCGTGCGCGGCTCGGCCGAGGCCAAGGGGCTCGCCGTGAACGTCACCCTCGCCTCAGAGGTGCCGGGCTGGGTGTCCGGCGACAAGGCGCGCCTGCGCCAGGTGCTGCTCAACCTGCTCAACAACGCCATCAAGTTCACCCATCGGGGCTGGGTCGACCTGAGCGTCGGGGCGAGCGCGGGCCCCGAGGGCCAGGTCCGCCTGCGCTTCGCCGTATCCGACACCGGCGTCGGCGTCCCCGAGGGCCGGCGCGACCGGCTCTTCCAGCGCTTCAGCCAGGCGGATGCCTCGATCAGCCGGGATTTCGGCGGGACGGGGCTCGGACTCGCGATCTCGAAGTCGCTCGTGGACCTGATGGCCGGATCGATCGGCTTCGACAGCACCGAGGGGCAGGGCTCGCGCTTCTGGTTCGAGGTGCCCCTGCCGATCGTGCCGGAGGATGCCTGCCCGGACGAGGCGAGCGCCGCGCCCGTCATCCGCACGAACCGGCGCCTGCTCCTGGCCGAGGACGTTCCCCTCAACCAGGACCTCGCCTGCCTGATCCTGCGGGCGGCGGGGCACCATGTCGACGTCGCGGGTGACGGGGCCGAGGCCGTGGCGGCCGTGCGCAGCAAAGCCTACGACCTCGTCCTGATGGATGTGCAGATGCCCGGGGTCGACGGGATCACCGCGACCCGGCAGATCCGCGCCCTCGACGGCGCGGCCGGGCGGGTGCCGATCGTGGCGCTGACCGCGAACGTCCTGCCGCGGCAGGTGGCGGCCCTGCGCGCGACCGGCATGGACGGCCATGTGGGCAAGCCGTTCCGGAAGGACGCGCTGCTCGCCGCCGTCGAGCACTGGGCGCTGCGGCCGATGGCGGGCGCGGCGCGGCCCAGCATCGACAGGATCGTCTACGAGGAAACGAGCAGTCTCGTCGGCCCTGAGCGGATGCGCGACATGCTGGCGATGCTGGCCGAGGAGCTCGGCCAGCGCTTCGGCCCCGAATCGGTCGCCCATCACCGCGAGCGGATCGCGGAGGACGCGCATGCGATGATCTCGGCCACCAGCATGATCGGCTTCTCGTCCCTGTCGGAGAGCTGCCGCGAGGTCGAGGAGGCCTGCCGGTCGGATGGGGCCTACGAGCACCGGTTCGAGGCCCTGCGCGCCCGCGCGGCCGAGACGATCGCCGAGATCGCGGCCCTGCGCGCGGCCTGAGGGAAGCCCGCCCTCCCGGACGCGCGTCGCGCCCGGTATCCGGACGAGGCACCATTCCCCTCTGCCTGCCGGGCGGGGACAGGGATCCCCTGGGGGCGCTCAGGCCCCCGCCGCGCGCTCGCGCTTCAGCCGGTAGAGCACCTCCAGCGCCTCGCGCGGCGTCAGTGCGTCGGGATCGACCGCGTCGAGGAGCGGCCCGAGGCGGTCCTCGGCCTGCGGCTCGGGCTCCGGCGGAGGCGGCGGAGCGAGGGCCGCGAAGAGGGGCAGGTCGTCGATGCGCGGGCGGCCCGGGCGCTCGCGCTCGGCCTTCTCCAACCCCTTCAGGATCGCGCCCGCCCGTGCCACCACGCTCGCCGGCAGGCCGGCGAGGCGGGCGACCTGCAGGCCGTAGCTGCGCTCGGCCACGCCCGGCACCACCTCGTGCAGGAACACCACCTCGCCGCGGTGCTCGGCCACCTTCAGGGTCGCATTGTCGAGACGGGCGAGCCGCTGGCCGAGCGCCGTCAGCTCGTGGAAATGCGTGGCGAAGAGCGCCCGGCAGGCATTGGCCTCGTGCAGGTGCTCCAGGCAGGCCCAGGCGATCGACAGCCCGTCGAAGGTCGCGGTGCCGCGGCCGATCTCGTCGAGGATGACGAGGGAGCGCCGCGTCGCCTGGTTCAGGATCGCGGCGGTCTCGACCATCTCGACCATGAAGGTCGACTGGCCCCGGGCGAGGTCGTCGGCGGCGCCGACCCGGGAGAACAGCCGGTCGACCCGGCCGATCCGCGCCTCCGCGGCCGGCACGAAGGCGCCGATCTGGGCCAGCACCGCGATGAGCGCGTTCTGGCGCAGGAAGGTCGACTTGCCGCCCATGTTCGGGCCGGTGATCAGGCGGATGCGCCCGCGCGAATCGCCCGACAGGTCGCAATCGTTGGCGATGAAGGGCTCGCCCGCGCGGCGGAGCGCCGCCTCCACCACCGGGTGGCGCCCGCCGCGGATCTCGAAGGCGAGGGAATCGTCCACCACCGGGCGGCGCCAGTCGAGCTCCACCGCAAGCTCGGCATGGCTCTGGGCCACGTCGAGACCGGCCAGCGCCTCGGCCACCGCGGCGATGCCCTCGGATTGTGCCAGGACCCGGGCGGCGAGATCGTCGAACACCGCGGATTCGAGGGCGAGCGCCCGGTCCGAGGCGCCGGAGATCTTGGATTCCAGTTCGCCCAGCTCGACGCTGGTGAAGCGCATGGCGTCCACCATGGTCTGGCGGTGGACGAACTCGCTCATCAGGCCCTTCAGGCAGGCCTCGCCCACCGATTGCGGCACCTCGATGAAATAGCCGAGCAGGTTGTTGTGCTTGATCCGGAGCGTGCGGCAGCCGGTCGCCTCGGCGTAGCGCGCCTGCAAAGCCGCGATGACCTTGCGCGAATCCTGGCCGAGCGTCCGAGCCTCGTCGATCTCCGGATGGTAGCCCTCGCGCACGAAGCCGCCATCGCGGCGGTTGAGCGGCAATTCCTCGGCGAGCGCCGCCTGCAGGGTGGCGATCAGGTCCGGATCGGCCCGGAGCAGGTCCCCGGCGAGATCCGCCAGGTCGTCGGGCAAGGCCGCGCCGGAGAGCCGGGTGCCGAGCCGGACCGCCACGTCGAGCCCGTCGCGGATCGCGGCGAGGTCGCGCGGGCCCGACCGGCCGAGGCCGACCCGCGACAGGGCGCGGGCGAGATCCGGCGCACGGGCGAGGGTGTCGCGCAGATGCCCGCGCAGGGCCATGGCCTCGGTGAGATGGGCCACCGCCTCGTGCCGCCGGGCGATCCGCCCGAGATCGGTCAGCGGGCCGGCGAGGTGCTCGGCGAGCAGCCGGGCCCCGTTCGCCGTCACCGTGCGGTCGATGGTGGCGAGCAGGCTCCCGGCGCGCTCGCCCGACAGGGTGCGGGTGAGTTCGAGATTGGCCCGCGTCGCCGCGTCGATGGCGAGCGTCGCGCCGCCATCCTCGCGGGTCGGGACGGCGAGGGTCGGCCGCGCCGCGAGCTGGGTGCGCGCGATATAGAGGAGCGCCGCGCCGGCCGCCGCGATCTCGGCCCGGGTGAACTGCCCGAAGCCGTCGAGGGTCGAGACGCCGTACTGCTCGCGGATGCGCCGCTCGGCGGAGGCCGGCTCCAACTCGCCCTGCGCCAGCGGCACCACCGCGGCGCTCGTCTCCTGCCAGAGCCGGGCCAGGGCCGGATCGGCGTGGATCGCCTCCGAGAGCACGATCTCGCGCGGGTCGTGCCGGCTGATCGCGCCGGACAGGTCCTGGGCCGGCACCTCGCTCAGGGCGAAGCGGCCGGTGGAGATGTCCACGGCGGCGAGGCCATAGGCATAGGCTGTCTCCGTGAGCTTGCGCCGGCCGATGGCGAGCAGGAGGTTGGCGCGGGCCGGATCGAGCAGCCGGTCCTCGGTGATGGTGCCGGGCGTGACGAGGCGGACCACCTCGCGCCGCACCACGGATTTCGGCCCCCGGCGCTTGGCCTCGGCCGGATCCTCGGTCTGCTCGCAGACGGCGACGCGGTGGCCGAGCGCGATCAGGCGGTTGAGGTAGTCGTCGGACCGCTCCACCGGCACGCCGCACATCGGGATGTCGGCGCCGCCATGCTTGCCGCGCTTGGTCAGCACGATGCCGAGCGCCCGCGAGGCCGTCTCCGCATCGGCGAAGAACAGCTCGTAGAAGTCGCCCATGCGGTAGAACAGCAGGCAGTCAGGATTGGCCGCCTTGATCTCGATGTACTGCGCCATCATCGGCGTGGCGCCGGCCACCTCCGGCCCGGGGGCTGCGTCCGGGGTGGGGGCGATCTTGCGGGCGGTGCGGGGCATGCCCCACCCTTAGCAGAGCCTGCCGCGCGGATCAGGCGCGCGGGGTCGCAGGGCTGGGGAGAAGCCTCATATCGCAAGGGGGCCGCCGCATGCGCGACGGCCCCCCACGATCTCCGGTGCCGACGAACTCAGGCGGGGCGGCGATGGAACGCGGCGATGACCTGCGACCGTCGCCATCGACCCGCGCGACCGCGCGGCGGCGGCCGTCCGCCGGGCGCGTCGATCCCGACCCTGGGGCGGGATCGACGCACGCAACACGGATCAGTAGCGCGGGCCGCCGGTGGTGTTGCCGAGCTGCTGCTTGTAGCCGGGCCGCTCGGGATTGCGGGCGTTCGGGTCGCCGTGGCGCATGGTGTTCATGCGGCGCGCGCGGCGCTCGGCCCGGGTGGAGTGGTGGCGGTGGCGCATATGGTGATGGCGGCGCCAGGCAGCCGCCTCAACCGTCTCGGTGGCGGAGACGCCCGCGGGTACGGCGAGCGGCGCGGCCGAGGCGGAGAAGGAGCCGAGGCCGCCGAGCAGAAGGCCGGCGGACAGGGCGAGGGCAAGACGCGTCATCAAGGGATCTCCACGGCGCGCGGGCTGCGCGCGTCGAGCCCATAAGACCCGTCGAAAGCCCTTGTTCCGGGCCGTTCTGGAAAAAATAACCTGTCGATACTTTACGTTTTCGCGGACGATGACAATCGCTCAGACGTGAGACCGAACGAACGGCCGCCTTCGATCGCGCCATGTCGGGGTCAGGGCCTCCCGGCGGAGCCGCCCGGTTGCCTCGCCGCCGCGATCGCGCCATCACCCGCCGCGATGCCGCTTCCTCCCTCGCCCGCCCTGCCGATCGACGCGGTGCTGCCGCGCCTCCTCGGCGCGCTCGACGAACGCGCGGGCGCCGTGCTGGTGGCGCCCCCGGGCGCGGGCAAGACGACGCGGGTGCCCCTCGCCCTCCTTGATGCGGACTGGCTCGACGGGCGCCGGATCATCCTCCTAGAGCCGCGCCGGCTCGCCGCCCGCGCCGCGGCCGAGCGCATGGCCGCGACCTTGGGCGAGCGCGTCGGCGAGACGGTGGGCCTGCGCGTGCGCCTCGGCTCCAAGGTCTCGGGCCGGACCCGGATCGAGGTGGTCACCGAGGGCGTGTTCACCCGCATGATCCTCGACGACCCGGAGCTCGCCCGGGTCGGCGCCGTCCTGTTCGACGAGTTCCACGAGCGATCCCTCGACGCCGATCTCGGCCTCGCCCTCGCCCTCGACGCGCAGGGCGGCCTGCGCGAGGACCTGCGCATCCTCGTGATGTCGGCGACCCTCGACGGCGCCCGCGTGGCGCGCCTCCTGGGCGATGCGCCGGTGATCGAATCCGAGGGCCGCGCCTTCCCGGTCGAGACCCGCTACCTCGACCGCGACCCGAACCGGCGGATCGACGAGCAGATGGCGGAGCTGATCCTGCGCGCCCTGCGGGCGGATCCCGGCTCGGTGCTCGCCTTCCTGCCGGGCCAGGCCGAGATCCGCCGGGTCGCCGAGGCGCTGGAGGGCCGCGTCGGGCCCGACACCGACCTCGCGCCCCTCTACGGCGCCCTCACCCCGGCCGAGCAGGACCGCGCCGTCTCCCCCGCTTCACCGGGGCGGCGCAAGGTGGTGCTCGCCACCGCCATCGCCGAGACCTCGCTGACGATCGAGGGCGTGCGCATCGTGGTCGATTCGGGCCTCGCGCGGGTGCCCCACTACGAGCCCGGACTCGGGCTCACCCGCCTCGTCACGGCCCGCGCCTCGCGCGCCTCGGTGGACCAGCGCCGCGGCCGCGCCGGGCGCACCGAGCCCGGCATCTGCTGGCGCCTGTGGGCGGAGGCCGGCACCGGCGCCCTCGAACCCTTCGCGCGGCCCGAGATCCTGGCCGCCGACCTCGCCGGCCTCGTGCTCGACTGCGCCGCCTGGGGCGTCTCCGACCCTTCACGCCTCGCCTTCCTCGATCCGCCACCGGCCCCGGCCCTGCGGGAGGCGGGCGCCATGCTGCGCGACCTCGACGCCCTCGACGCGGACGGGCGGCTCACGGAAGCCGGCGCGCGGCTGCGGGCCCTGCCCCTGCCGCCGCGCCTCGCCCGCATGGTGGTGAGCGCGGCCGGCTCG
>NZ_CABFPH010000123.1 GCF_902141845.1 Methylobacterium symbioticum | reverse complement strand
GAACTCTGGTTCGCCCGGGCCTTTCTGGTCTGCTTCTGCCCCCGAGGGGGGGGCTGCTGCGAGGCGTCCTGCGAGAGAAGCCGGCAATGCCTTCAGCACTCGCGCTGGGCCTTGGCCTCGCGCTCCAGCGCCCGGAGCTCGATCTCGCTGGCATTGCCCTTGACGACGACCTCGCGCTGGCCGTCCACGGCCGCCTTGAGGCTCTCGACCCGGGCGGCCGCGATGCGCTGATCGTTCTCCATCGTGCGGACGATGCGCTCCGCCGCCGCCTTGATCTGCTGGTCGAGGTCGGTGACCTGCGCCGTCAGTTCCTTGATGCGCGGATGCGCCGGCAGCAGCGTGCGCGATTCGAGGGCGAGCTGCGCGCGCACCGCGATCCGGTTCTCCACCGTGCGGCGCACCACCTCGTTGTTGGCCACGTCCGGGATCTCGAAGGCGCGGCCGTCCTTGATCATCTCCTTGATCGCCTTCAGCCGGCCGCCGAGGTCGGCCTGGATCGTGCGCGCCTGCGAGAGCTGCGTCGAGAGCTCGCCGAGCTGCTGGGCGGTGAGCGGCTGGCCGGTGGTGCCGGGCGCCGCCACGAGGCCGTTGCGGGCCCGGAAGGCCTCGACCTTGGCCTCGGCCTCGGCCACGCGCTTCCTGAGCGATTCGATGTTGCCGCCGAGCCAGGTCGAGGCGTAGCGGGCGGTGTCGACCTTGGCCGCCTCGAGCGAGGCGAGATAGAGTTCGGCCACGGTGTTGGCGCCCGCCGCGGCGAGATCCGCGTCGCGCGAGCGGAACTCCACCGAGATGATGCGCGACTTGCCGGCGGGATAGACCAGCAGCCGGTCGAAATAGGTGTCGAGCACCCGGTCCTCGGCCGGGCGGTCGAGGGGGTTCGGGGCGATGCCGAGCAGCATCAGCAGCCGCTTCACGGGCCCCGCCTCGCCGGCGGAGGGATCGAATTCCGGGTTGCCCACGAGCTTGAGCCGGCGGATCGCCTCGCGGGCGAGATCGCGCGACATCATGACCTGCACCTGGCTCGCCACCGCCTGCTCGTCGGGGGGCGTGACCTGGTCGGAACGCTCCTGCGCGGTGCGGGCGAAGGCGGCCTCGCGGCTCTCCAGCAGCACCTGGGCCGCGCCGGTATAGCGGGGCGCCACCACCTGCACGAACACCCCCGAGGCGAGGGCGGCGGCGAGCGTCGGCACGGCGATCCAGGCCCAGGACCGGCGCAGCACCGCCGGAACCTGCGCGACGGTGAGCCCGTCCCGCGCCGGCATTCGGGCGGGATATGTCGCGCGGGGGCTGATCTCGGTCATGCACGGCCTCGGAGCGCCGGGAAGTCTGGTCACGTCCCGGGGACGGCCACGCGGCATTAGAGACTGTTAAGGTTGCCTGAGAGTTAAGGCCGCTCCGTACGACAGCGCCTACATCGCCGGCCGAGGTGAGGCTTCATTAACCCTAACCGATTACACCGGCTGCATTCGGGTGAACCTGCTTACGGCCTAGGTGATGAACCGGCGCGCACTCCTTCTGACGCTCGCGACCAGCCTCGCCCTCGGCGGATGCCTGCGGCCGGATTTCCGGACCGCGGCCCTCGACGCCACCGGCACCGGCTCGATCGGCGCCCGCTACACGCTCTCGGCCGGCGACAAGCTGCGCGTGATCGTGTTCGGACAGGACAACCTCTCGAACATTTACGCGGTCGACGGTGCGGGGCGGATCGCGATGCCCCTGATCGGCCCGGTCGCCATCGGCGGCCAGAGCACCGGGCAGGCCGCCCGCACCATCGAGGCGCGCCTCGCCGCCGGCTACGTGCGCGAACCGCACGTGACGGTGGAGATCGACACCTACCGCCCGTTCTACATCCTCGGCGAGGTCACGACCTCGGGCCAGTACCCCTACGTCAACGGCATGACGGTGGAGAGCGCGGTGGCGATCGCGGCCGGCTTCGGCCCGCGCGCGGCCCGCGACTACGCGGTGCTGACCCGCGACGGCCCCAACGGCCTCGTCTCCGGCATCGTGCCGATGACCTATCCGGTCCGCCCCGGCGACACGATCGTGGTCAAGGAGCGGTTCTTCTAGGGACAGCCCGTCTCCGCCCCATCGCGGCGTCCCGACGCCCCGGCGCCACGCGAACCGCGTCGCCGGGTGCGCCGGCTTGCGGTCTTCGTAGATTTCAGTCATTCCTGAAATTACAAGACTCGAGCGAGGATCGGCATGAGCCTGCTGTCCGACATCGACGCCGTCGTGCTCGCGCGCGCGCAGTTCGGCTTCACGGTGGCCTTCCACATCGTGTTCCCGGCCTTCTCGATCGGGCTGGCGAGCTATCTCGCCGTGCTCGAAGGGCTGTGGCTCGCCACGGGGCGCGAGGTCTACATCAACCTGTTCAAGTACTGGCTGAAGATCTTCGCCGTGGCCTTCGCCATGGGCGTCGTCTCCGGCATCGTGATGTCGTACCAGTTCGGTACCAACTGGTCGGTCTATTCCGACCGGACCGGGCCGGTGCTCGGCCCGATGATGGCCTACGAGGTGCTCTCGGCCTTCTTCCTGGAGGCCGGCTTCCTCGGGGTGATGCTGTTCGGCATGAACAAGGTCGGGCGCGGCCTGCACTTCCTCGCGACCCTGATGGTGGCGATCGGCACCTGCTTCTCGGCCTTCTGGATCCTGTCCGTGAACTCGTGGATGCAGACGCCCGCGGGCTACGCCACCAACGCGCAGGGGCAGTTCGTGCCGGCGGATTGGTGGGCGATCGTGTTCAACCCGTCCTTCCCCTACCGCCTCGTGCACATGGTGCTGGCGGCCTACCTCACCACCGCCCTCGTGGTCGGCGCGGTCGGCGCCTGGCACCTGCTGCGCGAGCGCGGGAATACGGGCGCGCGCACCATGTTCTCGATGGCGATGTGGATGCTCGCCTGCGTGGCGCCCCTCCAGATCCTGGCCGGCGACGCGCACGGGCTGAACACGCTGGAGCACCAGCCGGTGAAGGTCATGGCGATGGAGGGCCATTTCCAGAGCCATCCGGACGGGGCGCCGCTGGTCCTGTTCGGCCTGCCCGACGAGCAGGCGGCCACGGTGCGCTACGCCATCGAGGTCCCGAAACTGTCCTCGCTCATCCTCAAGCATTCCCTGAACGCGCCGCTGAAGGGGCTCGACACCGTGCCGCGGCAGGACTGGCCGCCGGTGCCGATCGTGTTCTGGTCATTCCGGGTGATGGTCGCCATCGGCTTCGCGATGCTGGGCCTCGGCCTGTGGAGCCTGTGGGCGCGCCTGAAGGGGCGGCTCTTCGCCACGCCCTGGCTGCACCGGGCGGCCCTGGCGATGGGTCCGGCGGGCTTCGTCGCGGTGCTGGCCGGCTGGATCACCACGGAGGTCGGGCGCCAGCCCTACACGGTCTACGGGCTGCTGCGCACCGCCGATTCCGTCTCGCCCCTCCAGGCGCCCGCGGTGGCCGCCTCGCTCGTCGCCTTCGTGCTCGTCTACTTCGCGGTGTTCGGCATGGGCGTCCTCTACATCCTGCGGCTGATGGCGCACGCGCCGCATCCGGGCGAGCCGGGCCTCGAGCCCGGCCTGCCGATCCGCGCCGCCGGCGTCACGCCGGCCCCGGCGGTCGATCCCGACCGCCATCTCCAGCCCGCGGAGTGAGACGATGCTGCCAAGCATGGACGTGGACCTCTCGGTCGTCTGGGCCTTCGTCATCGCCTTCGCGGTCTTCGCCTACGTGGTGATGGACGGGTTCGACCTCGGCGTCGGCCTGCTCTTCCCGGGGCTGCGGCCGGGCGAGGAGCGCGACACCGCCATGAACTCGATCGCCCCGGTCTGGGACGGCAACGAGACCTGGCTGATCCTCGGCGGCGGCGGCCTGTTCGCGGCCTTCCCGCTCGCCTACGCGATCATCCTGCCCGCCCTCTACGCGCCGATCATCGCGATGCTGCTCGGGCTGATCTTCCGCGGCGTCGCCTTCGAGTTCCGCTGGCGCGATCCCGGACATCGCGCCGCCTGGGACGTCGCCTTCACCGGCGGCTCGCTGGTGGCAGCTCTGGCGCAGGGGATCACCCTCGGCGCGCTCCTCCAGGGCATCACGGTGGCAGGGCGCGGCTATGGCGGCGGCTGGTGGGACTGGCTGACCCCGTTCAGCCTGCTCACGGGGGTGAGCCTCGTCGTCGGCTACGCGCTGCTCGGCGCCACCTGGCTGGTGATGCGCACCGAGGGCACCACCCGCATCCACGCCCGGCGCATGGCCTTCCGCTTCGGCATCGCCACCATCGCCTGCATCGGCCTCGTCAGCGCGGCGACGCCCTTCCTCAACCCGACCTATGCCGGGCGCTGGTTCGCCTGGCCGAGCGTGCTGATGACCGCGCAGGTGCCCCTCCTCGTGGTCGTCGGCAGCGCCCTGTTCTTCCGCGCGCTCGCCCGCGACGCCGAGCGGGCGCCCTTCCTGCTGGCGCTCGGCCTGTTCGCGCTGTCCTATGTCGGGCTCGGCGTCAGCATCTTCCCCGACATCGTGCCGGGCCGGGTGACGATCTGGGAGGCCGCCTCGCCGCCCGCCTCGCAGATCTTCATGCTGGTGGGCGCGAGCGTGCTGATCCCGGTCATCCTCGCCTACACCGTCTACGCCTACTGGGTCTTCCGCGGGAAGGTCGGCGCGGAGGGCTACCATTGAGCGCGCACCCGCCCTCCTGGCCCGCGCGGCTCGGCTGGTTCGCCCTGCTCTGGCTCGGAGGCGTCGTCGCCGTCGGGATCGTCGCCTATGCCTTGCGTCTCTGGCTGAAGGCGTGACGCCAATGCAGTTGCCGCCGCTCATCCAGACCTTCGTGCTGCATTTCGGCGAGATGGGCTCGCGCTGGGGGATCAACCGCACGGTCGGCCAGATCTACGCGCTGCTCTTCGTCGCGCCCGAGCCTCTCTGCGCCGACGAGATCGTCGAGCGGCTCGGCCTCTCGCGCTCGAATGTCAGCATGGGCCTCAAGGAATTGCAGGCCTGGAACCTCGTGCGCCTGCAGCACGTGCCGGGCGACCGGCGCGACTATTTCTCGACCCCCGACGACATCTGGCAGATCGTCCGGACCCTGGTGGAGGAGCGCAAGAAGCGCGAGGTCGACCCGACCCTGACGCTGCTGCGCGAGATCCTGATGCAGGAGCCGCGCGACGCGGAGGAGCGCCACGCCCAGGAGCGCCTGCGCGAGATGCACGATCTCTTCGAGCTCTTCGCCGGCTGGTACGGCGACGTGCGCCGCCTCGACACCGAGCGCCTCGTGCAGCTCCTGAGCCTCGGCGCCAAGGTCCAGAAGGTGCTGGAACTGAAGGACCGCCTCAGCCTCACCGGACGCCGCCGCGACGGGTAGCTTCGCGCTTCCTTTACCGGCGGGGCGGAGACTGGCCGGATCGGGAGCCCGCGCCGGGCCGCCAGGAACCCGCCGGATGGTCTCCACAGAGCTGCGCCACCGCCTGTTCGAGGCCGGGTTCCGCGCCGCCTCCGCGAGCGGGGCGAATGCCTGGCTCGCGCCGGTGGCCCGCGGCCTCGGCCTGATCCTCACCTTCCACCGGGTCGATCCCGAGCCGCCGGCCGCCTTCGCCCCGAACCGGCTGCTCAGCATCAGCCCGGATTTCCTCGATGCGACGCTCACCGAACTCGCGGGCCACGGCTTCGAGGTCGTCGGCCTCGATGCGGTGCCCGAGCGCCTCGCCGCACCGGGGCCCAAGCCCTTCGCGGTTCTGACCTTCGACGACGGCTACCGCGACAACGTCGCCCATGCCGCCCCGGTGCTGCGGCGGCACGGGGCGCCCTGGACGCTGTTCGTGACGAGCGACTTCGCCGACCAGCGCGGCCGGCTCTGGTGGGTGGAATTGGAGCGGGCGGTGGAGCGCCTGTCCCGGATCCGCATTGCCGTCGGCGCGGGGCATCTCGACCTGCCGGCGCGGAGCCCGGAGGAGAAGGCGCGCGCCTTCGCGGCCCTCTACCGCGACCTGCGCGCCGGGCCGGAGGACCGCCTCCTCGATACGATCGCCGCGCTCTGCCGGGAGGCGGGCTTCGCGCCCGGCGCGCTCGCGGCCGAGCTGTGCCTCGACTGGGACGGGCTGCGCGAGCTCGCCCGCGACCCGGCCGTGACCTTCGGCGCCCACACGATCAGCCATCCGATGCTGGCCAAGCACGCGGACGGGCGGGCGGCCCGCGAGATCGCCGAAGGACGCACGCGGCTGGAGGCGGAACTCGGCCGACCGGTGCGCCATCTCTCCTATCCGGTGGGGGATCCGGGCTCGGCCGGCGCGCGGGAATTCGCCATCGCGCGCGAGCTCGGCTTCGCCACCGCCTTGACGACGCGGCCGGGCCATCTCTTCGCGGCCCATGCCGGGCATCTGCACGCGCTGCCGCGGGTCTCGGTCAACGGCTGCCACCAGTCGCGGGCGGCCCTGCGCGGGCTCCTCTCGGGCGTGCCCTTCCTCGCCTGGAACCGCGGGCGGCGGCTCAACGTGGCGTGATCGGCCCGGCCCCTCAGCGCCGCCGGCGCCGGCCCCGGCTCTCACCGCCGCCCACCGTGAAGACCGCGGCCTGCCGGCCGTGGCGGCCGTAGCGGCGGCGGCCGCGCCGGGTCTCGACCGCGGGCTCCTCGGCCTGCGGGATCGCGAGCGGGGTATTGGCCAGGGCCTCCGCCTGAAGATTGGCCTGGGCGCTCGCCGGCGCCGCGGGCGTGGTGGGCAACTCGCCCGCGGCGTAGCCGCCCGCGACGTTGCGGGCGGCAGGCCCGAACATCGACAGGCACTGATTGTAGGCGAGGTCGTTCTTCAGGCGCTCGCAATCGTTGATCGACCGAGGCGTGCCCTGGGCGAGCGCCGGCAGCGCGGCGGCGAGGAGGACTCCGATGGCGAGGGGCAGGCGCGGAAGCGGTCGATGCATCGGATACGGGGTGCGCGAGGAGGATGGCGCGCTTCTCTCGCCCGAGTGCGGCGAAAACGAGGGGAAGCCGGCCGGCTGCTAACGATCCGGCCGCTCCATCCACTTGATCAGCGGCATCAGGGGGATGATCCAGGCGATGCCGAGCACGCAGTAGATCACCGTCTGCACCGCCGGCGGGGTCTCGGCGATCCGGCTGTCGGCAAGCGCCATGGCGAGCGGCGCGTAGATCATCACGAAGGCCAGGATGGCGATCGTGCCGACCAGGGTGCGGGCGCGGCGGCGCATGAAACCTCTCCTCGAAAGCGGACGCGGGGACGCTGCGGCAAAGCCGGGCGTTGCCCCACGCGCCGGCATTGCCTAACCCGAAGCCGACCTCAACCGGAAGGATGATCGGCGTCATGCGGCTTTCCACCACCGCCGGCGATCCCGCGCGCAATCCCGTGCGGATCTGGCTCTACCTCGTCGCGGCCCTCGTGGTGGCGATGGTGGCGGTGGGCGGCGCGACCCGGCTGACCGGCTCGGGCCTCTCGATCACCGAGTGGCGGCCGGTGACCGGCGTGATGCCGCCGCTCTCCGCCGCCGACTGGGCGGCCGAGTTCGAGAAGTATCGCGGCACGCCGCAATACCAGATCCTGAACCAGGGCCTCGGCCTCGCCGACTTCAAGGTTCTCTACTTCTGGGAATGGGGCCACCGCCTGCTCGGGCGCGTCCTCGGGCTGGTCTTCTTCCTGCCGCTCGCCGTGTTCTGGTGGCGCGGCCTGCTCTCCCGCCGCCTCGGCCTCGGGCTGCTCGTGCTCGGTCTCCTCGGCGGGCTGCAGGGGGCGATCGGCTGGATCATGGTCGCCTCGGGGCTCAAGCCCGGCATGACCGCGGTGGCGCCGCTCAAGCTTGCCCTCCACCTCACCACGGCGAGCCTGATCCTGGCCGGCCTGGTCTGGCTGGCGGCGGGCGAGCGGCGGGGCCGGCTCGCGCCGGCATCCGGCGGCGTGCGGGCCGTGGCCGTCGCCCTGCCGGTGCTCGTGCTGGTGCAGATCTTCCTCGGCGGCCTCGTCGCCGGCTCCCATGCCGGCCTCGTCTACAATTCCTGGCCGACCATGAACGGCGACCTGATCCCGCCGGCCTCCGAGCTGTTCGCGGTCCGGCCCTGGATCGAGAACTTCGTCGACAACCTCGCCCTGGTGCAGCTCAACCACCGGCTGACCGCCTATCTGATCGTCCTCGTCGCGGTGGTCCACGCCGTGCAGGCCCGGCTCTCGGCGCCGGGGCCGGCCGCCGGCCGGGCCATCGGCATCGCCGTGCTGGCGCTCGCCCAGATGGGCCTCGGCATCGCGACCCTGCTGCTGGCCGTGCCGCTCTGGGCCGGCTTGGCCCACCAAGTGCTTGCCATGGGCGTGCTGGTGATGGCGACCGTGCATGCCCGACTCAGCCTCGGCCTGGGCCAGGGCGTGCCCGCCGCGCCGGGCGGGGCCGAACCCGCCTTCGGCTTCGAAGGTTTCGCGGGGAGCGGCATCTGAAAGGCCGAGCTTGCGACGGATCTTCGCAAGAGTTCGGCACGGGCCCGAAAGCCTTCGCGCTTGCGGCAACGCTTGTTGCACAGCACAAGCGTTGACCATGCGACACCAGAGCTGGGGATCGGCTGTATTTACGCAGTCTGCAGAAGGAACGACTTGGGCACGGGAGGCTTATAGTGCTGCATTGCAGGAGGGCGCGGGAGACTCCGATGTCACTGGCCGAGGATGGCAGACCGTTATCCGTGACCTGGCACTACACCCCGCGCGAGGTCTTCGCGGACGGCGTGGTCCACGGCCTCGGGGTGGTCCTCGGCCTCGCCGGCGCAGTGGCGCTGGTGACCACCTCGCTCACCGCGCATCTCGGCTGGGGTGAGCGGGCGGCGATCGTGGTCTACGCCACGGCGATGGTGGCGATGCTCGGCGTCTCGGCGACCTACAACCTCTATCCGGTGAGCCCGCGCAAATGGCTGCTGCGCCGGGCCGACCACGCCCTGATCTATCTGATGATCGCGGGCACCTACACGCCCCTCGTCACCCTGGTCGGCACCGGCGCCACCGCCTGGGCGCTGCTGGCGGTGATCTGGGTGGTGGCCGCGATCGGTATTGCCGTGAAGCTGTTCCTGCCCGGCCGCTTCGACCGGCTCTCGATCGGGCTCTACCTCGTGCTCGGCTGGAGCGGGCTCCTCGCCTACGAATCGGTCATCGCCGCGCTGCAGCCGACCGCCCTGTGGCTGCTCGCGGTGGGCGGCCTGCTCTACAGCATCGGCGTCGTCTTCCATGTCTGGCGCAGCCTGCCCTTCCAGAACGCGATCTGGCACGCCTTCGTGCTGGCCGCCACGGCCTGCCATTACGGCACCGTCTGGGCCAGCGTCTCCGGCGCCTCGGCGCTGGCCTGAATCCGGGATCCCAAAGGGCTCAGCCCTTTGGCAGGGCGCCGGGGCAGCGCCCCGGCTCTCGATCCCAGGGCTCCGCCCTGGACCCGCGAAAGGGATGATCCCTTTCGAAACCCGTTCTCAGAAATCTGCGTGCAGGCGGGTGCCGAAGAAGTGGGCCGGGCCGCGATCCTGGTTGTAGGCGGGGTTGGAGACGAACTGGTAGTCGAGCGTCACTGTGACGAACTTCGTGAGGTTCAGCGCATAATAGGCTTCGAAGGCGCGCTCGGGGGCGTAGTTGAGGCGCCCGTCGCCGATCAGGAGGCCGAGGCCGCCCGTGGCGAAATAGTCCCGGTGCGAGCGCGAGATCGCGTTCATCGTCGCGCCGAGGCCCACGGTGTCGAAGGGCCGGTCCCAGGCCGCGCCCTTGATCGACACGCCACCCGAGAGGCTGGCATCGATATCGGTGAAGGACAGGCTCTCGCTGCGTCCGTCGTTGACGCTGGCCCGGGCGAAGAGGCCGATATCGTCGCGCAGGGCCTGTTCCAGGTTGACGTAGAGGCCGCTCTTGCGGCGCGGGCGTCGGGTGGCCTGCACGGCATCGTTGATGTCGGCGAAGACGCCGCCCTGGGTCAGGGCCACCACGTCACGGTAATTCGCCGTGTTGCCGACATTGGTGAAGGCGCCGAAGCGGACGCGGCCGGGCTGATCGAGCACGGGCAGGGTGTGGCGCGTCTCCAGCTCGACCACGGCGCCGGCCCGCTCGAAGACGCGCGGGTCGAGCACGTCGCTGGAGGGCTCCTTCGGCACCTGCGTGTAGGCGGCGCGGATCGCGAATTCGCGGCGGTTGTACTCGACGAAGACGCCTTGCGTGAATCCGGGCAGGTTCGCCGGGAAGTCCCAGGCCGAGGCGCCCCAGAGCGACCAGTTCATGAAGTCGACGCGCGGGTCGTGGGCGTAGGCGTTGCCGTCGAAGAAATCGCCCAGCGCGAACTTGCCGGCGACCACGGTGATGCGCTCCACGTCGCGCCGCGTCGCGACCTGGTTCGGGCCGTCCGGCACGTCCTCTGTCTCGCCGCCGAGGCCGAAGGTCTGGCGCACGAAGTAGCGGTTCGAGCGCAGCTTCGGGAAGGGCGCGCCCGCCTTCTGCGCCTCGCCGTTGACGAAGCCGGCGACGCCGAGCGTCCGCGACAGGCCGAAGCCCTGGCTGAATTCCGGGTTGTAGTAGAGCTCGGTGCCCTCCCAGAGCTTGAGGCCGAGGAAGAGCGTCGCCGTCGTCGTGGCCTGGGCCTGATGCGGCAGCAGGCTCTGCTCGCCGCGATAGGGCGAGCGGAAGCCGGGCACACCCTGGTTCACGAAGGTGGTCTGTCCGTGCAGCGAGAACCGGTCGCCGAGCGCCGTGTCGGGATCGTGCGGCGCCGCCTCGTCCGCCTCCGGCGGCAACCGCAGGCCCCCCGGATACCAGGACAGGCGCGCGAGCATCTGGTTCGACACGAAGGTCGCCCGCGTCGAAACCGGGCCGCCGGCGGGGCCCGGCACGGCGCCGAGGTCGAAGCGCCCGGTCGAGCCGAGATCGATGTAGCGGTAGTCGAGCCCCAGGGCGAGCTGGTCGGTGATGGCGTACTGGATGCCCGCGCCGAGGGTGAATCCGGCTTGCGTCTGCGTGCTGCGCGCGCTGGCGGCCGGGCCGCCGGCAAGGTCGGGATAGGTCGCGAGGATCCGCGTGGTCGCCCCCGCGAGGCCGAAGGTGGCGTAGACCAGCGCCCGGTCGAAGCTGTAGCCGAGCCGGCCGCGCAGCATGCCGTAACCGTCGGTCTTGGCGCGGATCACGTCGAAGACCGGGTCGGCGGTCTCGAAGCCGAAGCCGAGCGCCGCGGAGCCCACCGGCCGCTTGAGATTCGCCGCCGAGAGGTCCGCCTCGATGCCGGCGAGCCAGGGGCCGCGCTGCCAGTTCCAGCCGCCGAACACGCCGCCGACCGCCGTGGTCGATTCGCGGCCCCGGTCCGAACGGCCGGTGGAATCGCCCGTGCGGAAGGCCGGGATGGCGCGGCCGCCGATCGCGGTCGGCCCGAAACCGAGGGCGCCGAAGGAGGCACCGGCACTTCCCTGCAGGCCGACATAGCCCCCCGACCAATCGGCGAAGCCGGGCAGGGCGCGCGGCGCCGCCGGATCGGCCGCGGCCGCGAGGCCCGGCACCAGCCAGAGTCCGACACCGAGGGCCGCACCGGCCCAACCCTTCCCCATGCGCGCCCCCGCTCGCATCATCGACACCTCGCGACCCCGTTTCGAGGCGAAATATAGCCAGTGCTATATTTCTGACAACAGGGTTTGGCACAGGATGTCGCAGGCCGGGTGCGAGCGTTGCAAAAATGCCCCGCTCGCGTGACGCGGGAATGACGGCGCGCGGATGGAGGGACGGCGACGCCGGTGCTGCCCGTGTCGGACCGGATCCGAGCGCCGCCTGACCGAGCGGGGACCGGCTCAGGCCGGCCCGGTCGCCACCGGCCGATCCGGATCGGCGCCCCATTCCGACCAGGACCCGTCGTAGAGCCCGCGGGCCGGGCGCCCTAGGGTCTCCAGCGCGAGGGAGACGATCGCCGCGGTCACGCCCGAGCCGCAGGTGGTGAGGATCGGCCGCTCGGGATCGATGCCGGCCTCGGCGAGGACGGCGCGCAGTTCCTCGGGGCTCTTGAGCCGGCCGTCGCGCTGCAACGCCGCGTAGTGGAGGTTGCGCGCGCCCGGCATATGGCCCGGCCGCACGCCGGGGCGCGGCTCCGGCTCCTCGCCGCGGAAGCGCGGGGCGGAGCGGGCATCGACCACCTGGGCGGAGCCGCCCGCCAGCGCCCGGGCGATGTCGCCCGCATCCGCCACCGCGCCGTTGTCGAGCCGGGCCGTGAAGTGGCGGCGCTCGCGCTGCCGGGGATCGCCGTCCTCGGTCGGGTAGCCGGCGGCGATCCAGGCGGGCAGGCCGCCGTCGAGGACGAGGGCGTCGCGCACCCCGAAGGTGCGCAGCATCCACCAGACGCGGGGCGCCGAGAACAGGCCCATCCCGTCATAGACCACGATCTGCTGCCCGTCGCCGATGCCGAGCGCCCGCATGCGCGAGGCGAACACCTCCGGCCGCGGCAGCATGTGGGGCAGGCCGGAGGTCTCGTCGCTCATCGCGTCGATGTCGAATCGCTGGGCCCGCGGGATATGCGCGGCGCGGAACTCCGCCTCCGGGTCGCGGCCGGCGGCGGGCAGGTACCAAGAGCCGTCGAGCACCACGATATCGGGCGCGTCGAGGCGCTGGTGGAGCCATTCGGCGCTGACGAGGGGCGAGGACGCCATCGGTCTTCAGTCCTGTTGTCGATCGGGATCTGCGGTCACTCAACCACATCCGGGCGCCGCGCGCGACCGGATCACACCCCGTAGAAGGCGCGGTACCAGTCGACGAAGGCGGGAATTCCGACCGCGATCGGCGTCTCCGGCACCGTACCGACGAGGCGGCGCAGCAGATCCGTGCTGGCCTCGGTGCGGGCGACGTCGCCGGGCGGCAGCGGCCTGAACAGGCGCTCGGCGCGTCGTCCCAGGGCCGCCTCCAGCGCCGCGATCATCGCGTCGAGTCGGACCGGGCGGCCGCCGCCGATATTCACGAGGCGGTAGGGCGCGGCGGGGCTGAGCGTGTCCTCCGGGCCGACCGGGCCGGCCCCGGGCGGGGGAACGTCGAGGAGGCGGCGGACCGCCTCGATCAGGTCGTCGACATAGGTGAAGTCCCGCTCCGGCGCGCCGTCGCCGAAGACCTCGATCGGCTCACCCGAGAGGATCTTCCGCGTGAACAGGAACAGGGCCATGTCCGGCCGGCCCCAGGGCCCGTAGACCGTGAAGAAGCGGAAGGCGGTCGTCGGGATGCCGTGGAGATGGCTGTAGGAATGCGCCATCCCCTCCATGGCGAGCTTGGTCGCGGCGTAGAAGCTCAGCGGCGTGACGGCGCGGTCGGTCTCGCGGAAAGGCAGGTGCGTGTTGCCGCCATAGGCCGAGCTGGTGGAGGCCAGGAGCAGGTGGCGGACGGGATGCGCCCGCACCGCCTCCAGCAGTGCGAAGCTGCCCGCCAGGTTCGAATCGGCGAAGGCGGCCGGATTCGCGAGGCTGTAGCGGACGCCCGCCTGGGCCGCGCAATGCACCACGATCTCCGGCCGGACCCGGCCGAGGAGGTCGTGAAGCAGGCCCGGCGTTTCGAGGCGTCCCTCGACCGCCTCGAACCGAGCCTCCTGGGCGAGGACATCGTGGCGCGCGCGCTTCAGGCCGACATCGTAATAGTCGGAGAAGCCGTCGAAGCCGGTGACCGCGTGGCCCTCGGCGAGCAGCCGGCGGCTGAGATGGAAGCCGATGAACCCGGCCGAGCCGGTGACGAGGACGCGCATCGCTCTCCCCCCGAGCCTCAGACGCGGCCGGCCGTACACCGGCCGCCCGGCCGCCTCAAGCCGGGCGCACGCGAATCGTTGCACCGTCGCGGACCGGCCCAGCCGCGGCGAGCGGCCGGTCGGACGCCGCCTGGAACGGGGGAGGGGGTTGCAGCCGGAACATGCCTCAGGCCCGCCCCCGGGGCCGGCAGGGACACGCAAACTCAGTATTGCGCCGCAGCGCAGGCTCGCAAATATCGCACAGGTTACTATTGGTGCCCGCAGCCGAGGGCCCGTGCACCGCCTGGCGCGACCGGACAGCCATGCGTCGGCTCGCCCCAGGATGCGCGGGGTTGTTTTCGTCTGCAAGAACGCCAGCTATAACAGGAAGATGACATGCGCCGTGGACCGTCGGGTCGTGCGGCGCGCTCCCGGGCCCGCGAAGCCCGGCTCCGCACGGGTGCTGGGCCGGCTGCTGCGATGCCGCGGATAACCCCATCGCTTGCCGCCTCTCCGGCGGGCCGCCGGCCCGATCCGCGAGGCACCGAACCCGCCAGGTCCGATGAATCAACTCGTCCGCATGTCACAGATCGGCGAAGCCGAGACCATCAAGGAGCCGTCCGCCGAGCTGCGCGTGCCCTTCGCGCAATCGGGGGCCTTCGTCTGCAAGTTCATCATCGGCGAGCCGACTGAGCGCGCCATCTGCTGCGGCGCGCCCGTGCAGGACGGCAAGAGCTGGTGCGCCTCCCACCGCCGCATCGTGTTCGAGCCGACCCGCCCCGGCCGCATCCGCTGAGGCTCCGGCCGAGCGCGCCTCAGTCGAGTTCGTCCCCGGCCTCCAGGGGCCGGTAGATGCGGATCGCGCGCCCGTCGGGATAGACGACCGTGCGGCGCCGGACCACGAGGTAACCGGCGGCCTCGGCGCTGCTCAGCCGCTCCATGCGCGGATCCGCCATCGTCTCGCCCGGCAGAGGGGCGATGCCCACAGGCATCGGCTCGGCGTAGCGCAGGCGCCGCGACGCCGGCCGGGCCGCATAGACCGCCCTCCGTTCCTCCTGCACCCGCGGCACGGCGCGCGCCGCGACGCGCGGACGCGCCGTCGTGCGCTTGGCC
>NZ_CABFPH010000122.1 GCF_902141845.1 Methylobacterium symbioticum | reverse complement strand
GGGCTGGCTCGCCAGCCTGCACGTGCTGGGGCAGGGGATCGGCGCCCTGTGCGGCGGCGCGGTGTTCCGGCTCGCGCCCGCGCTGCCGTTCTGGACCTGCGCGGCCCTCGGCTGCGCGCTGCTGGTCGCCGCCGCGCGGCTCCGGCCCGGGGCGCCCGGCCATCAGGCCGAATGACCGGCGCGGCCGGCCCCGAGCATCCGCACGGTCGCCAGGGTGGCGAGGCCGGAGAGCAGCGTGGCGAGGCCGAACAGGGCGCCGTAGCCGAGGAGGTCGGCGAGCTTGCCCGAGACGAGCGAGCCGACGAGGTAGACCACGAGCTGGGCGCAGGCGAGGATCGTGAAGTCGGTGCCGGGCTGGTCGGTCGAGGAGACCGCCATGAACAGGCTGTAGAGCGCCACGATCTCCATGTAGCGGATCAGGGTCTGGAAGCCGGCGGCGCCGAAGAGCGGCCACAGGCCGAGCACCATCCCCAGCGCGTGGGCGGTGAACAGCGCGAAGCAGAGGGTGCGCAGCGCCCCGAGCAGGCCGAGCGTCGCCGCCGTGCCGTAGCGGCGCACGAGCAGCGCCGCGATGCCGGAGCCGGCGAGCCCCGCCGTCATGGCCGAGACGCCGGAGAGGTAGCCGATCCGGTCGAGGGGCACGCCGGCATCGACGAGGTAGGGGCCCTCCATCGCCTTCACGAGCCCCTCGCTCACCCGGTAGGTCAGCGCCACCCAGAGGATGGTGCGCACCTCCGGCCGCCGCAGGAAGGCGCGGATCGAGGGGCGCGGCGCGGCGGCGGGGGCCGGCTCGCCCTCGCGCATGAAGAAGGCGGCGGCGAGCGGGGCCAGCGAGAAGGCGGCGGCGGTCAGCAGCATGCCCGCCCAGCCGACATGATGGTAGAGGACGAGGCTCAGCGTGCCGCCCACCACCACGCCGAGGGCGACCGCGCCGCCCTGGATGGCGTTGCCGACCGCCCGGTCCTCGGGCCGCAGCCGTTTCACGGCGTAGCCGTCGGTGGCGATGTCCTGGGTCGAGATCAGCAGCGAGGCGAGGAAGCCGATGCCGATGATGCCGGGCACATGGGTCGGCCCGAGCGGCAGCAGGGCGAGGATGCAGCCGATCACGCCGACCTGCGTGACGATGACCCAGCCCGCCCGGTGCGCCCGCGCGAAGGGCCGCACGCGGTCGATCAGCGGCGCCCACAGGAACTTCAGGACGAGGGGCAGGAACAGCAGGCTGAGATAGCCGATCGCCGCGCGGGAGATCCCGGCCTCCCGCATGATCGGCGGCAGGGCCGCGGCGATCAGATAGGAGGGGATCGCCTGCGCCATGTAGAGGGCGGCGAGCACCCCGAAGAGCGCGAGGCGCTCGCGCCGGGCCGGCGGCAGGGTGGCCGGGAGGGCCTGGGCGGTGCTCATGCGAGAAGGCTCCGCGCGGTGGCCCGGGCCGTGGCCTCGTCCGGGGCGATCCGGATCGGGAAGGCCCAGAGCCGGCGGAACACGTCCGCCCCCGCCTCCCCGAAGCCCGGCCGCACGATGACGAGGCCGCGGCAGCGCCGGTCGAGATCGGCGCGGGTGCGCTTGAACCAGAGCGCCTGGGCCCGCTCGGAGGCCGCCGACATCTTGGCCGCGCCGCCGAGCACCATGACCAGGGCGAAGGGCGCGGGCCGCGCGCCGACCCGCTCCAGCGCGTCGAGATAGGCGGTCTCGTCGCCGGGCTCGGGCGGGGCGACGTAGCGCAGGACGACGAGGTCGTCCGTCTCCTCGAAGGCGACCATCGGCTCAGAACGTCTTGCGGTAGCCGACCGTGACGGTGCGCCCGAGCCCGTAGACGGTCAGGTTGCGCACCGAGGTCGCGGTGGGGTTCCAGTAGGCGACGTCGAACAGGTTATCGACGGAGGCGTAGAGCTCGCCGCCCGCCAGCGGCGCGCCGACGGCCGCGTTCACCGTGAAGGCGTCCTTGAGGCGGTAGCGGGTGCCGGCGAGGTCGATGCGGGCGTCGCGGCCGCTGAAGCCCTCGCCTTCGAGGCGGACCGACACGCCGTTCTCGAACAGGTAGGTGCCCGAGACGGTGGCGCGGAAGGGCGCGCCGATGCGGTTGTTCGGCAGATAGCTGTCCAGGCGCCCGTCCCGGTTGGTGTCGTAGCGGCCCTCGCGATAGCCGAGCACGGTGCCGAGGCTGAGCTGCTCCGTGACCTGGGCGCTGCCCACGAACTCGACGCCGTAGATCATCTCCTTCTGCTGGCTCAGCCGGTTGGTGAGCGGATCGAAGGTCGTGCCCTCGTCCGAGGTCGAGACGAAGCCGCCGAGGCTGCCGGAGAAGATCCCGCTCCGGCCGCGGACGCCGAAATCGTAGGAGTTCACGATCTGCGCCTGCGGCGCGATGCTGGAATAGGCGATGGTGGTGCCGGCCGGCAGGCAGAAGGGCCGCGCCACCGGGCAGGCATAGGCCAGCGACAGGCCGGCCCGCCGCGTGAAGGCGCCGATATCGGCGAGCGCGTAGCCCTGGCTGAAGCCGCCGTAGAGGTCGATGCCGGGCAGGAGGTTGAAGGTCGCGCCCGCGTTGAAGGTCGGAGCCGCGTAGGAGAACCTGCCGCCCGTGACGTTGATCGCCGGCAGCACGAAGGTCGAGTAGCCGAGCGCGTTGCGCGCCGCCGTCGCGGCGAAGGTGGTCGGCCGCGAGAAGCCCGTCACGTCGAGGTCGAAATGCTCGTAGCGCATGCCGCCGCGCAGCGTCAGGCGCTCGCCGACGGGGATCTGGAGGAGGGCGAAGCCGGCATAGCTGTTCTGCTGCAGGGGCGTGAACACGTCCGCGCCGTCCCGCGCCCGCTGCCGCGTGGATTCGGAGATCACGTCGGAGCCCCAGGTCAACCTCATCCCGGGCAGGAGGACGCCGAGATCGGTGTCGAAGGTGAGGTTGATGCCGCCGCGCTCGGTGGCGAGCGCCGTCTGGTTGGCGAGGCTCGTCGGCGAGGCCGGGTTGAGCGAGTAGGTGACGAACGGGTTCGCCGGGTAGGAGAACTCCGAGTAATTGAAGCGCTTGTTGATGTCGTTGTAGAATCCGAGCAGCGACAGGCTGCCGAGCGGCGTGTCGCGGTCGGTGTAGCGCAGGTAGAGCGAGCGCGTGTCCTCGGCCACCGGCAGGCCCGGATAGAGCCGGGCGTAGTTCGGCCGCGCGAAGGGCGCGCTGTAATCGGTCAGGTAGCGCGGATCCTGGTTGAGCAGGATCTGGGTGAGGCCGAACTCGATCCGCTTGGCGAGGTCGAGGTCGTAGCCGAGCCGCAGGTTGATGTTGCCGAGCTGGAAACGGTCGCCGCCGCCCTGGCCGAGCTGGCCGTCGGAGGCCATCTCCCGGCCCTTGCCGTCATAGGTGCGCGCCGCGAAGCGCCCGGAGCCGGTGAAGGCGTAGTCGACCCCGTCCGGCACCTTGCCGGTCACGCTGATCGAGGTCTCGGGCGCGAGCCCGTGCACCGGATCGGCGGTGAAGGTCCGCAGCGCCGTGTTGACGGTGACGATCGGCGTTCCGTCGGTCGGGCGGCGGGTGATGAAGTTGACCGTGCCGCCGGTGGCGCCCGCGCTGTAGAGGCTGGAGGCGCCGGCCACCACCTCGATCCGCTCGACGGAATTCAGGTCGATCAGGTTGAGGATGCGCGAGACGTCGCGCAGGGGCGTGTTCACCGGCACGCCGTCGATCAGGACCAGCAGGTTGCGGCCCCGGAAGCTCTCGGAGGCGCTGGAGATGGTGCCGTTGGGCGCGGAGAAGCCCGGCACCAGCTTCGACAGCACGGCGGACGGGCTCGATGTCAGGGCGAGCTGCTGGCGGATCTGGTCGCGATCGACGATCTGGACGCTCTGCGGGATCTGCTCCACCGGCCGCGGCGCGCGGGCGGCGGTGACCGAGAGCTCGTCCAAGGCGACGGTGGGCGCGGCCGTCTGCGCCAGGACCGGGCCGGCGAGCGCCGTCCCCGCACCGAGGGCCGCGACGAGACGGACGTATCGCATGACGTTCGAACCCACCTTGTCCGCCCGCGCGGGGCGCCACGTTCCGGATCGTCCGGACGGCGCTCCCGTGTAGAACACGCAAGAGAACCGCCCGGCATTCAGTTTGAAACTCGTCTAATGTAAGATGTCCGCCCCTCATCCCGCTCGACATCCGGGACGAAGACGCACGAACTCTCGACATCTCTGCGCGGCTCTAGCATGGTCATTGCAGGCTCGCTTGGACTCGGGCGAGCAAGAGTGCGGACTGCTGCGCAGCGATTCCGGCGGATCGGGAGGGCCATGACGAACCAGCGATCTCCCGCCGAGACCGCGCGGCCCCGCTCGGGCGGGCGGCGTCGGGGGCTGCGGTGAGCGCCGCGACGGCCCTCGCGGCGAGCCTGGCCGACGGCGTGGTCCCGCAGGCGGTGGAGGATCCCGAGGCCGTGCCCTTCCGCGGCCGCACGGCGATCCGCCTCGTGCCCGATCTCGGCATCGCCTCGGTGTTCGGCCCCTCCCAGCGCTGGTGCGACGAGGGGCCGGGCGAGCGCCTGCTGCTGGTGCGGCCGGCGGTGGGACGCCTCCAGGTGACGCTCGGCGGGCAGAGCCTCGCCTGCTGCTCGCGGGACGCGCTGCTCGTCCCGGCGAGCCGCGGCGCGGTCTTCGAGGCGATGGGCGTCGACCGGATCGACCTCCTGGCGATCGAGCGGGAGCGGCTGGCGGGCCCGCTCGCCGCGCTGGAGCCCGGCTCCCTCCGGCGGATCGACCGGGACCATCCCGGCCTGCAGACCCTGACCGTCTACGCGGCGAGCCTGCTGCGGGGGCTGATCCCGGTCGCCTGCGCCGAACTCGCCGAGCTGGTGCGCGGCCATCTGGCCGAGCTCCTCACCTTCATCGTGCTGGAGCCCGGGCGCCAGGCGGAGATGCGGGCGCCGAGCCGGCGCGACCAGCGGATCCAGGCGCTCAAGATCGAGGTCGAGCAGCGGATCGGCCAGCCGGACCTCAGCCTGGAGGCCGTCGCGCAGGCTCAGCGCATCTCCAGCCGGCAGGTCCAGGCGATGTTCCAGGCGGAGGGCGAGACCTTCTCCGGCTTCGTGCTCGGCCGCCGCCTCGACCGCGCCATGCAGCGCCTGACCGATCCGGCCGACACGCGGCCGGTCGGCGCCATCGCCTTCGACGTCGGGTTCGGCGATCTCTCCTACTTCAACCGCACCTTCCGCAAGCGCTTCGGCCTCACCCCCTCGCAGGTCCGCCGCATCCACAGCGTCCCCGCCTGATCCCTCCGCCGGCGCCGTTGACGCGGCCCCGCGCAACGGTCAAGCTCGCGCCCGACGGTTCCCTTCGGGGATCAAAAGGGAACGCGGTGAGGGCCAGACCCGTGAGGGATCGGCTCGATGCCGCGGCTGCCCCCGCAACTGTGAGCGGCGAGCCCTTCACCACCATGTCACTGGGTGCCACCACCCGGGAAGACGGTGAGAGGGCGGCGACCCGCGAGCCAGGAGACCTGCCGTCAGCCGTGGTCACACGCGAAGCGCGCCGGGCGGGGTGTCCTGGCGGGTGCCGATGCGCTGCCGATCCTACGAGGCGGCGGCGCGCCGGCCTCGTTCGCGGTGACGTGCCACAGAGCCCGCCGCACCGATGCTCGCCCCGATGCCGCCCTCAGGCCCGCGACGGCCGCGCCTTGCCCGCGCACGCTCGCACGCGGCCAGGGATTGTAACATTGTTACATTCAGGCTAGGACGACCCGGCCGGGCGTGCCGCCCGCTTCGTGATCCTTCCCCCATGCCGAACCTGTCCCGCTCCGCCCGGTCCCGCGGCCGGCGCGCATCCGCGCGCGCCTGTCCCGTCGCTGCCGTCTCTCTCCGCACCCTGTCCGCGCGCTCCCTGTCCGCGCTCCTCCTCCCCTGCGGCCTTCTCTGCGGGGAGGCTCGGGCTCAGGACGCTCGGGCAGACGCGGTCGCCCTCGACGAGCTCTCCGTCGAGGGCTCCGGCCCCGGGCGCACGAGCCCCGTGGGCCTCAACCTGCGGACGCCGGGCCGCAGCGCCAGCCGCCTCGGCCTGACGCCGCTGGAGACCCCGGCCAGCCTCGATATCGTCTCCGGCGAGACCGCGCGCCTGCGCGGGCAGGACACGGTCGCCGATGCCGTGACCCAGGATGCCACCGGCATCACCTCCATCGCCGCGCCCGGCAACGGCAACGGCGCCTTCACGGCCCGCGGCTTCTCGGGACCGAACTCGATTCAGCAGCTCTACGACGGCACCCGCTTCTACGTGGGCGCCAACACGGTGACCTTCCCGTTCGACACCTGGAACGTCGAGCGCATCGAAGTGCTGCGCGGGCCGTCCTCGGTGCTCTACGGCGACGGCGCCATTGGCGGCGTGATCAACGTGGTGCCCAAGAAGCCGGTCTTCGTGCCCGTGAACGCGGCCCGTGCGGTGATCGGCAGCGACGGCGTCGCCCGGCTCGCCCTCGATTCCGGCGGCGCGATCGGCCAGGCGGAGTTCGGCAACACCTTCGCCTACCGGCTGAACGTCAGCGGCAACCGGGCCGACGGCTGGGTCCATCCGGTCGGCGACTTCCGCAACCTCGCGGTCTCGGCCGCGCTCCTGGTCCAGCCGAGCCCCGACCTCGCCTTCACCCTGAGCCACGATCTCGGCTATCAGGAGCCCGCCCGCTACTGGGGCACGCCGCTGGTCGAGGGCCGCATCCCCGATCCGGTGCGGTTCCGGAACTACAACATCCTCGATCCGAAGATCACCTGGGCCGACAACTGGACCCAGCTGAAGACGGAATGGACGCCGTCCGCCGACGTGACCATCCGCAACACCGCCTACCGGCTCACCAGCAGCCGGCACTGGCTCGACGTGGAGCAGTACGCCTTCAACCGCGGCACGGGTCTCGTCGACCGCTCGGCCTTCACCGAGATCTACCACAGCCAGGAACAGGTCGGGAACCGCTTCGACGCCGCCTTCACGGGCAGCCTGTTCGGGTTCCGCAACGCGTTCCTGGCCGGATTCGACGTGAACCACATCGACTTCCGGCACACCAACAACTTCTTCTTCGACAAGTCCGACAGCGTGCCCCTCGTCGGCGGCTTCCTCGGGACCTTCCCACCGGAAGGCCGCGCCACCCCGGCCTACCGGACGCGCACGAGCCAGGCCTCGGTCTTCGCCGAGGACCGGGTGATCCTCAGCGACCGGCTGTCGTTCCTCACCGGGGTCCGCTTCGACGCGCCCACGCTCCGGCGCGAGGACCTGCGCACGGGAGCGCAGTTCGAGCGCACCTATGCGTCGCTCGGCTACCGCTTCGGCCTCGTCTACAACCCGACGCCCGACAGCGCGCTCTACGCCCAGTACAGCTTCGCCACCGACCCGGTGAACAGCCTGATCACGCTGTCCCAGTCGCTGGCCGGCTTCAAGCTCGCCACCGGCGATCAGATCGAGGTCGGTGCCAAGGGGCTGGCCTTCGACGGGGCGCTCGAATGGACGCTCGCGGGCTACCGCATCGTGAAGGACAACCTGATCTCCCGCCTGCCGGGCAGCGCCGCCATCGGGGTCCAGGTCGGAAGCCAGTCCTCGCAAGGGGTCGAGCTGGCGCTGGGCTGGCGCGTCGCGCCGGGCTGGCGCCTCGACGGCAACCTCGCCCTGCTGCACGCCCAGTACGACAGCTTCAGCCAGGTCGTGAACGGGACGGCGGTGTCCTATGCCGGCCGGCAGCCGATCGACGTGCCCGAGCGCGTGGCCAATCTCTGGCTGACCTGGGACGGCCTGCGGGACTGGACCGCGCGGATCGGCCTGCAGAATGTCGGGCCGGTCTATAGCGATTTCGGCAACACCGCCCGCCGCCCGGCCTACAACCTCGTCAACGCGGTGCTCGACCATCAGGTCACGCCGGATTCGCGCCTGAGCCTGCGCGTCTACAACCTGTTCGACAAGGTCTACGCGATCAGCGGCAACGCGGTGGACGGGGTCGGCACCAACTGGCTGCTCGGGCGCCCGCGCTCGGTCGAGCTCGCCTACACGGTGACGTGGTGACGCGTCAGGGGTTGCGCGGAGCCGTCGCCGCGGGCTGCTCGGGCGGGCGGCTGGGCTGGTTCTGCGTCGGCCCGGTCTTGATGAAGGTCAGGACGATGCCGAACACGCTGAGGAACAGGGCGGCGGCGAAGAGGACGAAGATCCAGCGGGGCATGCCACAAGGATAGGGCGTGCCCCGCCCCCGGGAAGGCTGCCCGCCCCGGCGGGAAAGCGGTCCGCCAGCCTCCGGCGCGCCCGACGGGACGCGTGGGCGAAGCCGGAGGGGCGGGTGGGGGGATCTCCGGCCGGACACGGCCTCACGGGCCAGTCCGGATGCGCCCGGGCCCCCTGCCGGTTCGGGAGTGGGGTCGCCACCGCGCCTTGTATCGAGCCGTCGGCGAGGCCTGAAGATCGGCCGGCCCCGCGGAGAGGGGGTTCAGGCCCGCGGGGCTCGGTCTCAGGCCGCCTGCCGGCGGCCGGTCTGGCGCTCGGCCAGGGCGCCCGGGCGGCCGAGGCCGATCTGCTTGGCGAGCGCCGAACGCTGGGCGGCGTAGGCGGGCGCGACCATCGGATAATCGGCCGGCAGGCCGAAGCGCTCGCGGTAGGAGCGGGGCTCCAGCCCGTAGGCGGTGAGATGCCGCTTCAGGGTCTTGTAGGTCTTGCCGTCGAGGAAGCTCACGATGCCCTCGTCGGTGATCGACCGGCGGATCTGGGCGGGGGTCGGCTTCTCCACCTCGGCGACCGGCTCGGCCGCGGCGACCTGGGTGCCCGAGGCGAGACCGAGGAGCGCCGCGTGGATGCTGGCGATGAGGGCCGGAAGCTCGGAGGCAGGAACGGAGTTGTTGGATACGTAGGCCGAAACGATGTCGCCCGCGAGTTCGACGACGTCGAGGGCGGGGCCCTGGATTTCTTCTGTCATTACACCTGTCCGCTGAAATGCCCCTCGCGGCCTAAAATCACCATTCATATGGCGAAATCAAGGGAAGTCGGGGGATTACACAGAAACACCCCGGCCTGGCCAGCCCCTCTTGGTAACGAGGCGGAAACTATGCTCGGCTGATGCATCTTTTACCAAGCCGCCCCGGCCGCCGCCCGCGCGGCGAGCCCGACGGAAGCGGCGCCGGCGCGCGCGGGGCCGGGGCGACGCCTATACAGTCGATCCCCGTTTTAATCCCGCTTCCATCGTGCGGCTCGACACGGATGGAGCGGACAAATCTCCCTATCTTGCGGTCATCAGCGCTCAAGACCCGGCGCGAATCCCGCGACCGCGTCGCATAGGAGATCGCCCCCATGACCCGAACCCGCCTCGCCCTCGCCGCCCTGCTTCTGGCTGCCGCGCCCCTCTCCACGGCGTCCGCCTTCGACGGGTACGGCCGCTCGCCGTTCTTCGCGCCCTACGACCCGGCCGTGACCGGCGCGATCGGCGTCCACGACAGTCCGTATTACGAGGCCTGCCCGATGAGCTCGGCCTCGGAGGGCAACGCCAACCAGCAGACCCGGCCGGTCAAGCAGTACGGCCAGACCTCGGGCGGCTATTCCTGCTGACGCCCCGCGCGCCGCGATCGCCGGAGCCCGCATCCCCGGATGCGGGCTTCCACGCATCTGGAGCGCTCTGTTTCGCCGACATGGATGACGGTTCGGCGAAACAGAGCGCGTCCCCACACTGAGCGAGAGGCGATCTCGATTGCAACGCGATCGGGGACGGCTCTCGCGGGACCCGCCCGCGCCGCGATGCAGCAACCCCTCGCCGCATCGCACGTTGGGTCGGCGCGTCCGCAGGGACGCCACCACAACGACGAAGCCAAAGGGGGCAGACATGTTCGCGAAGATCGTGACCTACGCGATGATCGGCGCCTTCACCTGCGGCCTGATCGCCACGGTGATCGGCACGGCGGGCGTCGCGCTCGGCGAGTGAGCCTTCCGATCGTTCGGAGCGGATCCCCTTGCCCCGCGTGCGGGGAGAGGGGGATCCGCGGCCACCCGCAGTGATCCACCGGTTTGCGGGATGAGGGACGCGGGCAGCGTCCCCCCGCAAGGACCTACCGCAGGAAGTCGCCGAAGGCGCGGGGGCTCTCCCCGGTCGGGATCTCGCGGACCACCGCCATCGTCTCCGCATCGATGACGCTCAGCGTGTCCGAGCCCCAGTTGGCGACATAGAGGAAGCGGCCCTCCGCGTCGGCGCCGATCCCCTCGGGATGGTCGCCGACATCGATCGTGCGCAGGACCTTGAGGCTGTCGAGGTCGAAGGCGGTGACGCTGTTGCCGTACTGGTCGGTGACGAAGCCGCGGCCCCGCGCCAGCGCCACCACATAGGGCCGCTCGCCGGTCTTCACGCGGGCGACCTCGCGCCGCGCCGCGACGTCGATCACCGAGACGTCGTCGCCCGTCACGTTGGCGGTGTAGGCGCGCCGGCCCTGGGCATCGAGCACGAGGCCGAACGGGTGGCGCCCGACCGGAATCGTCGCGACCTCGCGGCGGCGCGCGACATCGACCACCGAGACGCTGTCGGCCTCGCGGTTGGCCACCAGCAGCGTCGCGCCGTCCGGCGTCACCGCGATCCCGGAGGGGGAGGCGCCGACCGCGATCTCGCCGTCCGGCACCAGGGTGGCATCCGCGCCCGCGCCCGTGGGGCGCAGGACGAACAGCCGCCTGCCGTACCAGTCGGCCACGTAGACGGTGCCGGCCTTCGGATCGACGCCGATGCCGAGCGGGCCGCCGGGCAGCGTGACCGTAGCCGTGAGCGCACGGGCCTTCGCGTCGATCACCGCGAGCCCCGGCAGGTCGGGCCGGGTGACATAGGCGGTGGCGCGGTCGGGCGAGAGCGCGATACCCGCGGGCGAGCCCGAGACGGGGATCGACCGCACCACCTTGCCGGCCGCGAGATCGACCACCTCGACGGCGTTGCCGCCCTGCACGGTGACGAGAGCCTCGCCCGCCGCGGCGGGGCGGGGCGGGGCCAAGCTCGGGTCGGCCACGCTCGGCTCGGCCCAGATCGGGCGGGAGAGAAGCGGGCCGGCGAGGATCAGGAGCGCGAGGAGGCCGGCGCGGCGCCGGCCTCCCGCGGGACGCGTGCGTCCAACCGGGCTCACGAGCCCTTCTCGACCTTGGACTTCAGGTTGTCGAGGCCGGCGCGGTAGAGGCCCTGGACGGCCTTCTTGGAGGCCTCGTCGTTCAGATCGGGCGGCGGATCGTTGTTCATGTAGCCGCGGTAGAAGGCGCCGCGCCAGGTGACCTTGGTCTTGTCCGCGCCGTCCGACTCGACTTCGATCCAGGACGAGTAGTCGTTGACCGGCAGGGTCTTCACGTCGACCTTGTCGATCCGGTACATCAGGCTCTTCTTGGAGGCGTCGTACTTGGCGAGCTCCTCCTCGACCGTGGCGCCGCCCTTCAGCGTCAGGGTGCGGGTGGCCTTGGGCTCGTTGCCGCCCTTGCCCTCGGTCTTCTCGACCACCGGGATCCAGCTCCCGTCCTGGAAATTGCCGACCACGGCCCAGACCTTGTCGGCGGGCGCGTTGATCTCGACGGTCTCGGACACCTTCTGGCGGGTCGGCCCGTGGGCCTGGGCCGCGAACGACACCGTGGCGAGCGCCGCCACGGCCGCAAGTCTCATGAACGTCATGGACGCTTCTCCTTTGCGCCGTCTAGGGTGCGGCGCCGGGGTTTGCGAGGATCCGCTCGCTGCGCCCGAGGGCGCTCGCGATCTTGTCCTCGATCCAGTCCCAGGCCTCGCGCTCGCGCGGCCCGGCCGTCTTGGATATCGCGATGGCGAGGTAGGCCATCTCCGTCAGGATCTTGTCCGGGGTCAGCATGTGCAGCCGCGTCGACAGGATCGCGGCCTCGAGCACGGCTGCTTGCGCCCGGTTGTAGCCGATGAAGGGCTCGTGCGCGGTGGCCTTCACCAGCCGCCCGCGGAAGCGGGGACGGGTGGCGTCCTCCTCCACCGCCTCCACCGCGAACTCGGCATGGCCGAAGCTGTCGGCGAGGCGCTTGGCGGGAATCGCCTCGCACTCGACCACCGGCCAGTCGCGCCGGCCGGTGACGGCGCCGGCGATCACCCGGATGTCGCGCGGGCTGGAGGCCGCGAAATACGGGTTCGCCTCCAGGTTCACGATGGTCGGCGAGGGCCGGAACGGCGCCAGGATGTAGGCGTCCCCCTCGCGGATCAGCCCGAAGGGCACGAGGTGCAGATCGCCCGCCGGCGACAGGGTGGTGACGACGGTCTCGAGGATCAGCGGCACGGCTCTCAGTCCTCGGCGACCAGCTTGCCGCAGACGAGCCGGGTCTTTCTGGGATCGGGCGTCGCGGCGAGATCCGTCCCGGCGCGGGCGTCCGCTGCGCCGATCGTCTCCGGCGGCGCCGCGTCGGCCTCGGCGGCCTTGCGCAGGTCGCGGGTACCGGGCGGGGGCGCGTCGGGCCCCGAATGCTTGGTGTGTCCGGCCTTCTTGAAGGCGGTGGCGTCCTCGGCCTCGGCCTCGGCGGCGGCGCCCCAGTCGAGGGGCTCGTCCTGCACGTAGCGCTTGCCGAGCCGCCACGCGGTCTCGGCCTTGGCGAGCTCGGCCCCGAGATAGAAGGCGTGGGCCCCGTCGCTCGCCACGTTGAGTTCGGGGAAGAAGGCCATCGCGTCGGTGCCGACCCTGTGGATGTCGCGGTTGTAGACGTGGATGCCGTCCTCGGCGACGGCGATGCGATAGTTCGGGTCGCGCACCTCGGCGGCAAGGCCCGCGATCTCATCGGCGGTCTGCACGAAGGGGCGCTTGTCGTGAAGTGCCAGTAGTGCCCGGCCGTAGCCCTTGGGCAGGGCCGCGTCGGCCTTGGCGGCGTACATCACGCGGCGGGCCGCATCGTGCTCCTCGACCGTGCGGCGGGTGTGGTTGGAGACCTGCACGATCAGTACGTTGCGGATGCTGAGCTCCGAGCACATTCCCGCGAGGAGCGCGGTGACGCCGAGGCTGTCGGCCTCGGTCAACTCGGTCAGGTTGCCGGTGCCCATCATCATCTCGGCCTGCGGCCAGCGCGCGCGGACCTCGCGGTAGCGGGTGATCGAATCCACGAAGCCGAAATGGATCGGCTCGAGGATCGGGTCGGCGAGATAGGGCAGGCCCGCTGTCTCCATCCGCGCGATGGCGCGGTCGAGGGAGGGCAGGTCGTCCGGGCGCATCGGCACGAGGACGGGCACGGCCCCCGTCTCGAAGGCGAGGCCCAGCGTCTCCTCGTTGAGGCTGAGGAGATAATCGGCCCCCGCCTTGGCCCCGCGGGTCAGCTCGTCGAGGGAGAAGGAATCGACGCTGACTGTGAGCCCCGCCGCCTTCATCAGCCGCACGCTGTCCTCGAGATGCGGGAAGGCGGTGTCGGGCAGGCCGCCGAGGTCGATCACGTCGGCCCCGCGCCGGGCGAGGTCGAGGCCCTTCGCCAGGATCGCCTCCGGCGTCATCTTCGAGGCGTCCACGATCTCGGCGAAGATGCGCAGGTCGTGGCCCGACAGGTCGAGCTTGCGGCCGGCGAGGCCGAGCCAGGCCGGCAGGTCCACGATCTCGTCGGGGCCGCGCTCCACGGGCAGGCCGAAGTGACGGCTGAGCGCCTCCGTGCCGGCGCGGCAGCGGCCGGGCAGGATCACCCGCGTCGCGCCCTCCGGCAGGGTGACGCGGCGGCGGATGATCTCCTCCGTCATCAGCGCGGCGACCTTCACGCCGGCATCGGCGATGCTCCAGGCGAAGCGCTCCGGCGGCAGGGTGGACGCGACCTTCTCCAGCCGCGCGCGGGCGAGCTTGCCGGTGACGAAGACGAGGTGCTCGGGGCGCTTTTCGGGGTTCTCGCTCACGCGGCGACCCGGCCATCGGCCGGTCCCTCGATGCGGATCTCGCCGGGATAACGCGCGGCGAAGGCCGGAAAGGCCGCGTCCACGAGCCCCAGGCGCGCCCAGTCCTGCGGCCCGCTGCCGCGCGGGGCGGGGGCCGACTTCACGAGACGGCAGGCGGGGGCGCCGGTCTCCAGGGCCAGCCAGAGGGCGAGGCTGTCGGAGGTGACAGCCCAGGATTCGGGGATGTCGCGATGGCCGGAGCGCAAGGCGCAGGGGTCCCAGACATGCGCCCGTGGCACCTCTCCGGAACCGCGACGCGCCCCCTCTCCCGTTCGGGAGAGGGTTGGGGTGAGGGTTGAGAACGCGCCAGAGAGGTCGCGACGGTGAGGCGGCTCGTGCGGAGCCCGCTCCTGACACTTCTCGACCCTCACCCAGTCCCTCTCCCGAACGGGAGAGGGGACACGCGAATCCACCGGAAGCGGCGCGCTCGCAGGCACCGGCAGAGCGGAGACGATCCCCAGCTTCGGCTCCAGCGCGCAAAACACCTCCGCCATCCGTCCCATCGCGTCGAGGGCGAGGCGGTGGGCGAGGGCGTCGTCGAAGCCGAGCGCGGCTTGCGCGGTCCGCACGGCGTCGGCGAAGGGGCCGCCGCCGGGCACGATCAGGCAGGGGCCGAGCGCGCCGGCGGCCAGTTGGGCGAGCCAAGCGCGCAGGCGCGCGGGATCGGCGAGCAGGCTGCCGCCGAGCTTCACCACGATCGGGGCCGCGCTCACGCGGCCGCCCGGGCGGGGAGGGCGCGCAGGGTGCGCACGGCCTCGGCGAGCGCCTCCGGGTCGAGGCCGAGGCGGCGGTCGCGTGCCCGGCAGAGGCCGCCGCGGAAGCCGAGATAGCTCGGCCGGTGCGGCGCCAGGCTCGGGATGTCGGAGACCCGGAGCGAGCCGGCGAGGCCCGAGAGCAGGCCGTGCGCCCGGCAGGCCTCGGTGAAGGCCGTGAGGTCGGCGGGCCCGAGGCGATCGGTCAGGCGGCGCCCGTCCTTGGACGCGGTGTCGATCATCGCCCCGGCGAGGCCCGCGGCGGCGAGCGCCGGCACCGCCCCG
>NZ_CABFPH010000121.1 GCF_902141845.1 Methylobacterium symbioticum | reverse complement strand
TCATGCGGCAGGAAGCCGGCCCGGCGCAGCACGGCCTCGGCCGCCGGATCGGGCGGGCCGGCCAGCACCAGCTCGCGCTCGGGCGGCCCGGCGCGCAGGCCGGCCAGCAGATCCGGCAGGGCGCCCTCGCGCAGGATCCGGCCGCGGGCCATGAAGGCGACGCGGTCGGCGAGGCGCTCCGCCTCGGCGAAATCGTGGGTGGCGATCAGGATCGCGGTGCCCTCGGCGCTGAGGCGCTGCAGCACCGCGTGGATCGCGGCGCGGGCGGCGAGGTCGACCCCCTGGGTCGGCTCGTCGAGGAGGACGAGGCGGGGCCGGTTCATCAGGCTCGCGGCGATGTTGACCCGGCGCCGGTAGCCGCCCGAGAGCTGGCCGACGAGGCTCCCGGCGACCGCCTCGACCTCGGCGAGCGCGAGCGCCGCGGCGACGGCCTCACGCCGGCCGCGCCGCGGCACGCCGGCGAGGCTCGCGAAGACGCCGAGATTCTCCGCCACGGTGAGGCGGGCGTAGAGGGCGATCTCCTGCGGCACCCAGCCGATGGCGGCGCGCGCCGCCCGGTCGGCATGGGGGTCGCGGCCCTCGACACGGATCCGTCCCGCATCCGGGCGCAGGCGGCCGGCGGCGAGCCGCATCAGCGTCGTCTTGCCGGCTCCGTTGGGCCCGAGCAGCGCCAGGGTCTCGGCGGGCGCGAGCGCGAGATCGACCCCGTCGAGGACGCGGGTCCCGCGATAGGCCAGCGCGACGCCCTCCGCCGTCAGGAGCGCGGTCACCGCGTCAGCGCCGGGGCAGGGCGCGGGCGAGCCGCACCCGGATGGCGGCACCCGGCTCGCGCAGGGCGAAGGCGGCCTCGGCGAAGCTCGGCCGGGCGCGCCGTCCCGCGCCGCCCGAGAGGCCGTAGGGTTCCTGCGGCAGGCCGAGGCCGGTGCGGTCGAGCCGCCCATTCCCGTTCTGATCCTGGAAGGCCGCGACCGCGTAGGTGCCGGGCGCGACATCCGCGAAGGCGAAGCTGCGCACGGGCGCGCTGCCGGGCGCGTCCTGCCCCTGCAGGCAGGCGGATTCGGAGAGGCCGCCCTGGCACAGGGTGACGTAGACAGTCCCGCCGCCCGGCTCGATGCCCTCGATCTCCACCTGCAGCCCGGCGGCCCGGGCGGACAGGGGCAGGACGAGGAGGACGAGCGGGAGGGCGAGCCGGCCGATGCGCATGCTCACCGCGCCTCCCCGCCGGCCGCGAGCGGCGCGGTCTCGGGGATGCCGGCGCCGGCCGGCACGCGGGCGCCGAGCAGTTCCTCGATGAGCAGGCGGGCCGAGATGCGGGCGCCCTCGTAGATCACCGGCAGGCCGGAGCCCGGATGGGTGCCGCCGCCGACGAGATAGAGCCCCGGCCCGAAGCGGTTGTGCGGCCGGAACCAGAGCATCTGCATCAGGTCGTGGGCGAGGTTGAAGGTCGCGCCCTCGTGGACCGAGAAGTCGTCGCGCCACTGGGTCGGGTCGACGATGCGCTCGTAGCGGATGCGGTCCTCCAGGTCGCCGAGGCCCAGAAGCTTCAGCCGCTCCAGGACGAGGGCGCGGTAGGTCCCGCGGATCTGCGTCCAGTCGATCCCGGCCTTCAGGTTCGGCACAGGCACCAGCACGTAGAGGGCGGTGTGGCCGGGCGGTGCCATGCCGCCGTCGGTGAAGCCCGCATGCTGCACGTAGATGGAGGGGCGCATCGGCAGCGTGCCCTCCGTGATCTCACGGATGTTCCGCTCGTATTCCTCGGCGAGCAGGATGGTGTGATGGCCGAGGCTCGCGGGCATGCGGCCCTCGATGCCGAGATACATCATGAAGGTGGAGCACGAGAGGCGGGCTTTGCTCACCTTGGCGTCGCGCCAGCGCGGGCGGCGCGCCTCCGGGACCAGCGCGGGCACCGCCTTGGCGAAGTCGCCGTTGATCATCACCGCGTCGGCCCGCAGCGTCTCGCCGCCGACGACCACGCCCGCGGCGCGCTTGCCCTCGAACAGAACCCGCTCGACCGACGTGCCCAGGCGGATATCGACGCCCATGCGGCGGGCGAGCCCCGCCATCGCCTCCGAGACCGCGCCACAGCCGCCGACCGGATGGTAGACCCCGTGCTCGTATTCAAGGAACGACAGGATCGTGAACAGGCTCGGGCAGCGGAAGGGCGACATCCCGAGATATTTGGTCTGGAACGAGAAGGCGAGGCGCACCCGCGGGTCGGCGAAATGGCGCCTCAGGTCGCGGTCGACGCTGCGGCCGGGATGGAGATAGGGGAGGGCGGCGAGCATGGCCGGGCTCGCCATGCTGCGGAACCGGTGGAAGGCCTGTTCCAGCACCGGCTTGAAGTAGCGCAACTTGGTCCGGTTCTCCGCGAAGAAGGCCTCGACGTTCTCCGCATCGGCCGGGGCGATGCGCGCGATCTCGGCCTTGAGGCGGGCCACATCCCCGGTGGCGCGGATCTCGCCCGAGATGCCGCCGCCGCCCTCGAAGGCGAGGTGGTATTGCGGATCGAGCCGCTCCAGGCGGACATGGTCCTCCAGGCGCTCGCCGCAGCTCTGGAAGATGTCGGCGAGGATCTGCGGATAGAGGAAGAAGGTCGGTCCGATATCGAACCGGTAGCCGCCCGGCGCCTCGACCGTCTTGGTCCGGCCGCCGACCTGATCGTCCTTCTCGATCAGTGTCACATGGATGCCGGCCCGCGCGAGGAGAAGCGCCGCGGCGAGGCCGCCCGGGCCCGCCCCGACGATGACGACCCTGCGGCCGGAGAGCCTCCGCAGCCCGTCTCCCGCATGCAGCACCGCAACCGTCTCCTCTCGAAATGCCCCACGCCGAACCGGACCGAGGATCGCCTTAGAGAGGGTCGCCTTCAACCGGTCCGCCGTCGCCAAGGCCAAGCTAGAACCGTCTCCGCATTCGGCAATTGCATCCCTTTGTCGCGCAGCGCCCTTGGGGACGATCGAAGATCCGGCCCCGGGCGCCCTGCGATCGGGCGCGGCGGCCGGCTCAGTACTCTTCGCCGGGGACGGATCCGGATCGGCTTGCGAGGCGGTGCAGGGCGATCGCCCCGGCGGTGGCGACGTTGAGCGAATCGAAGCCCGGCGCCATCGGGATGCGCAGGGTGCGCATCCGGGCCATCAGCGCGGGCGCCAGGCCTGGCCCCTCCGTGCCGAGGAGCAGGAGCGTGCGGCGCGGCGGAGCGAGGCCGTCCAGGGTCTCTGCGCCCGAGGGGCTGAGCGCCAGCAGCTCCAGGCCGAGACGCACGGCAAGCGCCGGCCAGTCGGCCCCGGCCGCGAGTTGCGCGAAGGGCGTGATCAGGGCGGCGCCCGCCGAGACGCGGATCGCCTTCCGGTAGAGCGGGTCGCAGGTCGCGGCGTCGAGGAGCACCGCGTCGGCGCCGAAGGCGGCCGCGTTGCGGAAGCAGCCGCCCACATTGTCGTGGTTCGTCAGCCCGGCGAGGCCGAGCACCAGGGCCGGAGCGGGCGCGGGCGGCACGAGTGCCTCCGCGTCGGGCTCCGAACCGCGGAGCCCGACGGCGAGCACGCCGCGATGAATCGGGAAGCCCGCCACCGCGCTCATCACCGCCTTGCCGGCGAGGTAGACCGGCGCGCCGATCCCGCCGAGGTCGGCCGCGAGGCCCGGCCAGCGCTCGGGGGCGAGCAGCACCGATTCGGCCCGGAAGCGGCTGCGTGTCGAGGCGAGGAGGCGGAGCGTCACCTCGCCCTCGACGATGAAGCGGCCGGCGCGCCCGACGAGGTCGCGCTCGCGCATGGCCGCGTAGGGCGCCAGCCGCGGATCGGCCGGGTCCTCGATCGCGACCGGGCTCATCGCTGGCGCGTCAGGCCTTGCCCGTGCGGACGGCCAACGGGTCGGCCTCGGCCTTGGTCGGGACCTTCACCAGCGCCTCGCCGTCGAGCACGATCTCGCCGGCCACCGAGCAGGTGCACTTCAGGCGGGCGCGGCGGCGCTCCGGCACCAGCTCGGCCACCTCCACCGTCACCTCGACGGTGTCGCCGATGCGCACCGGCGCGCGGAAATTGAGGGTCTGGCTGATATAGACGGCGCCCGGGCCGGGCAGGCGCGTGCCGAGCACCGCCGAGATCAGGCCCGCCGTGTACAGGCCGTGGGCGATGCGCGTGCCGAAGGGCGTGCGCGCCGCGAAATGCTCGGAGAGGTGGATCGGGTTCCGGTCGCCGGTGATCTCGGCGAAGCCGACCACGTCGGAGGAGGCGATCACCTTCGACAAGGTCTCGGAGAGCCCGACCTCCAGATCTTCGAAATACAGAACGCGCAGCTCGGGCAACATCTCGCGGGCTCCCTTGTCGATCGCGCCCTTGTCCGCGGCGCGTGTCCTCTCGCCTCGCACAGGCGGGGCGACGAATCCAGTCCGAGCCCGGCAATCCTCGACTTAAGGCCGACACGGCCGGCCCCGGCCATCCGAGGGCTCTCGGGCTCGGAGTCCGGACAATTCGAGCGAGCCGGTTCACCTGCGGCTGAGGGGTGCACCGCACAATCGGGCCATGCCCTGCTACGATCCGTTCTCCTTCGGCACCGCCGGGGCGGTCCTGGCACTCGGTGGGCTCGTGACCCTGATGACGAGCGACAGCCCGAATCCGAGATCGCTCGCGGCCGCTTCGGCCTGCCTCGTCGGTGCGCTCTTCGCCTTCGCTCTCTCGGCCCTGCGCCGGGACCGGCCGCGCGCGGCGACCGATAAGTCGCCACCGGCCACAGCGGCTCCTGCCCCCGCCGCCGCCCTGTCCTCCACCGAACTCGCGGCCCTGGCGCAGGCCCGGCTGGCAGCCCGGCTGGCGGCGCAGTTGGATGCCGGGTCGGCCATCCGGAGCCCGGCTCCCGCGCCGGCACCGGCCGAACCGCCCGCGGCCACGCCGCATCCGGCCATGTTCGCTCCGGTTCAGATCCGGCGCAGCGGGTAGCGCGCCGCGCCGACGCGACGCCCTCGACAGCGTGGCCGGCATGGGCGAAGAGGCGGGCAGACCAGGGAACAGCCTCCGATGCAGGCCGCCGCCTCGCCCGCGCTCCGCTCCGTCGTCGCCCGCGTCGCGGCGCTGAATCTCGGCTATTTCGGCATCGAGATCGTGGTGGCGCTGGCCATCGGCTCGGTGGCCCTGATCGCCGACAGCCTCGACTTCCTGGAAGATGCGGCGATCAACCTGCTGATCTTCGCCGGCATCGGCTGGTCGGCGGAGAACCGGGCCCGGCTCGGCACGCTCATGGCCGGCATCCTGCTCATCCCGGCCCTCGCCACCGCCTACGCGGTCTGGGAGAAGGTTTCGGACTTCTCCCCGCCGGCCCCGGTCCCGCTGACGCTGACCGGTCTCGGCGCGCTCGCCGTCAACCTGACCTGCGCGCTGCTGCTCGCCCGGCACCGGCACGGCTCGGGCAGCCTGACCCGGGCCGCCTATCTCTCGGCCCGCAACGACGCGGTCGCCAACGTGGCGATCATCATCGCCGGGCTCGTCACCGCGCTTCATCCCTCGCCCTGGCCCGACATCGTCGCCGCGGTCGGCGTCGCGGCGATCAACGCCGATTCGGCCGGCGACGTCTTCCGGGCCGCGCGGGCCGAGCGCCGGGCGGCCCGCGCGGCGCAGGACCCTTGAACAGCGGCCGGTTCTTGCGCAGGACCGGCGCCCCGATTGCGAACCCTGCCGAGCGATGCGCCTCTTCCCGATCTCCGACCTGCACCTGGAGCGCCGCCGGCTCGACCTGATCCCGGCCCCGCGCGGGGATTTCGAGGTGCTGGCCTGCGCGGGCGATCTCTACGAGGGCCATCCCGAGCGCGGGCTGGCCGCGCTCCTGCAGCTCGCTGGCGGGCGGCCGATCGTGCTGGTGCCGGGCAACCACGAGCATTACGCGCCGACCGGCGATCCGCGCACGGCGCCCGAGCTCCTCGCCGCGCTGGAGGCGGATGTGGCGCGCCTGAACGCAGCGGGCGGGCGCATCCACCTGCTGCAGCGCGGCGCCTCGGTGGTGCTCGACGGCGTGCGCTTCGTCGGCACGACCCTGTGGAGCGACTGGTCCCTCGCCGGACGCTGGCTGGAGGCCGACGCACCGGGGCGCCCCGACGACCCCGTCGCCTACGCCGCCGCCCGGATGACCGACCCGGTGACCGGCTCGCGCGAGTATCGCGGCTCGATCCGCAAGGCGGACGGCACGCCCTGGCAGCCGGACGACGCGATGGCGGCGCACAGCGCGGAGCGGGCGCTGTTCCTCGACGCCCTCGCCACGCCCCATGCCGGGCCGACCGTGGCGCTGACGCACCACCCGGCGAGCCCGCGCGCGGCGGACGCCTTCCGCGACGCCCCCGGCGTGCCCTGGTGGGTGCCGGCCTTCTACGCGACGACGCTCCTCGACGACCTGCCCGATGCGGGCCGCCCCGATCTCTGGATCTCCGGCCATTTCCACGCGGGCCACGATCTGGCGATCGGCCGCTGCCGCTGGGTGGCCAATCCGGTGGAGGGCACGACCTTCCGGCCGGACCTCGTGGTGGAGGTGGGGTGAGAACAGCGCTGGCTCGGCTGTTCAAAGGCCCTATCTCGGCCGGATAGAAGACGCGTCTGGGAGGAGCGCCCCCATGAACAGCTTCATCGCCGTGGTCCTCGTCTGCGCCAACGCGCTCGCGCAGGAGGCCTGCACCGACGACCAGGCCATCGAGGTGCGCAAGGTCCGGGTGGCGAACGAGCTCGGCTGCACCAACGGCTGGCAGGAGATCATCGCCCGCACCGACCTGCGCGAGGAGGTCGGCAAGACCGCCTATCTGAAGACCGAGTGCCGCCGGGTGAAGGCGGGCGGCTGAGGCTCGGGGCCCCTCAGGCCCGGCCGCCGAGATGGACGAGGAGATGGCCGCGCCGCACCGGGGCGGTGTCGTTGGCCGGCGGCGGCAGCCGATCGAGGCTGGGCGCGTCGTCCACCGCCAGGGCGGGCCCCGCGAGGACGCGCAGCGAGGTGGTCTCCAGGCGAACGAGGGGGCGCAGCCCGATCCACGACGGCAGCTGATGGGCGCTCAGCGTGCCGAGCATGCGCGCATGGGTCCGGCCGCGATGGCGCAGCGGCAGCAGCAGCAGCTCGAGGTCCACGCTCTCGCCGAGCGCCGTGAGGCCGCGCAGGCCCATCACGACGCCGACCATGTCGTTGGCGACGATCTCGACGACCCGCCACGATTCGGCGTGGGGCGCGCCGGTCCAGGACGGCGGCTCGCCGGGCTGCCACAGGCTGCCTAGCGGCAGCCCGCGCAGCTCGCGCCCGTAGAGGGCGCAGACCCGGGTGCCGGCGAGACGCAGCTGCGCGGAGCGCCGGCTCATGTCGATCTCGAGGATCAGGCTGTCGGCGAGGATGTGGCGGATCTCGCCCGGCTCGATCTCGGCCCGCTCGGGCGCGGAGCGCGCGCCGCGCAGGCGGTCCCAGTAGGCGTGCAGGGAGCGGCTCGTCTGGTGCTTCATGATGTCCCGGATCCGTCAGCTGTTCCAGCGTGGCTGTCCCGCTCCGGTACGGCCGTGTACGGCTTCCGGATCTGATCGAGCCTTTGCCGTCGATTCCGCACACCCTATGCCCACCACGGCGCCGCCGCGCGTGCAACGCTTCATTAGGGTTAATCCCCCGTCCGCGTTGCGCCCGATGTCGGATTAAGGAAGGATTACCACGTCAGCGGAGACGGGGCCCGGCGGCCCTGGCATCCGCCTTCGATCCTGTTGCGAGCACTTGCGAGGTGTCGGACACGTCGGGTCATCGGACCCGCGCCGTCTCTGGTCCAGGCGGCGTCCCCGGCGGTCGGGGAACGGTCCCGTTCTTGGGGGAGGGGGCCCGACCGGGGCAGCCCTCCCCCTCTTTTTTGATGGCGTCCCGCCTCGTTGCAGGGCTTGCCCTTCCGCAGCGCGCCCCGACATGGTGCCGCGATGGATGCCTCGCCCGATTTCCCACGCCAGAGCCGCGTGCCCGTGTTCAACCTGCCGGGCGTGATCACCGCCTCGATCGCCGTTCTGATGGCGATCCAGGCCGTGCGCGAGTTCGTCCTCTCGGACGGGGCCGACATCTGGGTCGTGCTGAACCTCGCCCTGGTCCCGGCCCGGTGGACGGTCTGGCTCGATCCGAGTCAGGCCGATGCGGTGATCACGGCCGCCGGGGCGGGCGGGACCGAGGCGATAGCGGCCGCGCGGGAGAGCTTCGCGCGCTACATCGTCATGGAGCACGCCGCCGATCTCTGGACCTTCGCCACCTACGCGCTGCTTCACGGCTCCTGGCTGCACGTGATCTTCAACAGCGTCTGGCTCGCCGCCTTCGGCTCGCCGGTGGCGCGGCGCTGCGGCCCCTGGCGCTTCGGGCTCATCGCGCTCGCCGGCACCGTGGCGGGCGGCGCTTTGCATGTCCTGCTCGTGCCGCTCAGCACGGCCCCCCTGGTGGGCGCCTCGGCAGGCGTCTCGGCCCTGATGGCGGCGGCCGCCCGCTTCGTGTTCCAGCCGCCGGCCTCGGCCTATGGCAACCAGCCCTGGCACCTGCCGCCGCCGCGCCCGCCCGAGACCGTGCGGGAATTGCTGCGCAACCGCACCGCCGTCTCCTTCCTGGCGATCTGGCTGGTCACCAACATCGTGTTCGGCCTGATCACCCTGCCCCTCGGCGGCGAGAGCGCGGCGATCGCCTGGGACGCCCATCTCGGCGGCTTCGTCGTGGGCTTCTTCCTGTTCCCGGTCCTCGATCCCCTGAGCCGTCGGGCGTCCTGACCGATCCGGCCGCACGGTCCGGCCCGGCCGCATGAAATTGCTGCATGGGACAGGCGCGCCACGCGCTTGCCATCGGGAAACATTGGCCACACACTTGCCTTGATCGAGCGAAGGAGCCGGGAGCAACCCGGCCGAACCGCGTCATCCGCGCCGGTGGGGCTGCTGGTGCGTCCAACGTCCAGTCAGGGAGGACCTATGACCGTCGCACGCATCCTCGCCGAGAAGGGCTCGTCCGTGATCACGGTGAGCCCCGACCGCACGCTCGACGAGGCGATCCACCTGCTCGCCGACAAGAGCATCGGCGCCGTCGTGGTGACGAACGCGGACGGCACCGTCGCCGGCATCATCTCGGAGCGCGACATCATGCGCGTGCTCGCCCGTCACGGCGGCGCCTCCTTCGACGAGCGCGTCTCCGCGCATATGACGACGAAGGTCGTGACCTGCACCCGGACGGCGACCATCGAGGACGTGATGGAGACGATGACCAACGGCCGCTTCCGCCACATCCCCGTCTGCGAGGAGGGCAAGCTGGTCGGCATGATCTCGATCGGCGACGTGGTGAAGCGGCGCATCGCCACCGTCGAGGCCGAGCATCAGGCCATGCGCGACTATATCACCATGGCCTGAGATGTCCGGGTGTCGAGAGGGGTCACCCCTCTCGCGGGTCCAGGGCAGAGCCCTGGAAGAGGTCGGGGCTTCGCCCCTGCACCCCACCAAAGGGATGATCCCTTTGGGATCCCGGACCTAGGTCCGCGCGCTCGCGCCATCCAGCGCTGCGCGTATGCGGGGAAGCGCCGCGCGGGCTGCCGCGCGGCCGAGCGCGATGCCCTCCGCCGCCCGATGGAACTCGAACAGGCCCATCCCGGCCAGCTCCGGCCGGACGCTGACGTCGGGCGGGTCCCGTTCCAGGCGCGCCCGCGAGATCCGGTCCTGCGTGATGTTGAAGGCGTCGAACATCACCCGGGCGATGCCGGGGGCCGAGGGCGCGGGCTCCCGCGCCCGGTGGCGGCGGCCGCGCACCGCGCCGAGCAGGCTCCAGCGGCGGCGCACCTCGACGGCGCCGGCCACCGCGCGCTCCACCGGATCGGCCGGATCCGGCTCGATCAGGCCGCCGCGCACGCTCGGATCGCAGTTGAGGTTCACGCAGACGACGAGGTCGGCGCCCATCGCGCGGGCGAGGGCCACCGGCACCGGGTTGACCAGCGTGCCGTCCATCAGCAGGCGCCCGTCGAGGGCGACCGGCGGGAAGATGCCGGGCAGGGCGTAGGAGGCCCGCACCGCCTCGACCAGCGGGCCGCGGCTCAGCCAGACCTCGTGGCCGGTGCCGAGCTCGGTCGCCACCGCCGCGAAGCGGACGCGCAGATCCTCGATCCGCCGGTCGGAGAGGTCCTGGACGAGGCGGCGGCGCAGCCGGTCGCCGCCGATCAGGCCGGACCCGGTGAGGCGCAGGTCGAGCAGCCCCATGACCCGGCGCTTGGTCAGGCCGAGGGCGAAGGATTCGAGCAGGTCGAGCTTGCCGGCGGCATAGCAGCCGGCGACCACGGCACCGATCGAGCAGCCGGCGACCACGGACGGGTAGAGGTCGGCCTCCTCGAGGGCCCGGATCACCCCGATATGCGCCCAGCCCCGGGCCGAGCCTCCGCCGAGGGCGAGGCCGAGGCGCGGACCGGTGCCGCTCGGCCGACGCGGCTCGACCGCGTCGGGCCCGAAATCCTCACCCGCGCGCAGGGCGGCGAGGCGGCTCACGGATCCGCCGGGGTCAGGACCGCGCGGCCGCTCGCGGGATCGAGGGCGACGCTCCGGTAGAAGCAGGCGCGCCGGCCCGTGTGGCAGCAGCCGCCGTCGCCGCCGACCGCGACGCGGATCAGCACCGCGTCCTGGTCGCAATCGGTGCGCATCTCGACGACGCGCTGGATCTGCCCCGAGGTGGCGCCCTTGTGCCAGAGCTCCCCGCGCGAGCGCGACCAGTACCAGGCCTCGCCGGTCTCCAGGGTGCGCGCGAGCGATTCGGCGTTCATGTGGGCGAGCATCAGCACACGCCCGTCATGGGCGTCGACCGCGATGCAGGTGATGAGGCCGTTCGCGTCGAAGCGGGGCGTGAAGGCGCGGCCCTCCTCGACCTCGATGCGGGAGCCGGGCGGATCGAAGGGAAGGGGTGCGGTCATGGTCCGTCGGTTGGCTGGCGGCGCCCGCCGGATCTAGGGCGGGGGCCGGCCGGTATCAGGAGCCGTCAGCCCTTGCCGCCACGCACGAGCGTGAGGAAGCGGACCTGCTCGCTCGGATCGTCCTTGAACACGCCGCGGAACTGGCTGGTGATCGTGGAGACGCCGGCCTTCTGCACGCCGCGCATGGCCATGCAGAGATGCTCGGCCTCCACCAGCACGGCGACGCCGCGGGGCTTGAGGATGCTCTCGATCACGTCGGCGATCTGCGCCGTCATGGTCTCCTGCGTCTGCAGGCGGCGGGCGAAGGTGTCGACCACGCGGGCGAGCTTCGAGAGGCCGACCACGCCGCGGGTGGGATAGTAGGCGATGTGGGCGAGCCCCATGAACGGCACCATGTGGTGCTCGCAATGGGAGTAGAACGGGATGTCGCGCACCAGCACGATGTCCGAATAGCCCTCGACCTCCTCGAAGACCCGCTCCAGCAGAGCCTCGGCATCGACATCGTAGCCGCCGAAGAGCTGGCCGTAGGCCTTCACCACGCGGGCGGGCGTGTCGATCAGGCCCTCGCGGTTCGGGTCGTCGCCGGCCCAGCGCAGCAGGGTGCGCACGGCGGCCTCGGCCTCCTCGCGGCTCGGGCGGCCGAGCGCGATGCCCTCCGGCACCCGCGTGGCGGAGGCGGGTTCGGGCGCGACCTCGACCGGCTCGGGCAGGCGTGCATTGTCGTTGCGCATCAGGGTCAGGCCCCGCGCATCGTCGGCGGTCCGGTACGAGAGGGATTTGAGAGCGGCATCCATGGCATCTCCCGCCCGCGCCACACGGGACTTCATGCTCGTGCTGTCGGGCTTGGCGTACATTCGGGCTCGCGTATCCGGGCTCTCGACGGCTTGGATCTTCGTACAAGCCGGTGCCCGGTTCGTATCGAGCGTCCCCGGCCGTGGGCGCGGCCCTGGGTAACGACGGTCCGCCTCCTCGCGAAGCGGCGTTGTCGGGCCTATATCGTCGTTTCGACGCCGTCGCGCAACGTGTCCCGCGTTGCGCGGTGTGCGCGGCAGGTCTCCCGGCAGGGACAGCCTGCCGTGGAGCCTCCTGAACGCCCTCGCGAAAAGCCCGATGCTGGACGACATCTACAACCGGCGCATCCTCGAACTCGCCGCCGACATCCCCCGGCTCGGGCGCCTGGACCGCCCGGATGCCAGCGCCACGGCCCATTCGCGCCTGTGCGGCTCGACGGTGACGGTGGACCTCGCGCTCGGGCCCGACGACACGGTGACCGACTTCGCCCACGACGTCCGCGCCTGCGCGCTGGGCCAAGCCTCCTCCTCGCTGATGGCCCGCCACGTGGTCGGGACCTCGGCGGGCGACCTGCGCGCCCTGCGGGAGGCGGTGCGGGCCATGCTGAAGGAGGGTGCCGCCGCGCCCGACGGGCGCTGGGCGGAGTTCGCCGTGCTGGAACCGGTGCGCGAGTTCCGGGCGCGCCACGCCTCGACGCTCCTGACCTTCGACGCGGTGGTCGATGCCCTCGACCAGATCGCGGCCAAGCGGCAGGCCGCCTGAGGTCCGCCGCGTGAGCCTTCCGCGACAGGCCGCGCATCTCGCCATCCGCTCCTACCAGCTCACCCTGTCGAGCCTTGTCGGGCGCCAGTGCCGGCACTGGCCGAGCTGCTCGGCCTACACGGACACGGCGATCGCGCGGCACGGCCTCTGGCCGGGCGGCTGGATGGGTCTTGCCCGGATCTGCCGCTGCGGCCCCTTCGGCACCCACGGCATCGACCTCGTGCCGGACGCGATCCCCGAGCGCGCGGCCTGGTATCGCCCCTGGTCCTACGGCCGCTGGCGCGGCACGCTCGCCCCGCCGGTCTGCGAGGAGGTGGTGGAGTCGGTCGCGCGGATCGCGCCGTCCCTCCGCCCTTAGTGCAGGGCGCGACGGCGGCCCGTGCGGCGATGCCGACCTTGCCAGCCTGCCGAAAAGCGCGCCACACTCGGGGATCAGGCAGGACTTCGCTTCGGACGCCCGCATCCGGAAGAAGGGAACACCCGACCGCATGACGCAAGGCCAAGCCGGCATTCACGCCGCCACTGCCCTCGATGAGGGCATCGTCGCCACCGCCGAGAGCTGCCTTGCCGCCGTCGGCGAGGCCCGCGAGGCGATCCACGGGGTGATCTTCGGCCAGGAACAGGTGGTCGACCTCGCCCTGGTGACGATCCTGGCGGGCGGCCACGGCCTGCTCGTCGGCCTGCCGGGACTGGCCAAGACCAAGCTCGTGGAGACGCTCGGCACCGTGCTCGGGCTCGATGCGCGGCGGGTCCAGTTCACCCCCGACCTGATGCCCTCCGACATCCTCGGCACCGAGATCCTCGACGAGGATGCCGAGCGCCGCCGCTCCTTCCGCTTCGTGAAGGGCCCGGTCTTCACGCAGCTGCTGATGGCCGACGAGATCAACCGGGCGAGCCCGCGCACCCAGTCGGCGCTGCTTCAGGCGATGCAGGAGCATTTCGTCTCGGTGGCGGGCGAGCGGCACGACCTGCCGCGCCCCTTCCACGTGCTGGCCACGCAGAACCCGATCGAGCAGGAGGGTACCTATCCGCTGCCCGAGGCGCAGCTCGACCGCTTCCTCTTGGAGATCGATGTCGGCTATCCCGACCGGGCGGCCGAGCGGCGCATCCTGATCGAGACGACCGGCGTCGCGGAGGGGAAGCCCAAGGCCGTGATGACCACGGAGCAGCTCCTCACCGCACAGCGCCTCGTGCGGCGCCTGCCGGTGGGCGAGGCGGTGGTCGAGGCGATCCTCGACATCGTGCGTGCGGCCCGGCCGGACAGCGGTGACGCGATCGTGAAGGGCAAGCTGATGTGGGGGCCCGGCCCCCGCGCCAGCCAGGCGCTGACGCTGGCGGTGCGCGCCCGCGCCCTGATCGAGGGCCGCGTCGCCCCCTCGATCGCCGACGTGAAGGCCCTGGCCGAGCCGGTGCTGAAGCACCGCATGGCGCTCGGCTACAGCGCCCGGGCGGACGGCGACACCGTCGAGGGCCTGATCGCCAGGCTCGCGGAAAGACTCTGACGCATTGGTCGCGACCCGCGCCCTCAGCGCCCACGAGCGCAATCCCGGCCGGCGCGAGAGCGAGAGTGCCGTCGCCCTGGCCGCGCGCATGCCGCACCTCATCCTGGAGGCCCGGCGGGTGTCGAGCCTGCTCGCCCACGGCCTGCACGGCCGCCGCCGGGCCGGGCCCGGCGAGAGCTTCTGGCAGTTCCGCCCCTTCGTGACCGGAGAGGCCGCCGCCCGGATCGACTGGCGCCGCTCCGCCCGCGACGACCGGCTCTACGTGCGCGAGCGCGAGTGGGAGGCCGCCCACAACATCTGGCTCTGGATGGACCGCTCGGCCTCGATGGGCTTCGCCTCGGACCTCGCCCAGGCGCCGAAGTTGGAGCGCGCGCTCGTGCTCGGCCTCGCCCTCGCCGACGCCTTCGTGGAGGGCGGCGAGCGCGTCGGGCTCCTCGGCCTCACCCGCCCGACGGCGTCGCGCAAGATCGTCGAGCGGATGGCGCAGGCCCTCGTCGGCGACGAGGCCGGCCTCAGCCAGGACCTGCCGCCGCGCGCCGAGCCCGGCCGCTTCGACGAGGTGATCCTGCTCAGCGACTTCCTGACCCCGCCCGAGCGGGTCGCCGCCTCGGTGCGCGAGATCGCGGGACGCGGCAGCCGTGGCCATCTCGTGCTGGTGGCCGACCCGATCGAGGAGACCTTCCCCTTCGCCGGCCAGGCGGTTCTGCACGATCTCGAATCGGGCCTGTCCCTCGATATCGGCGATGCGGGGGCCTGGGGGACGGCCTATCGCGCACGGATCGCCGCCCACCGGGAAGCCCTCGCAGGCATCGTCCGCGAGGCGGGCTGGACGCTGACCCTCCACCGCACCGACCGGCCGGCGAGCGAGGCGGCTCTGCGCCTCATGACCCTGGTCGCCGCCGCTCGCGGCCCTGTCTGAGGAGGCCGGCATGTTCGGACTGACCTTCGCAGCGCCCCTCGCCCTCGCCGCCCTGATCGGCCTGCCAGCCCTGTGGTTCCTGCTCCGGGTGACGCCGCCGCGGGCGCGCCGCATCGATTTCCCGCCGCTGAAGCTCGTGGCCGATCTGCTGCCGCAGCGCCAGACCCCCGCGCGCACCCCGCTCTGGCTGCTGATCCTGCGGCTCGCCGCCGCCGCCGCCCTGATCCTCGCCGTGTCCGGCCCGGTCTGGAACCCGCAGGGCGTCGGCGCGGGCGGCGGGCGCAGCGCCCTCCTCGTCCTCCTCGACAACGGCACCAGCGCCGCACACGACTGGCGTGCCCGCACCCGCGTCGCCGCCGACACGGTGGAGGGTGCCGCGCGCGACGGCCGCCCGGTCGCCGTGCTCGGCCTCGCCGAGCCGGCCGTCGCCCTCGAGGCGCGCAGCCCGGCCG
>NZ_CABFPH010000120.1 GCF_902141845.1 Methylobacterium symbioticum | reverse complement strand
GCGGCGCAATCCGGACGCGAAATGGCGCCTGCGTCCCGGCAGCCTGGAGACCCGCATCGCGGAGCAGACGGCCGTGCTCGACCGGGCCGCGCGCCTCGTCCTGCCGATGCCGGCCTTCGGCGCCGATCCGGACCTCGTCGCCGGCACCGCCCTCCTCCCGGGCGACCGGCCCGTCCTCGTCCTCGATCCCGAGGGCCTCGTCGCCCGGGCCGAGGGGGTGCGCATGGCCGCCGCGGACGCGGCGGAACCGCCGGGCGGAACGATGGCGGATGCGCGACGTTCGATGGTTCGCGCGACGATTCTCGTCGTGGACGATTCCATCACAACCCGCACGCTGGAGAAGGGGATCTTGGAAGCGGCCGGCTACCGCGTGGTCGTCTGCGTGGACGGCCAGGACGCCCTCGACCGCCTGCGCGCCGAGATCGAGCCCGTCGACCTCGTCCTGGCCGACGTGGAGATGCCGCGCCTCGACGGGTTCGGCCTGCTGGAGGCCCTGCGCGCCGACGCGCGCTTCCGCCGCCTGCCGACCGTCCTGATGACCTCGCGGGGCGCCGCCGAGGACGTGGCCCGCGGCCTCGAACTCGGCGCCGACGCCTATCTGACCAAGCAGACCTTCGACCAGCGCGCGCTGCTCGAGACGATCGGACGGCTCCTGTGAGCGAGGACGCGGCACGCGGCGGGGCGACGGGCGGCGGGGCGGACGGCACGGCCGGCGGCCCGGTGCGCGTGATGCTGGTGGAGGACAGCCTCGTGGTGCGGGAGCTCCTGCGCCACATCGTCTCCCGCGACGCGCGCCTGCGGATCGTCGCCGCCGCGGGCTCCGGCGAGGAGGCGCTCGGCCTGATCGGGGTGGTCCGCCCCGACGTGATCTCGATGGATATCCGCCTGCCCGGCATCGACGGGCTGGAGACCACCCGCCGCATCATGGCCGAGCGCCCGACGCCGATCGTCGTGGTGGCGGACGCGGTGGAGGACGCCTCGCTGCGCATCTCCATGAACGCGCTGCGGGCCGGGGCCCTCTCGGTGGTGGAGAAGCCCGTCGCCACGACGAATGCCGGCTACGAGGCGGTGGCCGACGAGATCTGCACGCAGCTGCGCATCATGGCCCAGGTGCCTGTGATCCGCCGCCGGCCGATCGGCGCCGAATGGGCCTCCCGCAAGGGCGCGGCCCCCGCTGCCGCCGGACCGCTCCCGGGCACGGCGCCGACGGTGCTCGGCCTCGCCGCCTCCACCGGTGGCCCGCCGGCGCTCGCCCGGGTGCTCGGCGCGCTGCCCGCCGACTTCCCCCTGCCCGTCCTCGTGGTCCAGCACATGGGCGCGGCCTTCATGGACGGATTCGCCGCCTGGCTCGACAGCGTGGTGCCCCTGCCCGTCTCGGTCGCCCGGGAGGGCGAGCGGGCCGAGGCCGGCCGCGTCTACGTGGCGCCGGGCGACCGTCATCTCGAACTCGGCGCCGCCCGCACGCTCCGCGTCCTCGACAGCGCGCCGGTCTCGGGCCAGCGCCCGGCCGCGACGGTGCTGTTCCGCTCCATCGCCCGCCAGTGCGGCGCCGCCGGCATCGGCGTGCTGCTCACCGGGATGGGCGAGGACGGGGCGCTGGGCCTCCTCGACATGCAGCGGGCCGGCGCCGCGACGGTCGCCGAGCACGAGAGCAGTGCCGTGGTCTACGGCATGCCCGCCGCCGCCGTGCGCCTCGGCGCGGCCCGCTTCGTCCTCCCCCTCGACCGGGTCGGGCCCGAGATCCTCCGCCTCGCCGAGCCGGGACGGCCTGCGGGAGCGGTGCCGTGAGCGAGGCGGCGGGGCCCGACGATCCGGCGCGCATCCTCCTCGTCGAGGATTCCGAGACGCAGGCGCTGGAGCTGCGCCTCCTCCTCGAGGCGAACGGCTTCTCCGTCGAGCGCTCCCCCACGGCCGAGGCCGCCCTGGACCGCCTCAACGGCAGCCTGCCCGACCTCGTCGTGGCCGATTACCACCTGCCCGGCATGAACGGCGACGAGCTGACCCGGCAGCTGCGCCTGTCCCTGCGCACGCGGGCGCTGCCCGTGCTGATGCTCACCGGCGCCCGCGACGGCGAGCGCCAGGGCCTGGAGAGCGGGGCCGACGCCTACGTCGCCAAGTCCGACGACCGCGACCTCCTCGTGCTGCGCATCCGCGCCCTCCTGCGCGAGCGCAAGGCCGCGCCCCCCGTCTCCGAGGCGCCGGGCGCCGCGGGCTTCCGGCGCGGGCGCGTCCTCGTCATCGACGGCAGCGCCACCTACCGCACCTTCCTCGCCGGCCTGCTCGGCCAGGAGGGCCACGCGGTCGCCGTGGCGGACGGGGCCGAGGCGGCGCTCGCCGCCCTCGATGCCGGCCCCGAGCCCTTCGACTGCGTCACCCTCGACCTCCTGAGCCCGGCCTATGACGGGCTCGCCCTGTGCCGGGCGGTGGACGAGCGCCGCGGCGCCGGGGCGGGCGGGGCCGGATTCCATCTGGTCGGCATCTCCGGCTCTGCCCCGGGCAAGGACTTCCTGGTGCGCGCCTACGCGGCCGGCGCCGACGACGTGGTCGCGAAATCCGATGCCGAGGTGCTGGCGCTGCGCGTGCGCGGCCTCGTCCGCCGCCGCCTGCTGGAGGAGGACGACCGGCGCATCGCCGGCGCCTTCGGCGCGCACGAGCGGGCGGTGGAGCGGGCCCGCGCCGAGGCCGAGGCGGCGGCCGCCCGTGCCCGGCTCGCCGACGCCCTGGAACAGGCCAATGCCGACCTCGCCACCGCCAACCGCCGCCTGACCGAGGCGCAGGCCAAGCTGGTCCAGGCCGCCAAGATGGCCTCGCTCGGCGAGCTCGTCGCCGGCATCGCCCACGAGATCAACAACCCGCTGGCCTTCATCCTGGCCCATCAGGGCACCGTCGAGCGCCTGCTCGGCGAGATGCCGCCCCAGCCCGAGGAGACATCCGCCCGGGCGCTCGCCAAGGCGCGCGACCGCGTCGGCACCATGCGGATGGGCCTTACCCGGATTCAGGACCTCGTCCTCAACCTGCGCAAGTTCTCCCGTCTCGACGAGGGCGAGCGCGCCCTGGTGAACGTGCCCGAGGCGATCGAGACCGTGCTGGCGCTGCTCCAGCACAAGCTCGGCGCGCGCATCGCCGTCGAGCGCGACTTCGGCGGCAGGTCGGAGATCCGCTGCACCCCGGCGCTCCTCAACCAAGTGGTGATGAACATCCTCGCCAACGCCGCCGACGCCATGCCGGAGGGCGGCACCATCCGGATCGGCACGCGCTCCACCGCGGAGACCGACGAGATCCGCATCAGCGACACCGGCCCCGGCATTCCCGAGGATCTGCGCGAGAAGATCTTCGAGCCCTTCTTCACGACCAAGCCGGTGGGGTCCGGAACCGGCCTCGGACTTGCGATTGCATATAGCGTCGTTCAGGCTCATAGCGGCGTGCTCAATGTGGAGGCGGCGCCGGGTGGAGGAGCCTGCTTCGTGATCGGGATTCCGCGCCAGGCGGTGAGCGCATGACGCAGGACGTCTCAAACGGGAGCCGGGACCGCGCCACGATCCTGGCCGTGGACGACGAGCCGGACATCCTCATCGCCCTCGAGGATCTGTTCGAGGACGGCTACCGGATCCTCACGGCGACCCGGCCGGCCGAGGCGCTGGAGATCCTGCGCGCCGAGCCGGACATCGCCGTCGTGCTCTCCGACCAGCGCATGCCCGAGATGACCGGCGACGCGATGCTGGCGCAGGCGCGCGCCTTCCACGACGCCCAGGCCATCCTGCTCACGGGCTACGCCGACATCACGGCGGTGATCGCCGCGCTCAACCGCGGCGGCATCATCGGCTACGTCACCAAGCCCTGGGACGCGGACCTCCTGCGCGGCACGGTGCGCAACGCCTACGAGCGCCACCGCCTCGGCCGCGACCTCGCCACCGAGCGCGCGCTCCTGCGCGGCCTCCTCGACCATGCCGGAGAGGCCATCGCCTTCAAGGACGGCGAGGGGCGCTTCGTGCGCCTCAACGCCCGCAAGGCCGCCCTGCTCGGCAGCGACGTCGCCGCCTGCCTCGGCCGGCGCGAATCGGAGTTTCCCGCCGCCCGCGCCGACAGCGTCGCGGCCGACAAGGCGGCGATCCGCACCGGCGCGGTCTCGGAGAGCCTTGTCTCGGACGGACCCATCGGGGCCGAGCGCTGGAGCCACGTCGTGCGCGTGCCGATCCGCGGCCCGAGCGGCGCGGTCGCCCATCTCGCCACGATCGAGCGCGACGTCACCGAGCAGAAGAGCCTGGAGGCCCGGCTGCGCCAGTCCGACAAGATGCAGGCGCTCGGCACGCTGGCGGGGGGCATCGCCCACGACTTCAACAACCTGCTCACCGCGATCCTCGGCAGTCTGGAACTCGCCGTTCCGCGGGTCGCGGGGCAGCCGCGCCTGGAGCGCCTGATCGAGAACGCGCGCGGCGCGGCCGAGCGCGGCGCCTCGCTGACCAAGCGCCTCCTGAGCTTCAGCCGCACCCACGACCTGCACGCCCGCGCCACCGACGTGAACGCGCTGATAGAGGGCATGCGCGACCTGTTCGGGCGCAGCCTCGGCGGCCTCGTCAGCGTGCGCACGGACCTCGCCCCGAACCTGCCGGCGGCGCTGGTCGATCCCGACCAGCTCGAACTGGCGGTGCTCAACCTCTGCATCAACGCCCGCGACGCCATGCCGGAGGGCGGGCAGATCACCGTCGCGACGGCGGAGACCCGGATCGCCGACGATCCCGACCTCGCCCCCGGCACCTATCTGCGCGTGAGCGTGACGGATACCGGCAGCGGCATCCCGCCCGAGATCCTCAAGCGGGTCTGCGAGCCCTTCTTCACCACCAAGGCCGTCGGCCAGGGCACCGGGCTCGGCCTCGCCATGGTGTTCGGCCTCGCCCAGCAATCGAAGGGGCGCTTCCACATCGACAGTGAGGTGGGGCGCGGCACCCGGGTGGAGCTCGCCCTGCCCTGTGCCGAGGGCGCCGCGGAGACGGCCGATGCGGCCGAGGCGGAGGTGCCCGTGGCTGCCCGGCCGGCCCGCGTGCTGGTGGTCGACGACGACCCGGAGGTCCGGCACGTCACCGCCTCGTTCCTCGCCGATTTCGGCTACAGCGAGACGGAGGCCGAGAGCGGCGCCGCGGCGCTCGCCCTGCTCGAAGGCGAGCGCTTCGACCTCGTGGTGGCCGACCTCGCCATGCCGGGCATGAGCGGCGTCGACCTCGCCGCCTCGGTGCGCGCGATGCGGCCCGACCTCCCCGTCCTCATCCTCACCGGCCACGCCGACGCCATCGAGATCCCGGAGGATCTCCCGGTCCTCGCCAAGCCCTTCCAGTCGGCGGAACTGGCGCGCCAGGTCTCGGCGCTGCTGGAGGCCTGATCGGCGCAGCCGCGATCCGCTCCCGCCACGCTGCTGACATCATGCTGGCAGCAGCGTGGCGGTAGACCCTCTCCGCGGCCGCCGCGCCGCATGGAGGATCACCGATGCTGACGCTGTTTCACGCCCCCCGCTCCCGCTCGACCCGGATCCTCTGGCTGCTCGAGGAACTCGGCGCCGCCTACGCGGTCCGCTATGTCGGCATCCGCTACGGCGACGGCAGCGGCGACGGACCCGACCCGGAGAACCGGCATCCGGACAAGAAGGTGCCCGCGCTCGACCATGACGGCACGATCGTCAGCGAGAGCACGGCGGTCGCGATCCATCTCTGCGATCTCGCTCCCGCCGCCGGGCTGCTCCCGGCCGCCGCCTCGCCCGAGCGCGGCGCCTGCCTCACCTGGCTGTGCTGGGCCGACAACGAGCTCGGCGCCGCGGTGATGCAGCGCATGATGGGGGGCGGGGCCGATCCGCGGGCGCAGGCCGGCTACGACGCGGCCGTGCGGCGGCTGACCGAGGCGCTGGCGCGCGGGCCCTACCTGATGGGCGCGCGCTTCACGGTCGCCGACGTGATGATCGCCCCCCTGCTCCGCTTCGCCCGCGCCCAGCTCCCCGACAGCGCGGCGATCGACGCCTATCTCGCACGGGCCACGGACCGGCCGGCCTTCGCCCGCGCGATGGCCAAGGATGCGCCGGCCGCTCAGGCCGCCGCCTGAGGCCCGCGCCCGACGCCATGCGCCGCGCCGACCGCCTGTTCGAGATCATCCAGGTCCTCCGGCGCGCCCGCGGGCCGATCACCGCGGACGCGATCGCGGCGGAGCTGGAGACCGGCCGGCGGACGATCTACCGCGACATCGCCGCGCTGGTGGCCCAGCGCGTGCCGATCCGCGGCGAGGCGGGCCTCGGCTACGTGCTCGAACCGGGCTTCGACCTGCCGCCGCTGATGCTCACCGCCGACGAGATCGAGGCGGTGGTGCTCGGCGCGCAATGGGTCGCGGCCCATGCCGATCCCGCCCTCGCCCGGGCCGCGGCGGACGTCCTCGCCAAGGTCGCGGCCGTAGTGCCGGAGGGTCTGCGCGGCGTGATCGACGATCCCGCCGTGATCACGCCGCCGGCCTGGGGGGCGCGCGGCGATGCCGGGATCGATGTCGCCCGCCTGCGCGCCTGGAGCCAGCAGGGCCGCAAGCTCGCGATCCGCTACGTGGACGAGGCGGGCCGGCCGAGCGAGCGGACCGTCTGGCCCTTCCTCGTCGGCTACCGCGATTCGGTGCGGATGCTCATGGCTTGGTGCGAGCTGCGCGGGGATTTCCGCATGTTCCGCACCGACCGCCTGCAGGCGGTCGCCTTTCTCGACGCGCGATACCCCGAGCGCCGGGCCACGCTCCGCCGCCGCTGGCTGGCGCTGATGGCGGAGCGCCGGCAGCGGCCGAACGCCCCGCTGCCCGATGGCGGCGGCGGGGCTTGAGCGCCCGTCCGGCCGGGCGCCGCCTCACATCCGCGCGGTGATCGTCGCGAGCACCGTGAAGGGCGCGCCCGGCAGGTTGCTGGTGGCGTTGAACGGCTGCTCGATGTAGCGCGCATCGGTGAGGTTGCGCGCGTTGACGGCGAAACGGAAGCGGTCGAAATCGTAGAAGATCGCCGCGTCGAGGCGGGTATAGGCGCCGACCCTGTAGCTGTTGTTGAGATCGCCGAAGCGGCTGCCGACATAGGTCGCGCCGAAGCCGAAGCCGAGACCGCGCAGCGCGCCGCTCTGGACCTGATAGGTCGACCAGACGCTGCCGCTGAATTCCGGCACGCCGACCAGCCGGTTGCCCACCGCGAAGGTGGTGTCCTTGGTGATCTTGGCATCGAGATAGCCGAGGCCGCCGATGATCTTCCAGCCGGGCAGGATCTCGCCCGCGATGTCGACCTCGACGCCCTCCGAGCGCTGCGCGCCGGTGATCACCGAGTAGCCGGTATTGACCGGATCGTTCGCGGAGACGTTCTGGCGGGTGATGCTGAAGGCGGCCGCGCTCAGGGTCAGCGCGGAGGGGATCAGGTCGTAGCGCGCGCCGACCTCGTATTGCTCGCCCGTCTCGGGCGGCGGGTTCGAGACGTTGAGCACGGCGTCGGTCTGCGGCTTGAACGAGGTCGTGTAGCTCGCATAGAGCGTCAGCGGCTCGACCGGCCGGTAGACGAGGCCGACCCGCGGCGAGAAGCCGAACAGCTCCTGCTCGGCCGGCGGCCTCTGCGCCGCGGTGGTGCGGCTGAAGTAGAACTGGCTGCCGAAATCCGCCCGCGCTCCGACGAGGAGCTGGAAGCCGGCGCCGAGGTCGATCTGGTCCTGCAGGTAGAGCCCGTAGAGGTCGGTTCGCTGCTGGATCAGGTTCTGGAAGGTGAAGGCCCCATAGGTGCCCCGCGGCGAGGGATCGAGGAAGCTCGCGGACGTGAAGGTCGATTGCTGCGAATAGGACTTGCGGAAGCCGTCGATGTATTCGAACCCGGCGAGCAGCGTGTTGCGGAGCCCGAGGAGGTCGAACTTGGCGACCATCTCTGTCTGCGTGTCGATGGCCGCGTAGGTGGTGTCCACCGCCGAGCCGCGGCGGGTGACCAGGGTCCCCGCCGCGTTGAGGCCGGACGGGCGCACCGCGAAGACGCCGAACCCGCCCGCCTGGACGTTGACGATCTGGCGCAGCGTCACCTCCGGGCTGAGGTCGTGCTCGGCCCGAAGCGTGACGAAGTTCGATTCGCCCGAGTAGCGGGAATTGTTCGTGCCGTAGTAGCGGCGGATGTCGTCGAGCGGCACCCGGCCGTTGCGGGCGACGAGGCCGTCATCGTACTGCGAATCCTGGCGCGTCATCTCGGCCAGGAACTCGACCCGGGTGTCGGCGGACGGCGTCCAGCTGAAGGCCGGCGCCACGAAGTTGCGCGTGTTCGAGCGATCGCCGCCGTAGTTGCGGAAGGTCGGGTCGTCCTGCGAGGCGAAGCTGACCCGGCCGGCGAAGCCCTCGGCGCCCGGAAGCGCGCCCGAGACCGTGCCCTGGAGCCGGGCGAAGCCGTAGCTGCCGCCCTGCACGGTGAGGTCGCCGGACGGTTCCAGCGTCGGGCGCCGGGTGACGATGTTGATGAGGCCGCCCGGATCGCCGCGCCCGTAGAGGACTGAGGCCGGGCCCTTCAGCACCTCGATGCGCTCCACGTCGGCGAGGTCGCGCTGGGTGACGTTGAAGGTGTTGGCCGGGCTCATCAGCACGCCGTCGATGGCGTAGGTCTGGGTGCGGAAGCCGCGGATCACGAAGGTATCCGAGCGGCCCTGGATGGTCCCGCCCGACTGGACGTTGCTGACATTGGTGATCGCGTCGGCGAGCCGGAGGTCCTGCCGGTCCTCCAGCACCTCGCGCGGCACCACCTGGACGGATTGCGGCGTGTCGCGCAGAGCCGTGTCGGTGCGGGTGGCCGTGGCCGAGCGCGTGGCGCGGTAGCCCACGACCGGACCCGTCGCCCGCTCGCCCGTGCCCGCCACCGAGAGTTCGGACAGCGCGACCTCCGCCGGGACGCCGGCGGGCTGCGCGGCCGCACCGGCGGCGCAGAGCGGCACGAGGCCGCTCAGGAGGGCCGCCCGCGCCCGGCGGGAGCGCCCGCGCCGCATCGCAACCCCGTCTCGTCCCGTCATCGTCCCCGTGCTCCGCTCGGCCGCGAGCGCGCGGCCCGGTGGATCTGCGTTGAGCAGGAAGAGCGGCAGGATCAAGCGCGATGGCGGGAATAGAAGGGGTTCATGTGCCGTTTACAGGTCGGCGTATCACGAATTCAACATGATCGACTTCGAATAATTACAATCTATCGGCCAAGAGTTCCGCAAGATTTACAATTTGCGCGGGATCGATTGCGCCCGATAAACGTTGAGCGGGTATCGCCGCAGGCGGTTGCCCCTGCGTCGTCCGGTCCTGCATCCGTGCGGCAGCAATCCGAACTGCGGGGGCGCATGCCCGCTTCGCGCTTGCGGAACGAGAACAAAACATGTACATGGAGACAGGCCCGGGGCGCGATTGCGAACGGCGCCCAACCCCCGCATAAGGATGCCGCCGAGATGGCCCAGCCCGCACTGAAAGTGGTGGATACGCCCAGCATGGACAAGGACAAGTCGAAGGCGATCGACGCCGCCCTGTCCCAGATCGAGCGCGCCTTCGGCAAGGGCTCGATCATGCGGCTCGGCAAGGCCGACCAGGTGACCGAGGTCGAGACGATCTCGACGGGTTCGCTCGGTCTCGACATCGCGCTCGGCGTCGGCGGCCTGCCGCGCGGCCGCGTCATCGAGGTCTACGGGCCGGAATCCTCGGGCAAGACGACGCTCGCCCTCCACACCATCGCCGAGGCCCAGAAGAAGGGCGGCGTCTGCGCCTTCGTGGACGCCGAGCACGCCCTCGACCCGGTCTATGCGCGCAAGCTCGGCGTCAACCTCGACGACCTCCTGATCTCGCAGCCCGATACCGGCGAGCAGGCGCTGGAGATCACCGACACGCTGGTGCGCTCGGGCGCCATCGACGTGCTGGTGGTCGATTCGGTGGCCGCGCTGACCCCGCGCGCCGAGATCGAGGGCGAGATGGGCGAGTCGCAGCCCGGCCTCCAGGCCCGCCTGATGAGTCAGGCTCTGCGCAAGCTCACCGGCTCGATCTCGCGCTCGAAATGCATGGTGATCTTCATCAACCAGATCCGGATGAAGATCGGCGTGATGTACGGAAGCCCGGAGACCACCACGGGCGGCAACGCGCTGAAGTTCTACGCCTCGGTGCGCCTCGACATCCGCCGCGTCTCGACCCTGAAGGACCGCGACGAGGCGATCGGCAACCAGGTCCGCGTCAAGGTCGTCAAGAACAAGGTCGCGCCGCCCTTCAAGCAGGTCGAGTTCGACATCATGTTCGGCGAGGGCATCTCGAAGGTCGGCGAGCTGATCGACCTCGGCGTGAAGGCCGGCATCGTCGAGAAGTCGGGCGCTTGGTTCTCCCACAACAGCCAGCGCCTCGGCCAGGGCCGCGAGAACTCCAAGGGCTTCCTGCGCGACAATCCCGAGATCGCCGGCAAGATCGAGATGGCGATCCGCCAGAATGCCGGCCTCCTGGCCGACCGTATCCTGGAGAATGCGACGCCGAGCGCCGAGGATCTCGACGAGGGCGAGGCCTGAGGCGCACGCCTCCCGGAGGGGCCAGTCCCTTCGGGGCCGCGCTCCGGCAAGGATCGAAGACCGAAACGCGCGCCGGACAGCCCTGTCCGGCGCGCGTTCCCGTCGCCGGCCCCGGCCCGGGGCGGCCGCCGCGATCCGACTCAGGGTCGGGTCACGGCCGGCTCAGGGCCGGTAGGTGAAGGTGCCGATCTCGCAGACGTTGACGTTCTTGCGCACCAGCGCCTTGCCGTTGTCGAACACGGCCTTGAAGTCGAAGCGGCAGGCGCCCGTGCCGTCGTCGATGTTGATGTCGAAGGTCTCGCTGTCCTCGATCACGTCGCGGCCGAGGATGTCCTCCTCCCAGTCGTCGGTGCCGGTCGAGGAGGCGTAGAAGTGCCTGATCGTCATGCCGGTCCGGTTGACGATGTCGACGTGGCGGTTGGCCGCCTGGGCGGTGCCGGCGAGCAGGAGAGCTGCGGCGCAGGCCGCGGCGATGGTGCGAGCGAACATGGTATCCCCCGGATGCGCCGTTCGGGCGCGGATCTGGCCGGAGGACGCAGGCCCCGCGGCAGTTCCTTCTAGGAGAGAGGTCCGCGGGCGATCCTGCTCGGGCATCCCGAATCGTTGACCGAGCGTCCGGATCCGGAGCCGGCTCAGGCGCGCTGGCCGGAGGGCTCGAACAGGAAGTCGTCGACGGCCGGGATCGAGACGGCGATGCCGCCGAGCGCCGGCTTCGAGAGCCGCCAGGGCCGGTCGAGGCGGGCGCGCACCGATTCGGAGGGGCGCAGCCGCCGGTAGCCGCCCGCCTCGTCCATCTCCTCGACGGTCAGGAAGCCGTAGACCTGCAGGCGCGAGGCGGTGAGCTTGGTCTCGCGGTCGCCCGCCGCCACGGCGAGGCTGCCGCTGGCATAGACGGCGTCCATCAGGCTGCGCTGCTCGCCCCGGCGCCGGATCTGGCCCTCCCGGACCCCCTCCTCCCCGAAGCCCCGGCCGAGCGCCTGGGCGATCGCCCCCTCGCGCGTCGCCTCGGGCCGCCGGAACGGCACCACGTTGTCGGACCCCGTCGAGAGGCTACCCATACGCATCACCTGAACTCACGCGAAACCGAACGGCGCGGCCGCCCGGAGGGGCCGTGCGATCTCGACAATCCAGCCAACCGCTTTAAGCATTCGTGAGCGTTACCGGGCGGTTGCGTCCCGCCCTGGTCCGCCCCGCGCGGAAACCGCGCGTTAACGGCCTCTCGGCCCGAGATTTGTGGCCGTCGCGCATTGACGCGGCCGTCCGGGGCGTCTAGAAGCGCGCCACTTCGGTCGGCCCCGAGGCCGCCGCGGGCGTGAATCGCGATCGCTGCCGCGCCCGCACGATACCGAAGGCTCACATCGCCTGACGTCTTGTCAGATCTGCAGGCACGAGCGCCCCGTCAACGGTGTGCTCCTCTGCCGAGAGCGCGCCTCGGGTCCTGACCGGACCCTTGGCGCATATTCGTTTTGCGATCCGTCCGAGAGGGCGGCGCAGCCCGCGGCCCGAGAGGGACGCTCACGACGTGGACAGGATCGCGGCATTGCCGGCGCGATCCGGAGGAAGAGGGCAGAGGATGCCGACGATCAACCAGCTGATCGCTCAGCCGCGCAAGATTCAGCGGAGCCGCAACAAGGTGCCGGCGCTCAACGCCTGCCCGCAGAAGCGCGGCGTCTGCACCCGCGTCTACACGACGACCCCGAAGAAGCCGAACTCGGCGCTCCGGAAGGTGGCCAAGGTCCGCCTGACCAACGGCTTCGAGGTCATCGGCTACATCCCGGGCGAGGGCCACAACCTTCAGGAGCACTCCGTGGTGATGATCCGCGGCGGCCGCGTGAAGGACCTTCCGGGCGTGCGCTACCACATCCTGCGCGGCGTGCTCGACACGCAGGGCGTCAAGAACCGCAAGCAGCGCCGCTCGAAGTACGGCGCCAAGCGTCCGAAGTAATTTCCTCGGACGGCCATTTCCACGGCCTCGCAAGGATGTCGCCGGCTTCGGCTCAAGGCGGCCTGCGCGAGGTGCTTAAGACCATACTTTTCGAAAGTCGCGCCCGATGTCCCGTCGTCACTCTGCCGAGAAGCGTGAGATCATCCCGGACCCGAAGTACGGTGACGTGGTCCTCACGAAGTTCATGAACTCGATCATGTACGAGGGCAAGAAGTCGACCGCCGAGCGGATCGTCTACGGCGCCTTCGACCTCGTCGAGAGCCGCGCCCGCGCCAACCCGATCGAGGTGTTCCGCGCCGCCCTCGACAACGTCGCCCCCGCGATCGAGGTCCGCTCCCGCCGCGTCGGCGGCGCGACCTACCAGGTCCCCGTCGAGGTGCGCACCGAGCGCCGCCAGGCCCTGGCCATCCGCTGGCTGATCCAGGCCGCCCGCGCCCGCAACGACCGCACCATGGTCGAGCGCCTGTCGGCCGAGCTGCTCGACGCCGCCAACAACCGCGGCAACGCCGTGAAGAAGCGCGAAGACACGCACCGGATGGCCGAGGCCAACCGCGCCTTCTCGCACTACCGCTGGTAATTTTAGCGGGCGCGCCGACCGCGGCGCGCCGCCCCCGCCCTCTTCCGGAGAGACCCCGATGCCCCGCACGCACGCGATCGAGGACTACCGCAACTTCGGCATCATGGCCCACATCGATGCCGGCAAGACCACGACGACCGAGCGGATCCTCTACTACACCGGCAAGTCCCATAAGATCGGCGAGGTCCATGAGGGCGCCGCCACCATGGACTGGATGGAGCAGGAGCAGGAGCGTGGCATCACGATCACCTCGGCTGCGACGACCTGCTTCTGGCGCGACAAGCGCCTGAACATCATCGACACCCCCGGCCACGTCGACTTCACCATCGAGGTGGAGCGGAGCCTGCGCGTGCTCGACGGCGCCGTCTGCGTGCTCGACGGCAACCAGGGCGTCGAGCCCCAGACCGAGACCGTGTGGCGCCAGGCCGACAAGTACGACGTCCCGCGCGTCGTGTTCGTCAACAAGATGGACAAGATCGGCGCCGACTTCTTCAAGTGCGTCGCCGACATCATCGACCGCGTCGCCGGCAAGCCCGTCTGCCTGCAGCTGCCGATCGGCGCCGAGTCGAGCTTCCAGGGCGTCATCGACCTCATCAAGATGAAGGCGATCGTCTGGTCGGGCGAGGCGCTCGGCGCCAACTTCTCGGAGACCGAGATCCCAGCCGACCTGGCCGATCAGGCCGCCGAGTACCGCACCAAGCTGGTCGAGGCCTGCGTCGAGCTCGACGACGATGCCATGGCCGCCTACCTCGACGGCAACGAGCCGGACGAGGCCGCGATGCGCGCCCTGGTGCGCAAGGCCGTGCAGCTGCGCGCCTTCCACCCGGTGCTCTGCGGCTCGGCCTTCAAGAACAAGGGCGTGCAGCCGCTCCTCGACGCCGTCGTCGACTACCTGCCCTCCCCCGCCGACCGCGGCGAGATCAAGGGCATCGACTTCAAGACCGAGGAAGAGACCGTCCGCCACCCGGCCGATTCCGATCCCTTCTCCATGCTCGCCTTCAAGATCATGGACGATCCCCACGTCGGCACGATCACCTTCTGCCGCGTGTACTCGGGCAAGGTCGAATCGGGCGCCAACGTGCTGAACTCCTCGCGCGACAAGCGCGAGCGCGTCGGCCGCATGCTGCTCATGCACGCCAACAACCGTGAGGACATCAAGGAGGCCTATGCCGGCGACATCGTCGCCCTGGCCGGCCTCAAGGAGACCCGCACGGGCGACACCCTCTGCGACCCGCAGAAGGCCGTGATCCTCGAGAAGATGGAATTCCCCGAGCCCGTCATCGAGATCGCCGTCGAGCCGAAGTCGAAGGCCGACCAGGAGAAGCTCGGCATCGCGCTCTCGAAGCTCGCCGCCGAGGATCCCTCCTTCCGCGTCTCGACGGACCAGGAATCGGGCCAGACCATCCTCAAGGGGATGGGCGAGCTCCACCTCGACATCAAGGTCGACATCCTGCGCCGCACCTACAAGGTCGACGCGAATATCGGCCAGCCGCAGGTGGCCTACCGCGAGAAGCTGACCCGCCGCCAGGAGATCGACTACACGCACAAGAAGCAGACCGGCGGCACCGGTCAGTTCGCCCGCGTGAAGTTCGTGGTCGAGCCGAACGAGCCGGGCGCCGGCTTCGCCTTCGAGTCGAAGATCGTCGGCGGCGCGGTGCCGAAGGAGTACATCCCCGGCGTCGAGAAGGGCCTCAACTCGGTCCTGACGGCAGGCGTGCTCGCGGGCTTCCCCGTGGTCGACGTGAAGGTGGAGCTGATCGACGGCGCCTACCACGACGTCGACTCCTCGGCGCTGGCCTTCGAGATCGCCTCCCGCGCCGCCTTCCGCGAGGCGCTGCAGAAGGGCGGCTCGGTGCTGCTCGAGCCGGTCATGAAGGTCGAGGTCGTCTCCCCCGAGGAGTACACGGGCTCGGTCATCGGCGACCTGAACTCCCGCCGCGGCCAGATCCAGGGCCAGGACATGCGTGGCAACGCCAACGTCATCAACGCGATGGTGCCGCTCGCCAACATGTTCGGCTACGTGAACAACCTGCGCTCCATGTCGCAGGGCCGGGCGAACTTCACCATGCAGTTCGACCATTACGAGGAAGTGCCGCGCGGCGAGGCCGACAAGGTCATCGCGAAGTACGCCTGAGGCGTTCAGCGAAACATCCTCGACGACAATCATCTGATTAGGAGGCTCTGATGGCCAAGGAAAAATTTTCGCGTTCGAAGCCGCACTGCAACATTGGCACGATTGGCCACGTTGACCACGGCAAGACGTCGCTGACGGCGGCGATCAC
>NZ_CABFPH010000119.1 GCF_902141845.1 Methylobacterium symbioticum | reverse complement strand
GCCGCCCGCCCGCCGCTGACCCCGCGCCCGGCCTCGACCGAGCCGCGCCGCACCCTCACGGCGGACGTGCGCAAGCCGCGCGACCTGAACTTCATGGCCCGTCCGGCCCCCGCGCCGGAGCCGGAGAAGGCTGCGACGCCGACCACCGCCGCGCGTCCCACCTCGGCCACCGCCGCACGCCCGGCTCCCGGCCGCGCCGCCGCGATGGAGGACGAGAGCGAGACCAAGCGCGTGATCCGGCGCCCCGGTCAGCCGCTCAAGATCATCGCCGCGCCCAAGACGCCGAAATCCCCCGGTGCCGACCGCAGCAACCGCGGCCGCCTCACCATCGCCAACGCCACCTCGGGCGAGGACGAGCGCACGCGCTCCGTCGCCTCGTTCCGGCGCCGCCAGCAGCGCATGAGCGGCCATCGGCACGTTGAGCAGAAAGAGAAGCTGTCCCGCGACGTGGTTATCCCCGAGACGATCACCATCCAGGAACTCGCCAACCGCATGTCGGAGCGGGCCGTGGACGTCATCCGTCTGCTGATGAAGCAGGGCCAGATCCACAAGATCACCGACGTGATCGATTCGGACACCGCCCAGCTCATCGCCGAGGAGCTCGGCCACACCGTGCGCCGCGTCGCCGAGTCGGATGTCGAGGAAGGCCTGACCTCGGACGAGCCGGATCTGGAGGAGGATCTCGATCCCCGTCCGCCGGTCGTCACGATCATGGGTCACGTCGACCACGGCAAGACCTCGCTGCTCGACGCCATCCGCAAGGCGAACGTGGTCGAGGGCGAGGCCGGCGGCATCACCCAGCATATCGGCGCCTATCAGGTGGCCGCGCCGTCGGGCGATCTCGTCACCTTCATCGACACCCCCGGCCACGCGGCCTTCACCTCCATGCGCGCCCGCGGCGCCAAGGTGACGGATATCGTGGTGATCGTGGTGGCGGCCGATGACGGCGTGATGCCCCAGACGATCGAGGCGATTCAGCACGCCAAGGCGGCGAACGTCCCGATGATCATCGCCGTCAACAAGATCGACAAGCCGGACGCCAAGCCGGAGCGGGTCCGCACGGAGCTGCTGCAGCACGACATCCAGGTCGAGTCGATGGGCGGCGAGACCCTGGAATTCGAGGTCTCCGCCAAAACCGGGCAGGGCCTGCCCGACCTGCTGGAGGGTATCCAGATCCAGGCCGAGATCATGAACCTGCGCGCCAACGAGAAGCGCGACGGCGAGGGCACGGTGATCGAGGCCCAGCTCGACCGCGGCCGCGGCCCGGTGGCCACCGTGCTCGTGCAGCGCGGCACGCTCTTCACCGGCGACATCGTCGTGGCCGGCGCCGAGTGGGGCAAGGTCCGCGCGCTGATCGACGACCAGGGCGAGCACGTCCAGTATGCCGGCCCGTCGGTGCCGGTGGAGGTGCTCGGCTTCAACGGCACGCCCGATGCCGGCGACCGCGTCATCGTGGTGCCGAGCGAGGCTCGCGCCCGCGAGGTCACCGAGTACCGCGCCCGCCTGAAGCGCGAGCGCGCGGCCGCCCGCAGCGGCGGCGCCAACCGCTCGCTCGTCGACATGATGCGCGAGATGAAGGAAGGCGCCGGCCGCAAGGAGCTGCCGGTCGTCATCAAGGGCGACGTGCAGGGCTCGGTCGAGGCGATCTCCGGCGCGCTGGAGAAGCTCGGCAACGACGAGGTCGGCGCGCGCATCCTGCTCGCGGGCGTCGGCGGGATCACCGAGTCCGACATCACCCTGGCGCAGGCCTCGAAGGCCTTCGTCATCGGCTTCAACGTGCGGGCCCACAAGGAAGCGCGCGAGGCGGCCGAGCGCAACGGCGTCGACATCCGCTACTACAACATCATCTACGACCTCGTGGACGACATCAAAGCCACGCTGTCGGGCATGCTGCCGCCGACCCTCCGCGAGGAGCGGCTGGGCGAGGCGGTCATCCAAGAGGTGTTCGAGGTCTCGAAGGTCGGCAAGGTCGCGGGTTGCCGCGTCATGGACGGTATCGTCGAGCGCGGCGCCCATGTCCGCCTGATCCGCGACAGCGTGGTGATCCACGAGGGCAAGCTGAAGACGCTCAAGCGCTTCAAGGACGACGCCAAGGAGGTCACCTCCGGCCAGGAATGCGGCATGGCCTTCGAGAACTTCGAGAACATGCGCGCCGGCGACACCATCGAGTGCTATCGGGTCGAGGAGATCCGCCGCACGCTCTGATACGGCCGCTGACGGCCTGGCACGGCGGCTGCAGCCTTCCGCTGCGGCCGCCGTTTCCTTTCGAACCCCCGCTCGCGGCCGATCCCGCGCCGGGGCCGGACATCTGTTGAGACATGGCCCAGAAACCCCAATCCGCCGGTCCCTCGCAGCGCCAGCAGCGCGTGGCCGAACTCGTGCGTCATGCGCTGGCCGAAGTGCTCCAGCGCGGCAATGTGCAGGATCCGACCCTGTCCTCGCACGTCATCACCGTGCCGGAGGTGCGGATGTCGCCGGACCTGAAGCTCGCCACCGCCTACGTCATGCCGCTGGGCGGCCAGGACGAGGCGCCGGTGCTCGCCGCGCTCGACCGTAACCGCAAGGTGCTGCGGCAGGAGGTGGCCCGCCGCGTGAACCTGAAATACGCGCCGGAGCTGCGCTTCCGCCGCGACGAGACCTTCGACGAGGCGGCCCGCATCGACCGCCTGCTGCGCGACGAGCGGGTGAAGCGCGACCTCGTCGCCCCGACGGACGACGAGCCCGACGCCTGAGAGTCCGGGGTTTCCGAAGGGACAAGTCCCTTCGGTGGGGTGTCGGGGCGAAGCCCTGACATGATGATCCCAGGGCTCCGCCCTGGACCCGCGAAAGGGGTGACCCCTTTCGAATCCCGGACAGCCGGGACGGCGTTGACTCATTTCTTTGGACCGCGGCCCGGGCGCGAGGTGGTCGCCCCGCTGCATGAGAGGACAGTGACGGTTTTGATCAACGACCTGCCGCCCCCGGAACGTCCGGCCGCTGCCGAGATGCCCTTCACCCGCGAGCGCCGGCCCGGACCCGAGCGCCGCTCGCAGCGCGGCGCGCCGCGGCCCGACCGGCCGCGCAAGCGCGACGTCTCCGGCTGGGTCATCCTCGACAAGGGCGTCGGCATGACCTCGACCCACGCCGTCGCGGTGGTGAAGCGGCTGTTCAACGCCAAGAAGGCGGGCCATGCCGGCACCCTCGACCCGCTGGCCTCCGGCATCCTGCCGATCGCGCTCGGGGAGGCGACCAAGACGGTGCCCTTCGTGATGGACGGCCGCAAGGCCTACCGCTTCACCGTGGCCTGGGGCACCGAGACCGATACCGATGACGGCGAGGGTCGTCCCGTCGCGACGAGCGAGGCGCGCCCGACCCGCGAGGCCGTCGAGGCGGCGCTGCCGAACTTCCTCGGCGCCATCGAGCAGGTGCCGCCGCGCTATTCCGCCATCAAGATCCAGGGCGAGCGCGCCTACGATCTCGCCCGCGACGGCGAGGTGGTGGAACTCGCCGCACGTCCCGTGCAGATCGACCGTCTCGCGGTGGTCGAGCACGAGGCCGACCACACCGTGATCGAGGCCGAGTGCGGCAAGGGCACCTATGTCCGGGCGCTCGCCCGCGACCTCGGCCGGCTGCTCGGCTGCTACGGCCACGTCTCGGCCCTGCGCCGCACCCGCGTCGGCCCCTTCACCGAGGCCGATTCCTGCGCGGTCGACACGCTCGACGCCGAGAACGCCGAGGCCAATCTCAGCCGCCTCCACCCGGTCGAGACGGCCCTCGACGGGGTGCCCTCGACCGCTGTCTCGCGCGACATGGCCCTGCGCCTGATGCGCGGGCAGTCGGTGATCCTGCGCGGGCGCGACGCGCCGGTGGGCGGCAAGGTCTTCGCGACCTGCGGCGGCATCCTCGTGGCGGTGGGCGACGTGGAGCGGGGCGAGCTGGTGCCGCACCGCGTGTTCCATCTCGGCGGCGCGGCCAACCGCCCGAGCTGACGGACCCGCCGGTCGACCCGGCACCGGCCCCTCGCTCGGCGAGGGGCCGGCACGGGGAACGTTCGTGCACCTGCACTGTTGCCAGCCGGAGCCGCCGATGCCGCCCGCATCGCCGGCCGCGGAAGGCTGCGGAGACGGGATGCGTGAACTGACCTGCGACGTGGCCGTGATCGGGGCCGGGACCGCCGGGATCGCCGCCTGCCGCGCGGCCGCCAAGGCCGGCGCCCGCACCGTGCTGATCGAGCGCGGCCCCGGCGGCACCACCTGCGCCCGCGTCGGCTGCATGCCCTCGAAGCTGCTGATCGCCGCCGGCGCCGCCGCGCACGAGGCCCGCGGCGCCGGCCTGTTCGGCGTGCGGGTCGGCACCGTCACGGTCGACGGACCGGCTGTGCTGGGGCGGCTGCGCGCCGAACGCGACCGCTTCGTCGGCGCCGTGTTCGACTCCCTCGATGCGATCGACCCGGAGTGCCGCCTCGCCGGCCATGCCCGATTCCGGGACCCGCGCACCCTCGCGGTGGACGATCACACCCTGGTCCGCTTCCGCGCCGCGGTGATCGCCACCGGTTCGAGCCCCAGCCTGCCGAAGCCGCTGCAGGGGCTCGCCGAGCGGGTGCTCACCACGGACACGCTCTTCGAGATCCCCGATTTGCCCGCCTCCCTCGCCGTGCTCGGCGGCGGCCCCGTCGGCATCGAGCTGGCCCAGGCCATGGCCCGCCTCGGCGTCACTGTCAGCCTGTTCGACACCGGCCCGGCCCTGGCCGGCCTCACGCATCCCGACCTCGTCCGGGCGGCCCGCGCGATCTTCGCCGCCGAGATCGACCTGCACATGGAGACCGAGATCGCCTCCGCCGAGGCCGCCGGCGCGGGCCTGCGCCTGGCCTGGACGGCGCCGGACGGCAGCCGGGGCGAGGCGGCCTTCGACCGCGTGCTCGCCGCGACAGGCCGGCCGCCGAATCTGGCGGATCTCGACCTGGAGCGCGCCGGCCTGCGGCTCGGCGAGCGGGGCATGCCGGATTTCGACCCCCGCAGCCTGCTCTGCGCCGACGCGCCGGTGCTGATCGCGGGCGATGCCTCCGCCCTGCGCCCGGTCCTGCACGAGGCGAGCCGGCAGGGCGAGATCGCCGGTGCCAACGCCGCCGCGCTCGCCCGCGGCGCGGAGCCGGCGGCGCCGCAGCCCTGGACGAGCCTCGCCATGGTCTTCACCCATCCGCAGACGGCGAGCATCGGCGCGTCCTACGATCCGGACGCCACGGACCGGATCGAGGGGGCGGCCGATTACAGCGACCAGGGACGTGCCCGCATCGAGGGGCGCAACTGCGGGGCCGCGCGGCTCTGGGCGGACCGGTCCGGGCGCCTCCTCGGGGCCGAGATGATCGCACCCGCCGCCGAGCATCTCGGCCACATCCTCGCCGACGCGGTCGGCCGGGGCCTGACGGCATCGGCCATGCTCGATCGGCCGGTCTATCACCCCACTCTCGAGGAGGGATTGAGCGGCGCCCTGACCGAGATCGCGGGCCGCGTGGCCGCCTGAGCTGGACTATGCTGAACTTGATCTGTGACAACAGAGCAGTCGATCGCGGATGGCCCAGGATTGCGCTTCCCTCGACAGCCCTTCATACCGACCAGGCGATGCGTTGGTCATTCCTTTGATGCCGCAGGTTGCAGCTCCCGGCACGGTCGATCCCGATCTCGATAGCCTCACCTCGGACGAGCTCGATCGGCTCGACCTGGGGGTCATCGGGCTCGACCCCACGGGGCGCATCCTCGTCTTCAACGATGCCGCGAGCGCCCTCTCCGGCCTGTCGCGCGAGGCGGTGCTCGGACGCAACTACTTCCGCGAGATCGCGCCCGGCACCAACACGCCGGGCTTCTTCGGCCGCTTCCTCTCGGGGCATCGCCGCGGCGCCTTCGACGAGCGTTTCGAGTTCGTGTTCGGCCGCATGCCGCAGCCCCTGCGCGCGCGGGTGCGGCTGCACAGTGGCCAGGCCCATGGCTGGCTGACCATCGAGCCCCTGGAGAGCCTCGGCGTCGGCGCCCCGCGCGAGGCGGTGATGGCGGCGATCGACAGCCGGTTCCGCGCGGAGCCGGTCGATCCCGGCCTGTGCGAGCGCGAGCCGATCCATATCCCAGGCTCGATCCAGCCGAACGCCGTGATGCTCGCCGCCGATCCGGAAACCCTGACGGTCGTCGCGAACAGCACCAATGCCGGCGAGATCCTGCCCGCGGGCGATCCGCTCCCCATCGGGCGTCCGCTCGCCGCCGTGCTGCCCCTGCCCTTCATCGACGTGATCCGCGCGCGGCTCGCCAGCGGCACCCTGGGCGACGGGCGGTCCGTGCGGCGGACCCTGCGCCTCGACGGGGGCACGTCCTATCACGCCGTCGCGCATGCCCATGCCGGCCGCCTCATCGTCGAGCTGGAGCGCGCGCCGGAGAACCCGGACGATTTCGCCGAGGCCCGGCAGACCGACACCGAGCTGGCGGTGGCGCGCCTGCGCGCCGCCGAGACCCTGGCCGGCGCCGCCCGCATCGCCGCCCTGGAGATCCGCGCGCTCACCGGCTTCGAATCGGTGCTGGTCTACCGCTTCGACGTCGATTGGAACGGCGAGGCCATCGCCGAGGACAAGGATGCGGAGTGGGGCCGCAGCCTGTTCGGCCTGCGCTTTCCCGCCTCCGACATCCCGGCCCAGGCGCGCGCCCTCTACACCAAGGCGAAGAGCCGCTTCGTGGTGGACCGCGACTCGGTGCCGGTGCCGCTGGTGGCGAGCGCGGATGCCGGCAACGCGCCCGTCGACCTGACCTTCGCCCAGCACCGGACGCTCTCGCCGATCCACCTGGAATATCAGCGCAATCTCGGCGTCAACGGCTCGATGTCGATCTCGATCATGGTCGAGAACCGCCTCTGGGGCCTGATGATCGGCCATCACCGCCGGCCGCACTACGTCGCGCCGGAGACCCGCGCGGCGGCGACCGTGCTCACCGATGCCTTCGCCATGCGGGTGCAGGAGATCGAGGCGCGCAGCCTCTGGGCCGAGCGCCAGGCGCATCTCGACACGGAGGGGCGGCTCGTGCGCGAGCTGACCCGGGCGGACGACTTCGTCTCGGCGCTCACGGCCGGCCCGGTGACGATCCTCGACCTGTTCGGTGCGACGGGCGCGGGCATCGTCACGGGCGGGCGCGTCACGCTGATCGGCACGGCGCCGCCGGAAGCCGCAGTGCTCGGGATCGCCGCGTGGCTGCGCGACCGTCTGGGCACCGCGACGAGTTTCGCGAGCAGTGCCTTCACCATCGACCTCCCGGCCGCCGCCCCGTACCGCGAGATCGCGAGCGGCGTCCTGGCGATCTCGGTCGGCGAGGCGCGGGAGACCCTGCTGCTCTGGTTCCGCCCCGAGGTGCCGAGCACCGTGACCTGGGGCGGCGACCCGCGCAAACCCGTGCTCGCCGGCAGCGGGCCGGTGGCGGTGCTGCCGCGGCGCTCCTTCGAGCGCTGGGTCGAGGAGCGCACCGGCTTCGCCGCGCCCTGGGCCCCCTGGCAGGTCTCGCTGGCGGAATCCCTTGCCGAGGCGGTCGACGGCGTGGTCTTGCGCCAGCGCCGCAAGATCGACGAGCTGACCGGCCTTCTCGCCGAGAAGGAGAAGCTGCTCATCCAGAAGGACATCCTGACCCGGGAGATCGATCACCGCGTCAAGAACTCCCTCCAGATCGTCTCGTCCTTCCTCCAGATGCAGCGGCGCCAGATCGCCGACGCCGATGCGCGGCAGGCCTTCTCGGACACCTCGGCGCGGGTGATGAGCGTCGCGCGGGTGCATGACAGCCTCTACCAGGCCGAGCGCATCGAGGAGGTCGATCTCGGCCAGACCATCGAGAGCCTGTGCAAGGACCTCGCGGGAATCGCGGGCGAGGGCCATGCCGTCGATCTCACCGCCGAGACCGGATTGATGGTGCCCTACCGCAAGGCGGTGGCGCTCTCGCTGATCGCGACCGAGCTCGTCACCAACGCCTTCAAGTATGGCGCGCGCGTCCCGGGCGAGGGCCGGGTCGAGGTCACCGTATCCGGGGCGGGCTCGGGCACGGTGAAGCTGCGCGTCTGCGACGACGGCGTCGGCCTGCCGGACGGATGGGAGAACAAGCCCCGCGGCACCGGCCTCGGCATGAAGCTGATCCGGGCGATGCTCGATCAGATCAATGCCCGCCTGGAGGTCGCCAACACGCCCGGCGCCTGCTTCACCGTGACGACCACATGAGGGATGGCCTGCACGCCCGCCTGCGGGCGGCGACTGCGCCGGAGCACGCGGGATTGGAGCGCGACCTCGACTGGCGGGCGCGCGTCGCGACGCTGCCGGGTTATCGCGACCTGCTCGCCCGGCTCCACGGATTCCACGCCGCCTACGAGCCCGCGATCGGGCTGGCGCTGGCCGACGAAGCCTTCCTGGGCGGGCGGCGGCGGCTCGCCCGGCTCGATGCGGATCTGCGTCACCTCGGGCTCGCCGAACCGGCCATCGCCGCCCTGCCCCGCCCGGAGCCGATCCGCCTCGCCGGCCCGGCGGCGGCGACCGGCGCGCTCTACGTGCTGGAGGGCTCGACCCTCGGCGGCCAGGTGATCGGCCGGCATATCGGCTCCGTCCACGGGCTGACCGAGGAGGGCCTCGCCTATTACCGGGCGCACGGCCCGGCGACGGGGACGATGTGGGCGTCCTTCCGCGCGCGGCTGACCCTGTTCGAGGACGATGCGGCCGGCGAGGCCGCGCTCATCGAGGCCGCCATCGCGACCTTCGCGGCGATGCGGGCCTGGCTCGGCGCGCAGGCCGCGAGCCGGGCGGCCTGACCGGCCGATCCGGCTTCAACCGCCACGTCCCTCGCCCCGCCGGGCGGCTGCCGTGTTCACCTCACATCAGGGAACGCGCGTTCCCTCCCCCCTCTGCGGGGGAGGGTGGCCCCTGTGTCAGCAGGGGTCGGGAGAGGGGTGCAACGGTGCAAGAGAGCGCTCGGCATCGACGCTGAACCCTGTCCGGAAGCCGGGTTCCCCTCTCCCGCCTCACTGCGTTCGGCACCCTCCCCCGAAGAGGGGGGAGGGAGGCCACGCCCTGCCCGGTACGGCATGGAAACGTGATAGACGCCCGGCGAGGCGACGGGATCGTTGGCGGCTTGGGTCCGTTCAACCGGATCTCGCCTCGCCCTCCGACAGCAGGCCCTCGACGAATCCCGCGAGCCCGGTGCGGCGGGTGCGCTTCAGGCGCTCGGCCGTGAGGATGCTCTGCAGGGCCGTGAAGGCGTTCTGCAGGTCGTCGTTGACGATGACGTAGTCGTACTCGCTCCAGCGCTGGATCTCGTTGCGGGCGTTGAGCAGCCGCTTCTCGATGGTGGCGGGCGCGTCCTCGGCCCGCCGCTCCAGGCGCTGGCGCAGCTCGGCCATGCTCGGCGGCAGGATGAACACCGTGACGACGTCGTCCGTCAGCTTCGCCCGCACCTGCCGGGTGCCCTGGTAGTCGATGTCGAAGATCATGTCCCGGCCGCTCGCCAGCACCCGTTCCACCGGGCGGCGCGGCGTGCCGTAGAAATTGCCGTGGACCTCCGCCCATTCGAGCAGGTCGTCACGGGCGCGCAGGTCGTCGAAGGCCTCGCGCTCGATGAAATGGTAGTGCCGGCCCTCGATCTCGGAGGGGCGGCGCGCCCGCGTGGTGACCGAGATCGAGAGGTCGAGGCCCCAGCCGCCGTCCTGGGCGATGGCCCGGGTCAGGGTCGTCTTGCCCGCCCCCGAGGGCGAGGACAGGATCAGGATCAGGCCGCGCCGGGCGATCGCGTCCGGCTTATGCCGTGTCGGCTCCGTCATCGCCACCCCTGTTGCCGCATCGCGCTCACTCGACGTTCTGAACCTGCTCGCGGAATTGCTCCACCACGGCCTTCAAGTCGAGTCCGATCCGCGAGAGGCTCACATCGTTCGCCTTGGCGCAGAGCGTGTTGGACTCCCGCCCGAGTTCCTGGGCGAGGAAGTCGAGGCGCCGTCCGATGGCGCCGCCCTGGGCCAGCAACTCGCGCACCGCGCCGATATGGGCGCGCAGGCGGTCGAGTTCCTCGCGGACATCGGCCTTGGCGGCGAGCAGCACCGCTTCCTGGTGCAGGCGGTCGGCATCGAGGCCGCCGCCCTCCAGAAGGCTCGCGACGGATGCGGCGAGGCGCGCACGCACGGCCTCGGGCTTCCGGGCCGGGTTCGCCTCCGCGGCCTCGGTCAGGGCCGCGATGCGCTCGACCTGGCCGCCGACGATGGCGGCGAGCTCCCGGCCCTCGGCGCGGCGGGCCTCGACGAGATCGGCGACCAGCCGCACCACGCCCTCGGCGAGATCGCGGGCGAGGGAGTCCGTCTCCGGCGCGGCTTCCTCCTCCGACTCGATGACGCCGCGGATGCCCAGCAGCCCGTCCATGGTGGCGGGCGCGAGGCCTTCCGGCACCGGCACCCGGGCGACCGCTGCGGCGAGGCTCGCCAGCAGCGCCTCGTTGACCCGGACCCGCACGGCGGTCTCGGGCTTCGTCAGGGTCAGGGAGAGCTGGCACTGGCCGCGGGCCAGGGTCTTCTGCAGGGCGGTGCGGGCCACCTCGCCCACCGCCTCGAAGCCGTTCGGCACCCGCAGGCGCACGTCGAGGCCGCGTCCGTTGACGCTGCGCACCTCCCAGGCCCATTGCACGGGGCCCGTGGTGCCGGTGGCCCGGGCGAACCCGGTCATGCTCGCGATCATGGTCTCGTCAGGCCCCGCGCCGTGGAAGCCCGGAGCCTTACAGCCGATCCCGATCGCGTTGCAATCCGGATCGGCTGTAAGTCCTTGTCGTGACGCGCTCTCTCACGCCGGATCGGTCTTCGTGGCGGCGGAGAACGCTCCGGCGATCCGCGGCGCGCCCGTCAGGGGCGGCCGGGCAGTTCCTTCAGCACCGGCACGGACTTGGCCGAGTTGAGATCGTAGGTCTTGTTCTTCAGCGGATCGAGCTTCGTGCCCTCGGAGGCGTCGAAGGCCTTCGGGCGGGGGCTGCCGGGCTGCCCGTCGAAGGCGACGTTGGTGCCGGGCGCGTAGGCCGAGGCGCGACCCGGCGCCGCGTTCGGGTCCGCCGGCGGCTCGACCTTGTCGACGTTGCCGGCATCGGGCGCCGCCGGGTTCTGGCGGGCGCGCTCGACCGCGCGCCACTTGGCGACGTTGCGCTGGTGGCCCTCCAGCGAATCCGCGAAGGTGTGGCCGCCGGTGCCGTCGGCGACGAAGTAGAGGTCCTTGGTGCGCGAGGGGTTGGCCACCGCTTCGAGGGCGGCGCGGCCCGGATTGGCGATCGGGCCCGGCGGCAGGCCCTCGATCACGTAGGTGTTGTAGGGGGTCGCGCGCTCGATCTCGGAGCGCAGGATGCCGCGCCCCAGGGTGCCGCGGCCGCCGACCAGGCCGTAGACGATCGTCGGGTCCGATTGCAGCTTCATGCGCTTGTTCAGGCGGTTGACGAACACGCCCGCGACGCGCGGCCGCTCGTCGGCGCGGCCGGTCTCCTTCTCGACGATCGAGGCGAGGGTGACCATCTCGGCCGGGGTCCGCACCGGCACCTCGGCGCTGCGGCGCTGCCAGATCTGGTTCAGCACCTCCTTCTGCTTCGCCTTCATCAGGTTGACGATCTGCTGCCGGGTGGCGCCGCGCTCGAACTTGTAGGTGTCGGGCAGGAGCGAGCCCTCCCCCGGGATCTCGCCGATCTCGCCCGTCAGCACGTCGTTCTCGTTGAGCCGGGCCACGATCTGCTCGCTGGTGAGGCCCTCGGGGAAGGTGATGGCGTGCTGGACCTGGCGGCCGGTCGTCACCGTGTCGATGGCGTCGCTGATGCTGGCGCGCGCCTTGAAATTGTACTCGCCGGCCTTGAGCGGCGGGCGGCCGCCGAAGCGGGCGGCGAACTCGAACAGGCCGGTATGGCCGATCACGCCCTCGCGGCGCAGGATCTCGGCGATCTCGCTGGTGCCGCTGCGGGTCGGGATGACCACGACCTTGTCGGCCGGCAGCGGGCCGGGCTCGTGGATCTGCCGCTGGAACAGGGTCAGCCCGATCATCGCGCCGATGGCGAGGACCACGGAGAAGGTCAGGAGACCGCTGATCGTGGCGACGAGGCCGCCGCGCTCGCGCACCGGCCGCTCGGGCGGCGGGGGGGCGGCGGTCGGCTTGATCGCCTCGTTGGGCGAGCGCGGGGACAGGCGCGTCGGGAACGGGGTCTCGTCGCGCGTGATCGGCGTCGAATCCAGCGTCTTGCGTCTGCGGAAGAACATGAAAATCCTGCTCGGGCGGACGCCCGGGCCGGGTCGGGGGCCGAGCCGGGGCGTCGTCCCGCGTCGGGTTGGGCCGCGGACCTTCGAAACTACCCGCTTTTGTGGCGAAATTGCCATCCCGCAGGGCGGGAGCCCATTCACGATGCGGGGGCCGGCATGCCGCCCCCGCATCGCCCGCCGGTCAGCGCGAGGTGCGCAGCACCTGCAGGTCGAGGTCGCGCACCTTCTTGCGCAGGGTGTTGCGGTTCACGCCGAGCAGCTCCGCCGCGCGGATCTGGTTGCCGCGGGTGGCGGCCAGCGCCGCGCCGATCAACGGGCCCTCGATCTCGCGCAGCACCCGGTGGTAGAGGCCGGGCGGCGGCAGGGTGTCGCGGTAGTTCGAGAAGTAGTCGGACAGGTGCCGCTCCACGGCGTTCGACAGGCTCTCGGACTCGCCGGCCTTGCGGGCGCCGTTGCCGCCGGGCGCTGCCGATTGCGGGGGGCTGAGCGGCAGCGTGTCGAGCTCCGCCTCGATGACGGGTCCGGTGATCGTCTCCTGCGGATAGAGCGCGGCGAGCCGCCGGACGAGGTTCTCCAGTTCGCGCACGTTGCCCGGCCAGCGGTAGCGCTTGAGCTTCTCCATGGCGTCGGCGTCGAGGGTCTTGCGGGTCAGCCCCTCGCGCTCGACCAGTACGAAGAAGTGGCGCACGAGGTCCGGCACGTCCTCCGAGCGCTCGCGGAGCGCCGGCAGGCGCAGGGGCACCACGTTCAGGCGGAAGAACAGGTCCTCGCGGAAGATGCCCTGCTGGATCGAGATGCGCAGGTCCTTGTTGGTGGCCGCGATGATGCGCACGTTGGTCTTGATCGGCACGCGCCCGCCGACGGTGGTGTACTCGCCCTGCTGAAGCACGCGCAGCAGCCGGGTCTGCGCCTCCATCGGCATGTCGCCGATCTCGTCGAGGAACAGGGTGCCGCCCTCGGCCTGCTCGAAGCGGCCGGCCGAGCGCTGGAGCGCGCCGGTGAAGGCGCCCTTCTCGTGGCCGAACAGCTCGGATTCGATCAGGTCGCGCGGGATCGCCGCCATGTTGACGGGCACGAAGGGCCCCGAGCGGCGGCGGCCGTAATCGTGCAGGGCGCGGGCCACCAGCTCCTTGCCGGTGCCCGACTCGCCCGTGATCATCACGGTGAGGTCGGTCGGCATCAGCCGGGCGAGGGCCCGGTAGATCTCCTGCATGGCCGGCGAGCGGCCCACCAACGGGATGTCCTCGTTCTCCGGCCCGGCGCCGGGCGGGGCCGCGCCGCGGGGCCGCGACAGGGCGCGGCCGACGATCGCGGTCAGCTCCTTCAGGTCGAAGGGCTTCGGGAGATACTCGTAGGCGCCGCGCTCCGAGGCGCGGATCGCCGTCATGAAGGTGTTCTGCGCGCTCATCACGATGATCGGCAGTTCCGGCCGCACGCGCTTGATGCGCGGCAGCAGGTCGAACACGTTCTCGTCGGGCATCACCACGTCGGTGATGACGAGGTCGCCCTCCCCCTGCGCCACCCAGCGCCACAGGGTCGCGCAATTGCCCGTGGAGCGGACCTCGTAGCCGGCGCGCGAGAGCGCCTGGTTGAGGACCGTGCGGATGGCGGCGTCGTCGTCCGCAACGATGATGTGGCCGTTCGGCATGACTCTACTCGGCCTCCACGACCGATTCGCGCCCGTCGCGGGCGCTCGACATGGGCAGGAGAAGGCGGAAGGTGGTGCGGCGCGGGACCGGATCGCACTCGACGATGCCCCCGTGGTCGCCGACGATCTTGGCCACCAATGCAAGACCGAGGCCGGAGCCCTGCGCCTTGGTGGTGACGAAGGGGTCGAACAGGTCGGGCAGGAGCTCAGCGGTGATGCCGGGGCCGTTGTCGCGCACCGCCACCTCGATGGGCAGGCTCACCCGCTCGCGCGAGCCCGGCACCTGCAGGCGCAGGCCCGTGCGGAAGGCGGTGGACAGGGTGATCTCGCCATCCACCGTGTCGGCGCCGATCGCCTCGGCCGCGTTCTTCACGAGGTTCAGGATCACCTGCACGAGCTGGTCGCGGTTGCCGAGGACCGGCGGCAGCGACGGGTCGTAGGTCTCGATGAAGCGGATGTGACGGGCGAAGCCCGACTGGGCCGAACGCTTCACCTGATCGAGCACGCCGTGGACGTTGACGGCGCCGCGCTCCACCGGGCGCTCGTCGCCGAACAGCTCCATGCGCTCGACGATGCGCACGATCCGGTCCGACTCGTCGCAGATCAGCCGGGTCAGCACCCGGTCCTCCTCGGCGCCGGACTGCTCGAGGAGCTGGGCGGCGCCGCGGATGCCCGCGAGCGGGTTCTTGATCTCGTGGGCGAGCATGGCGCCGAGCGCCACCATCGAGCGGGCGGCGCCGCGATGGGTGAGCTGGCGGTTCATCTTGTCGGCGATGGTGCGCTCCTGGAGCATCAGCACCACGGCCTCGCCGTTGTCGCCCAGAGCGGTGGCGAACACGTCGACGCTGCGCTCATGGCCGGAGCGGGGCTGGACCAGCTCGACCCGGTACTCGCTGACGCTGGAGCGGCGGCGGCGCACCTCGGCCACCAGCGCGATGATCGGCGAGGCGAAGGGGATGATGTCCCGCAATTGCCGCCGCTGCATCAGGCGCGCCGAGGAATCGAAGAAGCTCTCGGCCGCATGGTTGCAGTGGACGATGCGCTCGTCGGGGCCGATCGTCAGCACCGGCAGCGGCAGGGCGTTCAGCACCGCCGCCCCGGTCAGGCCGAGGGAGGCCGCGCCGCGGCCGCCGAGCAGACCCTCGGGCTCCGGGCTCGAATCGGTCATGCCGCCTCCGGAATGGCGCGGGCGGGCGCCCCGAAGGCCGCGCGCAGGAGCGCGCGGGCCGTGCTCGGATCCGTCGTGGTGAGGAGGCGCGTGCGGTCGGCGGCGTCGAGCCCGCCGCCGGCCTCCGCATAGGCCGCGAGATGCTTGCGCGCGTGGCGCACCCCCATCGCAACGCCGTAGAGGGCGATCAGCCCGTCGTAATGCTCCACCGCCACACTCCCCCGCTCCGCCCGCGTGAGCCCGCGCGGCGCCTCGCCCCGCAGGCCCGCGGCCACCGCGCCGACCCGCCAGGGCCGC
>NZ_CABFPH010000118.1 GCF_902141845.1 Methylobacterium symbioticum | reverse complement strand
CATGCTGATCGTCGTCATCGATGACCCCTATGATCGGTTCCGATTCAACCATCAGGCATACGAGATGCCGGTCGGTGGGGGCATCCACCGCATCAGTTCATGGAGGTCCTGCGCCCTAGGGTTGAGTGAGACACCTCGTTAGCGGACGCTGTCCGCAGCAGAGGTGGACGATGACGACAGAGACAACGACGGTCGCGGCGGCAGGTCTGGGGCGAGGCGGGCGGATGTCGCGTCAGCGCAAGCGCGATGCGGTGCTGCGGCTGATCCGCGGTGAGGACCTGGAGACGGTCTCTCGCGAGCTGGGCGTCACGGCGGCGACCTTGAGCGGCTGGCGCGATGCCTTTCTGTCCGGGGGTGAGGCCAACCTGGCGACCCGCGCGACCGACGGCGAGGCGCTGGAGAGCGCCCGTCTGAAGGCCAAGCTCGGTGAGATGGGATCCCATCGCACAGGTGCGATGGGTGCCCGGCTGCTGGAGCGCGAGCTTCTGGAGGCCAAGATCGAGGTCCTGGAGGGCGGCCGCCCTTTAGCGCGGCGGCGGTGGAGGCCATGAGCCGGACCCCCTCGCCGAGCCGCGGCAGGCCTTACGGTCTGGCCCGGGTCTGCCGGGTCTGGCGGACCGCGCGTGCCAGCGTCTATCGGCAGCGTCATCCCGCAAGGCCGCAGGCCCAGCGGCCTGGACCGACCGGCCCGATGCGGGACGCGGACTTGGTGGCGCGGATCCGCGGCGTCCTGGCCGCCAGCCCGTTCCACGGTGAAGGCCACCGCAAGGTCTGAGCACGGCTGCGCGGGGTTGGCGTGCGCACCTCCAAACAGCGCGTGCTGCGGCTGATGGGCGAGCACGATCTGCTCGCCCCCGCCCGCGTCGGATCCCCCCGGGGCCCGCGCAACCACGACGGCACCATCATCCCCGAGGCGCTGAACACGATGTGGGGCACCGACATGACCACGACCTGGACGGGCGAGGGACAGGTCGCGGTGTTCATCGCCATCGATCATCACAACGCCGAGTGCGTCGGCATCCATGTCGCCCGGCGCGGGGCACCCGCTTCGAGGCGCTGGAGCCGCTGCGCCAGGGCGTCCGCCGCCATTTCGGCGCCGTCGCCAAGGACGTGGCGCGCGGGCTGAGCGTCCGGCATGATCACGGCAGCTGCTACATGGCTCACGACTTCCAGGCCGAGTTGGCCTTCTTGGGGGCGGAGAGTTCGCCCGCCTTCGTGCGAGCGCCCGAGGGCAACGGCTGCGCTGAGCGCTTCATCCGGACGCTGAAGGAGAACCTGCTCTGGGTGCAGAGCTTCGACACTCTGGAGGCCTTGCGCCACGCGCTCCTGGCCTTCCGGGAGACCTACAACACCACCTGGCTCATCGAGCGGCTCGGCTTTCAATCGCCCGCCGCTGCCCGCCAGGCACGCCTTTCACCCGCGGCTCTCGCCGCGTAGGCTCCTTCCCGGTGTCTCACAAACCTAGGGCGCTAAACCTGCTTGTCCGGCTCTCCTCGCACACAGGTGCTTATTACGAGAACCAGTTCATATACCCCCTGAAGATCCGGGTCGCGGCCGCGCTGGTGGTGATGCTGCACGCCCTGAGCGTCGATGCCGGCATCACGGTCGACAAAATCAAATCGTCCGCCGAGGTCAGCAACAACGAGACGCTCGACATCCGGCACTACCTCATCGGCGAGGCGACGCTGGCGGACAAGCCGCTCAGTCTCAGCCGTGTGCCGATGAACGTCGCGGCGCTCGAGCTTGCCCGGCTGTCTGATCTCGCCGTGACGCTGAACACGCGAACCTTGGCCCGTTCCGAACTTCGCGCGCTCGAACAGAGATTGACGCCGACACTGCGCGCCGTCGAGCAAGGCTATCTGCGGTACGTCAATTTGACGTCGGGGGAGAGGGTGCATAGCCGGGTCATTCGCCGGCTCGTAACCGCCATCGACTGATACAGGCAATCCTTAGGGTCACGGACGAATGAAGCGGAAGCGATCTTTGCGCTGGCCGTCGCCTTCGAGACCGTGCTGACCGATCACTATGCATCCGGGAGCGTCGCGCGCCTCGAGCGCCGCGTCGGGATCTGCCTCGCGACGCGGCCGAACGTCCGCCAGTACCAAGACATCGTCGTTGCCGTTCACAAGGCCCGCAGCGAGATCGTTCACACGGGCGATGGTGGTCGAGAGACGGACATCCGCCGCCCGCAAGCTGCGTTCGCGTTGTGCTTCCTCGAGGTCGCGTCGCGTCGCGGCTCGGCAGGCTTGATCGGACCATGTCCGATCCCATTCGCGAACTCCTCGGCGATCGCCTCACACCGGAGAAAATTAAGGCTACAGGCGACGCCGGAACGACGTAGTGCGTGTGCTGCTACGTCCTGGTCGCTGCGCTCTCCGGTGAAAAAGTCGTTCTGGGTGCCGACCCGGCCGATCGCATTCGGGCGGGTTGCATCGCACCGCGTCGGAAAGGCATGAGGAGGTTCGGAACACGCCACAGGGTGTCACTTGACACCCTCACCAGAAACCACATATTGTCGAGGCTACGGGATGGCGCGCAAACCGCATCCGAAGAAGGAGGTGGAGGACGCGCTCCGGCATGCGGAGGATCACGGCTGGCGCGTCAGCGTCGGGGGTAGTCATGCCTGGGGCAAGATCTACTGCCCCTACGATGACGAGACATGCCGCTGCGGCGAGTTCTGCATCACGAGCATCTGGAGCACACCCAAAAACGTCGGCAACGAGGCGAGGAAGATTAAGCGGGTCGTCGACAATTGCACGACCCGCAAGGCGGAGACGGAGGCGCGTGCAGAAGCCGAGAGGGCCGAGGCGCAGGAGCGAGAGCCATGACCGAATACAGCTTCATCCTGAAATATCGTCTCTCTGATGAGGACCGCGATGCCGATGCACTGGTGGAGCGCCTTGGTGAGGCCGGCTGCACCGATGCCCTCGTAGGCGTTGGGATTGCCGGACGGCTCGCCCTGGACTTCACCCGGGAGGCGGGCAGCGCGCGGGAGGCTGTGCGCAGCGCGCTCACCGACATCAAGGTTGCGATCCCGACCGCAACGCTGGTGGAAGCGGCCCCCGATCTTGTGGGGCTGACGGACGTCGCCGACCTGATGGGCGTGGCGCGCCAAAGCATGCGCAAGCTGATGCTCGGCCACGACGACTTTCCTCTGCCGGTGCATGACGGCAGCGTGGTGCTCTGGCACTTGGCGGACGTGCTGGAGTGGCTGGATGGGCGCAAGGGCTACGAGCCCGACCCGGTCGTGCGTGAGACTGCAGCAGCGGCCCGCGCGGTCAACATCGCGCGAGAGTCGCACCGTTACGTGACGGACGCGCCCGAGAACCTCAAGCGCCTGGTGGCCTGAGGGCAGGCGGGGGCTGACAAGTAAGTGAGGGAGCAAGATGACGGCTCACCACCCTACATGGGCTTTCGGTGCTTCGTCTCATTTGGGTAAACCCCGATAAGCCGCCTCGTTGAGGTCGTAGCGCGCACCGTGCGTCCACACGATTGACCGCAAGTGATTGAAATGTGGTGAGCGCGCTGGGGCTCGAACCCAAGACCTTCGGGTTGAAAGCCCGTCGCTCGCGCTAAGCTCGATTTTGTAGCGTCGCGAGCTTCCGAGCCGCTCCCCGCTGCGCGCGAAGGCGCTCGCCGTAGCGAGCCGGCATCGCTGGGGTCTTCCACGAACCGGCCTGCATCACCTCGAGCAGCTCGAACCCGGCCGCGAACATGTCCTGCGTCGCCCCGACCCGGGTCGAGTGCCCGGAGGGGAGGCGGGGGAGCTTCAGCCCGGCCGTGACCGCGAGATCCCGGAACACCCGCGCCACCTCCCCATCGCCGAGCGCTCCACTGCCGACCCGGCCGCCCTTCGTCAGCGGCCGGAACAGCGGCCCGCTCGCTAGCCCCGCCGCGGCGAGCCACGCATCGATGTGAGCCATGGTGTCGGGGGCGAGATACTTGATCGCGCCCTCGCCCTCCTGGTCGGCCTTGGAGCGTCGCACCAGCACGGTACCGGAGCCGTCCGCGCCCTTCTCCAGATCCCCTATATATAAAGAGACGAGTTCGGAGCGGCGCAGGAGCGTGTCGTAGGCGACCGCGACCAGAGCCGCGTTGCGCAGCGCGATCAAAGGGGTCTCCCGCTCTCCCTCCAGGATCCGCCGATGCAGACGCCTTGGTGTCTCGGCTGCCAGCATACGTTCGATGCTGCCCCGATTGAGCGGCTCGGCCTGCTTCTGGCGCCGACCCTTGGCACGGTTCATCCGCTTCACCGCCAACCGGACGATCTCGTCGGCGCATGGGCTGGGTAGCCCGGCGGCACGATGGAGCGCGGCGATCGACGAGCGGTAGCGTTCCACCGTGGCGCGGGACTTCGTCTCGGCTTGGACGTCAATGAACGCGGCGACGGTTTCCGGGCTGGCGGGGAGCATGCTCCGGCCGACGCTCGAGCACCATGCCGAGAAGATGCGGCTGTCGGCGGCCAGCGCGCGGAGCGTGTTGTCGGCGAAGGCACCGCGCGCGGCGCGGGCATGGTCCTCCAGCCGCGCGACCAGAAGGTCGAGACCGGGCGGCAGCGCCTCGACGACCGACACGGGTAGAGTGGCCGAGGCGGGCAGCGGGTCGGCGACGGGGTCGTCGGCGTCAAGCTCCATGAGCCGAGCTTAGCCACCCAAACCTTAACGATCCACAATAATCTGCGATAAGTGCCATTATCGGAGGTAATTTGGTTGGTCCATCCAGTCAAATGGCCGGGGCTCGTCCGCATACCGCCTGCTTCCGCGTCGCGCCTGTTTGCTGAGGCATCGAGGGCGCCACTGCCCGCAACTTCATCCGGATGGTACCCGAGACCGAGAGGGCGACGTCGCGCACAGTTCGCGCGGCCCGCTTTCTTCTGGGTCGCAGAACTGGACCTCCGATATCTCCCCTACAGCGAGCTCTGAGGCCACTGCGAGGCGATCGCCCGCTTCGGCAGTGGCCTGAAGGGCGTACTTGCCATCGCCAAGCCAATCGCGCCACAAAGTCGGCGGAACTAGGAGTAGGCGGCCGGGCTCGGACGCGGATCCAGCTTCGACACCGTTGTCATCCGATGCCCGCCTGCTGAATCCGTCACGTCGCCGTCATTTTTGCCGGTCGGCCGGACGGTGACGTGACCCGTGACCGAAGCTAGGCCGCCTGTCGTGGGGCGGCCGGCTTCGCGACGCCGGGCCTTACGGCGGCGGGGCGCCCGAGGGCTCGCGTGACCTCCGCGAAACGCACGCCTGCGTCGGACCAGTCCTGGGCGAAGTCGAACAGCTCCCGCAGCGCGGGTGCGATCTCCTTATAGGCCGCGAGCGCCGCGACCAGCGCCCCGAGGGAGAGACGTCCCTGTACGACCAGGTAGCCACCGATTACGAAGAAGAAGAATGGCGTGAGGTTAGACGTGTAATTGTACAGGCTCTTGATGCCGCCCTTCATGTTGTTTATGGCGACGCGGACTTGTTCAAGCTCCTCGACGTGCGCCATCCCACGCCGCAGGGACGGCGCGGGCGGATCACCCTCCGCCGCGGGCGGGGCGAGTTCCGGCGGCGCGGCGCTCGCCGGCGCGGTGATGATGGCGCCAAGCGTCCGCGTAGCGAGGACGCGCTGCCGGACTTTCAGGTTCACGCGCTTCTGAAGGCGCGGCAGGACGGTAAGCTGAACCGGCAGCATGATGAGCGCAGCCAAGCCAAGGGCGATGTCCTGGAGTAGGAGGAAGGCGACGCTCGTCAAGAGCACGCCGCCCTGCACGACGGGAACGACGAGGAGGCTGCCCCCGAAGTAGCCGATGGGCTCGACCTCCTGCACCGCCACGGCGGCGAGGGTAGTGCGGCGCTCGGCGTTTCCCTCCGTGCGTGCGCGGCGCAGGACGGCCAAGCGCAGGCGGCGCACGATGCGCTCGTTGACGCGACCGCGCAGTCGGTTCGCCATGTACTTCACGAGCCCGTTGACAGTGAGAACGGCGAGATAGCTGGCACAGAGCGCGAACAGCAGTGAAGTGCGGCCGAGAGGGAGTCCAAGGAACGTCATGCCGGGATGTCCGTCGCTCTGAGTGCTGGCGAGCGCATGGTTGATGATGTGCTTGGGTATCTCAAGAATAAGCCAAGCCGCCGGCAGCGTCGCAGCGGAGAGGAGAAGCAGGCGGACCTGGATGCCCAGGGTAGCACCGAGCACGTACGCCTCCAGGTGCCGTCCCGTGGCAGTTCCCCCGCTTCGGAGCCGGCGCTCCAGCGATGGGACGGTTCGGAAGGGCTTCGTGGGTCGCGCCGCCCCAAACCCGGCCGCCATCAGCTTGTCGTACCGCCGCAGCAACGCGCGGGCCGTCAGCCATGCGGTCCAGACTGGCGCGACGATGAAGACGAGCACGGCATTGGTTACGATCCACCAGCGATCATGCGGGTAGTCGAATCCTGTGATCCTGCATGTCAGCCCGTTGATAGTGTCGATCGCCGTCACGAAACCGCTCGGCCAGTGTCTTGAGAAATCGATGGGCGGACGTCGCGCCGAACGGCCGTAAAAGGGTCGGACAACCGCCGGCGGTCCCGGTCGAAAGCACCCCTTTGCCTACCGGATACCTTCCTGGTCGCCGGCACTTCAGGCCTCGTCCCCCTGCACCGGACGGACGGCAGAACCTGCGGTTGCCGCGACGGGGCAAACTGAACGGTGCGCAGAAGCCCGAAGCCAAACTGGCACCCCGTGCGGATCCACAAAGGCGTGAGGCCCGCTCGTTCCAACCGCTCAATGAGCCGACCAGGTGCACCGATAGCCTAGCTCCGTACATGACAGAATACCGCGCAGGAAACGGAAGGGCATGACGGAGATCGGCCCGGATTTGACTGTCGACCTCTGCACTGCGCCTTCTGGACAATCAACGATGGACGCGATTTTCGCCTGAAGCAGCGCGGTTGGCGGCATCGGACGCCGCTGCCGGCGTCCTGTGCCGTGAGGGATCAGAACTTTGAGCCGGCGGCCCTCAGCTGATGGCGCACAAGACGACGGGGCGTGTCGTTGATCGAACCTGTCGTCAGGATTTTCGGGGGCGGAGCGAGCGTCGACGGTGCAGCCCCCTTCTGATGGTTTCTCCACGACGGGGGCAGTGACTCCCAATACGCAGCCGATGCGTGATTTGGCAGGCTGGAGACTAGGAGAGCTCCGACGCACAAAACGACGAATGACTTTTTCATGGCGGGACCCCTTTTATGTTCTTGAAGCTTGGGGCTTCTTCTTACAATTTCGGGATGGCCGCTCAAAACGTTACAAGGCTAACCGAATGGTCGGCGGGTCGGGCACGCCCTCTCATCGCATCAGTCGGGGACACTCTGCGCGGGTGCAATGGCTCTCACGGGCGATGCGCTCTCTTTGGCTAAACGTATAGAAAAGCTTCGAAAATCACGTCGCGCACCGTGCTTTTTGGCGGCGTCGGCATATCAGCCTTGATCCCTGCGCCCCGCTGAAATGAAGATGATTGGCCCCCACGAGGATACAAGGTCGAAGTTAGTGCAGGGTTGACTTGAGGCCCCCCCTGAAAAGTGGCTCTCCGTCGGGTTTAGTGGATCATGCTGCGAGGAGGAAGCGGCGACGCAGCAGGTCGAGCTTAGCCCGGCCATACATGGAGCGCTTGAGCATCTTGAGGCGGTTGACCTGCCCCTCGTCCTGCCCGCTGCTCCAGGGTAAGCGAAGGCCGGCGCGAAAGGCAGCCCCGTCCTGATCGAGGCTGATGGCGAAGCTCTCGATCACCCGCACGCCGCAGGCTCGGGCGTCAGCCAGCCAGGCATCGAAGGCGGCGATGATGCCGGGCTCGGCCTGCGCGCCACCGCAGCACGATCCACTAAACCCGACGGAGAGCCAGTTTGCTAGGTCAGGGTCAATGTTGACCACCTGCAATCGTGTTATGATGCGGGCTGCATGCTGGAGTCTCGGCGAGACGTCTGCTCGCCTTGCTGCTTGCCCAGCATATGTTCGTGTCCTTGACCGTGCTTCCAGCCGATGGATACGAGCCAGAGGTTCATCGGGTAAGTCAGGACGAAGCCGGCCATCAGGCCCATGGCGCCGAGCATCCAGAACGCGGCGGTGTCCGGTTGCGGAGGCTGCCCAACGAGCACCGGCGTCAGCAGTCGCATCGACAGCCCCATTCCGACCATGACCGTTATCATGGAGAAGAACTCAGCGCGGCCTCCCATCCAAAACGACATCAGCCATCCGTTGCCTTGAAGCCGCATGGCCCAGGTCTGAAAGATGAACCAGCCGAAGGCGTAGCCGACGGCGTACTCGAACCAGAACTCCTGCCAGAAGGAGAATCCCCAGAGTCTGGCCGCGACCATCGCCGTCATGATGCCCAGCCCGTCGCCGCCGACGCAATGGATCGCCGACGCTACGACCTTGCGCCAGCGCGGCTTCGAATATTCTGTGAAGCGCTCCATCTTCGGCCGCCCCTCTCGATACGAGCCGATGTCCGAGGGCCGTGACGTGATGAGATAAAGTCCAATCCCAAGAGCGGAGAAGAAGAAGATAATGATGGGCCAGCACGCCTTGAGCGGCGGGTTTAGTGCGCTGTTGGCGGTTTGGGCGTCATAGATCATCCAAGCCGCGCCGATCGCGCCGATCGCGTACCATATGGCCACGAACCAAGGCTGAACCAGCCAGCCGAGTAGGTCTGTCAGAACGGAGGGCATCTGCAAATCTCTAACGACCGAGAAAATAAGACAAGGAATGGTCAAGGGGGCTGGCAGAGACGAACATTGTGTTTCTGGGCCCCGATTCAGGAGAGGCGTATTGTGCGCAGGCGCAGTGCGTTTCCGATCACGGTGACGGAACTCAGCGCCATGGCCGCGCCCGCAATCATCGGGCTAAGCAGCGTTCCGGTGAATGGGTAGAGCACGCCCGCCGCGACTGGGACCGCAAGCGCGTTGAACACGAAGGCAAAGAACAGGTTCTGGCGAATGTTGCGCATGACCGCCCGCGACAGCCGCCGCGCCCGCACGATGCCGTTGAGATCACCCTTGACCAGCGTGACAGCCGCGCTCTCCATGGCCACGTCCGTGCCGGTGCCCATCGCGATCCCGACATCCGCCGCCGCGAGCGCCGGCGCGTCGTTGATGCCATCGCCCGCCATGGCAACCCGCTTGCCCTGCGCCCGCAATCGCTCCACCGCCGCCTGCTTCTGTTCCGGGAGCACGTCGGCGACGATCTCATCAATGCCACCGACTTGACGGGCAACCGCCTCCGCGGTCCTTCGATTGTCGCCCGTCAGCATGACGACGCGGACGCCATCTGCCTGAAGCGCCTGCAAGGCACCGGCTGCGCTGTCTTTGACCGGATCCGCGACGACCAGCAGCCCAGCAGCCCGGCCATCGACCACGCCGAACATGACACCTTTGCCGTCGGATCGCATTTGGTCGGCCTGCTGCTCCAATTCGGCAGGATCAACGCCGAGAGCATCGAGCAAGCTCCGATTGCCCAGTGCGATAGAGCGGCAGTCCACCCTGCCTGTTACGCCCTTGCCGGTTTCCGATTGAAAGTCGGCGACCTCGCTCAGCGTCAATCCTCGCTCCTCGGCCCCCTTCACGATGGCGGCAGCAAGCGGGTGCTCACTGCCGCGTTCAAGGCTGGCGGCGAGTCTTAGGAAGTCGTCCTTCTCCATTCCCGGAGCCGGGATCACCGAGATCAGGCGTGGCTTGCCCTCGGTGAGCGTGCCGGTCTTGTCGATGACGAGCGTGTCGATCCGCTCCATCAACTCAAGGGCCTCAGCGTTCTTGACCAGCACGCCGGCCTGGGCGCCGCGCCCGGTGCCCACTGTGATCGACATCGGCGTGGCAAGCCCGAGGGCGCAAGGGCAGGCGATGATGAGCACGGCGACAGCGTTTACCAACCCGAAGGCGAAGGCAGGGGCCGGACCGAACACGCTCCAGATCACGAAGGCGAGGACGGCTACCCCGATGACACCGGGGACGAACCAGCCCGAGACGATATCGGCTAGGGCCTGAATCGGCGCGCGAGAACGCTGGGCCTCCGACACCATCCGGACGATCTGGGCCAGCATCGTGTCCTGACCGACGCGCTCCGCGCGCATCAGGAAGCCGCCGGTGCCGTTCACGGTGGCGCCGGTGACCTTGTCGCCCAACCGCTTCTCGACTGCGACCGGCTCGCCGGTCAGCATCGACTCGTCGACGACTGAGCGCCCTTCGACAACCACGCCGTCGACCGGCACCTTCTCGCCCGGGCGGACGCGTAGTATCGCGCCTGCCTCGATCAGGTCGAGGGATACATCCTCCTCACGGCCGTCCTGGAGAACTACGCGTGCCGTCTTTGGGGCCAGGCCGAGCAGGGCGCGTATGGCCCGGCCCGTGGCGGAGCGGGCGCGCAATTCGAGCACTTGGCCGAGCAAGACGAGGCTGACGATCACTCCGGCTGCCTCGAAGTAAACCGGCACCGCGCCGCTCATGGGCGAGCGGAACGACGGCGGAAACAGGCCGGGCGCAAGCGCGGCGACGGCGCTGTAGGCATAGGTCACGCCGACACCGAGCCCGATCAGGGTGAACATGTTGAGATTACGTGTTCGAACCGAGGACCAAGCGCGCTCGAAGAAGGGCCAGCCACCCCACAGTACGACCGGGGTGGCGAGACCGAACTGAACCAGCGTTGTCACAGCGCCCGACAGCAGGGTCCAGCCAAGCAACTCGTGGCCCATCGCAAGAACCAGCAATAGCAGGGACAAGGCCGCGCTGACCCAGAGCCGACGGGTCATGTCGATGAGTTCGAGGTTGGGACCCTCCTCCAGGGTCGGCGTAGCCGGCTCCAGAGCCATGCCGCAGATTGGGCAACTCCCGGGACCGGCGCGGCGCACCTGCGGGTGCATCGGGCAGGTCCAGACAGCACCCTCTGCCGGCTCCGGGGGCGCGCCCATGGCAGACTCCAAGACCGCCGGGTCACGGTCCGGCGGGTTGAGGTAACGATCCGGATCGGCCTCGAACTTGCTCGCACAACCGGCGCTGCAGAAGTGATAGGTCGCTTCACCGAGGGTGAGCCGATGGGGGGTGGTGCTCGGATCCACCATCATCCCGCAGACGGGATCCCTGACCCGCTCATGGACCGTTGCAACAACATCGTTGGCGATGGGGTCCGCGCGAAAACTTTGCGTCATTGGCGACTGCCCCGTCGGAAAAGATTTTCAGTGCTGGAAACAAGAATACCAGGAGGGTCTGGTCGCATCAAATGGGCCAACAGGCGATTGGCGTTATTCATTTGTCAGTCGACTGTTTTTGCATGACACGTGACGAAAATTCCATCAGGCACGCTCTATTCTGCGCGTCGTCTAAAGAGGCATTTTCGTTGAGAACGGGATAATAGACTGTCACGAGAAGGTTCGTGATCTCAGAGGTCGTAACCTTCGGATGACCCTGCCTCAACTGAGCGATGATTTCTGAAATCGCGCCGGTGCCCTGCGCGGCCAAAAGGTTTTTGTAAGCACGAATGCTTTCTCCGGTCTGCTGGATGGCAGTCTGTGTTCCAACCGGGTGTGGGACAGGGCATTCAAGTGCTTGCGCGAAACCACCTCCGTCCAACAGCGATCCCAAACCTAATAGGGTCAGGACAGCAACCTTTCGAAAAGCCGATTTTCTCAATCTTATCACGCTCAACCTCCAATTTTTCCGCCGAGCAATGCGTATCGGCAGGGTAACCTTATCTCGTACAGGAGGTTGCAAATGATCCCAGCTGCGAACATCCGGCTCACGGGTTCAAGACGGACGATGTTCCGCAGACGGTCCGATGGGCCACGTCGACAGAAGCGTCGAGGTGCTCCCACGCTGGAAGCTTCAAAATCAACCAAGAATGCTGTGTCATGCATTCCCGACGATGCTGTAACCCGTTGGTACATGGCAGGGGACGCATGCGATCGTGATGGCGAATTCATTGTAGCAGAAACAGAAGACAGCGGCCGCCCCAACAGGTGTATTTCAGCAATCGCTCAGATGAGGGTTTCTTTTAGAAGCTCGGTATTGATAGCAAATGCAGCCATGGCTCCTTCAGCTGCCGCGACGACGACCAGCTGGACATGGCGAGAGGCATCACCGGCAACATAAAGACCCGGAATCTCGGTTTTCTCGTAGCTTCCCGTCTCAATCGACCCCTTGCGTGTCATTTGGCAACCCAACTTCATCGCAAGATCGGAGGCTTGGCGTTCTCGTCCGGTCAGGAACAGTGCATCCCGTGGCAGAACCTCCCCGTTCGCGAACCGGATTCCGGCGAGCCTGCCATGACGTCCTTCTAAGCACAGGAGCGGTTCCTCGCGGCAGACGATGCCGTTGCGCTGCAGTCGAGCACGATCATGGTCGGACAGATCCGCCGGTCCGTCAGTGCACAGGACGATATCCCGGCTCCAGCCTGTCAGTTCAAGAGCGAGGCCTTTTCCAGCTTGCCCTCGGCCATAGATCGCTACCGGCTTGCCGCGATTTTCCCAACCGTCGCAATAAGGACAGTGAAAGACACCTCGGCCATAGAATTCCGCAAATCCTTTGATCTCCGGAAGCTCGTCCAGAACCCCGGTCGCAAGCAGAAGCTTTCGCGAACGGTACCGATCACCATTGCGCAACGAAACCTCGAAGTGCTCTCCAATGCGCTCTGCGGCGGAGACCTCGGCGTCCTGAAGCATGACATCTGGATACCTATCCAGTTGTTCACGCCCATGCCGCCTGAGTTCGGCGGGAGGTGTGCCGTCGCGGGTAAAGAAGCCGTTGGTGTGCTCGGCTGCGGCGTTCCGTGGATGCCCAGCGTCGAGCACGAGCACCTGCCTTCGGCAACGCCCAAGAATGAGAGCAGCACTCAATCCCGCAGGTCCGGCGCCAACGATGATGACGTCGAAGATCATTCCCAGATCCATTCCTTCCAGCGACCCTGGAAAGCACGCCGGCCTTCGGCCACGTCACGTATAACTACAGCTCTCCGTTTGGGCCGGATTTGTTGCCCATCATCATCATTGCGCCAACCATCAGCAGGCATGGAAGGAGGAACAGCAAAAACGTCCAGCTGCCGACCTGGGTCGCGCCCGCGATGCCTCCAGCTCCACCAAACAAAAGCGCACCGAGTGCGACACCGACGAAGACCGCCATAATCAGTGACATCGAATTTTTGCTCATGCCGCAGCTCATGCTCGATCGAAAACGCGATGCCGGCGTCGCAGGTGCCGCCTGGAGACGATCGTTCCGTCCGGAAGACACGTCTATCGCTTCGTCCGCTTTGGGAGTAATCATGTTGATCTCCTTGGCTCTTGATTTAAACGATTACCGAATGTCTTCATTTCCCGAGGCGAGACGGTTTTTTTGGTATTCAGGAAAAACGACTTCGACTGGTGACGATCAAACCGGCCCGGACAGGAAAACGGGATCTGGACGACCTCTGTAGCCTGGCACGGCGTGACAAGTCGTGGGTTGTGGGCGCCGCAAGGGTCGATGTCGCTCTGCGCCCGCAGATCTCTTCCAGCAGATTGTAAATAGAGACGCGCAGCCTGACTGGCCCGGTTATCACGCTCTCGCTGATGCAGCTCAGCGGCGCTTGTCAGGAGCTTGCTGGCCCGATCCGCCCTGGTTCTGCCGGTCCATCACGGTCTGCATCATCTTGTTGCAGTTACCCATCATCTTCGACATCTCTTGCATCATCGGCATCATGTCCCCGCCCTGCATCGTGCCGTGGTCCATCATACCCTTCTCCGCGGACGCCGACGGCGTCGTGGCAGGCTCGGGCTGAGGCCGCGGCAATGCCGGCAACCAGGCCAGCGCTAAGGAATACAGCTGTTGCGGACGTCGAGGTCTTGGACATAGGTTTCTCCTTGCCTAGAATAAATGTCGGTTCAGTCCTGCCTTCGCGCTACTCGCGCGCGAAGACCTTCGAGGCACCGTCGCCGATCTCGTAGACCGTGAACGGCTCCGTCTTCTCCCCGTCCATGCCCGGCGAGCCCGCGGGCATGCCCGGCAGCGATATGCCCCTGATGGCGGGCCGCTCGGCCAGCAGCCGCTTGACCGCGGCGACTGGCACGTGCCCCTCGACCACGTAGCCGTCGATGAGCAGCGTATGGCAGCCCTGGAGCGGCTCGGGCACGCCGTGCTCGCGCTTGAGTGCCGCAAGCGCGAGAGTCTCCTTGACGGTGACCGCAATCCCGCTGCTCTGGAGCACCATAGCGTAGGCGTCGCAGCACAGGCACTGCGGGTTCTTGTAGAGAATGGCAGTCTGGGCGCCTTGCGCCGCGGCCAGGGACGGCGCGGTCACCGAGAGAAGCACGCCGAGGAGCGTACGGCGGTGGATCATGGCGGGTCCTCCAGCCTCGTTGGCCTACGGGGCCGGGGTGATCGACTGAACGGTGTAGGAGCCCTTGCTCCCACTCAGGGTAAACTTGACCTTCTCGCCCGGCTTGACCTTCGAGAGATCGACCGAGGAGATCGCCGGGAACTCCATGTGCATGGCGGGCCAGTTGATCGCCGGGATCGGCTCGTGGTCGAAGGTCACCTTGTGCTGGCTCGCGCTCACGGCCGCGACGGTGCCGGTGGCGCTGGCCGTCTGCTGCTTTCCGCTCTCCGCGCCAGCCTTGCCGCTCGTACCGGGCATGTCGCCCATCGGCGCGGCCTGAGCCTGCACGCCTCCCGCAAGCAGCAGCGCCGCGACGGTCGCGGCGAGCGCACCCTTTCGGTTCGACCGACCGAGATTAGACATTGGTGTTCCTTCTTTCTGGTCCGGCTGGCCGGAGCGCCTCAGGCGCCGCCTTCGAGAGGCTGGACGCTCCTTGGAGGCGGAGGGCACGCGTGTTGCGGTCCCTTCACATCAAACTTCGGGACCGCCGAGGGAAAGGTTACAATTCGCCGCTGGCTGCAACAGCATGCAATCCCCAGCCGCAGCCCCGACGTCGCCTTACGGCTTCCCGGCCCGGCCCGACCGAGGACTGTGCTGCGAGGGGCCGGGCGTCCTGTTGATCGAGCCGGTCACCATGCCGCCATCGACCGTCTCCGATGTCCGGGACTGGTTCGCACCCGGACGGGCGCCGCCCGGGAGGAAACGAGCCGGAACGTTGTCCATCCAACCCGCAGAGGCGTAGCTCGCTCCCGTCGAAGTCATGAGAACTCCGACGAGCAGCGCAGAAATACTACGTTTCATCTCAAGATCCTTCTTGAATGTGCTTGGCGCTTGGTGCGTCGAGTATAAGTTCGGGATGGCCTGGCGAATGGTTACAGTGAGAATGTCTTTGGGCGAGAGCGGCAGGGCGGCCAAGCTGATCGGATGGGGCTGAACTGATGCGGTGGATGCCCCCACCGACCGGCATCTCGTATGCCTGATGGTTGAATCGGAACCGATCATAGGGGTCATCGATGACGACGATCAGCATG
>NZ_CABFPH010000117.1 GCF_902141845.1 Methylobacterium symbioticum | reverse complement strand
GGAAGGGGCGGAGCAGGCATGAAGGCCAACTGCCTCCGCTTGCACCGTCGCACCCCTCTCCCGACCCCTGCTGACGCAGGGGCCACCCTCCCCCGCAGAGGGGGGAAGGGAGAGCGCGGTTCCGGTGTGAGCATCGCTCCCGTTAGAGCCGACGCCCCCCTACCGCTCCCGCTCGGCCAGCCGGTCGATCAGGCCCTGCAGGCCGCTCGGCACCGGCGCGTCGGCGGCCTGCGCGTAGAGGGTGCGCAATTGCCGGCCGATCTCGGCGAGGCTCAGCGAGCCCTTGACGATGACCCGGTCGGCGGACCGGGCCAGGGCCGCCTTCTCGCTCTCGGTGATCTCCTTGGCGGTGAGCACCACCACCGGGATGTCGCCGTCCGGCCGGGCGCGCAGCGCCCGCAGGAAGCCGAACCCGTCCATCTCCGGCATCATCAGGTCGAGGAGGATCAGGTTCGGGCGGGCGAGGTCGATGCGCGCGAGGGCGGCGCGGCCGTTCTCGGCCTCGTCAACGATCCAGCTGTCGCGGCTGAGCGTGCGGTGGAGGCGGGCGCGGGCATCGGCGTCGTCGTCCACCACCAGGACGCGGGCCTCGTGCCCCTGCGGCCGGTAGCGCTCCATCAGCCCCTTGAGCCGGTCCCAGTCGATCGGCTTGACGAAGTAGTCGGTGGCCCCGAGCGCCTGGCCGAGGCCCTCCTCGGCCACCACGGAGGTCATGATGACCGGGATGCCGGCGAGATCCGGATCGCTGCGCACGGCGTGGAGCACGGCCCAGCCGTCCATGCGCGGCATCTCCACGTCGAGGAGGATGGCGCGGGGCTTGAGGGCGCGGGCCAGGGTCAGGCCGGCGCGTCCGTCATTGGCGGTGCGGACATGGAAGCCCTCCCGCTCCAGGAAGCGGCCGAGGAGTTCGCGCGCGGCCGGATCGTCGTCCACGATCAGCACGGCGTCGCCCTCCTCCCCGGCCTGGGCGGGAGCGGCCTCCGGCGCCTCCGGCGCCGCGGCGGCGTCCTCGGGAGCGAGGGTCGCGGGCAGGCGGACGGTGAAGGTCGAGCCGCGCCCGGGCTCGCTCTCCACGCAGACGTCGCCGCCCATGGCCCGGCAGAAGGCGCGGGTGATCGAGAGGCCGAGGCCGGAGCCGCCGAACTTGCGCGTGGTCGAGTCGTCGGCCTGCGAGAAGCGCTGGAACAGCCGCCCGATCTGCTCCGCGTCGAGCCCGATGCCGGTGTCGCGCACCGCGAAGGAGAGCCAGTCGGCCCCCGCCTCGCGGTGGCGCTCCACGGTCAGCACGATCTCGCCCGCCTCGGTGAACTTGGCGGCGTTGCCGATCAGGTTGAGGAGGCACTGGCGGATCTTGGTCTGGTCCTGGTGCATCCGGCCGAGGTCCGGCGCCAGCTCGGTCCGGAACGCGTTGCGCTTCTTCTCGACGAGCGCCCCCGTCGCGTCCGCGACGTCGGCGACGAGGTCGGCGACCGCGAAGGTCTCGGGCACCGCGGTGACGCGGCCGGCCTCGATCTTCGAGATGTCGAGCACGTCGTTGATGAGCGAGAGCAGGTGGCGCGCATTCGCCTCGATCTTGCGCAGGTCCGGCAGCAGGCCCGCCTGTCCGGCATCCTCCAGCTCCTCGCCGAGCATCTCGGAATAGCCGATCACCGCCGAGAGCGGCGTGCGCAGCTCGTGGCTCATATTGGCGATGAACTGGCTCTTGGCGCGGTTGGCCGCCTCGGCCGCCGCCCGCGCCCGCTCGATCTCGGCCTCGGCCTCCTTGCGCTCGGTGATGTCGACATTGGTGCCGACCCATTCGCGCAAGGCCCCGTCCGGGTCGAGCACCGGCACGCCGCGCACCTCCATGTGGCGCCACTGCCCGTCGCGGCGGCGCAGGCGGTACTCCACCTCGTAGGGCTTGCGCGCCTCGACGCAGCGCGCCCATTCCTCGGCGGCATGCGCCCGGTCGTCCGGATGGACCGCGTCGACCCAGCCCCAGCCCTGATAGGCTTCCTCGCCCTGGCCGGTATAGGCGCTCCAGCGGGGCTGCGGCGGCATCAATTCGCCCGCGGCGGTGGTGGTCCAGACCACGGCCGCCGAGGCGTCGATCAGCGCCCGGAAGCGCTCCTCGGAATGGCGCAGGCGCTCCTCGGTGGCGCGGCGGCGGGAGATGTCGGTGTTGGTGCCGTACCAGCGCAGGATGCGGCCCTGCGCGTCCCGGTGCGGCATGGCCTGGGACAGGAACCAGCGGAACTGCCCGTCCGCGCCCCGCAGCGGGAAGGTGTCCTCCCAGGGGGCGCCCGCCGCGATCGCCGCGCGGAAACGCGCCTCGACCCGGGCGAGGTGATCGGGATGGTGCACGCCCCGCCAGCCCCAGCCGCGCATCTGGTCGAGGGTGGTGCCGGTGTAGTCGTACCAGCGGCGATTGTACCAGAAGATGGCGCCGTCCGCGTCGGCCATCCAGGCCAGCTGCGGCAGGGCCTCCGCGAGGTTCTCGTAATCGGCCTGGGTGGCGCGCCCCGTATCCGTGGCGCCGGCGCCTTCGCGGGGTGGGGACTCACGCATCGGAGGTTCGGGCTCGGTTGGATGCACGGCGCGACGCGCCGCGAGACCGGGATAGATAGCGCGGGCGGGCCGAGGGAAAGCCTTCAGCCCCGCGCCGCCCGGCCCGCGCGGAAGGCGTCCGCCGCGTAGAGGGCGAGCGCCAGCCAGATCAGCCCGAACATCACGAGCCGGTGCGGCTCGACGCGCTCGCCATAGGCCAGCACGCTGAGGGCGAGCAGGCAGGTTGGGGCGAGGTACTGCATCAGCCCGAGCGTCGCGAGGCGCAGGCGCTCGGCGGCGGCAGCGAACCAGATCAGCGGCACTGCCGTGGTGATGCCGGTCAGCGCCAGCAGCAGCAGGCTGCGCGAGTCGGGCGGGAAGAGCGGATCGGGCGTGAGCCACAGGAAGGCCAGGGCGGCCGGGGCCAGGACCAGCGTCTCGGCGAGGAAGCCGATCATCGGATCGACGCCGACCACCTTCCGCACCAGCCCGTACAGGGCGAAGGTGAGCGCCAGCGCCAGCGACACGGCGGGCAGGTCCCCGGCCCAGGCCACGGCGAGGCAGACGCTCGCCGTGGCGATGCCGACCGCCACCCCTTGCGCCGGCCGCAGCCGCTCGCCGAGCACCACGGCGCCGAGGCCGACGCTCATCAGCGGGTTGATGTAGTAGCCGAGGCTGGCATCGAGCAGGTGGCCCTGGTCGACGGCGCGCAGGTACAGGAGCCAGTTGACGCCGATCAGCAGCGCCGAGACCACGAGCAGCCCGTGCCGGCGCGTGAGCGGGAACGGCGTGCGGATCCGCCGCCGCCAGATCAGCACGAGGCCGCCCACGAACAGGATCGACCAGAGGATGCGCTCGGCCAGGATGAAGCTCGGGCTGAAGGCGCCGAGCAGCCGGAAATGCACCGGCACCAGGAGACCCCAGCTCAGATAGGCCCCGAGCGCGTAGACGAAGCCCACGGCGTGCATCCTCCCCGCCCGCGCGATCTGCGCGAGCGCCGGGGCGGCATAGACCCGCGGCGGGAGGGCCGTCAGGTGCGCGGGCGCACGCGGCGGGCGGCGGAGCGGGACGACGACCGCTCTGCTCAGCCCCGCTCCGCCGGCTGGCAGGCGGCGCAGAAGAAGGTCGAGCGGCCGGACTGGACGATGCGGGCGACGCGGCCGCCGCAGCCCGGGCTGCGGCAGGGCTCGCCGACGCGGTCATAGACCCGGAAGGCGTGCTGGAAGGCGCCCGAGGTCCCGTCCGTGTGGGCGTAGTCGCGGAGCGTCGATCCGCCCGCGGCCACCGCCTCGGTGAGCACGGCCTTGATCGCCTTCGCCAGGCGCTTCGCCTTCGGCGTCGGCGTGCCGTCGGGCTTGGCCAGCGCCCCGGCCGGGGTCTCGGGGTGGAGCCCCGCCCGGTGCAGGGCCTCGCAGACATAGATGTTGCCGAGCCCGGCGATCAGGCGCTGGTCGAGGAGCGCGGCCTTCAGCGGCGTGAACCGGTGGCGGAACAGGCGGGCGATCAGCGCGCCGTCGAGCCCCGGCTCCAGGGGCTCGATCCCCATCCCCGCGAAGTGGCGGCAGGCGGCGAGCCCCTCCGTCGGCACGAGATCCATGAAGCCGAAGCGGCGCACGTCGTTGTAGGTGACGGTGGCCCCCGTCCCCATCGCCATCACCACGTGGTCGTGCTTGGGCACCCCGGCGGCGCCCTCCAGGTAGAAGTCGCCCGGCGAGAGGTTGCGCCCGTCCGGCATCGCCACGTCGAAGCGCCCGCTCATGCCGAGATGCATGACCAGGGTCTCGCCGGAATCGAGATGGGCGGTGAGGTACTTCGCCCGGCGCGCCAGGTCGGTGACGGTGCGGCCCTCGAGCCGCTCGGCGAAGCGCTCGGGGAAGGGAAAGCGCAGGTTCGGCCGGCGCAGGGTGACGCGGCTGAAGCGGGCGCCGACCAGGGCCGGCGCGAGGCCCCGGCGCACGGTCTCGACCTCGGGAAGCTCGGGCATGGCGTCTGCGATATCGGCGGGTCAGGAGGATCCGCCTATATCGGCGCCCCCGCAGCGGCGCACAATCCCGGTGGTCCGCGGCGATCCGCCCAGCCTTCTCCCCGGCCGAGCGCCCGGGACGCATGGCGGTTTGCGGCGGCCTTCGCTATGAGGCGCCAGGGCTCTCGGCCCGTGTCGCGATGCGCTCTCTTGCACCGAACCGGTGTCCACTTCGGTGGAGCGCGCTCTGGAGCAGGTGATCGATGGCGGGCGGGGACCGGACGCGGGACGACGAGACCACCGATTTCGGCTTCGAGCGCGTGGCGCTGGGGGCCAAGCAGAGCCGCGTGGACGCGGTGTTCCACTCGGTCGCCCGCCGCTACGACCTGATGAACGACCTGATGTCGGGCGGCCTGCACCGGGCCTGGAAGACGCAGCTCGTCTCGATGCTGCGGCCGCCGAAGAGCCGCCCCTTCCGCCATCTCGACGTGGCCGGCGGCACCGGCGACGTGGCCTTCCGCGTGCTCGACGCGGGCGGTCCGCGCACCCAGGTCACGGTGCTGGACATCAACGAGTCGATGCTGCGCGTCGGCGCCGAGCGCGCGCCGGAGCGCTTCGCGGGCCGGGTCGACTTCGTCACCGGCAACGCCGAGAGCCTGCCCCTGCCCGACGAGAGCTTCGACGCCTACACCATCGCCTTCGGCATCCGGAACGTGCCGCGCATCGAGGCGGCGCTGGCCGAGGCGAAACGGGTGCTGAAGCCCGGCGGGCGCTTCCTCTGCCTCGAATTCTCGCAGGTCGATCTGCCGGTGCTCGACAGGATCTACGAGGCCTATTCCTTCCACGTGATCCCGCGCATCGGCGCGCGGGTGGCGGGCGACGCCGAATCCTACCGCTACCTCGTGGAATCGATCCGCAAGTTCCCGACGCGGGGCGCCTTCGCCGGGCTGATCGAGCAGGCCGGCTTCCGCCATGTCAGCGACCGGCCGCTCTCGGGCGGCATCGTCGCCATCCATTCCGGCTGGAAGATCTCTTAGTGCGGCGGCGCGAGGGGGCCGCTGGGCGGTGATCGGCGCGATCTTCCATCTGGCGCGGGGCGCCCATGTCGGCTTCGTGCTGGCGCGCGAGGGCGCCCTGTCCTTCGTGGACGCGGCGGAATTGCCGCCGCACCTGCGGCTGGCCCTGCGGATCGGGCGCACGCTGGAGCGGCCGGGGCTCGGCGCGGGCGCGGCGCGGCTCTCGGCGGCGATGACCCGGCTCGGGCCGAGCTACGTCAAGTTCGGCCAGTTCCTGGCGACGCGCCCCGACATCGTCGGCATGGCCGCCGCCCGCGACCTGGAGAAGCTGCAGGACCGGGTGCCCGCCTTCCCGCAGGCCCAGGCGATCCGGGTGATCGAGGCCGCCTTCGCCAAGCCGCTCTCGGCCCTCTTCGTCGCCTTCAGCGAGCCGATCGCCGCGGCCTCGATCGCCCAGGTCCACAAGGCCGTGGTGCAGGATGCCGACGGCACCCAGCGCACCCTGGCCGTGAAGGTGATGCGGCCCGGCGTGCGCGAGCGCTTCCAGCGCGACCTGCAGGTGATGCGCTTCATCGCCCGGGTGGTGCACGCCCTCTCGCCGCAGGCCGAGCGCCTGCGCCCGCGCGAGGTGGTCGAGATCCTCGCCCGCTCGGTGATGATGGAGATGGATTTCCGGCTCGAGGCCGCGGCCGCCTCCGAACTCGCCGAGAACACTAAGGACGATCCCGATTTCCGCGTGCCGAAGCCCGATTGGGAGCTGACCGCGCGCGACGTGCTGTCCTCCGAGTGGATCGACGGCATCAAGCTGCACAGCAAGGCCGACATCGTCGCCGCCGGCCACGACCCGCAGGCGGTCGGCCGCGCGGTGATCCAGAGCTTCCTGCGCCACGCCATCCGCGACGGCTTCTTCCACGCCGACATGCACCAGGGGAACCTATTCGTGGACCGGCAGGGCCTGCTGGTGGCGGTCGATTTCGGCATCATGGGCCGGCTCGGACCCAACGAGCGGCGCTTCCTCGCCGAGATCCTGCTCGGCTTCATCATGCGCGACTACCGCCGGGTGGCGCAGGTGCATTTCGAGGCCGGCTACGTGCCGGCCCACCACTCGGTGGACGATTTCGCGCAGGCGATCCGCGCCATCGGCGAGCCGATCCACCAGCGCCGGGCCGACGAGATCTCGATGGCCAAGGTGTTGACCCTGCTCTTCGACGTGACCGCCCTGTTCGACATGAGCACGCGGACCGAGCTGGTGATGCTGCAGAAGACCATGGTGGTGGTCGAGGGCGTCGCCCGCTCCCTCGACCCCCGCCTCGACATGTGGACCACGGCCGAGCCGGTGGTGCGGAGCTGGATCGCCCGCAATCTCGGCCCCGTGGGGCGCCTGGAACAGGGCGCGGAGGCTTTGCGCACCATCGCCGACGTGGTGGCGGAGGTGCCCGACCTTGCCCAGCGCCTCAAGCGCGTGCTGGTCCGCCTCGACGAGGCCGGCACCGGCGACGCGCGGCGCCTGGAACGCTTCGCCCGCGACGAGCGCCGCCGCGCCATCGTCCAGACGGCCGCGCTCTGGGCCATCGCCATCGGCGCGCTGGTCCTGGCCTTCCGCTGAGAGCCTGTTTGAGCGGGATCGACTGACCCGCATGCAGAGATCCGGCTCCTCCCCCCATCCACCTCAGGATGAGGCCGAGGAGGGGATCAACGGGGTGAAGACCTGCTCGATCCGCTCGAATTCGCTCTGAGGCGCCGGGCCGGGCGCCCCGCGGCCCAGATCCGGTCCCGATCGCGCCGCCATCAGGAACGGCTTCAAACCCGAGCTTGACGCGCTCTCCTCCGCCGAGCTGGCAGCCACTCCGGCGGAGAGCGCTCCGGGCCGCGTCGCGGACCGGACGCCGGCGCGGCCGCCGGGGTCCGCGCGCCCGGGAGGAACGGACCCGCCGAGCCGCTTCCCCGTCGGGAGACGGTCCCATCACGCCGCGCGGATGGTCTCCAGGAAGCGCCGGACCTCGTTGCCGAGCTGATCCGATTGCTGGCTCACATCCGCGGCCGAGGCGAGCACCTGCGTCGCCGCCGTCCCTGCCGCGCCGGCCGCCTCGGCGACCTCGCCGATGCTGCTCGACACCTGGGCCGTCCCCGTCGAAGCCTGCACCACGTTGCGGACGATCTCCTGGGTCGCCGCCTCCTGCTGCTCGACGGCCGCCGCGATCGCGGTCGTCACACCGTTGATCTCGCCGATGCGCTGCGCGATGCTGCCGATCGCGCTGACGGCCTGCTCCGTGGCACTCTGGATCTGGCTGATCTGGAGGCTGATCTCGTCGGTCGCCCGTCCCGTCTGACTGGCCAGTTCCTTCACCTCGGTCGCCACGACCGCGAAGCCGCGCCCGGCGTCGCCCGCGCGGGCCGCCTCGATCGTCGCGTTGAGCGCGAGGAGGTTGGTCTGGCTGGCGATGGTCGAGATGAGATTCACCACGTCGCCGATCTTGGCGGCGGCACGGCTCAGCTCGGTGACGAGGCGGCCGGTCTCGTTGGCTTCCACCACGGCGGCCTGCGCCAGGCTGGCGGAACCCGCCACCTGCCGGCCGATCTCCTGGACGGAGGAGCCGAGCTCCTCGGCGGCGCTCGCCACCATGCTCACATTGGTCGAGGCCTCCTCCGCCGCCGCGGCCGCGCTGGCCGAGCGCTCCGTCGTCTGCGCCGCCGTCCCGCTCATCGCCTGCGCGATGCCCTGGAGATCGTCCGCGGCCGTGCCGACCCGCGCCACGATGCCGCCGACGGCCGTCTCGAAGCGGTCGGCCAGCTCGACGCGTGCGGCCCTGCGCTGCGCCGCGGCGCCCGCCCGGTTGGTCTCGGCCTCCGCCTCCAGGGCCCGCATGCGCACGAGGTTGTCCTTGAAGATCCCGGCGGCCCGCGCGGTCTCGCCGACCTCGTCGTTCCGCGTGGCGTAGGGGATCTCGATGTCGGTATCGCCCTCCGTGAGCCGCATCAGGATGGCGCCGATCCGGCGGATCGGCAGGGCGACGTTGCGGGCCATGAACAGGGCCGAGCCGGCGATCCCGAGGAGGACGAGCAGGCCCGAGACGAGGCCGATCAAGCTCGCCGAGCGGGTCTGCGAGGCGACGGTCTCCGTGGCCTCCTGCGTGAAGCGCTCCGCGTTGGCCCGGGATTCGGCGATGACCTTGTCTGCGCGCGCGGCGATCTCGTTCATCTCCACATCGGCGCGCAGAGCGGCCTGCTGATCGATCTTCGTGTGTTGGGCCGTGAACAGGGTCTCGGCGGTCTGGAGGATGCTGCCGAGGCTCCCTTGCGTCTCGCGCAGCACGTCGGGCTTGAGCGCGATGCGGACCGGCTCGTCGAGGCCGTGGATGGCGGCCTTGGCCTGCCTGCGGATGTCGGCCAGGGCCGCCGACGCCTCCGCCGCATCCGCGGTGGAAATCGTCTTGTACCCGGCCCGGATCTGGCTGAGGGCGAGCTGCGCACCCGTGATGCCGTTCAGGATGGTCTGCTCGCGACCGACGGCGGCGACCCCGTCCAGGATCGTGCGGTTCCTCACCCACTGGTTCAGAATCATGCCGCCGACGAGAGCGCCGGATACCGCGGCCGATGCCGCGAGTTTGGCCCCGATCTTCATGTCCGTATTCCTGTGGCGTCCAAGCGCCGCCACGCGCACCATGCGCGGAATCCGTTAAGGACCGATCCCAATGAACTCTTTTGCTCTGATTGGCGCGAGATATGATCTGTTTCATGTCAGATTGTAGGCGCTATTCGACGCAACTTGTGCGGCATGATCCGAGGGGATTTCCTGTCATCAGGTGGCAATCCGGGTGCGGGGCGGTTCAGGCTTGACCTGCCCGGCAGGGCCCGCATTGGTGACGCATGACCCTGCCCCTCGCCGATCGTCGCGTGCTCCTCGTCATCGGAGGCGGCATCGCGGCCTACAAGGTGCTCGACCTGATCCGCCGCCTGCGGGAGCGCGGCGCCAGCGTCTGCCCGGTGCTGACGCAGGGCGCGCAGGAATTCGTCACGCCGCTCGCCGCCGCGGCGCTCGCGGGGGAGCGCGCCCATACCGATCTGTTCGACCGCGCCGAGGAGGCCGATATCGGCCATATCAAGCTGGCGCGGCAGGCCGATGCCGTGGTGGTGGCGCCCGCCACCGCCAACCTCATGGCCCGGATGGCGACCGGTCAGGCGCCGGACCTCGCCTCGACGGTGCTGCTGGCCACCACCCTGCCGATCCTGATCGCCCCGGCGATGAACGTGCGGATGTGGCAGCACCCGGCGACGCAGCGCAATCTCGAGACGCTGCGGCGCGACGGCGTGCGCGTCGTCGGCCCGAATACGGGCCGGATGGCCGAGGCGGAGACCGGGCCGGGGCGCCTCGCCGAGCCGGAGGAGATCGCCGACGCGCTCGCGGCGATGCTGGGGGCCAAGGCCGGGCCGCTCGCCGGACGGCGCGTCCTCGTCACCTCGGGGCCGACCCACGAGCCGATCGACCCGGTGCGCTACCTCGCCAACCGCTCGTCGGGCCGCCAGGGCCACGCCATCGCCGCCGCCGCCGCCGCCGCCGGGGCGCAGGTGACGCTGGTCTCCGGTCCGGTCGCGATCCCGGATCCGCCCGGCGTCGCGGTGGTGCGCGTCGAGACCGCCCGCGCGATGCTGGCGGCCGTGGAGGCGGCGCTGCCCGCCGACCTCGCGATCTTCGCCGCCGCGGTCGGCGACTGGCGCCCGGCCGCCGAGCAGGGCTCGAAGATCAAGAAGGACGGCAGCGAGCCCCAGCCCCTCCGCCTTGTCGAGAATCCCGACATCCTGGCGACGGTCGCGCGGATGCAGGAGGGCCGGCCGCGCCTCGTGGTCGGCTTCGCGGCCGAGACCGATGCGGTGCTCGACCATGCCCGCGCCAAGCTCGCCCGCAAGGGCTGCGATCTCCTGGTGGCCAACGATGTCTCACCCGCGGGCGGCGTGATGGGCGGGGCGGCCAACACCGTCCACCTGCTCGCGCGCGACGGTGCCGTGGAGACCTGGCCGACGCTCGCCAAGGACGAGGTCGGTCGCCGCCTGGTTGCGCGGTTCGCGCAGATCCTGGACGCGGGCTGAGCGGATCGCTGCCCGCTCGCACGACACGCTCCGGCCAGACGCGGATCCCCCCTCTCCCCGCTTGCGGGGAGAGGCCCGCAGGCCCCCTGTCGTGCCTGCGGGAAGCGAAGGCGGAAGCCGAAGCGGCGGTGAGGGGGAGGATCCAGAGGAGGCTCTTTCTCGACCGCCCCCTCACCCTCGGCTGCCGCCTCGCCGCATCGACAGCAGGGTCGCTGCGGCCCTCTCCCCGCGGGCGGGGAGAGGGGGATCCGTTGCGGTCGACCGGCGCGACCGGAGGCTGGGTCAGCCCTCTCGCGGCAGCATCCGGTCGCTGATGATCCGGCGCTGGATCTCGCTGGTGCCCTCGAAGATCGTGGTCAGGCGGGCGTCGCGCCAGTAGCGCTCGACGCGGCGCTCGGTGGTGTAGCCGTTGCCGCCGTGGAGCTGCATCGCCTGGTTCGTCACCCGCACCGCCATCTCGGTGGCGAGCAGCTTCACCATCGCCGATTCGCTCTCGGCCGGCTCGCCCTGGTCGAGGAGATGGGCCACCTGGCACCAGAAGGCGCGGGCCTGCGCCACCTCCGCCGCCATGTCGGCGAGGGCGAAGCGCAAGGCCTGGAAGGTCCCGATCGGCTGGCCGAACTGTTCGCGCTCCTGGAGATAGGCCTGGGTGTCCTCCACTGCGGCGCGGGCCACGCCGACCGCGCGGGCGGCGGTGTGGACGCGGGCGATGTTGAGCCCGCGCTGCACGGCGGCGAAGCCGCCGGAATCGGCATCCGCTCCCACATCGCCGTAGAGGCCGGTGAGGCGGTCGCTCTCGGGCACCCGCACGCCGTCGAGTTCGAGCTGGTAGGTCTGGAAGCCGTGATAGCCGACCTTGTCGATGGCGTGGCCCGTCATGCCGGCCGGGAAGGTGCCGGGCTCCTTGACCACGAGGAAGGGCTCCAGCCCCGCCGAGCGCGGCTCGCCGGGCTCGGGGTCGCGGGTCCGGGCGAGCACCTCGATGAAGTCGGCGGCGAGCGCGAAGCCGGCCCAGCGCTTGGTGCCGGTGAGGCGCCAGGACTCGCCCTCGCGCACGGCCCGGGTCTGGACGCCGGCGAGGTCGGAGCCGGCCGTCGGCTCGGAGAGCGAGATGCTGCCGATCCACTGCCCCTTCGCGGATCTGCGCAGCAGGTCGAGGCGGCGCGCGTCGTCGAGGGTCTGGGTGCCGAGGCCCTGGCCCCGCGCCAGGATGCTGCCGACCGAGAGCCAGGACCGGGCGAGCTCCTCGGAGACGAGGCAGTACTCGAACACGCCGAGCCCCATCCCGCCATGCTCGGCGGGGATGGTGATGCCGAACCAGCCCTTCTCCGCCATGGCGTCGATGAGGGAGCGGGGCATCTCGCCCTTCTTCGGGTCGAGCTCGTCGGCGAGCGGCAGCACCACGTCGCGGGCGAAGGCGCGGGCCTCCGCCTGCAGGGCCAGGCGCGCCGCGCTGCGCCAGGGCGCGAGCAGCTCGGGCGGGGCCGGCGCGATGGTCTCGGGTGTCCGCTCGGTCTTCGTCTCGGGGCTCGGCATGGTCTCCTCCTTCCCCGGGGAGATAGGGCGCCGCCCGTCTCCGTCCGGGGCTCCGGATCCCGCCAATTCGGGGGCCAATCCGCGGCGCAGCCTTGACGGCGGGCCGGGTGCGGGCTCATTGGCCCGCGACGCCAGGAACGGCCGCCGCGTCAAGAGAGCGGCCGCGGAATTGGGCGTCTAGGAGGCCCCTTTGAAACGCTCCCGCCGCACGAAGATCGTCGCCACCCTCGGCCCGGCCTCCGACTCGCCCGAGATGATCGCGAAGCTCTTCCACGCGGGCGCCGACGTCTTCCGGCTCAACATGAGCCACCTGCCCCGCGAGAAGCTGCCGGAGAAGGTCGAGGTCATCCGCGCCGTCGAGCGCGAGGCCAAGCGCCCGATCGCCATCCTGGTGGACCTGCAGGGGCCCAAGCTCCGGCTCGGCACCTTCGCCGAGGGCTCGGCGATGATCGCGAACGGCGCGCATTTCGTCCTCGACGGCGACCCGACGCCCGGCGACGCGGCCCGCGTCTACCTGCCCCATCCCGAGATCCTGCAGGCGCTGGAGCCCGGCCATGCCATCCTGGTGGATGACGGCAAGCTGCGCCTCACGGTGGTCGAGGTCGGCGAGATGCGGGCCGTGACCCGCGTCGAGGTCGGCGGACGCATCTCGAACCGCAAGGGCGTGTCCCTGCCCCATACCGTGATCCCGCTGCCGGCCATGACCGACAAGGACCGGGCCGACCTCGAGGCCGGCCTCGCCGCCGGCGCCGACTGGATCGCGGTCTCCTTCGTGCAGCGGCCCGAGGACGTGGCCGAGGTCAAGACGGTCTGCGCCGGCCGCGCCCTGGTGATGGCCAAGATCGAGAAGCCGCAGGCGCTGACCCGCCTGGAGGAGATCGTCGAGATCTCGGACGGGCTGATGGTCGCCCGCGGCGATCTCGGCGTCGAGATGCCGCTGGAGCAGGTGCCGGGCGTGCAGAAGCGCATCACCCGCGCCTCGCGCCGCCTCGGCAAGCCGGTGGTGGTGGCGACCCAGATGCTCGAATCGATGATCTCGGCCCCCGTCCCCACCCGCGCCGAGGTCTCGGACGTGGCGACCGCGGTCTACGAGGGCGCGGACGCGGTGATGCTCTCGGCCGAGAGCGCGTCGGGCGCCTTCCCCGTCGAGGCGATCACCACGATGAGCCGGATCAGTGAGCAGGTCGAGCGGGACCAGCTTTACTGGTCGATCATCCGCGCGCAATCCTCGAAGCCCGAGCATACCGCCTCGGACGCCATCGCGGCGGCGGCGCACCAGATGGTCGACGCGCTGGAACTCGATACCATCATGGCCTGGACGCATTCGGGCTCGACGGCCTTGCGCCTCTCCCGCGAGCGCCCGAACGCCTCGGTGATCGCCCTGACCCCGAAGCGCGAGACGGCGCGGCGGCTGGCCATGGCCTGGGGCACCCACCCGATCGTGACGAAGGACGCGAGCGACGTGGACGACATGGCCTTCCGCGCCTGCAAGTTCGCGGTGCGCGAGCGCTTCGCCGAGATCGGCGACCGGGTCATCGTGGTGGCGGGCGTGCCCTTCGGGACGCCGGGCGCGACGAACCTCGTGCGCATCGCCTTCATCACCCGCGAGCACGCCGAGCGGGCCTGACGCATCCGGGCGAGGCGCGGCTCGACCGCTCCTCGCCCCCCGCGCCGCTCAGGCCTTCGCGTCCTTGCGCTCGTAGCGCGTGAGCAGCGGCGTCTGGGCCAGCGCGAACACGACGGTGAGCGGCATGATGCCGAACACCTTGAAGTTCACCCAGAAATCCTCGGTCTGCGTGCGCCAGACCACCTCGTTGAGGGCGGCCAGCGCCAGGAAGAACAGGCCCCAGCGGAAGGTGAGCTTGCGCCAGCCCTCGTCGGTCAGCGCGAACATCGAATCGAGCACCACCGAGAGCAGCGACTTGCCGAAGGCGAGGCCGCCGAGCAGCACCACGCCGAACAGCGTGTTCACGATGGTGGGCTTCACCATGATGAAGGTCTTGTCCTGCAGGAGCAGGGTCAGCCCGCCGAACACCACCACCACGACCCCCGAGACCAGGGGCATGATCGGCAGCCGCCGCACCAGGACGTAATGGATGGCGAGGGCGACCACGGTCGCCGTCACGAACAGCCCGGTTGCCACGAAGAGCTTCTGGTCGGGGTTCACCCCGAAGCGCTCGGCATAGGCGTTGCCGAGGAAGAACAGCACCAGCGGCCCCATCTCCAGGACGAGCTTCAGGAGCGGCGGCAGGTGGCGGTGCGGGGGGACGGATTCGATCTGCATGGGGCGTGATATAGGTGTCCTGAGCGCGTCTGTATCGAGGAGGGCCCGGCCGTGTCCATCACCATCGAGAATGCCGAGGCCGAGGCGATCCTGGCCGATCTCGCGGCGCGGACGAGCCGCGCCGAGCCGGACCTCCTGCTCGACCTGCTCCGGCGGGAGCGGAGCCGGCTGGAAGCCGATGCGGAGCGCCGGGTCGCGGACGGACTCGCGGCCGACGCGGCGCTGCGGAAGGTTCGCCGGGGAGACGTCGTCGACGCCCATGCGAGCGATGAGATCCTCGCCTATGACGAGAACGGCCTGCCTGTATGATCGTCGTCGATACGTCGGCCTTCGTCGCGATCTTTCTACAGGAGCCGGACGCGGACCTGCTCTCGAGCCGATTGGCCCTCGCGGAGGCCGCGACGATGTCGGCGGCGACCTATCTCGAATGCGCGATGGTGGTCTCGCGCTATCCTGACGGGCGCGCCGCCCTCGATGACTGGCTCCTGCGGCGCGGCATCGTGATCGACCCGGTGGACCACGCTCTCGCGCAGGCCGCCGCCGACGCGTTCGAGCGCTACGGCAAGGGCCGCCACCCGGCCGGGCTCAATTTCGGCGACTGCTTCTCCTACGCCCTGGCGCAGACGCGGGGTGCGCCGCTCCTGTTCAAGGGCGACGACTTCGCCCGGACGGACGTGCGCCGCCCGCCGCCCTAGCCCTTCTCCAGCCCGGCGATGGCGCGGGCGAAGTCGCGGGCCGCGAAGGGCTCCAGGTCCTCCACGCCCTCGCCGACGCCGATGAAGTGCACCGGCAGGCCGAACTTCGCGGCGAGCGCCACCAGGATGCCGCCGCGCGCCGTGCCGTCGAGCTTGGTCATCACGAGGCCGGAGACCGGCGCCGCCTGCGAGAACAGCTCGACCTGGCTGAGGGCGTTCTGGCCCACCGTCGCGTCGAGCACGAGGAGCGTGGCATGCGGCGCATCTGGATCGACCTTGCGGATAACGCGGATGATCTTCTCGAGCTCCGCCATCAGCCCGGCCTTGTTCTGGAGGCGGCCGGCGGTGTCGATCAGCAGCACGTCGGTACCGGCGGCCTGAGCCTGCTTGAGGGCGTCGAAGGCGAGGCCCGCCGCGTCGGCCCCCTGCGCGCCGCTGATCACCGAGACGGAGGAGGCCCTCGTCCTGGCCGGCCGGCACGCCGGCTACGGGCCGGATTTCGGCATCGTGCACGAGCGCCGCTGGACGCTTCAGGCGGA
>NZ_CABFPH010000116.1 GCF_902141845.1 Methylobacterium symbioticum | reverse complement strand
GCCCGGTTCGGCCTCGGCCCGCGGGGCATCGCTGCGGAGGCGCTGGCGGAGGCCGATGTCCGCGTCGTCACCCGCTCGGCCCGGATCGAGACGGCGCGCGGGATCGGCTCGGTGGCCGAGGCCGCCGCCCTCGCAGCCGGCGGGCCTGAGGCACGGCTCGCCCTCCCCCGGATCACGAGCGCCGGCGCCACCTGCGCGCTGGCCGCCGTTGCGGACGGCGCGGCGCCCGTCCAAGAGGGGCCATGACCGTCCATTTCATCGGCGCCGGCCCCGGCGCCCCCGATCTCATCACCGTGCGCGGGCGCGACCTCATCGCCGCCTGCCCGGTCTGCCTCTATGCCGGCTCGCTGGTGGCGCCCGAGATCCTCGGCTGGTGCCCGGCGGGCGCGCGCATCGTCGACACCGCCCCCCTCGACCTCGACGCCATCGTCGCCGAGATCGAGGCCGCCCATGCCAGGGGCCAGGACGTGGCGCGCCTGCATTCGGGCGACCTCGCGATCTGGAGCGCCCTGGCCGAGCAGATGCGCCGGCTCGACCGGCTCGGCATCCCCTACACGCTGACGCCCGGCGTGCCCGCCTTCTCGGCCGCCGCCGCCGTGCTGCGGCGCGAGTTGACCGTGCCCGGCCTCGCGCAATCGGTGGTGCTGACCCGCTCCTCGGGCCGGGCCAGCGCCATGCCGGAGCGCGAGCGCCTCGCGAGCTTCGCGCAGACCGGCGCGACCCTCGCCCTCCACCTCTCGATCCACGTGGTGGAGGCGCTCGCCGCCGAGCTGCTGCCCTTCTACGGCGCGGATTGCCCGGCCGCGGCCGTGTTCCGCGCCACTTGGCCGGACGAACGCGTGATCCGCGGCACCCTGGCGACCCTGGCGGGCCAAGTGAAGGAAGGCGGGCTGGAGCGCACGGCGCTGATCCTCGTCGGCCCCGCCCTCGACCCGGGGGCCTTCCGCGAAAGCGCCCTCTACGCCCCCGATTACGACCGGCGCTTCCGCCCCGGCGGCGCGGTCTCGGCGGAGGGGACGCGGTGAGCGCGGCCGGGATCCTCGTCGCAGCGCCCCGGTCGAGCTCCGGCAAGACCACGGTGACGCTCGCCCTGATGCGCGCCCTCGCCCGGCGCGGCCTCGCCGTGCGCGGCGCCAAATGCGGGCCGGACTATATCGACCCCGCCTTCCACCGCGCGGCCACGGGCTTCCCGAGCTTCAACCTCGACAGCTTCGCCATGGGGCCGCCGCTCCTCGACGCGGTGGCGCGGCTGGTGGGCATGCAGGCCGACCTCGTCGTGGCCGAGGGCTCGATGGGTCTGTTCGACGGGGTGCGCGCGGCCGAGAACCGCACCGGCGCCAATGCCGACATCGCCGCCCGCTACGGCTGGCCGGTCGTGCTGGTGCTCGATGTCTCGGGCGCGGCTCAGACCGCCGCCGCCGTGGCTCTGGGCTGCGCCGCCTACGATCCCCGCCTGCGCATTGCCGGCGTGGTGCTCAACAAGGTCGCGAGCGCCCGCCACCGCCGGCTCGTCGAGGCCGGCCTCGCCCGGACCGGCCTGCCGGTGCTCGGGGCTCTGTCGCGCGACGCGGGGCTCGTCCTGCCGGAGCGGCATCTCGGTCTCGTCCAGGCGCGGGAGACCGCCGACCTCGAGGCCCGGCTCGACCGGCTGGCGGACCTCGCCGAGGCGGGTCTCGACCTCGACGCGATCCTGGCCGCGGCGGGCGGCGGCACCGCGGCCGGGGCGCCGGGCGCCCTGCCCGCACCGCCGGGACAGCGCATCGCGGTGGCCTCCGACGCCGCCTTCAGCTTCCTCTATCCGCATCAGGAGGCGGGCTGGCGGGCGGCCGGCGCCGAGATCCTGCCGTTCTCCCCCCTCGCCGACGAGGCGCCGCCGGCCGATTGCGACGTCTGCTGGCTGCCGGGCGGCTATCCGGAACTACATGCCGGGCGCCTCGCCGCGGCGGAGCGCTTCCGCGCGGGGCTCGCCGCCTTCGCCGCGGACAAACCGGTGCACGGCGAGTGCGGCGGCTACATGGTGCTCGGCGAGAGCCTGGAGGACGCGGACGGGGTCACGCATCCGATGGCCGGGCTGCTGCCGGTGTCCACGAGCTACGCGAAGCGGCGCCTGCATCTCGGCTACCGCGTGGCCCGCCTCGTCGCGGACGGGCTGCTGGGCCCGCGGGAGACGCGGCTCGTCGGCCACGAGTTCCACTATGCGGGCGAGCTGACGGCCGCTCCGGCCGAGGCCGAGGCGCTGGCCCGGGTGAGCGACGCGGAGGGGACCGATCTCGGCTTCGCGGGCCACCGGCGCGGACACGTCACCGGCAGCTTCTTCCACCTGATCGCGAGCGAGCCGGCCTGATGCCCTACTCGTCGGCCACCGCGCCATCCTCGATCGCCGCCTTGGCCTGCGAGAGTCGCGCGGCCGAGCGGACGATCGAGAGCACGTCGCGGCGGACCTGATCGTCCTGGATCGAGGCGTAGGCGCGCAGCAGCTCGATCGCACCATGGGCACTGAGGAAGCTGAACACGTCCTCCTGCGGCCCCTCGGACGGCCTGTCCTCCTCGAAGAAGGCCGAGACCGGCACTTCGAGGAGGCGCGCGATCTCGCGCAGGCGCCCGGCGCCGACGCGATTCTGCCCCTTCTCGTACTTCTGGACCTGCTGGAAGGTCACGCCCACCGCATTGCCCAGCGCGGTCTGGCTCATGCCGCGCGCCTTGCGCAGCGCTGTGATGCGAATCCCGACGAGGCGATCGACGTCGGTCGTCTGTTTCGGCATTGTCGGACTGGTCATGTTCTCTTCGTGCCGGCGCTTGCGACGATCTGCCAAGAAGACTGCCTCCCGACCTGCCCCCGCTGATCCGAGACCGGCAGTCCCCCATCACCCATCAGCATTGCAGCCTTTCGGGGCTGCCCACGCGAGATTTGGGCTGATCATGCGCGCCAAGTTTCGTTCATATGCTCAAGTTGGCCGAGAAGTCCATGTCCTGCACGATCATGCCTGCTCCGATTTCAGCGCGTGGAGTACCGATCCCGTCGCCGGATGTGATTGACACCGGGCATCCGAGCCCCGAACGCTGCGCGGACCGACTGAGGACCTCCAGATAGGGAGCAAACCCGTGTTCATCGCCATGAACCGTTTCAAGGTCGTGAAGGACGCGACGGCGGCGTTCGAGCAGGTCTGGCTGGACCGTGACAGCCATCTGGGCGAGATGGAGGGCTTCGTCGAGTTCCACCTCCTGCGCGGACCGGAGGCGGAGGACCACGTGCTCTACGCCTCGCACACGGTCTGGCGCTCGCGCGCCGATTTCGAGGCCTGGACCCGCTCCGAGCAGTTCCGCAAGGCCCATGGCCGCGCCCCCGGCACCCGGCCCCTCTATCTCGGACATCCCCAGTTCGAGGGCTTCGAATCAATCCAGACGGTGGCCCGCAGCGACGCCGCCTGAACGGCGGAGGCCGGGACAGGCCGACCCGAGGCGCGCGGGGCCCGCCCCGCCGCGCGAGAGACCGGCAGCCATCGCCCCACAGTCCGAGGCCCGGCCGGAGCGGCATCGCCCCGGCCCCGGCAGTGTGGGGCGCCACGCTGCCGCCCCACACCGCCCATCCCCTGTTTTCCACCACCCGCGGGTCCGGGACGCCGTGGCGAGGTCCGCCGCTTGCTCGGAGGAGGCTGGGATGCGGGGACGGATGCGAGGTCCGTCCCGGCCCGGGACAGTTTCGAGCATTCGCGGACCATGGCCCTTCAGATGCTTCACGGTCGCCTCCCCGAATCGTACCAAGCTGCGGCCGGGCGGTCGCGCCGCCACGTCTGGTCGGCGCTGCTCCCGCAGCGCGGGCGTGCGGCCCTGCGCGTCGGCATCTCGGTCGGGGTGGCCCTCGCCGACGTCGCCGCCATCCTCGGCACGGCGCTGCCGATCGAGATCGGCTATCACATCGTCGCCTATCGGAGCGTGCTCACCCCGGCCGACCTGCAATCCTGGCGGATGGCGGCTCTCCTCGCCCTCGTCGTGCTCGTGACCAACGCGCTGCGCGGCGAGTACACCTTCGAGAGCCTGCTCGCCGCCAAGCGCCGGTTCCAGCCGACCGCCAGCCTCTGGCTCGCGGCCTGGGGCGCGCTCCTCGTCGTCACCTTCGCCACCAAGACGACGACCGATCTGTCCCGCGCCGTCACCGTCCTCGCCTTCGCGCTGGGCCTGCCGGCCCTGCTCCTGGCACGCACGGCCACGGTGGCGCTGGTGCGCCGGCACGTCCGCCCGGCCTCGCCCTCGGCCAGCCGCGTCCACCTCGTCGGCTTCGAGGAGGACATCGCCCGCTTCTACGCCAACAACGAGGCCGACGGCCTCGGCATCCGGGTTGTCGGCACGAGCTACCTGCGCCGCGTGCCCCACGATGCGGGGAACGAGGCGCGCCACGCGCAGATGGCGGAGGATCTCGACCTCGCCGTCTCCGTGGTCCGCTTCCTGCGCCCGGACGATGTGTTCATCCTGATCCCCTGGGCCGACACGGCGGAGGTCGAGCGCTGCATCGACGCCTTCCTGCGGGTGCCTGCCGCCCTGCACCTGCGCCCCGGCACCGTGCTCGACCGCTTCCCCGAGATGTCGGTCGCCCGCGTCGGCCGGCTCTCGGGCATCAATATCGGCCGGCGCCCTCTGAACCTCGCCGAGATCGTGCTGAAGCGCGTGTTCGACCTCGCCGCCGCCTCGGTGGCCCTGGCGCTGCTCGCCCCGCTCTTCGCGGTGCTCGCCGTGCTGATCAAGCTCGACAGCCCGGGGCCGGTGCTGTTCCGCCAGAAGCGCTATGGCTTCAACCAGCAGCCGTTCGCCGTCTACAAGTTCCGCAGCATGCGGACGGAGGAGAACGCGGTGTTCCGGCAGGCGACCCGGAACGATGCGCGCATCACCCGTGTCGGCGCCTTCCTGCGCAAGACCAATCTCGACGAGCTGCCCCAGCTCCTCAACGTGCTGAAGGGCGAGATGTCCCTCGTCGGCCCGCGTCCGCACGCCCTCGCCCATGACCGCAGCTTCGAGCGGCGCATCGCCCTCTACGCCCGCCGCCACAACGTGCGCCCCGGCATCACCGGCTGGGCCCAGGTGAACGGCCTGCGCGGCGAGACGCTCACCGACCTCGACATGGAGCGGCGCGTCGCGCACGACCTGCACTACATCGACAACTGGTCGATCTGGTTCGACATCCAGATCATCGTCCGGACGGTGTTCTCCCGCCGCGCCTACCGGAACGCGTTCTGAGCATTCCTGGCGCGGCACGGGCGGCGGCGCGCGGTCGCGCTTGCGCCGCGCGAACGATCCGATCGATCGTAGCCAGCGGGATCGCTCAGGATGCCAAGCCCGCCTCGCCCTGCGCGCGGTCGCGGCAGGCGCCGCACTCGCCCTCGACCTCCAGGATCCGGCTCGCGGGGCGGAAGCCCGCCCGGTCCAGCGCCCGGTGGAGGCCGGCCTCGACCTCGGGCGCGGTGGTCTCGTCGATGCTCCCGCAGGAGCGGCAGATCAGGAAGACCAGCCCCTCGCCTGCTCCGTGCTCGTGCGCGCAGGAGACGAAGGCGTTGCGGCTGGCGATGCGGTGGACGAGGCCGAGCTCGGTCAGGAAATCGAGGGCGCGGTAGACCGAGACCGCGGCCACCCGCCGTCCGGGCAGGCTGAGCCGCTCGGCGATGTCGTAGGCGCCGAGCGGGCCGTGGGCGGCCGCCACGGTCTCCAGCACGTCCCGGCGCAGCCGCGTGAATTGCAGGTCGCGCTCCCGGCACAGGCGCTCGGCGCGCGCGAGCATGTCGGTGCAGGTCCCGCACGCCGCCCCGTGACCATGCCCTTGGCCATGATCCTGGCCGTGATCGTGGTCGTGACCCTGGCCATGCCCGTGCAGCACCCGGCCATCCTCCTGCATGCCCGTCTCCCGGACCAGCGACCGGCGGCCCGGATTGAACCCGCCGGCTGTTACAGTGTATCAGGCCCGAGTATATAGGCGGCCCCGGATCGGGCGGCAAACCGCGGGGCGGCCCGCGTTCCGACGCTGGGGACGACGCGTCCCGACCTCCCGAAGTCCCTTCCCGAAGTCCCTTCCCCAAGCCCCTGTCGAAGACGCCATCCCGTGTCCCGAACCGACCCGCACGCGGCCGAACCCCGCTCCTCCCTGTTCCGCAGCGGGCTCGCCCTCCGCCTCGTCCTGGCCGGCGGGCTCGCCGCGCCGCTCTGGCTCGCCATCCTGTGGGCGACGGCGTGAGCGCGCTTCAGGTCACCCCCGGCGCCGTGCGCCTCGCCGGCCTGACACTCGGCTACGACCGCCACCCGGCCGTGCACCATCTCGACGGCACCATCCCGCCGGGCGACCTGCTCGCTCTGGTCGGGCCGAATGGGGCCGGCAAGTCGACCCTGCTTAAGGGCTTGGTCGGCGAGATTCCCTGCCTCGACGGGCAGATCCTGCGCGGCGTGCCGCGCGAGGCCATCGCCTATTTGCCGCAAGCGGACGAGATCGACCGCAGCTTCCCTCTCTCCGTGCTCGACCTCGCCGGGATGGGCCTGTGGCACCGCTCCGGCCCCTGGCGCAGCCTGCGCGGCGAGCGCGCCCACATCCTTGAGGCGCTGAGGGCGGTCGGCCTCTCGGGATTCGAGGAGCGCCAGATCGGGACGCTCTCCGGCGGCCAGTTCCAGCGGGCCCTGTTCGCCCGGCTGATCCTGCAGGACGCCGCGGTGATCCTCCTCGACGAGCCCTTCACCGGCATCGATGCGCGCACCGTGGACGACCTCCTCGCGCTGATCGGGCGCTGGCACGGGCAGGGCCGTACCGTGGTGGCGGCGCTCCACGACCTCGCGCAGGTACGGGCGCATTTCCCCTCGACGCTGCTCCTCGCCCGCGAGCCGGTGGCCTGGGGACCGACCGCCGCGGTGCTGAGCCCGGGCAACCTCGCCCGCGCCGCCCGCCTGTCGGAGGCCTGGGACGAGGACGCGGCGGTCTGCGCGCGCGACCACGCCCACGGCCCCGCGGCGCCGGGCCAGCCGCACGGAACCGGACAGGACGACGGGACCGGCGGTTCCGCGCAGGATCACGGGCACGACCACGCGCACGCCCCGGGCGGCCACCGCCACGCCCACCCTCACCACCGGCACGGGGACGCGGCGTGACCGACTGGCTCGGCCCCCTCCTCGATCCCTTCGCCTTCGGCTTCATGCGCCGGGCGCTCGTCGGCTGCCTCGCGCTCTCGCTCTCGGCCCCACCCATCGGCGTCTTCCTGATGCTGCGGCGGATGAGCCTGATGAGCGAGGCCATGAGCCACGCCATCCTGCCCGGCGCCGCGGCGGGCTTCCTGGTGGCGGGCCTGTCGCTGCCGGCGATGACGCTCGGCGGCCTCGTCGCCGGCCTCGTGGTCGCGCTCCTCGCCGGCTTCGTCACGCGCACCACGGCTTTGCGCGAGGATGCGAGCCTCGCCGCCTTCTACCTGATCTCGCTCGCGGCCGGCGTGCTGCTGGTGTCGCTGCGCGGCTCGCAGATCGATCTCCTGCACATCCTGTTCGGCACGGTGCTGGCGCTCGACGACGGGGCGCTCCAGCTCCTCGGCGTCATCAGCACGCTGACCCTGTTCGCGCTGGCCGTGCTCTACCGGCCGCTGGTGATGGAATGCGTCGACCCGCTCTTCCTGCGCACGGTCAGCCGGGCCGGCGGCCCCGCCCACTACGCCTTCCTGGGCCTCGTGGTGGTCAACCTCGTCGCGGGCTTCCAGGCGCTCGGCACCCTGCTCGCGGTCGGACTGATGCTGCTGCCCGCGATCACCGCCCGGTTCTGGGCGCGGGGTCTCGGCGGCCTGATCGCGAGCGCCATGCTGATCGGGGTGCTGGCGAGCGTCGGCGGCCTCGTCCTGTCCTACCATCTCGGCCTGCCGAGCGGCCCGTCCATCGTGCTGGTTGCGGGCGGCCTCTACCTCGTCTCGATGCTCGCCGGCCCGCAGGGCGGCCTGCTCCACCGCCTCGTGCGTCCGCGCCATCTCGAGGCCTGATCCGGCCGGGATCGATCGGATCAGGCCTGACCAGAACTTTCCAGCGCCTCGGATCATATGCTTCCGAACGTGTCTGGAGAGCGGAATGGTGCGGTCGAGCCTGTACCGGGTGACGAAGGGGACGCTGCGCCTCCTCTCCCGACCGGTGCGGCGGGCGCAGGGGCGGGGCGGCCTCGTGCTGGAACCTTATCGCGGCTACGGCTCCTGCGAGGCGATCTTCCTGATCGGACGCGTCTTCCGGCAGCGCCACGCCGACCGCGAGACCGACCGCGACAGCCTCGCCGACCTCTGGCGCGACATGCGGCGGCGCATCGCGCGGCGGGCCGTTCCGGGAGCCGCCGTCACGGCCCGCTTCTGCGGCACCGCGCAGCGGGTCGCGACCGACCGGGACGGCTATTTCCGCATCCATCTGGAGCCGCAGCACCCGCCCGCGGAGGCCGGCCCCTGGCACGGGGTCGATCTCGTGCTCGAGGCCGATCCGCCCGTCGCGGCGCGGGCCGAGGTGTTCATCCCGCCGCGGCGCGCCCGGATCGCCGTGATCAGCGATATCGACGACACGGTGATGCACACGGGCGTCGCCAACAAGCTCGTGATGCTCTGGCGCCTCTTCGTGGAGGATGCCGAGAGCCGCGTCGCCTTCCCCGGCGTCGCCACCCTCTACCGGGCCCTGCATGCGGGCGGCACCGGGGCGGAGGGCAACCCGATGCTCTACGTGTCGCGGGCGCCCTGGGGCCTGTACGAGGTGCTGAGCGAGTTCTTCCGCCGCCACGCGATCCCCGTCGGGCCGATCCTGTTCCTGCGCGAGTGGGGCCTGTCCTGGACGCATCCGCTGCCGCGGCGGGCCGAGGATCACAAGCGGGTGCTCATCGCCCACATGCTGGACCTCTACCGCGACCTGCCGGCCGTGCTGATCGGCGACAGCGGCCAGCACGATCCCGAGGTCTATGCCCGCGTCGTGGCCGAGCATCCCGGGCGGGTCCGGGCGATCTACATCCGAAACGTCTCGGCGGATGCGGGCCGCATCGCCGAGATCGAGCGCATCGCGGAAGGCGTGACGGGAGCCGGGGCGAGCTTCGTGCTCGCCGCCGACAGCGTCGCCATGGCCGAGCACGCCGCCCGGCTCGGCCTGATCGCGCCGGAGGCGGTCGAGGCCGTGGCGGGCGAGCGCGCCGCCGCACCGCCCGAGCCCGCTTTGGGCCCGCTCCAGGCCGTGCTGCGCCCGTCCGAGCCGCCGCCCACCCTGGTGGCCGAGCCGGAGGCGGGCGAGCGGGCCGGGCTGTGAGCGCGAAGCCCGTGCGCGCGATGCGGTGACGAGGGGGCGTCCCACGACGCGTCGCGTCCTCATGAGCGGCAGCGGCCGGAAATGGTGAGAAATTTGACGTCAATCAGAAGCGTGAGCGCGGCTGTCGGTCAGATCGGGCGAGGCCATCACGGCCGGAGGGCTCAGGGAGGACGGGCCACATGCCAACACGTGATGAAGTCGCCCGGGCGATCTGCGATGCCTGGGGTTTCGCCTGGGAGACCGGGCTGCAGGGCGGCGGACGGTACGCCGCCGACAACGCCGCCGATGAGACCGCCGAGCCGCCGACCCGGCAGCACTTCTACGCCGCCGCCGACGCGGCGATGGCGCTCTATACGCCGCCGGGCATCGCGGAGAGCCAGGGCGGCCGGCGGCATCGCTTCCAGGCGCATCACCGATTCACGTGGTTCTGCACGGTGTGCGGCTACGGGCCGGGCGAGACGCTCCGGCACCTGCCGGAAGCCCGCCCGCTTCCCCTCCGCAACCAGCCGACCGAGGACAACCGATAGGGCCGGTTCGACGCGCTGACGGACCCGTTGCGCGCTCCCTCCCCCTGAGGCGACCGCGCCGGGCGTGGCCGCGCGGATCGGCACTCAATCCGCCGTCTCGGCGGCGTCCGGCTCGCGCGGCGCCTCGGCGCGGGCCGGCGCGCCCAGGAGCTTCGCGCCGGCCGCGAGGAAGCGGCCCGGATCGACCGGGTTGCCGGACAGGCGCGTCTCATAATGCAGATGCGGCCCGGTGGAGCGCCCGGTCGAGCCGACCGTGCCGATCACCGCGCCCGCGGGCACCGCCTGGCCGACGCTCACCCCGACGCTCGCGAGGTGGGCGTAGCGCGTGACGAGGTCGTGGCCGTGATCGATCTCGACGAGATTGCCGTAGCCGCCGCTCTGGGCCGCCGTGACCACGCGCCCGTTGCCGGCGGTGCGGACCGGGGTGCCGACCGGAGAGCGGAAATCCATGCCGGCATGCATCCGGCGCTCGCCCGTGAACGGATCCTTGCGCATCCCGAAATTGCTGGAGGTGCTGGAATCGCTCTCGATGGGCGAGCGCATCGGAATGGTCTCGCCGAGGCTCCGCCAGTGCCCGGCCTCGGTCAGCGACGCGTCGGCGGCAGCGAGCGCGCGGGCGAAGGCGTCGCGCGGCGCGGGCCCCGCCGGGGCCGCCGCCGACCCCGGCGCGAGCGTCAGATGCAGCTCGGCCAGGGCGGCCCTGACCCGCTCGATCCGTTCGCGGGCGAAGACCGAGACACGCTCCACCAGACGGAACTGCCGCCCCTCCGTCCGGCCGAGCCGGGCCTCGATCTGCTCGAACTGCTCGCGCAGAGGCTTGCCCGCGAACAGGCGCTCCACGGCCGCGCCCTTCCGGGTCGGCGGCCGGACCGGCTCCTCGACCCGGCCGGGCGGCTCCGGCTGGGGCGCGACGCCGCTCGCCAGCGCGCGCTCCAGCGTGGCGGCGAGGGCGGCCTCGCGGTTCTCCAGATCGACCTGACGCACGATCATGTCGGCGAGCCGTTCGGCCAGGCCGTCCTGCTCCAGCATCTGATGGCTCGCGACGCCGACGAGCCGGCGGGTCAGGGCGCGGACCTTGCCCTCGTGCTCAGCCTGCCGGATCGCGGCCTCGTCGGTCAGCCGCGCCACCGCGCCGGATTGGGTGACGGCGAGGTAGGTGGCCGGCACCGCCCAGGCCACGCACAGCGCGAGCAGGATCCACGGCAGGCGACCCGAGCCGGTCCCGGCGGACCGCACGGTGCGGGCAGGCGGACGCCTCCGGCTTCTGCTCAACGTCACGTGTCGCCCCTCATGGACGGCGCTTCCCATGGACGGTGCCCGCCGCGCCCGGCCGGGAGTCCGCGGCTCGAGGCTACAGGCGGCGCCAGGATGCGTTCGGCCGCCGGATATCACGCCGCTCTTACAGCAAATTTCAGGTCCGGAGCCACAGGCGCGTCCGGCCGGATCTGTGTTCGCGCATTCCGTCCGGCAACCCCGATTGGATTGACCCCACCCAAAAGCCGGAGGACACTTCGCACCGACGTTACGGAGACTGTCATGGACATGGCCAGCGGCAGCGTCGAATCGGGCGGGTCGACGGAGGCGTTGAGCCTCGACGAGGCCCTCGAGATCGCGGCGCGGGCCCACCGGGCGGGCGACGTGCCGGTGGCCGAGGCGCTCTACAGCCGCATCCTGGCGGTGGCGCCCGACCACGCCGCAGCACTCCATTTCTACGGCGTGCTCCATCACCAGACGAGCCGGCCGCGCGAGGCCGTCCAGCTGATTCGCCGCGCCATCGAGATCGAGCCGGAGGATCCGAGCGCGCATATCAATCTCGGCAACGTGTTCTTCGAGCTCGACCGGCCCGACCTCGCGGTCAAGGCCTACAACACGGCGATCCTGCTGGAGCCCGCCGAGATCGACGCGCGCAACAATCTCGGCGTCGCCCTGCGCGTCCTGCGCCGGCCGGAGGAGGCGGAGGCGATCTACCGGGAGGCGATCGACCTCGATCCGCAGCATCGCGACGTCTGGAACAATCTCGGACGCCTGCTCGGCAGCCAGGGGCGGGTGCAGGAGGCGATCGCCTGCCACGCGCGGGCGCTGGAGCTGGAGCCGGCCGATGCCGGCACCCGCCGCTTCCTCGTGGCGGCCTATGCCGCGACGCGCGAGCACGACCGGGCGCTGGCGATCCTGCGGGACTGGCTGCGCGACGAGCCCGAGAACCCCTCCGCGCAGCATCTCGTCGCCGCGATCTCCGGCGAGAACGTCCCCGAACGCGCCAGCGACCGCTACGTCACGGCCCTGTTCGACGGCTTCGCCTCGAGCTTCGACCACAAGCTCGCCCGCCTCGACTACCGCGCGCCGAGCCTCGTCGCCGCCGCGGTCGACGCCGTGCACGCGCCCAACGGCGACCTCGTCGTGCTGGATGCCGGCTGCGGGACCGGCCTGTGCGGCCCGGCGCTCCGGACCCATGCGCGCGTGCTCGTCGGCGTCGACCTGTCCGAGCGGATGCTCGACAAGGCGCGGCAGCGCGGCTGCTACGACCGCCTCGATGCGGGCGAGCTGACCCAGTACCTGCGCGACCGGCCGGCCACCTACGACCTCGTCGTCTCCGCCGACACGCTCTGCTATTTCGGCCCCCTCGACGCCTTCGGCGCGGCGGCGGCCGGTGCGCTCCATCCGGGCGGGCACCTCGTCTTCAGCGTGGAGGAGAGCGACGGGCCGGATTTCGTGCTGCACCCGCACGGCCGCTACAGCCACGCGCGCGCCTACGTGGAGCGCGCCCTGACGGAGGCCGGGTTCCGGATCGAGACCGTCGGCTCCGAGGGCCTGCGGATGGAGCGCGGCGAGCCGGTCCGCGGCCTCATCGTCACCGCCCGCAGGCTCTGAACGCCTCCCACTCCGACAGGTCGCCCCATGGGAAAGCCCGCCGCCCGCATCACCGACATGCACACCTGCCCCATGGTCACGGGCGTGGTGCCCCATGTCGGCGGCCCGATCACCGCGCCCTGCTGCCCGACGGTGCTGATCGGGAAACTGCCCGCGGCGCGGGTCGGCGACATGGCGATCTGCGTCGGCCCGCCCGATGTGATCGTCCAGGGCTCGCCGACCGTGCTGATCGGCGGCCAGATGGCGGCGCGGATCGGCGACATGACCGCCCATGGCGGCGTGATCGTCGTGGGGCTGCCCACCGTGCTGATCGGCGAATCCGCGGGCTGAGGCCGCTTCCAGTCGATCATGTCGGCTGATCGCGCATTCCCCTCTCCCCGCGTGCGGGGAGAGGGGATCCGCGGCAGCCGGCTTCGATCAATCGGCCTCGTCGCATCCGGCCCGGTCACCGCCCCGCCGAGACCGGCACGGCCTGGGCCTCGGGGCCGGCCGGCACGCTCACCGTCTTCACGCTGCGGTAGCGGTCGAGGCGCAGCGAGATCATCGTCTCGAACTTGTTGCGGACCTCGGCGACCGAGAGGCCCTTGGTGCCGCCGTCGCTGCCCGGGCCGTAGAAGATCGGCTTGTTGGAGAGGGCCGGCTTCGGCAGCAGCTCGGCCGCGACCGTGTCGGGCTTGCGGGTGATCTCGTCGATCATCCGCTCGGCGCCGTCCGGCCCCAGGAAGTGGACGAGGTAGACCTCGCCGCCTGTGAGGTTGCGGCCGATCCGCTTGGCGATGCGCAGGCTGTCGCGCTTCAGCATCTCCGCGGCGAGCACCGCCGAGAGATAGGGGTCGCGGCGCAGGTCGAGGATTCGGGCCCGGTGCGCGCCGAACTGGCCGCCCGCGATCAGGGCCGCCTCCTTGTCCAGGCCGTAGCGGGGGCCGAACTCGCGCACCACGCCGAGCCAGGTCTTCTCGATGAACTGGTACAGGCCGGAGGCCGACGAGGTCTGCGCCTGCGCCTCCGTCTTGAAGCTCGATTCCTTGTCCGCGATCGCCATCAGCAGCACCGGGTCGACGCTCGTCGCCCGCGAGGCGCGCACGATCTTCTCCACCAGGTAGCGCCGGATGCGCATGGGCCCGAAGACCAGGAGCTCGTCCGGGTTGCGCGGGCCCTTGCCCTCCAGCTCGCGCGCCAGCGCCGTGTAGGCGGCCAGTTCCGGCCGGTTGCCGGCCCGCGCCTGAACGGCGCCGATATCGCCCTCGACCAGCGACTTGCCGGCATCGGCCGAGAGCTTCACCGCGGGCGGCGCCACCGGCTGCGCGCCGGAGAGCACGATGGCCTCGCCCGAGCCCGGACGCGGGGCGATGCGGATGGAGGAGGCGAGCGGCGAGTTCGGCTGCGCATCGACGTCGGTGACGTCGTAGAGCTGCGCCGCCAGGTCCGGGCTCACCAGGATGACGGGCTTGTCCTCGCCGAGGCTGAGGGTGGCGGTGGCCTGGGCGACCTCCTCGTCGGGCTCGGGGCTCTGCGGCACGGCGAGCCAGCCGATCCCGGCCCCGACCAGCATCAGCAGGGCGACCGCGCCGAGGCCGAGGAACGGCCGGTGCTCCACCTGCGCGAAGACCGCGCTGGCGCGCAGGGATTCCCACAGGGTCTCGCGGTCGGACGCGGCGCGGAGGGTGGGCCGCAGATGCGTGGCGGCGCGCCGCGCGGCGACGAAGGCGGCGATCTCCGGGAACCAGCGCGCGTCGGTCGCCGGGTCGGTCGCGGCCCTGAGCCGCCGGATCCCCGCCTCGACCTCGCCCGCCGCGCGCCGGTCGAGGCCGAGGCGGCTGCGCAGGGCGCGCGCGCCCGCCTTCTCCCGCGCGACCAGATCGATGGCCAGGAACCACGTCACCAGGGCGGGACGCGCCTTGGCGAAGGGCGTGCCCTGGCAGGGGAAGACCTTCATGCCGCAGGAACGGCAGGAGAAGGCCCGGTTGCGGCTCTCCCGCTCGAAGCCCTGGCGGCCGCCGCAGGCGGCGCAGGGCACATCGCCGAAGCGCAGCCGCATCACCTCGTCGAGGCATCCCTCCTCGGTCAGGTGCGGGTCGGCGGCGGCGCGCATGGCCTCAGTTCCAGACCTTGATCAGGCGCACGGCGAGGCCGAGCCCGGAGCCCGGCCGGCCCAGCTCCTGCGCGAGATTGGCCAGGATCGCCTCGCTGCCCGCCTGCGCGCCGCCGGTGGCGAGGGGCGCGCGGCTCCCGACGGCCAGGATGAGCTGCGCCCGCCCGTTGCCGGCGGGCGGAACCTCCAGGCGGACCGCGAAGCGCGCCTGCCGGCCCGCGCGCTTCAGGTAGCGGGCGAGGTCGTGCACCGAGCCGTCGCGCTCGACCAGAAGGAGGGTGATCTCCGGGGCCTCGCCGAGCTCCACGGTGCCGCGCAGCTCCTCCCCGCTGCGCAGCCGGTCGCTGTCGAGCCGGAGCTTGGGCACGTTGGTCGGCCGGAGCTGCGCCTGCCGCGCGAGCAGGTCGACCACCGCGCACTGGCCGCGCTCGACCTGCCGGAGCTGGATCTTCGCCTCGAAGCCGAAGGTCCGCCGGAAGGCCTCGTCGAAGTCCTGGAACGGCCGCGCGGCGGTGCCGTAGGCCTCGACGATCGCGTCCTGGCCGCTCACCGTCGTCGGGTTGAGGAAGAAGCAGTCGCCGCCGCGATAGCCGCGGATATAGGCGGCGACCTGCTCCATGGTGGTCCCGGTCGGCGAGGGCGGCGTCGGGGACGGCGCGTCCGGGCCGGGACCCGGAATGTCCTCGGGCGGGGGGACCGGTGGCGCGACGGGCGGCAGGGCGTCGTCGGGCGTCGGAGGCGGGACCGGCGTCGGGGGCGGCGTCGCGGGCTCGCGCGGCTCCTTGAGAACCTCGCCGGTATCCGGGTGCGGGATCCGGGGGCTGCCCGGGCCGAGCAGGACGACGGCGGCGATGCCGCCGGCGAGCGCCAGCGCCGCGCCGCCGATCGCGAGCCCCTTCGCCATGCCCTTGCGGCCGCGGCCCG
>NZ_CABFPH010000115.1 GCF_902141845.1 Methylobacterium symbioticum | reverse complement strand
CCCAGAGGGCGGAGGAGGGCGGGCGCCCGGCGGCCAGGCCGTGGCGGGCCGCGGCGCCCGACGCCTCGGCCGCACCTGTCACCGCCTTGGCGCGGGCCGACTGGCCGCGATGCTGCTTCCCGTGCTTCTTCGGCATCGATGGTCCGTGATCCGCGGTCGGAGAGCGCCGACCGGCGGGATGAAGGGGAATGGCGTGAGCTTGGCAACGACCGGCACGATCCGTGGTTCCCGCGCCCAGGGACCGGCCTGACCGTGGCGGCGATCTACTTCGTCCGCCACGGGCAGACCACCTGGAACGCGGAAGGCCGGCTGCAGGGCCAGCGCGATGTCGATCTCAACGCGATCGGGCTCGAACAGGCAGCCGAGGTCGGCGACCGCCTGCGCGCCGTCGCGGGCGCGGGGCTGGCGGAGGCCGACTACGTGGCGAGCCCACTCACCCGGGCGCGGCGCACCATGGAGATCCTGCGCACGCGGATCGGCCTCGACCCGGAGGGCTACCGCACCGATCCGCGCCTGATGGAGATCCATTTCGGCGCCTGGGAGGGCTCGACCTGGGCCGAGATCCGCCGCCGCGATCCGGCCGGCGCCCATGCGCGCGACCGCGACCGCTGGGGCTACCGTCCGCCCGGGCTGAAGGCCGAGAGCTACGCGATGCTGACCGAGCGCGTGGCCGCCGTCCTCGACGGGCTCGACCGCGACGCCGTCATCGTGGCCCATGGCGGCGTCGCCCGTGCCATGCTCGTGGCCCTCGGCCTGCTCGACATCCACGCCGCCCCGCGGATCGGCGTCCGCCAGGGCGTCGTGCTGGTGGTCGAGCGCGACGGCTGGCGCTGGGCCTGAACGCCGCGGGCCACCGCCGTTCAAGCCGGATTCACCGGTCCTATGCGATCTTTGCCGGTGGCGCGGGCGGCCGAACCCGCCTATCTCCGAACGCCTTCCGGACCCGTGCCCTGATAACGGCGCGATCGGGGGCCAAGAGTCCGGACAGACAGGGGGAGGCCGGGCAAGCGGGGAGCGGCGCTCCCCGGCGGAGCGGCAGCGGAGTAGCGGATGAGCAGTCTCGCCGAGATGTCCCGGCCCGAGGCGGACCGGCACGGGGCGAGACCCCGGGCGGTCCTGCATGGCCCGGTCCGGCCCGACCTGATCCGCGACGAGGTGCTCGCCGAGATCTTTCGCGAGACGGCGCGCAGGCGGGCCGACCACCCCGCCCTGATCGACGGCGCGAGCGTGGCGGCCGGCGGCCTCCATCCGCATCTCAGCTACGCGCAGGTGCTCGCCCGGGCCGAGCGGATCGCGGCGGGCCTCGCTCATCGCGGGATCGGGCCGGGCGACGTGGTCGGCCTCTGGATGGCGCGCGGGATCGACCTCCTCATCGCGCAGATCGGCATCACCCTCTCGGGCGCCGCCTGGCTGCCCTTCGACGCCGAGGCGCCGGCGGACCGGGTCGGGATCTGCCTGGGCGACGCCGCGGCCAAGGCTCTCCTCGTCTCGCCCGCACTCGCCGCGCAGGCCCCGGACGCCGCCCCGGCCCTGACGCCGGAGGCGCTCGCCGCCGCGACGCCCGCGGGCGCGAAGGTACCGGACCCGCGCGCCGCCGGCCTCACCCCGGAGCACCCGGCCTACCTGATCTACACCTCGGGCTCGACCGGCGTGCCGAAGGGCATCGTCATCAGCCACGCCAATATCTGCCACTTCCTGCGCTCGGCGAACGCCCTCTACGGCATGCGCGCCGACGACGTGGTCTTCCAGGGCGCCTCCGTCGCCTTCGATCTCTCGATGGAGGAGATCTGGGTCCCCTATCTCGTCGGCGCGACCCTGTTCGTGGCCTCGCCGGCCATGATGGGCGATCTCGAATCGCTGCCCGGTATCCTGGAGGCCCAGCGCATCACGGTGCTCGACACCGTGCCGACCCTGCTCGCCATGATCTCGGGCGACCTGCCGCATCTGCGCCTGATCCTGCTCGGCGGCGAGGCGCTGCCCGAGCCCCTGGTCGCCCGCTGGGCCACGGGGCGGCGCCAGCTCTTCAACACCTACGGCCCGACCGAGGCCACGGTGGTGGCCACCGCCGCCGAGATGCGGCCGGGCGAGCCGGTCACCATCGGCGGTCCGATCGCCAACTACACGATCTACATCGCCGACGAGGCCCTGACCCTGCTGGGTCCGGGAGAGCAGGGCGAGTTGCTGATCGGCGGCCCGGGCGTCGCCACGGGCTACCTGCAACGCCCGGAGCTGACGGCGGAGAAATTCGTCGCCAATCCCTTCGCGGCGGGCGGCATCGACCCGGTGCTCTACCGCTCCGGCGACGCGGTCTCGCTGGACGCGGCCGGCAACATCCTGTTCCACGGCCGCATCGACGATCAGGTCAAGATCCGCGGCTTCCGCGTCGAGCTCGGCGAGATCGAGTCCCGCATCCGCGCGCAGGACGGCATCAACCAAGCCGCCGTGGTCCTGCGCGCCGAGGACGGCGTCGACCGGCTGGTGGCCTTCCTCGTGCCCGAGCGCGGCCACGCCATCGACCGGGCCGCCCTCCGGCGCAGCCTCTCCGAGCAGATGCCGCCCTACATGGTGCCGGGCCATTACGAGCTGGCCGAGACGCTGCCGCGGCTCACCTCCGGCAAGGTCGACCGCAAGGCGCTCAAGATCGCGCCGCTGACCATCGTCGCGGCCGACGGCGAGCAGGAGCCGCCCGCCAACGAGACCGAGGCCGCGCTGCTGGCCGCCGCCAAACAGGTCTTCGGCAACCAGCCGATCGACCTCGGCGGCGACTTCTTCGCCGATCTCGGCGGCCATTCGCTGCTGGCCGCCCGCTTCGTCTCGGCGGTGCGCGAGGCGCCGGCGCTCGCCGCCATTACCCTGCAGGACGTCTACGCGGAGCGCACCCTGCGGGCCATGTCGGACGCGCTGATCGCCCGCACCGGCGGCGTCGGCGCCGAGGCCGCGATCCGCGACCTCTCCTTCGCGCCGCCGCCGCTGCTGCGCCGGGCCCTCTGCGGCCTGGCCCAGGCCGTGGCACTGCCCGTCGTCATCGCGCTCGCTACCTCGCAATGGCTCGGCATCTTCGTCACCTACCTGCTGCTCACCGGCGGCGGGCTCGGCTTCTTCGGCGAGATGGCGGTGCTGCTCGCCGTCTATGTCGGCATCAACGCCACCACCGCCTGCATCGCGGTCGGGGCCAAGTGGCTGATCCTCGGCCGCACCAAGCCCGGCCGCTACCCGCTCTGGGGCGTCTACTACTACCGCTGGTGGCTGGCCCAGCGCCTCGCCCCCCTGGTCCACGTGAAATGGCTGCAGGGCTCGCCGGCCATCGCGATCTATCTGCGGCTGATGGGGGCGAAGGTCGGCCGCGACGCCCTGATCTCGGATATCGAGGTCGGCGCGCCCGACCTCCTCAGCATCGGCGAGGGCGCCTCCCTCGGCGGCCGGCTCGTGATCGCCAATGCGGAGATCGTCGGCAACGAGCTGGTGATCGGCGCCGTGCAGATCGGTGCGGACGCGGCCATCGGCACCTCCTGCGTGGTCAGCCACGATACGGTGATCGGAGACCACGCCGAGATCGCCGACCTGACGACGATCCCCGCCGGCACGCGGGTCGGCCCGTGCGAGCGCTGGGACGGCTCGCCCGGCCGCAAGGTCGGCACCGCCGATCCGGCCGCGCTGCCACCCCAGGCCGAAGCCACGGCGGGCCGCCGGGCCCTGTTCCTCGCCCTCTACGTCCTGCTCCTCGCCGCCATCCCCGCGGTCGGCCTGCTGCCGATCTTCCCGGCCTTCTTCATCTTCGATCAGATCTCGGATCAGCTCGGCTTCATCACCGACATCGACTACCACTGGTACCTGCCGCTGCTGACCTGGCCGACCGCCATGCTGATGACGGCGGGCACGGTGCTGCTCATCGCCGGCATCCGCTGGCTCGTCCTGCCGCGCACCCGCTCGGGGGCCTACCCGGTCCATTCCTGGTTCTACCTGCGCAAGTGGTCGCTGGCGCTCGCCGTCGAGGTCACGCTGGAGACGCTCTCCTCGCTCTTCGCCACCGTCTACATGCGCGCCTGGTACCGCCTGATGGGCACGCGGATGGGGCAGGGGGCCGAGATCTCCACCAACCTCGCCGGCCGCTACGACCTCGCCGAGATCGGGGCGAAGAACTTCATCGCCGACGAGGTGGTCTACGGCGAGGAGGAGATCCGGCGCGGCACCATGCACCTGGCCGAGGCGCGCACCGGGGCGCGGGTCTTCGTCGGCAACGACGCGGTGGTCCCGCCGGGCGCCGTGATCCCGGACGACGTGCTGATCGGCATCAAGTCGAAGCCGCCCGCCAACGCGCAGATGGCCCCGGGCGAGACCTGGTTCGGCTCGCCGCCGATCCGGCTCCCCGTGCGCCAGAAGGTCGATCTCGGCTCGACGGCGCAGACCTACGAGCCCGGCCTGTGGCCGAAGCTGCGGCGCGGCATCTTCGAGGCCTTCGCGACCTCGTTCTCGCCGATGCTCTACATCACCCTCGCGATCACGGCGATCGACTGGTACTTCTATCCGGCGATCCTGGAGCGCGACTGGTGGGGCCTGGCCGCCACCTTCGTCGCCGCGAGCGTCGTCATCGCGCTGATCCAGTCCTCGGCGGTCATCGCCATGAAGTGGCTGCTGATGGGCGTCTACCGGCCCGGCATGCGGCCGATGTGGTCGTGGTGGGCGATGCGCACCGAGGCGATCGCGGTGGCCTATTGGGGGCTCGCCGGCAAGGTGCTGCTGGAGCACCTGCAGGGCACGCCCTTCCTGCCCTGGGTGCTGCGCCTGTTCGGCGTGAAGGTGGGGCAGGGCGTCTGCATGCTGACCACCGACATCACCGAGTTCGACTGCGTCGAGATCGGCGATTTCTCGGTGATCAACCGGACCTCGGCCCTGCAGACCCACCTCTACGAGGACCGCATCATGAAGATCGGCCGGGTGAAGCTCGGCCGCGGCGTCTCGGTCGGCGCCTTCGCCACCGTCCTCTACGACACCAAGGTCGGCGATTACGCGCGGCTGCGCCCCCTCACCATCGTGATGAAGGGCGAGTCGATCCCCGCGAACTCGGAATGGGAGGGCGCGCCGGCCGTGCCGGTGGTGCATGCGCCGGAGGCGGCGAAGGCCGCGGCATAATCTCCCGCCGCCCGCGGACCTGGGCACGCCCGAGATCCGGTTCATGCGGCCCAAGTTGCCGTGGCCCAAGTCGGAGGGGCCCGATTTGGGATGGAGGGAGAGAGGAACGGGCTACGCCACCTCGTCCCGCGCACCCAGGCGCTTGTCGAGATAGGTGTCGACGGTCTGGGTCAGCTCGTCGACCTTGCCGTCGAAGAAGTGGTTGGCGCCCTCGACCATCTGGTGCTCGATGATGACGCCCTTCTGCGTCTTCACCTTCTCGATCACCGGCATGACCTCGCGCGCCGGGGCGACGCGGTCCTCAGAGCCGTGCACGAACAGGCCGGAGGAGGGACAGGGGGCCAGGAAGGTGAAGTCGTAGCGGTTGGCCATCGCGGCGATCGAGATGAAGCCCTCGATCTCGGGGCGGCGCATCAGGAGCTGCATCCCGATCCACGAGCCGAACGACACGCCCGCGATCCAGCAGGACTTCGCTTCCGGATTGACCGACTGCACCCAGTCGAGGGCGGCCGCCGCGTCCGAGAGCTCGCCCGAGCCGTGGTCGAACGCGCCCTGGCTGCGCCCGACCCCGCGGAAATTGAAGCGCAGGGCCGCGAATCCGCGATTGGCGAAGGTGTAAAAAAGGTTGTACACAATTTGATTGTTCATCGTGCCCCCGAACTGGGGGTGCGGGTGCAGCACGATCGCGATCGGGGCGCCGCGCTTCTTCGGCGCCTGGTAGCGGCCTTCCAGCCGGCCGGCGGGACCGTTGAAGATGACCTCGGGCATGGTGTGTCTTGACTCCTGTGGCCGGCCCGGACGCGGCCTCGCCGCACGGACCGACCGCCTTGACTCGGCTCGCGCGCGATCTACAAGCGCTCTTAGAATAGTTCTAGGTGATTAGAACTATTCTAGACTGTGACTGCGACGGCCGATCTTCAAGTGGTGGCCGTCTCAGGATCACGCGCCCGCCGTCGATCGCGCGGACCGGGATCCGCGGGTTTCCGCGGGGCCTTAGCACGATCGCCGGGTGCGAAAGCAAGGAAATGTCGACGCCACCGACGACGGACCCCGCAACGGAGCGCACAAAGATCGACGGCATGAGCCAGGACGTCAGGCAGGATACCAGGCAAGATCTCAAGGATCGCGGCGCGCCGCGCGCCTATCTCGACCACAATGCCACCTCGCCGGTCCGGCCGGAGGTTGCGACGGCGGTCGCGGGCGCGCTCGCCCTGCCGGGCAATCCCTCCTCGGTCCATGCCGAGGGGCGGGCAGCCCGGGCGGCGCTCGATCAGGCACGGGCGCAGCTCGCCCGTCTCGTCGGCGCGGCCCCGGCCCAGGTGGTGTTCACGAGCGGCGGCACCGAGGCGGCCAACGCCGTCCTGTCCGGGGCGCTGCGCCGCAGCGGCCTGCCGGCGCCGACGCGCCTCCTCATCGGCGCCACCGAGCACCCCTGCGTCTCGGCCGGCCACCGGTTTCCGGACGGCGCGGTCACGGTCCTGCCGGTGACGGAGGCCGGTCTCATCGACCTCGGCGCGCTCGCGAACCATCTCGCGGCGCTCTCCGACGAGACGGTGCTGATCTCCGTCCACGCCGCCAACAACGAGACCGGCATCGTCCAGCCGCTCGCCGAGATCGTGGCGCTCGCCCGCGCCCACGGCCGCGCCCTGGTGCACAGCGACGCCGTGCAGGCCGTGGCCAAGATTCCCTTGGATTTCGCCGCGCTCGGCCTCGACGCGCTGACGCTCTCCGGACACAAGTTCGCCGCGCCGAAAGGCGTCGGCGCGCTGGTTCTCGCCGAAGGCGTGACCCTGGAAGCCGCCTTTCTGCGCGGCGGCGGCCAGGAATCGCGCCTGCGCTGCGGCACCGAGGCGCTGCCCGCCCTCGTCGGCATGGGCGCGGCGGCGGAGATCGCCGCCCGCGTCCTGCCGGAGGAGTCGGCCCGGCTCGCAGCCCTGCGGGACGCGCTGGAGGCGGGCGTGCTGGCCATCGCGCCGGAGGCGGTGGTGTTCGGCGCGGGCGTGGCCCGGCTGCCCAATACGCTGAGCTTCGCGGTGCCGGGGCTCGACGCGCCGACCGCGCTGATCCGCCTCGATCTCGCGGGCGTCGCGGTGTCGTCCGGCTCGGCCTGCGCCTCGGGCAAGGTGGCGCGCTCGCCCGTGCTCGCGGCGATGGGCGTGAGCCCTGCGCTGGCCGCAGGGGCGCTGCGCGTGAGTCTCGGTTGGAATACGCGCGCGGAGGACCTGCCCCGCTTCCTCCGCGCCTTCGAACGGGTGATCCACACCCTATATAGACGGCAAGGGGAGGCGGCCTGAGCCGCGATCATCCCAAGCCATCCGTGAGACAGCCCCGGCCCTTGACGCCGGAGATGCTTAGGAGACGCTGATGCCTGCTGTGCAGGAAACCATCGACCGGGTCCGATCGATCGACCTGGATCAGTACAAGTACGGGTTCGAGACCACGATCGAGATGGAGAAGTCCGAGAAGGGCATCTCCGAGGACGTGGTCCGCTTCATCTCGGCCAAGAAGAACGAGCCCGACTGGCTGCTGCAGTGGCGCCTCGACGCCTACAAGCGCTGGCTCACCATGAAGGAGCCGGAATGGGCGCGCGTCTCCTACGACAAGGTCGATTACAACGACATCTACTACTACGCTGCGCCGAAGCGTAAGGGGCCGGAGTCGCTCGACGAGATCGACCCCGAGATCCTGAAGACCTACGAGAAGCTCGGCATCCCGCTGCGCGAGGTCGAGGTGCTGGAAGGCATCGCGCCGGAGCGCCGCGTCGCGGTCGACGCCGTGTTCGACTCGGTCTCGGTGGCGACCACCTTCAAGAAGGAGCTCGAGAAGGCCGGCGTGATCTTCATGCCGATCTCGGAAGCCGTGCGCGAGCATCCCGAGCTGGTGCAGAAGTACCTCGGCTCGGTCGTGCCGGTGACCGACAACTTCTTCGCGACGCTGAACTCGGCCGTGTTCTCGGACGGCTCGTTCGTCTACATCCCGCCGGGCGTGCGCTGCCCGATGGAGCTGTCGACGTACTTTCGCATCAACGAGCGCGATACCGGCCAGTTCGAGCGCACCCTGATCATCGCCGACAAGGGCTCCTACGTCTCGTATCTCGAGGGCTGCACCGCCCCGAAGCGCGACGACAACCAGCTCCACGCCGCGGTGGTCGAGCTCGTCGCCCTGGACGATGCCGAGATCAAGTACTCGACCGTCCAGAACTGGTACCCGGGCGACAACGACGGCAAGGGCGGGATCTACAACTTCGTGACCAAGCGCGGCGATTGCCGTGGCGCCCGCTCGAAGATCTCCTGGACGCAGGTCGAGACCGGCTCGGCCATCACCTGGAAGTACCCGTCCTGCATCCTGCGCGGCGACGATTCCCGGGGCGAGTTCTACTCGATCGCGGTGTCGAACGGCATGCAGCAGGTCGATTCCGGCACCAAGATGATCCATCTCGGCAAGAACACCACCAGCCGGATCATCTCGAAGGGCATCTCGGCCGGCCGCTCGCAGAACACCTATCGCGGTCTCGTCTCGGCCCACAAGAAGGCCAAGGGCGCCCGCAACTTCACCAACTGCGACAGCCTGCTGATCGGCGACCAGTGCGGCGCGCATACCGTACCCTACATCGAGTCGAAGAACGCCTCCGCCGTGTTCGAGCACGAGGCGACGACCTCGAAGATCTCCGAGGAGCAGAAGTTCTACTGCCAGCAGCGCGGCCTTTCCGAGGAGGAGGCGACCGCCCTCATCGTCAACGGCTTCGTCCGCGACGTGCTGCAGCAGCTGCCCATGGAGTTCGCCGTCGAGGCTCAGAAGCTGATCTCGATCAGCCTGGAAGGCTCGGTGGGCTGACGGCACTCGAAAGCGCGCCGCCTTCTCCCTCCCCCCTCTGCGGGGGAGGGTGCCGAGCGAATGCGAGGCGGGAGAGGGGCAGCGCGACGGTGCCGGATGCGGCACCGGTCGCGACCTTTCCGGACACGGCGCTCCCCTCTCCCGACCCCTGCCGACGCAGGGGCCACCCTCCCCCGCACAGGGGGGAGGGTCACCAGAGAATCCGAACAGGACTATCGAACGATGCTTGAGATCAAGAACCTCGTCGTGCAGATCGAGGACAACCGCATCCTCAACGGCCTCAACCTCACCGTCAACGATGGCGAGGTCGCCGCGATCATGGGCCCGAACGGCTCGGGCAAGTCGACCCTCTCCTACGTCATCGCCGGCAAGGAGGATTACGAGGTCCTCGACGGCGAGATCCTGCTCGACGGGCAGAACCTCCTCGAGATGGCGCCCGACGAGCGCGCCGCGGCCGGCGTGTTCCTCGCCTTCCAGTACCCGCTGGAGATCCCGGGCGTCGGCACCATGACCTTCCTGAAGGCCTGCCTGAACGCCCAGCGCAAGGCGCGTGGCGAGGGCGAGCTGTCGACCCCCGACTTCATCCGCGCCGTGAACGCGGCCGCCGACAAACTCGAGATCAACAAGGAGATGCTCAAGCGCGCCCTCAATGTCGGCTTCTCCGGCGGCGAGAAGAAGCGCATGGAGATCCTCCAGATGGCGCTGCTGCAGCCGAAATTCTGCGTGCTCGACGAGACCGATTCCGGCCTCGACATCGACGCGCTGCGCATCGTCTCCGAGGGCGTGAACGCCCTGCGCGCCCAGGGCCGGTCCTTCCTCGTCATCACCCACTACCAGCGGCTCCTGAACCACATCGTGCCCGACACCGTGCACGTCATGTCGAAGGGCCAGATCGTGAAGAGCGGCGGCAAGGAGCTGGCGCTGGAGCTCGAGGCCTCCGGCTACGCCGAGTACCGCGCGAGCGAGGCGGCTTAAGCCATGGCCGACATCACCAATCTCCGCTCCCCCGCCGAGGCCGGCCTCTCGAAGCTGTTCGAGGCGGCCCGCCAGGGCTTCGCCAGCGAGGCGGCGATCGCCCGCGAGGAGGCCTTCCGCTTCTTCGAGGCGACCGGCCTGCCGAGCCGCCGGGTCGAGGCCTTCAAGTACACGGACCTGCGCGCCGCCATCACCGAGGCGGCCCCGCCCGCCGAGGCGCCGACGGAGGCGGCGGCCCGGGCCGCTGCCGCCGCGGCCAAGGGCTTCTCCGAGATCGAGGCCGTCCGCCTCACCTTCGTGAACGGCCACCTCGTCGCGGCCCTGTCGGATCTCGACCGGGTGCCGGACGGCGTCACCGTCACGCCGCTCAACGCCGCGCTGGCGCAGGGCGACGCCCGCCTGACGCTGCTCGCCCCCGTCGAGCAGGTGCGCGAGAACCCGATCTACCAGCTCAACACCGCCTTCCTGGCGGACGGCGCGCTGATCTCGGTGGCCGCGGGCGCCAAGCCGGAGCAGTCCCTGCACCTGCGCTTCATCGGCACGGGCGGAACCGCCTTCTCGACGGCGACCCGCGTGCTGGTCGATCTCGGCGCCGGCTCGGAGCTGTCCGTGCTGGAGAGCCATGAGGGGCCGGCCGGGCTGACCTACCAGCCCAACGACGCGCTCGACGTGCGCATCGGGGCGGAGGCGGCCTTCCGTCATGCCCGGCTCAACCGGGAAGGGGATGCGGCCATCGCCCTCTCGACGCTGTCCGTGCGGCTCGACGCGCGGGCGCAGCTCGAGACCGTCAACCTCGTCACCGGGGCGAAGCTCTCGCGCCACCAGATCTACCTGCATGTCGCGGGTGAGGATGCCAACGCCGTGGTCAACGGCGCGGCGCTGCTGGGCCGCGGTCAGCTCGCGGATTCGACCCTGCTCGCCGACCATGCGGCGACGGGCGGCGTCGGCCGCGAGATGTTCAAGACGGTGATCGACGGCGATTCCACCGGCGTGTTCCAGGGCAAGATCATCGTCCGGCAGGTCGCGCAGCAGACCGACGGCAAGATGAAGTCCGACTGCCTGCTCCTGACCGACGACGGTCAGATGATGAACAAGCCGGAATTGGAGATCTTCGCCGACGACGTCGCCTGCGGCCACGGCGCCACCTGCGGCGCGCCGGACGAGGATCTGCTCTTCTACCTGATGGCCCGCGGCCTTCCCCGCGCCACCGCCGAGAGCCTGCTCGTCCAGGCCTTCGTCGGCGAGGCGGTGGAGACGGTCTCGCACGAGGGCGCCCGTGCGGCGCTGATCGGCGAGATCGAGGCCTGGCTGGCGGCACGGGGATGAGCGACGGCTCGCCATGAGCAAGGGTGCTTCCACGCGTAACGGCTACACGCTCGCGCTGGCCGGCCGCCACCTGCTCACGGGCCCCGTGAGGCCTCGCGCAACCATGCGCGAGGCCCTGACTGTCGGCCTCGGCGAGGGCAGTCGGATCGCGCTGTTCGCGGCCGTGCTCGGATTATACGCTCTGCTGAACCCGCAGGTGCGTTCGGGCGTCGGCTCCTACCTCGCCACGATCCGGCAATCTCCCGAGCCATCCGATTGGGCGCTGAGCGGCGTCCTATCGGTGATGCTGCTCGGCCTGCTCGTCATCGTGCTCTATCTGAGCCAGAGCGCCATCCTTCACGCGGCGATCTGGATCGTCACCCGGGCCAAGCCGACTTTCGCGCGGACACGCTCCGTGGTCGCGATAGCCAACTGGATCCCGGTCGTGCCCGCCTGCCTCCTGTACCTCGCGATGCGCGGGCTGTTCCAGGAAACGTCCGCTGGATCGGTCTCCCTCATGGCCGGCGCCATGCTCGCGATCGTCGTCCCCTATGCGACGCTCGGCATCGCGGAGGCCACCGGTTCGTCACTCCGAAGATCCGCAATCATCCTGCTGCTCGCCCTCCTCGGAGAAGCTGCAGCCTCGTTCGGTATCGACGCGGGACTCGAAGATCTGAACGCGACCCTGTCCAACTTCATCCTTGAAAACGACCCAGCCTGAGGTCTCGATGCTAACGACAGGTTCTTCCTACGACGTCGAGACGATCCGTAAGGACTTCCCGATCCTCTCGGAGACGGTCTACGGCAAGCCGCTCGTCTATCTCGACAACGCCGCCTCGGCGCAGAAGCCGAAACAGGTGATCGACGCGATGGTCTCCTGCATGGAGACCGGCTACGCCAACGTCCATCGCGGCCTGCACTACATGGCCAATGCCGCGACCGAGGGTTTCGAGGGTGCGCGCGAGACGACGCGACAGTTCCTCAACGCCGCCTCGACGGACGAGATCATCTTCACCCGCAACGCCACCGAGGCCTACAACCTCGTGGCCTCGTCGATGGGCTGGGCCGGTCTGATCGGGGAGGGGGACGAGATCATCCTCTCGATCATGGAGCATCATTCCAACATCGTGCCCTGGCACTTCCTGCGCGAGCGGCGCGGCGCGGTGATCAAATGGGCGCCGGTGGACGACCAGGGCAATTTCCTCGTCGAGGAATACGAGAAGCTGTTCTCGCCACGCACCAAGATGGTGGCGATCACCCACATGTCGAACGTGCTCGGCACGGTGACGCCGGCCGAGGAGATCGTGCGCATCGCCCATGCCCACGGCGTGCCGGTGCTCCTCGACGGGGCCCAGAGCGCCGTGCACCGGCCGGTGGACGTGCGGGCCCTCGACTGCGACTTCTTCGTCTTCACCGGCCACAAGGTCTACGGACCGACCGGGATCGGCGTCCTCTACGGCAAGAAGGAATGGCTCGACCGGCTGCCCCCCTATCAGGGCGGCGGCGAGATGATCCGCACGGTGACCGAGGACGCGATCACCTACAACGACCCGCCGCACCGCTTCGAGGCGGGCACGCCGGCGATCATCGAGGCGGTCGGCCTCGGCGCGGCGCTGGAATACATGATGACCCTCGGGCGCGAGGCCATCGCCGCGCACGAGGCGGCGCTCACGGCCTACGCGCAGGAGCGCCTCGGCGCGATGAATTCGGTCCGGCTCATCGGCACCGCCGCGGGCAAGGGCGGCGTCATCGCCTTCGCCGTGAAGGGTGCCCATGCCCACGACATCGCCACGGTGATCGATCGCCAGGGCGTGGCGGTGCGGGCCGGCACCCACTGCGCCATGCCGCTCCTCAACCGCTTCGGCGTGACCTCCACCTGTCGCGCCTCGTTCGGCCTGTATAATACGACCGCCGAGATCGACGCGCTGGCCGAGGCGCTGACCAAGGCCGAGATGCTGTTCGCCTGACGTTTCGTTTCGGCCCGGTCGCGCGACGCGAGGGGCCGGAGGAGGTTTCGATGAGTACCGACGCGACCATCACCGGCGGCACCAACGCCCCCACCCTGGCGGGCGCCTCGGCGATCCCGCCGGCCGAGCTCGACCGGCTCACCGACGAGATCGTGGCGGCCCTGAAGACCGTCTACGATCCGGAGATCCCGGCCGACATCTACGAGCTCGGCCTGATCTACAAGGTCGACATCGCCGACGACCGCTCGGTGGCGATCGACATGACGCTGACCGCGCCGGGCTGCCCCGTCGCCGGCGAGATGCCGGGCTGGGTCGAGAACGCCGTCACCGCCGTGCCGGGCGTCCAATCCTGCACGGTCACCATGGTGTTCGACCCGCCGTGGGACCAGAGCCGGATGTCGGACGAGGCCCGGGTCGCGCTGGACATGTGGTAGCGCCCGGCACGTCACCGGACCGGCCGCGCGGTGGATTCCGCCGCGCGCGATGCTTATCTTGTCATGGGCTGAACACTCACCGGCCCGGGCCTTGAACCCGGCGGCAGGAGAGGGAAACAATGTCTGGTTTCAAGGTGATGTCGCTGACGGACGCGGCAGCGACGCGGATCAAGGCGATCATCGCCGACGCCGACAGGCCGATCGCGGGACTCCGCGTCGGCGTGAAGAACGGCGGCTGCGCCGGCATGTCCTACACGATGGAATATGCCGAGGCGCGCAATCCCGGCGAGGACGCGATCGAGGACAAGGGCGTGACCGTCTTCATCGACCCGAAGGCGGTCCTGTTCCTGCTCGGCACGGAGATGGATTTCCAGACGACCAAGCTGGCGTCGCAGTTCGTGTTCAACAACCCGAACCAGACCTCGGCCTGCGGCTGCGGCGAATCCGTCGCGATCACCCCGGCAAGCCCGGAGCGCCTGCACGCCCCGGCCTGAGGCCGCGGCGCTCGCTCGAGCACGATGCGGAGAAGTGGATTCCGGTTTTCCGGAATCATCGTGCGATCACAACATGATCAAGCATGCTGCTGTTTCTGTGAAAACGCAGCATGCTTGAGGTCAGGCGACGTCCTGCAGGGTCTCGGGCGCGGCGGAATCGTCGATGGTGCGGTTGCGGCCGGCGCGCTTGGCGGCGAACATGCACTGATCCGCCCGCTCCAGCATCGAGACGGACGTGTCCTCCGGCCGGAAGGCGGCCACGCCGACCGAGATGGTGACCTTGCCGAGGGACTCACCGGTCGAGCGCTTGATCAGCTCGCGGCCCATCACGCTGACGCGCACGCGCTCGGCGATCTCCCGGGCCGCGGCCCGGTCGACCCCCGGCAGCACGATGCTGAACTCCTCGCCGCCGAACCGCGCCAACGTCGCGTCCTTGGAGACGTGCTCGCGCATCACGATCGCCACGAGGCGCAGGACCTGGTCGCCCGTCAGGTGGCCGTAGAGGTCGTTGAAGCGCTTGAAGAAGTCGATGTCGAGGACGACCAAGCTGGAGGGCTGCGCGCGCTGGTTGGAGGCCTCAATCGCCTTGGCCAGCATCTCCTCGAAATGCTTGCGGTTCGACAGCCCGGTCAGCGTGTCGGTCAGGCTCTCCAGCCGGGTCTCCTCCAGCTTCTCGCGCAGGGTCTCGATCTCGGCGCGGCTCTCGCGCATGCGCGCTTCGAGCACCTGATTGCTCGCGGCGACCTCGCGCGTCGTGGCGACGAGGCTGCCGACGATCTCGCGCAGGCGCGCCCGGTTGAGGGTCGAGAGCGAGAGATCCTGGCTCAGCACCCGCAGGGACTCGCTGTACTGGGCCGCAGACCCCACCGAGAGGTCGAGCATCTCCATCACGGTCTCGATCTCGGCGAGCATCGTGGCGCTGGTCTCGCCCGCCACGGAAGTGAGGCGCCGGCCGCCGAGATACTGGTCGTGCAATTCGTCCGTGTCGTGCTCGGTCAGGCCGCGGTTCTGCGTGATGATCCGCTTGATCGCATCGTTGAGCAGGGGCTGCTCGCCCGCGACATAGGTGTACCAGACGGCATAGGCCCGCGGCGTGGCCGAGGGCCCATAATCGCGCATCAGCTCCTGGGCCCGCTGGGCCAGGGCGAAACTGCGATCACGATCCGCGTGGTGCCCGTGGCTCATCCTAGTCCCGTCGCCCGCTCCTGCCGGCCCCGTCTGCGCGGGTCCGGCATCGGAACATTTAGGACGCGAGACATGGATGGAGGGTTAAGGCCCTGAACAATTGATCCCGGGACGCGGAACCGCACGGCGACTGTAACGGTCGGTCGAACCGCACGTGAAATGGGTGCCTGACAGCGTCATGCCAAGCCGGACGACCCGACTATGCTATCGTAGCGGAGTTTTCAGAGCGATTCCGTCTCGGACAAGTTGCAGAGGGCGGGCTCAGCACACCCTCCAGGCGCAGCCCCGCGCGGAGACGACGGCGTCGCCTTCCACGAAGCCGAACCGAAGCACCACGTCGCCGGACACGGTCAGGACAGGTTGCGCAGCGGGTACGGCCGGTTC
>NZ_CABFPH010000114.1 GCF_902141845.1 Methylobacterium symbioticum | reverse complement strand
CCAGCGCGGAAGTTGAGGGCAACTCCTTTGAGGCCTGCGCCTGCCTCGGCAGGCCTCTCATTCCTAGTGAGTCGGACCTGCCCGCCTTGGCTTTGTAGCGGCGCCCAGCGCCAGGACGGGGACGAGGAGGGCGAGACGGCCCCCGCGCGACCGGCGGCGGGGACGGCTCGGGCGGCTCGGCGGATACGCAGCGTCGAACATGCGGGCGAGACTCGGGGTACGCTCAGGCCCCGCACCCGATATCCGGCGCGCCTCCGAAACGGAGCGACGCTGGTTCGCGGCAGGAAACCATCAACCTTAACCGCCGCTCATTCAGCGCCCGTCCGGTTAATCTCCACTAAACCGCGATCACAAAAAGACGGCGCGGCGCGAAAGCTTCGTGCCGCGCCGTGCACCGTACGCCGGACCGACGCGCCGTCAGGCCACCTCCTCGGCCAGCTTGAGAAGCTCCGCCGTGCGCGCGTTCTTGGCCGCGAAGTCCTTCCAGGCGGTGGGGCGGGCCGCCTCGCGCCACTTCTCGATATGCTCCCCGGTCAGGTCGTGGATCTTGGCGCCGCGGGCGGCGTAGACCTTGGTGATCTCCTCGTCGTCGGCCTTGGCGGCGGCGAAGGAGAAGGCTTCGAGCTCCTGGCCGACCTCGCGCACGGCTTGTCGCTGCTCGGGCGTCAGGGCGTCGAAGGTCGCCTTGGAGATCATCAGGGGCTCGAGGATGAACCAGAACGAGCGGCCGCGGCCAGCCGTGAGGTTCTTGGTCAGCTCGTCGAGGCGGAAGGAGATCAGGCTGGTCGAGGCGCTCACCGCCGCCTCCAGGGCGCCCGTCTGCATGCCGATATACATCTCGCTCGAGGGCATGGTGGAGACGATGCCGCCGGAGGCCTGGAAGACGAGGTCCATCTCGCGGCCGCCGCCGCGGATCTTCACGCCCTTCACGTCGGCGGGCAGGAGGATCGGGTGCACGCGGGAGGCGACGGCGCCCGACTGCCAGACCCAGGTGACGATGATCACGCCCTTGTCGGCGAGCGTCTTGGCGAGCTCCTCGCCGACCCGGGCCGTGCGCCACTTGGCGGCCTGATCGTAGTTCGTCACCAGGGCCGGCATCAGCGCGAGGTTGGCTTCCGGCACCTCGCCGCCCGCGTAGGAGAGCGGGATCAGGCTCATGTCGAGGGCGCCCTTCCGCAGGGCGCTGAACTGGGCCAGCGTCTTCATCAGCGAGGAGCCGGGATAGACCTGCACGGTCAGGCTGCCGCCGGTGCGCTTCTCGATCTCCGCGCCGAAGCGGCGACAGATGCGGTCGCGGGCATCGCCCTGCTCCAGGGTGCCGCCGGGGAACTGGTGCGAGAGCCTGAGCACCTTCGCACCTTGAGCCCGCAGCACCGCCGGGCAGGCGATCAGGCCGGCGCCGGCCGCGGCCGTGCCGATGAGGCGGCGTCGTGTGACGATCATGGCGTGTCCTCCGTGGTACGGCCGCGGCTTGTGCCGTCGGTCCGGGTCTTCCGGTCGTGGAATTCAGGCAACGGTGCGGGCGGGCTCGGCCTGGAGCCGGGCGCGCAGCCAGTTGATGACGCCGCCCGCCAGCAGCACCTCGATCTGGCGCGCGGAGAGGTCGTGCCGCAGCGCGATCTCGCGGGCCCGCACCCGCGCCGTCACCGCCGTGCCGCGCTTCAGCGTGGCGGCGATCTCCGCGATCTCGACCATGTCACCCACCTCCAGGGCATCGTAATCGGCCGGATCGGCGAAGGTGAGGGGCAGGACGCCGAAATTGACGAGGTTCTGCCAGTGGATCCGGGCGAAGCTCTTGGCCAGAACCGTCTCCAGGCCGAGATAGCGCGGCGCGAGCGCCGCGTTCTCGCGGCTCGATCCCTGCCCGTAATTGAGCCCGCCGAGGATAGCGTGACCGGGCCGGCCCGGGCCGCCCTGCTTCGCCCGCTGCGGATAGGTCGGGTCGACCGGCTCGAAGGTGAAGTCCGAGGTCCTGGGGATGTTCGACCAGTAGGGCATCACCCGCGCGCCCGCGGGCATGATGTCGTCGGTCGAAACGTCGTCGCCGGTCTTGAGGAGCACCGGCACGGGGATGCTGTCTCCGAGCTTTCCGAGTTCCGGCAGGGTGGTGATGTTGTCGGTCTTCTCGAGCCGCGCCGCCCGCGCCTCCGCCTCGGGCAGCGGGGGAACCAGCATCGTGGTGTTGGTCCGCACCATCTCGGGCGCCGCGACGCGCGGATAGGGCATGCCGAGCGTGCGCGGATCGGTGATGACCCCCGACAGCGCCGAGGCCGCGGCCGTTTCGGGACTGCACAGGAAGACGCTGTCCTCGCGGGTCCCCGAGCGGCCGGGGAAGTTGCGCGGCACCGTGCGCAGCGAGTTGCGGCCCGAGGCCGGGGCCTGGCCCATGCCGATGCAGCCGTTGCAGCCGGCCTGATGCACGCGGGCGCCCGCATGGATCAGGTCTGACAGGTGCCCCTTGGCGATCAGGGTCTCCAGGACCTGGCGGGTCGAGGGGTTGATGTCGAAGGAGACGCGGTCATGGACCTGTGAGCCCTTCACGATCTCGGCGGCCACCGCGAAGTCGCGGAAGCCGGGATTGGCCGAGGAGCCGATATAGGCCTGGTAGATCTCCTCGCCCGCGACCTCGGTGACGGGCACCACGTTGCCGGGGCTCGACGGCCGCGCGATCAGCGGCACCAGGGCGGAGAGGTCGATCTCCTCGCGGTCGTCGTAGGAGCAGCCCGCGTCGGGGCCGAGGGCGACCCAGTCCGCCTCGCGGCCGACGCTGGCCAGATAGCGGCGGGTGGCCTCGTCCGAGGGGAAAACGCTCGTGGTGGCGCCCATCTCGGCGCCCATATTGGCGATGACGTGCCGGTCCATCGCCGAGAGCCCGTCGAGGCCGGGGCCGTAATACTCGATGATGCGCCCGAACCCGCCCTCGACGCCGTGACGGCGCAGCATCTCCAGGATCACGTCCTTGGCGCTCACCCAGTCGGGGAGCTGCCCGGTGAGCTTCACGCCCCAGATGCGCGGCATGCGCAGGTGGAGCGGCTCGCCCGCCATGGCCAGCGCCACCTCGACGCCGCCCGCGCCGAAGGCGAGCATGCCGAGCGAGCCGGCGGCCGGGGTGTGGCTGTCGGAGCCGACCAGCGTCTGGCCCGGCTTGCCGAAGGCCTGCATGTGCACGGGATGGCTGATGCCGTTGCCGGGACGCGAGTACCAGACGCCGAAGCGGCGGCAGGCCGAGCGCAGGAACATGTGCTCGTCGGCGTTGAGATGGTCGTTCTGGACGAGGTTGTGGTCGACATATTGCGCGGCCAGGCCCACCTTGACCCGCTCGACGCCCATCGCCTCGAGCTCCAGCATCACGAGGCTGCCGAGCACGTCCTGGAGCAGGGTCTGGTCGATCCGGAGCGCGATCTCGGAGCCGGGCGTCAGGTCGCCGTCCACGAGATGCGACTGGATCAACCTCTGCGCGAGATTCAGCGCCATCCTCTCCTCCCTGTTCTGTAGTTCTGGCCCGGCGCTTCCGGCCGGTTCGACTGTCGAGAACGCGCGGGGCGCCGCATCGGGCCCTGAGGGGCCCTGGGGCCGGGTGACACGGGCTCGGAAACGTCGGCGCCCTCCGGTCCGGGACCGGAGGGCGCGGGGGGCGCAGGCGTCAGTGGGCGCGGTCGCTGCGGCGCAGGCTCTCGGGCATGGCGAAGAGCAGGAGCGCGGCGGCGGCCAGGCAGAGGCAGCCGATGCCGTAGAGGGCCGGCGTCGTGGAGCCGGTGAGATCCTTCACCCAGCCGACCGCCACGGGGCTGACGATGCCGCCGAACTGGCCGAGCGTGTTGATGAGGGCGATGCCGCCCGCCGCGCCGACGCCGGTGACGAGCTTGGCCGGAAGCGTCCAGAAGGTCGGGATCGAGGCGACGATGCCGGAGCCCAGGAGCGCCAGCGCCACCATCAGCGGCACGATCTGCTTGTCGAACAGGCCCGCCGCGAAGAAGCCGATCGCCGCGGCCACCGCGAGGCCCGCCACGAATTTCGGCCGCTCGCCCGAGGCGTCGGAGAGACGCCCGATCACCACCATGCTGATCGCGCCGCAGATATAGGGGATCGCGGTGAGGAAGCCGACCGAGGCCGCCTGGCCGCCGCTCGCGGTCTTGATCAGGTCCGGGCCCCAGAAGTTCAGGCCGTAGGAGCCGACCTGGAGCAGGAAGTAGACCAGCGCGATGAGCAGGAAGCCCGGCTGCCTGATCGCCCCCCAGAGGGAGTGGTCGCCGATGTCGCGGTTGTGGTGCGCGATGCGGGAGGAGAGCAGCGCCTTCTCCTCTGCCGAGAGCCAGCGCGCGTCCGGGATCTGGTCGTCGAGGCGCAGCAGCACCAGGGCGCCGAGGATCAGGCAGGGGATGCCGCCGGCCAGGAACAGCCATTGCCAGCCGGCGAGACCGGCGACGCCGTTGAGCCCGCCGAGGATCAGGCCCGCCACCGGCGCGCCGAAGATGCCGGAGAAGGCCGAGGCCACGAACATGAAGGAGGTGACGCGCCCCCGGAACGAGGCCGGGAACCACAGGGTCAGGTAGTAGAGGATGCCCGGCGCGAAGCCCGCCTCCATGGCACCGATGAGGAAGCGCAACGCGTAGAAATGCCATTCGGTGCGGATGAAGATCATCAGCGCCGTGGCGATGCCCCAGGAGATCATGATCCGCGCGATCCAGCGGCGCGCGCCGACCTTGTAGAGCATCAGGTTCGAGGGCACCTCGAAGATCACGTAGCCGATCACGAACATGCTCGCGCCGAGCCCGTAGGCGACGTTGCTGAAGCCGAGGTCGCTCTGGAGCTGGAATTTGGCGAAGCTGATGTTGATCCGGTCGAAGAAGGCGAACATGTAGCAGATCATGATCAGCGGCATGCACCGCCAGGCGACCTTGCGGACGACGCTCGCCTCGGTGGCCGCCTCCGCGGCGGCCGGCGTTCCGGACAGGGCGATGGACATGGGCGTTTCCTCCTGAGGGAACCGGGACGCGGGAGATCCGTCCGGCGGGCCGGGAGGGGCCGCCGGGGATGCGTGTCGCCGGATGGGTCTGGCGCGGGGCCGCCTTCGGGCGGACGGCTTCTGCGCGCGGGGCTCAGGCCGCTTTCAGCGGCGGGGCGGGATGGAGATCGCAGGGCCGGCCGGCCTTGGCGACCTGGCCCGGCACGTCGTGGCCGACGAGGCGGGGCAGATCGCGGGAGAGGCCGATCAGCGCCTCGAGGTCGAGGCCCGTGGTCAGGCCCATCTCGTGGGCCATGCTGACGAGATCCTCGGTGCAGATGTTGCCCGTGGCGCCCGGCGCGAAGGGGCAGCCGCCGAGCCCGCCAAGCGCCGCGTCGAAGCGGCGCGCGCCCGTCTCGAAGGCGGCGAGCACGTTGGCGAGCCCCAGCCCACGGGTGTTGTGGAAGTGCAGCGTCAGCCGCTCCGCCCCGACGAGGGGCAGCAGGCGGGCGACGAGGCGGGCGACCTGGCGCGGATTGGCCATGCCGGTGGTGTCGGCGAGCGTCACCCCGTCGACGCCGAGGGAGAGGTATCGCTCGACCTGGGCGACCACCTTGTCCTCGGGCTGGTCGCCCTCGAAGGGACAGCCGAAGGCGGTGGCGACCGTGGCGTTCACGCTGACTCCCGAGCCCGCCACCGTCTCCATGATCCGGGCGAAGCCCTGGATCGAGGCGTCGGGGCTCATGCCCATATTGGCGCGGTTGTGGGTCTCGCTCACCGAGGCGACGAGGTTGATCTCGCCGACCTTGGCCTGGAGCGCCCGCTCGGCGCCCTTCGGGTTCGGCACCAGGGCGACGTAGACGGTGCCCCGCCGCCGCCGGATTCCGGCGAAGACCTCGGCCGCGTCACTGAGCGCCGGCACCGCCTTCGGCGAGACGAAGGAGGAGACTTCGATCCGGCTGAAGCCGGCCTCCGCCAGCGCGTCGATCAACCGGATCTTCTCCTGCGTCGGCACGAAGACGGGCTCGATCTGGAAGCCGTCGCGGGTGGCGACCTCCTGGACGATCAGGGTATCGGCGAGGCCTATGCCGGGATTCACCGCTCCGCTCATGTCGGGATTCACCGCTCCGCTCATGCCACGGCTCCCGTCTCGCGAAGGCGCGCGATCCGCTCCGCGTCGAGGCCGAGATCGGAGAGCACGGAATCGGTGTGGGCGCCGAGCGCCGGGCCCTGCCAGCGCACCGCGCCGGGGGTGTCGGAGAGCTTGGGCACGATGCCGGGCATCTTCACGCGGGTGCCGCCGGGCAAGTCCGCCTGGAGGATCATGTCGCGGGCCCGGTAGTGCGGGTCGGCGACGATGTCGGCCACCGAGTAGATGCGCCCGGCCGGCACGTCCGCGGCGTCGAGGGCGGCCAGCGCCTCCTCGACGGTCCGGGCCTTCGTCCAGTCGCTGATCGTGGCGTCGAGCATGGCGGCCTGTTTCGAGCGGCCGTCGTTGTTGCGGAAATCCGGGTTCTCGGCGAGGTCGGGCCGGCCGATCGTCGCCATCAGGCGCTTGAAGATCGGATCGCTGTTGCCCGCGATGACGACGAAGCCGCCGTCCCCGGTCGGGTAGGTGTTCGAGGGGGTGATGCCGGGCAGCGCCCCGCCGGTGCGGGTGCGGACCTCGCCGAGAAGGTCGTATTCCGGCACGAGGCTCTCCATCACGTTGAAGACGCTCTCGACGAGGGAAACGTCGATGACCTGACCGCCGCCCTGTCCGGTCTTGACGCGCAGGAGCGCCATCAGGGCGCCGATGACGCCGTGCAGGGAGGCCAGCGTGTCGCCGATGCTGACGCCGACCCGGGCCGGGGGCGCCTCGGGGCTGCCGGTGGTGTAGCGGATGCCGCCCATCGACTCGCCGATGGCGCCGAAGCCCGGACGGTCGCGGTAGGGGCCGGTCTGGCCATACCCCGAGATGCGGACCATCACGAGATTCGGGTTGAGGGCCGAGAGCACGTCCCAGCCGAGGCCGAGCTTCTCCAGGCCGCCGGGGCGGAAGTTCTCGACCACCACGTCGGCGCTCCGCGCGAGCTGCTTGACGATGTCGAGGCCCTCCGGCGACTTCAGGTTGACCGCAATCGACTTCTTGTTGCGCGATTGCAGGTACCACCAGAGCGAGGTGCCCTCGTGCATCTTGCGCCACTTGCGCAAGGGGTCGCCGTCGCCCGGCGGCTCGACCTTGATCACCTCGGCACCGAACTCCGCCATCAGTCGTGTGGCGAAGGGGGCGGCGATCAACTGCCCAAGCTCAAGGATTCGAATACCGTCGAGCGGACCGGACACGGCGATTTCCTCCATGATTATTGGCAGGCTCTATAACGCGCGGCCCGGCTCGAGGTCCAAACGCCATGCGTCAGCATGCGTTCTCGAAACGCGAACGATGCGCAGGCTCCCAAGCCTCCGGTGCCGGAGGGAGTCGGGCCCGGCGCAGCGGTCAGCCGGCGTCGAGGACCGTCGCGCCGAAGATCGCCTCGAAGGCCGCGCGCAGCTGCATGTCGACCTCCGCCAGGCTCACGATCTGCCCGAGATCGACGAGGCTCGTCACCCCGTGCTCGCGCACGCCGCAGGGCACGATGCCGGAGAAATGGGTGAGGTCCGGCTCGACGTTGAGGCTGATGCCGTGGAAGCTTACCCAGCGGCGCACGCGGATGCCGATCGCGGCGATCTTGTCCTCGGCGCCCGGGCCCTTTTCCGGGCGGCGCACCCAGACTCCGACCCGGTCCTCGCGCCGTTCGGCCCGCACGTTGAAGGCGTCGAGCGTCGCGATCAGCCACGCCTCCAGGCTCGCCACGTAGGCGCGCAGGTCCGTGCGGCGGCGGCCGAGGTCGAGCATCACGTAGGCCACGCGCTGGCCGGGCCCGTGATAGGTGTACTGGCCGCCCCGGCCGGAGGCGTGGACCGGGAAGCGGTCCGGCGCCACCAGATCCGCCGCCTTGGCCGAGGTGCCGGCCGTGTAGAGCGGCGGGTGCTCCAGGAGCCAGACGCATTCGCCGGCCTCACCGCGCGCGATGGCCGCGGCGCGCGCCTCCATGAATGCCACCGCCTCCGCGTAGCCGACGAGGCCGTCGGCGATGCGCCATTCGACCGGCGGCGAGCCCGGACGGGGCAGGAAGGTCTCCGGCGCGGCAGCCAGACGGGACGCGTTTACCAAGGGTTCACCATGATGCGCGGAAGCTCTCTCTGAGCACCGGATCGCGCGCCAAGGCAAGCGGGCGGGGGCAGGGGGCGAGAGTGCGGCGCGTGGCGGTTCTGGACAATCTGCAGGTCGATGTCACGGTGGTGCTCGGGCGCTGCCGCATGCCGCTGCACATGCTGCTGCGCATGGGCCGCGGCGCCGTGATCGAGCTGGAGGCCAGCGAGACCGACATGGTCGAGATCCTGGCCAACGACCACCCGATCGCCCGCGGCCAGATCGTGGTGACGGGCAACCGCATCTCGGTGGAGGTGACCGAGCTGATCCGCAAGGCCGAGGCCCAGCGCGAGCCCGGCCTCAGCATCGGCGACGGCGCGATGCCCCTGTTCGAGCCGGCCCACGAGCCGCTCTGACGCGCGAACCCGACAAAGATCGCACGACAGCGCTTGTCGCGGCCGGATGTATCTGTTATCCGCTGCGCCGCTCACCCGAGACGGCAACGCCGCCGGGGAGCGAACGGAACCCGGAACCGGGTACCGATGCGGCCATGGCGGAATTGGTAGACGCGCTAGCTTGAGGTGCTAGTCCCGCGAGGGGTGGAGGTTCGAGTCCTCTTGGCCGCACCACATTGTTTTTGTGGTGCTTTTCGGTTCAGACGCGGCGAAGCGCCGACGCGAGCCGAGCGATTTTTACAGCCGTTTTTACAAAGGCGACCTCACTGAGCGGCATTCCGCGGGTGGGCGTCGAGCTTCAGGATCGCGCTCTCGGCGAGCATGCGCGTGCGGGCGAGATAGACCTCGAGGATCTTGTTCACGGTGGCGAGCGTATGCCCCGTGATGGTCGAGATCTCCTGCGGCGTGCAGCCCGCCTCCGACAGCATCGTGACCGCGGTCCCGCGCAGGTCATGGAAATGCAGGTCGTCCCGCAACCCGGACCGGTCATACGCAGCGCTCCATGCATGGTGGAACGCGCTCTTGGTCCAGGCCATGCCGTCCGGCTTCGTCAGGATCGGGATGGCTCGGCGTGGTGCGGCATCGAGCGCTCGGCGCAGCGCGGCCGTGCATGGGATGTAGAGCTGCCGCCCCTCCTTCGTCCCGCGCCGCGACTTGCCCTGCTTCAGCCGGATGGCGTGGCCGTCATAGGCTGACCACGGCAGGATAAGCAGATCGCCCTGGCGCTGCCCCGTGTGCAGGGCAAGATGCAGCGCAAGCTTCAAGAGGCTGGCGATGATGCCGCAACCTCAGCCGCGGCTGCCCGGAAACAGGCGATCATGGCGCGGTGGGAGGCACGCAAGGCGGCCCGCAGCCTGCGCGCACCACCGATGCAGACGGGCGACGTCCGCGAGTTCGTCGAGGAAATGCTGAGCGACATGGACCACCGCGCAGACCACCGCGCCCGGCACAGGCACTGAGCGGCGATGATCTACAACGACAACCGCCCGGAGCGCATCCGGGGGACGATCTATATCTCGGCACTGGTGCTTCTGGTCGGCTACCAGCTGATCAACGCCTTCGTTCCGAACGCCGACATGATCGTAGCGACCCGGACGCCGGCCGCCGGGTTCTACGCGGTCGTGCTCGACGTCTATGCGGGCGATGCGTGGCGGGCGGCGGTGAAGCTCGAGCCACGGCGCTCGGACTCCTGATCGTCGGCATCTGGCTCTCGTTCCTCTCGCACGTCGGGCAGACCACCTACTCGCTGGTCTACCGGCTGGCGGATGCCCCGCAGTGGCTGCTCAACGCCGAGGTCGTGCCCTTCATCGTCCTCACGTCCGTGGTCGGAGCGGTGCTCCACGTCGTGGCGCCCGGGTCGGTGGACGGCGTCGTGCCGCGGCGGAACCGGCTGGCGCTCGGGGCTGGCGTCGGCCTTGCCGTGCTCGTCGTGATGGCGCTCCTCATCACGCGGCCCGACATCAAGCCGGTGATCGAGCGGACGCGGCCGTACATCGGCGACTGGTTCCGGACGGGCGAGATGCCCGGAGGGGATCCGCCGGCATGACCCCGAATCCCGGCTTGCTCTGGATGGGGTTTCTGGTGGGGCTCGGGCTCGGCCTGCTGCTCGGCAACCTGACCGAGCGCTTCCCGCCTGATGAATGACTAGGCGAGCAGATCGATAGTCAAAGTAGCTACTGCGGCTGTGCTTCAGGCGAGAAGGGAATAGTCTGCGCGCAACCCCAGGTGGCCCTATTGCCTCAAGCAAGCCTGTTCGCGAAGAAATTGGCGCTCGCCATCCGCCATACAACCTGATAGAGAGTTGACGCAACCTAGAGCTGGAAGGGGCGGTGCGTGGCATTATCCTTCTCGTGGCGTAAGCGGGATCGAGTCGCTCAGGCCGTGCCCCCTGCGCCGAAGAACATGCCAGCGCCCTCAATCGCGTTCCACGACACGCGCCGAGGGACGATAGCGCACTTTCTCGCCGACCAGTGTATCGGCGTGTCGTTGCAACGCTATGGCGAGTGGGCCGAGAGCGAGATCTCGTTCCTTCAGCCTTTCGTCCAGCCCGGCGCAACGGTTCTTGATGTCGGGGCCAACGTCGGCAGCCATACTCTGGCCTTCGCTGAGATGGTTGGGCCGGCAGGCAAGGTCATCGCGATTGAGGGCCAACTGTCGACGTTTGGTCTCCTCAGCCACAACATCGTAGCCAACGGGTTGATGGACAGGGTCACCGCACTGCCCGCTCTGGCTGGCTCCGAACCCTCGTTGGTTGCCTGCAGCCTGAGCCCCCTCACAGACAATGCCGGAGCCAAGAGCTTCTTCGCAGAAGTGCATGGCCGCGACGTTCACGGCACGCCTGCCGATCACCTGCCGGCTCAGGTGAAGGGCATGCCGGTTAGTTTGGCGCTCATCACGATCGACAGCCTAGACCTTTCGTCTTGCGCCCTGATCAAGATCGACGTTGAGGGGATGGAGCTCGACGTTCTTCGCGGCGCTCAAGAGACCATTTGCCGAACACACCCGGCTATCTATTTCGAGCAGGCGGCGGGCGCATCGTCAGGTCTGGCGGAAATCAGCGCGCTTTTATCCAAGGCCGGCTATCGCCTGTTCTGGCATACGGCCAGGGCATACAACCCCGAGAACTACAAATCAGACCCGCACAACGTCTTCGGCGACGCGACTGAAACGAACGTTATTGCGATCCCCGACACCGTACCGCCGCCACCCGGCATGGAAGAGGTTAAGATGGCCTGATCAACGTGGCTGGCGCGCCTCGCGTCGCGCTACGCCTGCCGCTGCAGGTCTCTGATATCGGCCAGCACCGGCGCCGCGAGCGCCTCGACGCTGTCACGCTCGGCGGCCAACCGGAGGGTCAGCCGCTCGGCCGCCATGATGTGGATGGGCCGGCACTCCGACTTGCCGGTCTCGATATCGCTGAAGGCGCGCACGCCCATGCCGAGGGCCGCCGCCATCTCGGCCTGCGTGAGGCCCAGGCCCCTGCGCATGGCGATCAGGTAGGTGCGTCGGGCCTCAGCCTCGCTGCTCATCGTTGTCGTGCTCCCCGGCTCACGCTATATTCCGCGTTGGGAACCGGGTGAGGTCTTCCGGCCACACCCGGCCCCTGCGGGTTAGAAGGTCACGGCGAGTATCAGGCGCCAGGACCTCCACCGCAGAGTGATTGAGATGGTGACCATCTCTCTCCTCTGTGGTGTCCGGCGACCACCACCGGACAAGTCATTTGTATGCGGAAACCGCAGATTTGGCAATTGCTGATCTGCGGTTTTTGCATTTTTGGTTCTGCGCGTGCGCCGCAGCGAGTTCCGTTGTTTCTGGCTCCATCACGCAGTGCGCCGCCCCGCCGATCTCCATCCACTTCGTCCAGGCGACGTGCAGGCGCTCGATCGCCTCATCGCGCGTGTCCGCCACCCCATTCAGGTCGCAGAGCGACATCGGCGCGACGGCCGGCGTCAACGTGCAGACGAATGGCGTGACGATCCAGAGCGCAGGGTCTGCGACATCAGGCGTCGCGGCCAACACGGGCGGCACGATCAGCACACTCAATACGTTGTTCGCGTTAACGCTGGCGACGACCGGTGCTCACTTCTTCGCTGGTGGCGAGGGGAGCCTCAACATTGGCTCAGGCTGCACAGTGACCGGTCTTGCAGCGTGTCTGTTTAAAGCCAACGGCGGATCAATCACGATCGCCGGATCCCTGACCCTCAACCGCAATCCGACCTTCTCAGGCACGACCGCATTCGCCACCACCACCGGAAACATCCTGGTTGGCAATTCGGCCACCATCTCCGGCAGCGCCACAGGGGAGCGGTAACTCGCGAACCCCAACGGTGTCATCAACACCTTTGGCGGCGGCGCCAGCTTCTTCCCTGCTTCGACGGCTGGCGCCGTGGCTACGGGTGGGCAGTATCTGTGATGCAGGCTTTCCGCATCACCACATAGAACTCGAAGTTCTCCGCTCCCGGCAGCGTTGGGTGCGACCACGCCACCGACAGGCGTTCGTCCTTGCCGCAGACCCACTCGGCCATGGTCAGGAAGGACTCGTAGGTCCAAGTGTGGAAGTGGATCGCATCGTGCCGTGCGAGGCTCTCCTCCCATGTCGGGGCCAGTGGCATCTCTGGCGCGTATGCCTTGGCGTAGAACTCCTTGTAGTGCTCAGTATCTCTGATCGGGGAAGGGGCCTCATAATCGGCGATCAGGTGATCGAGCGTGGTGAGATCCCGGCGGCGATCGAATGTCCTCGCGATATCCGGCACCACCAGCACGAGATGCCCGCCATCTCTGAGCTTGCTGCCGGCCCTGCGAATGGCTCCGATCGGGTCGGTGGTGTGCTCAATGACGTGAGAGGCGATGAGGAAGTCGAGGCTGTCGTCGGCGACACGCTTCAGGGTTGCGAAGTCTGTCTGAATGAGAGGCCGCACAAGGAGATGCTGCGGCTCGCCATCGTATATCCGCTGAATGTCCTCGTAACGGTAGACATCCCCGTAGATGACATCGCAGTGGATAGGAACTGGGAACGGGCTCGCGAGTGCGCCGACTTCAAGACCAACACCCTGCAGGGTGCAGGCGCTGATTTCCCGCAGGTCGCGACTGGTCAGGTTCGGCCGCGATGAAGCGTCCGAGAAGCTACGCCATCGTCGAGGCGCCATCTGTGCAGGCGCGAAAGCGTTCAGAACGTCGCTGCTAGCCGGCTGGACGTCGGACCACTCAAAACCTTGGTCTTGGATTACCTGAAGGTCCCGCATGTAGTGGCGCCTGCCATTGCGGCAGAGATAGACCTCACCCTGCATCTCAGGGCCCACCGAAGACAGAAGAACTCCAGGCATCCGACGTGCTGTCCTGTAGCTTGCCGACAAACTCAACCGTCCCAACGGAGGGCCGAATGGCCGCGGCTTCCTCGTATAGCCCGACCGACTGGTACTGGAAGGCCCAGGATGGCCGCCTGTTCTCCAGCGCGAAAGCGTCGACCGTCTCCCCCACGGATGCGGGTTTCGTAGCATGGTCTGCGAACGGCCGCGCCCCGACAGCCTGGCCGCGCGACGAGGCTGGAGTAACGACCGACGCTGCCTTGCAGGAGGTGCTGGCGCTCTACGGCATCAGCGTGACGAGCGTGCGCGCCGTGCCGCAGTCGGTCACGCGAGCCCAGGCGAAGATCGCCCTGCACCCGACCGACATCGACTATGAGCGCCCGCCTCGTTGGTCGACTCTTCGCAGACAAGCATGCTTCGAGCCGTTATGTCAGATCAAAGCAATCGCGGAGCTGTATGCCTTGATCGTTACGGAAGACATGCTGGCCCCTCATCGCGAGGAAGGAAAGCCGTTGCGACTCACACGCGAGTCCGTAGCCTATCTTCGAGAACCGCCCCACGTGCCATCAAGACTGTTCTCTGATAGTGCCAATTTTCTTCAATCGTCTTGGCGCTCCGAACAGGTCGATCCGCACGACCCAAGGAATGGTCTTCAGGTCGTTCCGGTTCTTGCATTCGTGCAGAGCGTGCCGAGGTTGAAGGCGAAGCCCGAGTGGATGCTGTTGCGGCATCAGGCCGGAGGCTATGGCTGTGAACAGATATGTATGATCGCTACGCGGCTGGAATTGCGGCCGGCCTTGAAGCCAGCCTTAGATGCTATCGCGCGCGAAGGGTATGGTGCGGAAGCTGGCCATTTCTCCAGTAGCGACATTCTGGCGTCGCGCATCGCACGATATGTGAACGCTCTTGCTGAACTCGGGCTCGATTGCGAAAGCTCGTGGCGTCTTCTGACTGAAAGCGTCTACCCCATTGATGCCACGCAAGAGAATTTGGACCGGGTTGCCAACAGCGCCCCACAGTTGAGCGATATAGTTGATTGGGACGGATCCATTCGGGTGCGATATTCCAGCGACCCGGCAATTCTTCTCTTAACTGATAACAGCGACTGATAGAAATTCCTATAAAGCAGATCCGCGCTCTGACGTCATTGGCGCGCATAGTCCGATTTACGCTCTTTGAGGTTGCGATCAACTTGCTGCGCTTCGCCACCTATATCAATCCGCTTCGTCCATCCGACGTGCAGGCGCTCGGTCACCGCTGCGTCCGCGCGACGGTCGCCCCGATCTGGCTCGTCGTCGCAGCCTCACACGCCTCGGCCTCGGCGGCGAGGCGACGGATCACCGTCCCAAGCCGGGCCAGAAACGGTCGCCGCTGTCGGAAAGTTGGCGCGTCGTAGTCCGCACGCCACGCCGCCAGCGCCAGCTCGAGCGTGCGCCCCTTCAGGTAGAAGGCGGAAGCCGCGCGGGGGGCTTCGCCAGGATCGGCAGGCTGACCCGAGGTCAAAACGGCCACTCGGCAGCGACTGCCCCACGCGGTTCATCCTCGACCTCCGCTTCGAGCCGCTCGCCTGGCGCGATCAGCTCCACGATGCTGTCGAGCGCCCGCGGCACCCGGATCGTTCGGCCGGCGGCGGTGATGAAGGTCTCGTTGCGTAGCGGGTCCGTATCGCTGAGCGCCTGGACGCTCGTCACGCGCAGCAGATGTCGGCAGCCATCGCCGTCCTGCACCTGCAGGTAGCTGCCCACGCGTCGGAGGGCTGTCATCCCGGATCTCCATACCAAGGCCCGAACGGGCGTTATCCACGCTTTCCACAGGCGCCGTCCCCAGCGTTGACCCGGAACGCGCCGCCTGTTTGTTCTCTTTTCGTTCTAGCATGGAGCGGCGCAGGAATGCACGGGCAGCCCCACGAAGTTCGGCCCTCGGAGGCCGAGCGCATCGCCCTTGCCTATCGGCTGGCCGCCGAGGGCGACGCCTGGGCTGCTCTGCTGCGGGCGGTCGAGGACGCGCTGGCCGACCTCGCCGAGGCCGAGCGCCGGTCGATGCGCCGCGATCGGCTGGTCTCGCGCGGTTACGTCCGGGCAGGGCTGCAGCACCCGTGACCGAGCGCCTCTGCGATCTGCGCGGCAAGCGTCTGATCCTGATCTGCGATCGCTGCTCCCGGCGCGGCTCCTACGACATCGCGCGCCTGCGCCAGCGCTTCGGCGAGCATGCCGACCTCTACGGCCTCTTCGTCCAGCTCACGCAGTCCTGCGCCAGTCAGCACCGCTCCTGGGAGCGCCGACCCAACCAGTACGGGCGCGCCTGCCGGGCTCAGGTCGAGATCGAGGGCGAGGATC
>NZ_CABFPH010000113.1 GCF_902141845.1 Methylobacterium symbioticum | reverse complement strand
AGCCCGGAGGCGAGCCGCGCGGGGAGCGCGCCGAGCGCGGGCGCACCGCTCCACCCCCTCGCCGCGCCGAGACCGAGCCCGAGGATTCCGGCGGCGAGGCCGAGACTGCGCCACCCGGCCTCCGTCTCGGGCGCGGCGGCGAAGGGCAGAGCGGCGCCGAACCGCCCGGCCAACAGCCAACCGAGGCCGGCGGCGGCGAGCGCGAGCAAACCCATGCCGGTCCGCATCGCCCAGCGGGGCTTGCGCGGGCCGACCGTGCCGCGGCGCCCCCCGAGGAAGGTCGCGGCCCCCGCACGCCCGATGTAAATCCCGCCGAGGAGGACGAGCAGGACGACCAGGGACCCAGTCCCCGGGCCATGCCGCGACGCGACCGCGAGGATTGCCTCCTCGCTCAGGAACCCTGACAGGGGCGGCACGCCGGCCAACGACAGGGCCGCGACCAGAAAGGCGGCGCCGGCGAACGGCAGCGCGCGAGCGAGTCCGCCGAGCCGACCGAGGGCGCGCGTGCCCGCCCGTTCCTGCACGATGCCCGCGGCGAGGAACAGGGTCGATTTGAAGGCGGCGTGCGCCGCGAGGTGGAAGGCGGCCGCGCGCGGGCCGCCCAGGCCGAGGGCCACCATCATCTCGCCGAGCTGCGAGCAGGTGGACCAGGCGAGCACCCGCTTCAGGTCCGCCTCGGCGGTCGCGATGAGGCCGGCGGCGAGCGCCGTCGCGGCCCCGACCCAGAAGAGGGTGTCGAGCGCGACGGGCGACGCCGCGAAAACCGGGTACAGGCGCAGCACGAGGAACACGCCGGCGGCCACCATCGTGGCGGAGTGCAGCAGGGCCGAGACCGGGGTCGGCCCGACCATCGCGTCGGGGAGCCAGCCGGAAAGCGGTAGCTGGGCGCTCTTGCCGACCGCGCCGGCCAGCATGAGGAGCGCCATGGCGGTGACCGTGCCGGGGGCGATCCGGCCCCCCTCGACGGCACCGACGAGGACGTCGACGTCCGTGGTCCCTACGGCGGCGAGCGCCAGGAGCCAGCCCAGCAGGAGGCCCACGTCGCCGATCCGGGTCATCAGGAACGCCTTGGCGGCGGCCTCGGCGGCGCCAGGCTCCGCATGGTCGAAGCCGATCAGGAGGAACGAGGCGAGCCCGACCAGTTCCCAGGCCGCGAACAGGAGCGCGAGGGAGTTCGACAGCACGAGCGCCAGCATGGCGCCGACGAACAGGCCGAGCTCGGCGAAGAAGCGGGGCCGGTCGTCCCTTCCGGCCATGTACCCGAGGCTGTAGAGGCCGACGCAGAACGCGACGCCCGCGACCACCGCCGCGACGAACCACGTGAGCGGCGTCGCCGCGAGCCCGACGGTCAGCCGATAGCCGCCGCTCTCGAACCAGGTCGCCGACAGGGCGGCATCGGACGGCAACGACGCGAGGCTGGCGAGCGACAGGGCGACGGCGCCCACGACGAGCTCCCCGCCGCCCCAGGGCAGGCGGCGACCGATGCCGAGGGCGGCCGTGGCCGCGAGGAGCGGCAGGAGCGGGATGGCGAGCAGGACGGTCATCGCTTCAGGTCGGCGTAGGCGTCGACCTCGGACGTCCGGCGCTGCCGGTACAGCAGCAGGACGAGGGCGAGCCCGATGGCCATCTCGACGGCGCCCACCGTGACGACCAGGATGGCGAGGATCTGCGCGGAATAGTCGCCCGGCGCGGTGAACCGCCAGAACGCGACGACGTTCAGGCCGATGGCGTTGAGGAGCACTTCGACGCCCATCAGGATCATGACCGCCGAGCGCTGGGCGACCACGGTGTAGAGGCCGATGGCGAACAGAAGCGCGCCGACGACGAGGTAGGCGGTCAGCGGTACCGTCATCCGATATGTCCCCCGTTCCGGTGGTGGGCCTCTTGCTCGTCCGGGCGCTCCGCCACCCGATCCGGGGTCGCGAGCGGCGCGAGGCGGTCGTTCCGGATCGGCTCGGGCTTGGCGTCGACAGCGACCTTGGCGGCGCGCGAGGCGTCGTCCGGGTAGGCCGAGGGCCGGGCGAGCAGCACGGCGCCGAAGATGCCGATCAGGATCAGGAAGCCGGCTCCCTCGAAGGCGACCATGTACTTCTCCATGAGGAGATGCCCGACCCGGCGTGCCGAGTCCGCGTCCGGCACCGCCTCGGGCATCGCCGGCCAGGCCGGCCGCAAGACCAGCATCCCGACGAGCACGGCCCCGACGCAGAGGGCGAGCCAGGCCGCGACGGGGCGCACGGGCGTCACCATCGACATGTCCATGCCACCCATGTCCATGCCGCCATGACCGCCCCCGTGCGCGTGGTCGTGCCCGTGGGAAGCCTGTCCGTGTTGGTGGGCCGCGCGCTCGCCGTGCCCGCCCTGGGCCTCGTGCGGCATGGCTTTCGCCGCCCCGTCGTGCGCGTGGGCGTGGTCGCCGCTCGCCGCGCCGCCGTGCCGGGGCCGGTGGCCGCCGGAGTGGCCCTCGTGGTGTCCGGTGGCGGCGGCTTGGTCGCCGGCTTCGCCCTGCCGGTGGCCGTCCTGCCCGACCTCCGCGGGCTGGCGCGGGACGAGCCCCTTGCTGAACCAGCGCTCCAGCGGGGCCATGTCCATGCCGGCCATCATCGCCCCGCCCGGGTCGTGCATGACCAGCACCATGAACAGGATCATGACGAGGAAGCCGCCGATGTACATCATGACCTGGAGCAGCCCGATCAGGTCGGCGGACAGCAGGATGAACAGGCCGGCGACCCCGATGAAGGAGGCCATCAGGAAGATGCCCGAGCGGAACATGCTCATGGTCGTGGTCATGCCGAGCGCGCCCGCGACCGCGACGAAGGCGCAGACCAAAAAGGCGGTGAGCTCGAAGGCGGCGGTCATGCCCGTGGTCCCACGCCGAGAAGGATCAGGCCGCCGACGAGGAGCACGTTGACGAGACCCGCCGGGATCAGGACCTTCCAGGACAGCGCCAGCATCCCGGCCGTCGAGAACGGCCGGACGCAGCGTCCGAGCCCCAGCATCAGCGCCATCAGGGCGTAGGTCTTGGCCAGCATCCAGGCCCAGCCCGGCAGCCACGGCCCGGACGGCCCCCCGAGGTAGAGCACCGCCCCGACCGCCGCGACGACGAGGAGCACGCCGGCGAGGGCGACCCGCCACAGGAGGCCGGACCAGCCCCCGGCCGCGCCGAGCACGCCGCCGCCGATGGATCCGGCGAACGGCTCCAGGAACGGAGCGCGGTAGGACTGCATCAGCCCGGTGACGAGGTAGAGGAGGAAGCCCGTGGGCTGCAGGACGACGAACCACAGGTCTCGCTGCGCCTCGACGACGGCGACCGTCGACAAGGAGCGTGCCATCATGACCACGCCGACATAGGCCAGGCCGAGCGGCACCACGTAGGCGACGAGTTGGGCCACGATGCGGTAGCAGGCCTCCACGGCGTCGGGCGTGTTCGCGCCCCAGCCGGCGAGCGCCAGGCCAAGTACGACGAAGTCGACGACGACGATGACGTAGAAGAGGCCGACGCCGAGATCCCGGCCGATCAGACCCGGCCCGAACGGGATGACCACCATGGCAAGTGCGACCCCGCCAAGCGCCACCGCCGGCCCGGCCGGCAGCAGCCAGCGGTCGGCGTTGGGCAGGTCCAGGCCGCGCCTGAGGTCGACGTCGCGCGCCGGCCCGGCCTCCAGGCCCCGCCGCGAGAAGAGGCGCTCGACCGCAAGGGTCAGGGCGGCGCCTCCGAGGAGCGCAGCCAGCACCGCCGCGGCGCTCGCCACTACTCCCATCGCAGGCCGCCCATGCCCCAGGCGTAGGCGATGCCCGCCGAGAGGAGCGCGATGAACACCAGCATGTCCAGGAACGCGGTCACGCCGATATCGGCGAAGACGACCGCCCAGGGATACATGAAGATCATCTCCATATCGAAGGCGAGGAAGATCAGCGCGTATACGGCGTAACCGAAGCGGAACTGCGCCCAGGCCTGGGGTGCACGGCTCGTCCGCCTCGGGACCCGCGCGAATGCCGCCGCGGCCAGCAGCGCGAGGCCGGCGGTCATCAGCAGCACCAGCGCCACGAACGCGTAGTCGCTCACGGTCGACCCCGGCAGCGGTTCCATCCTTGCTCCTCCCCTCCCTCGACGGGCTTCGCTCGCCAGGCCCGGGCCACGGGACCGCACCGCCCCTGCGCCTGGAACCGATGTCGCGACGGCGGGATACGCCCCGGCCTTCCTCAATCTTCCTTGAACGCCCGCCGGACCTGATCGTTGAGGGGCTTCGTCAGGTAGGAGAGCACCGTCCGCTCGCCCGTCTGGATGAAAACCTCGGCCGGCATGCCCGGCACGAGCTTGATCCCCTTGAGCCGCGCGACGTGGTCCGGTTCCGGCTTGACGTGGACCTTGAAGAAGCTCGTGCCCGTCTTCTCGTCCGTGATCTGGTCGGCGGCGACGAGGCTGACCGTGCCCTCGATCTCCGGGGTGGTCCGCTGGTTGAACGCGGTCAGGCGCAGCACGGCCTTTTGTCCGAGCCGGACCTGGTCGATGTCCTTCGGGGCGACCTTCGCCTCGATCACGAGCGTGTCCGCCCTCGGGACGATCAGCATGATGGGTTCGCCCGGGCTGACCACCCCGCCGATGGTGTGGACGGCGAGTTGGTGGACCATGCCGTCCTGCGGGGCCCGGATGTCGATGCGCTTGAGCTGGTCCTCGGCCGCGACCCGCTTCTCGACGAGCTCGGCGATCTTGGCCTGCACCTCGCTCAACTCCTTCGCCACCTCGCTGCGCAGGTCCTGGTCGACCTGGATCACCTGGAGCTCGGTCTCGGAGATCTTTCCCTTCGCCTGCGCGACGGAGGCGACGAGCTGCCCGTGCTCGCCCTCCAGGCGGGCGGCGTCGCGCTCCAGGGCGGTCACGCGCTGGATGGGGACCAGGTTCTTGCGCCAGAGGTCGCGCACGCCTTCGAGCTCGCGGTTGATCAACTCGGTCTCGCGCCGCTTGCCGGCGATCTGGCCCGTCAGGCCCTGGATCTCCTCCCGGAGCTGGCCGGTCCTCTCCTTCAGCTGCGCCTTCTGGCCCGCGCGGGCGTCCCGGCGCAGCTCGAACAGCCGGGTCTCGCCTGCCATCACCCTCCCCGCCTCCGGGTCGCCTTGGGCGCGGCCCCGGAGGACGGCCGCGAACGAGACCCGGGGGACGCCGTCGCGTTCCGCCTCCAGGCGGCCCTGGCGCGCGGTCAGCTCGGCCAGGCTCTTGTCGACGACGGCGAGGTTGGCGCGGGTCACGGTCTCGTCCAGCCGCATGACGACCTGGCCGGCGCGCACGAGGTCGCCGTCCCGGACCCGCAACTCGCCCACCACGCCTCCGGTGGGGTGCTGCACCTTCTTGACGAAGGAATCGACGACGAGCGTCCCCGGTGCCACGACAGCGCCGGCGAGCTCGGTGGTGGCCGCCCACCCCCCGAGGCCGACGGTGAGCAGGGCGGCGGCCGCCAGGCTCAGGACGAGGTGGCGCCGGACGGAGCGGCGGATGTCCCAAGGGCGCTGCGCGCTCATGCCCGCGCTCCTTCTGACAGGGCCCCTTCGGCGTCGGCGACCACGCGCAGCGGCACCGGTCTCTCGGATGGCGGGCGCTCCTTGCCCTCGACCCGAGGCAGCCGGGCGCTCGCGGCCGCGGCCGGGCGCTTCAGGGCGGACAGGACCTCATCCTTGGGCCCGAAGGCGCGGACCCGGCCGTCCGCCATGAACAGCACGCGATTGACCGCCGCGAGGGCGCTCGGGCGGTGGGCTACGATGATCACGGTGCCGCCGCGGGCGCGCACGTCCCGAATCGCGCGGTTCAGGGCGTCCTCGCCCTCCGCGTCGAGGTTGGAGTTCGGCTCGTCGAGGACGACGACGAACGGCTCGCCGTAGAGGGCGCGCGCCAGCGCGATGCGCTGGCGCTGCCCTCCCGACAGGGCGGCCCCGCCTTCGCCGATGGGCGTGTCGTAGCCCCTCGGCAAGGAGCACACCAGGTCGTGGACGCCGGCGGCGCGTGCGGCGGCGACGATGGCCTCGGAGGGCGCGTCCGGGTCGAAGCGCGCGATGTTCTGCGCCACCGTGCCGGCGAAGAGTTCGACGTCCTGCGGCAGGTAGCCGATGTGCCGGCCCAGCACCTCCGGCGGCCACTGGTCGAGGGTGGCGCCGTCGAGCCGGACGCAGCCGCGGAGCGGCGCCCAGATCCCGACCAGGGCACGGATGAGCGAGGACTTGCCGGAGCCGCTGGCACCGATGACGCCGAGCCCCTCGCCGGCCCGCAGCGAGAAGGTGGCGTCTTCGACGAGGGCATGTTCGAGCCCGGGGGCCGTGACCGTCACGGCCTCGACCCGGACGCTCTCGCAGGGGGGCGGCAGGGCGACGCTCAACCGCTCGCTCGGGAACGAGGCGAGGAAGGCCTTGAGGCGCCCCCAGCCCTGCCGGGCCGCCACGAGCGATTTCCAGTGCGCCACCGCCAGCTCCACCGGGGCCAGGGCCCGGGCGACCAGGATCGAGCTCGCGATCATGATGCCGCCCGTCGCCTCGCCCGCGATCACGAGGTAGGCGCCGACGCCGAGCACCAGGGATTGCAGGGTAAGGCGCAGCACCTTGGCCAGGGCCCCGAACCCGCCGGCGACGTCCGATATGCGCCGCTGGGCCACGAGGTTGCGCTCGCTCGCCTCGGCCCAGATGTCGCCCGTGCGCGGGGCCATACCCATTGCCCGCAGAACCTCGGCATTGCGCCGGCCGGCCTCTGCCAGGGTGTAGCGCTGTCCGGCCGCTGCGGCCGCTGCCCGCGACGGACGGCGGGTCAGGAGGTCCGTGACGAGGGTGATGGAGACGAGAAGCAGCGCACCCCCCAGCACCGCCGCGCCGATCCAGGGGTGGAAGGCGAAGCAGAGCAGCAGGTAGAGGGGGATCCAGGGCAGGTCGAACAGGGCGGCCGGCCCCGGGCTCGACAGGAAGGTGCGAACCTGGTCGAGGTCGCGCAGCGGCTGCAGTCCGTCGCCGTGACGCGAGGCGACGAGCGGGGCCTGCACCACGGCGTCGTAGGTGCGGCGCCCGAACGCCCGGTCCACGGACGCGCCGATCCGGACGAGGAGGCGGTTGCGCAACACGTCGAACAGGCCCTGGAAGCCGTAGAGGACGAGAACGATGGCGGCGAGCCCGAGCAGCGTGGGCACGCTGCGGCTCGGCAGCACCCGGTCGTACACCTCCAGCATGAACAGCGAGCCGGTGAGATAGAGCAGGTTCACCAGGGCGCTCAGCAAGCCGACGCCGAGGAGCGCGCCCCCGATGCCGGGACGCACCTCGGCCGTCGTGAAAGACGGTTCGTCATCCTTAGCCGCCGCGGCGTTGTTCGCGAGCGCGGTTGGCTGCATGTCGTTCTGCCTCATGCGACGGGACTCGCGCGCGAGGGCGCGGCGGCCTTCAGGTGCCGGCCGGGCAGCGCGAAGCGCCCGGCCGCTCGGCCCCGCGGATTGGCGCGGGGCCGCACCCGGTCAGGCGAGCATGTAGTCGTGCTCCGGGCTGGCGGAGGCCTTTGCGGTCTCCTGGAAGATCAGCCTGGAGCCGTCGCCGGTGATCGCCGGGTCGTTAACGAAGGCGCCCCGCGTCGCGTCGTCGGCGTTCCACATGAAGTCGTCCTGGGCCATCTGGCTCCTCGTCAGGCCCTGGAGGAGGATCGAGCCGTCTCCCTGACCCGTCTGCCAGCTCACCAGGACGCCGCCCGAGACGTCGGCGACCGTCACCTCGTCCGGCGTGATGTCGCGGAAGGCGATGTGGTCGAATGCGCCGGGGCCCGCATCGAAGCCGCCCGAAACGATGTCGTTGCCGGTGTCCGGCCCCACGATGAAGGCGTCCGCCCCGTCGCCGCCGTTCAGCACGTCGTCGCCCCGGCCGCCGTCCAGCATGTCGTGGCCGGCCCCGGCGTAGAGCACGTCGTTGCCATCCTCGCCCATCAGGTTGTCGGCCTGGTCCCCGCCGTAGAGCTGATCGGCGCCGCGGCCGCCCATGAGGTGGTCCTGCCCCGCGCCGCCGTCGAGGACGTCGCGCCCGGCATCACCGGATAGGTCATCGTCCCCCGCGCCGCCGGAAAGACGGTCGGCGCCATCCTGACCATAGTAGAAGTCGCGGTCGCCCGTACCCGCGAAGATGTCTCGGCCCGCCGTGCCGACCTTCACGTTGAACTCGTCGAAGCGGAAGACGTCCTCGGCGGTCGTCTCGCTGCCCATGCCGGGGGCGGACAGGTTGCCGCCTTCGTCCTTGATGAACTTGTCGGCGGTGACGGTCTCCGCGTCGGCGCCTGTGGGGCGGATGACCTGGCGGTCGTCCGTGAACATGAAGTCGTCCTGGGCGAGTCGCGACTTGTCGAAGCCTTCCAGCAGGACCGAGCCCCGGCCTTCGGCGACGTCCCAGCTGATCCGCACGCCCGCGTCGGTGTCCTCGAAACGCAGGTCCTCGGCGTTAAGGCCGCGCACCGCCAAGTGGTCGAGGATGCCCGGGCCGCCCTGGAAGTCCCGGATCACGTCGTCGCCGCTGTCGGGGCTGATGACGAAGGCGTCGCCGCCGGGCCCGCCCACCAGGATGTCGTCGCCGGCCCCGCCCTCAAGGTCGCCGTGGCCGACCCCTTCGTCGAGGTAGTCGCGCCCGTCCTCTCCCCGGAGGCCGTCGGCCGCGTCGCCGCCGACGAGCACGTCGGCCCCCCTGCCGCCGTCGAGGTGGTCCATGCCGCCGTTGCCGACCAGGACGTCGCGACCGTTGCCCCCGAGCAGGTCGTCGTTCTCGCCGCGGCCCGCCAGGTAGTCGGCGCCGCCGCGCCCGAAGGCGGTGTCCAGCCGTTCCGTCCCCGGCTGGATGTCCGAGCCCGATCCACCGATGAACAAGCGGTGCTCGCCGAAGCTCAGCGGGGTGTCCAGCTCACCGTCGAGGGAGCTCCGATGCTGCGGTTTGTGCGTCATCTGGCGGGTCCTTGTGCCGATGGAGGGAAGCCGACGGGCCGGGCCGGAGGCGGGCACCTCGGTCTGTACCCCCATGGGGTACACATGACCGAAACCGCGCTTGCGGGCTCGTGGTTTCCAGTCTCCAAGCAATTCGGGACGCATTGCCGCAGCGTCCGCGCCGTTGGCCGGGGTAAGCGTCGTTACCGGTAGCGGCGGCGCCCGGTCGTGCCTGCGCGCTCCGGGGAGCGTACCCTGCCCAGGTAAGGGCCGGTCGGCAGTCCGGCACCAGGGCAGGGCCCGACCGCCATCCGGCCGCGCCGGTTGCCGCGAAGCCGGTCGTCGACCGTCGGCAGGGCCGGCCTCGCTAACGGATCTGGCCGACGGGACGCGCGATGGCGAGCACGCCTTTCAGGCCGCTCCCGAAACGGGCGATGCTCTCGCGGTGACCGCGCAGCTCGCTGTAGGGCAGGTAGCGGAGATCTAGCTCGGCCACCCGCGAGAAGGCTGGCCGGGCGAACTGTGCCCGGACGTCGTCCTCCCGATTGTCGGGAGCGACGAGGAAGAAGTTCCGGGCGGTCCCGCCCTCGGCCCCGAGGGCCAGATCCAGCATGCGGACGATGCCGGAGTAGATGCTCGTCGTATGCTCGACCTCGAAGGCTGCGGCCAGGTCCTGGCTGGCCTTGTCGATCCAGATCACGTCGATGAGGCGGACGGTCTCGGCCGAGGCGGTCGCGGCCAGCCGCCCGGGCAGGCGTTGCAGGCATCCGTCGGAGAGCCGGCCCGCGCCGTAGGGCCGGTTGCCGTCGTTCGAGGCGATCCAGACGTCGAAGCCGAGCGCGAGGCCGAGGTCGCGCAGCCAACCCTGAACCTCGGTGTGGGTGTGGTCGGCTTCGCGGGCGGCCTGCTCCGCCTTCGACGCGGCGCCGGTCGCCTCCACCCGCACGCGTTCGAGGTTCTCGCGCCAGCGCTCCAGCGCGGCGGAGGTGTCGCGCTCCGGCAGCGGATACCGACCCGATCCCACGTCGAAGAGGAAGCCGGCGACGGCACCGAAGTCGTTCGACAGGAGCGAGCGATGGGTCTTGTTGAGGTCGAGGATGCCGCGCCGCATGGCGAGATACTCGTCCCACTTGCCGAGCTTCACGTTGGCGCCCGTCAGGGCGTTGTAGCCCTTCACGATGGCCGTGTTGAACGGCGGAACCCAGGTTGGGTGCAGGAAATAGAGCAGGTTGGCCGCGGCCGGCCCCAAGCCCTTGATGCGGGCCTGGTCAAGCGCCTGTATCGCGGACACCACGTGCGCCTCGGCGTTGCAGCAGAGGCAGGTTTCGAGGAAGCGCCCGAACGCGACCTGGTTGGCGCGATCCTCGTAGATGTCAGGGATGCGCAGCTTCGGCTTCCAGAGGAAGGCGTGGTCGGCACCTTTGAAGACCTGGCGCTGCTCGGCGATGGAATGGACCACCGTCTCCAGCGAGGAGCCCCGGTAGGCGTTGCCGAAGGTGTCGGCCTTGACCTCGTCGACGACCGCCTGGATGCCGCGTCGGATCGACCGGAAGTTCTTGATGCGCTCGTCCCAGAGGAACCAAGTGCGGTAGGAAGCACCGGCATCCTCGCGCCAGTGCCGGATGAGCTTGCCGACCCAGGCGTCGTCCACGTTCGTCATCGCCCCAAGGCTCGGCCGCGCTGCAGGGGACTTATGCCCCGGCCGGGTATCCGGCACCACAAGATCCGGCTTGGTCCGGCGCGGTCTCTTGCGATCCTGGGAGGGTGTCGCAACCGCGCAACGTCCGCGCGCCGGCCATCACGGCAGGCGGCCGAAGGGCCTGCCAAGCCGCGATCCGGCCTTCGGCCAGGACGTACGGCGTGTGAACGGGGTCCGCCCGCAATCGGGAGGACCCCTCCCGATCCCTCGACCGTGCCGTTAACGCCCCCTGCCCCAGGTCGCGCAGGAGGGTCCATCATAGGCCGCTCTCGTACCGGATCGACGAGCGGTCCTCAGGCCGCGGACACCTTTCGCCGAAGCCCAGCGTGGCCGTCAGGAAGCGGGATGGCGCGCCGTGAACGATGAGGCGTCGAACCGGAAGCCACCACGCCGTTGCGGTCCCGTGATCCGGGAAGCGGTCTCCCAGGTGGGTGGTCCCATGGCCCGTGTCGGGGGGCCGGCCGGGTGACGCCGTCAGTCCGACGGCCCCGAACCCGGCCACGCGGTCCCGGATCGGGTGATGCGCATCCAGGTTCGGAATGTGCGGGGGCGCCGGGCGTGAGGGGCGCGCCGAGCGAGGTCGCGGGCGGCGAGGCCGGGGTCACCGGCCCCATCGCGGCGCCCCCGGAGCCGGGGCGCTCGGCCCCGGCACCGGCCGTGTCGCGCTCGGCCAGGAGACTCACCCGGCCTGTACGGGCGTATAGCCGGCCGACACGACCGCCCTGGCGACGGCGACCGCGTCCGTCGTCCCGCTGACCGTGAGCGTCTTCGTGGCCAAGTCCACGCTCGCCACCGCGCCGGGCATATCGCGCGCGATGGCGGCGGTGACCGCCCGCACGCAATGGCCGCAGGTCATGCCGTCGACCCGCAGCACGACCGCGTCGGGCCGCGCCGAACCGGAAGCGGAAGCCGGGCGAGCGGTGAGATTGTTCGTGCAGCAGCACATTTGGGAACCTCCTCGGTTGGGATCCCCACGCAAATGGTCGTTCCCATGGTGGGAAGGTCAAGGGCCATCCCTGGCATTCGAACGCATTCTCTGCGGGACCACGAGATCGCCCGCACCGGAAGGCCCGCCTCGAAGGCCCCTTGACCTTCCCATTGTAGGAAGCCCCATCTCGGGAGCCATCGACGTTCGAGGGAGACGAGGATGGCCGCACAAGCGACTGCCGAAGGAGCCAGGCGGAACGGGACGACGTTCGAATTTCCGGTCCGGGGAATGAGCTGCGCCTCGTGCGTAGGGCGCGTCGAGACGGCGGTCCGCGCGGTGGTGGGGGTGCAAGCGGCCAACGTGAACCTCGCCACCGGACGCGTCAGCGGCGTCCTGGCTGCGGGCGCGAGCGACATTGCGGTCGCCGACGCGGTTCGCGGGGCGGGCTACGAACCCGTCGAGGTCGTGACGGAGCTGCGCGTTTCCGGCATGACCTGCGCGTCCTGCGTCGGCCGTGTCGAGCGGGCGCTCGGCCACGTCCCGGGCGTTCGTGACGCCACCGTGAACCTCGCCACCCAGCGCGCGTCGGTGCGCCACCTCGGCGGGGCCGGCATGGCCCAACGCATCGTCGCGGCGGTCGCCGCGGCGGGCTACGAGGCCGAGCCGGTGCGCGACGCCGCGGCGGCCGGCGACCGCGAACGGGCGGAGCGCGAGGCGGAGATTGCGGCTTTGCGCCGCTCGGTGCTTCTGGCCGCGCTCGCCACCGCACCGCTGCTCGTCTTCGAGATGAGCGCGCACCTCTCCGGCAGCCTGCACGAGGCTCTGACGAGAACCCTCGGTCAGGGCATGCTCACGCTCCTGTCCCTCGTCTTCGCCAGCCTCATCCAGTTCGGGCCCGGCTTGCGCTTCTACGCCAAGGGCATCCCGGCCCTCCTGCGCGGCGCGCCCGATATGAACAGCCTGGTGATGCTCGGGACCAGCGCGGCCTACGGCTTCTCGGTCGTCGCGGCGCTAGCGCCCTGGCTCCTGCCCGCCGGCACGGCCTACACCTACTTCGAGGCGGGCGCCGTGATCGTGACGCTCATCCTGCTGGGACGATGGTTCGAGGCCAGGGCAAGGGGCCGCACGAGCGACGCGATCCGGCACCTGCTGACGCTCCAGGCGCGGACGGCCCGGGTCGTGCGCGACGGGGTCGAGACGGAGGTCGACGTCGAGGGGGTCCGTCCCGGCGACGTCGTCGCCGTGCGGCCCGGCGAGCGCCTGCCCGTCGACGGTACCGTGCTCGACGGCGCCTCCTACGTCGACGAGGCGATGGTCACCGGCGAGCCCGTCCCCGCGCGCAAGGCAACCGGCGACGAGGTCATCGGCGGCACCGTGAACGGCACCGGCAGCTTCCGCTTCCGGGCCACCAAGGTCGGGTCCGACACGTTGCTGGCGCAGATCGTGCGCACCGTCGAGGCGGCGCAAGGGTCGAAGCTGCCGATCCAGGCCCTCGTCGACCGGGTGACGACTTGGTTCGTGCCCGCCGTGCTCGGCGCCGCGGCCGTCACGCTCGGGATCTGGCTCGCCTTCGGCCCGTCTCCCGCCCTGGCCTTCGCGCTCGCCAACGCGGTCGCGGTGCTGATCATCGCCTGCCCCTGCGCGATGGGCCTCGCGACGCCGACCTCGATCATGGTCGGAACCGGCAAGGCGGCCGAGTTCGGCATCCTGTTCCGACGCGGGGAGGCGCTCCAGGCGCTGCGGGACGCCCGGGTGATCGCGCTCGACAAGACCGGGACGCTGACCAAGGGCACGCCCGAGCTGACCGACATCGCAGTCCTGCCTGGCTTCGACGAGGACACCGTGCTGCGGCTCCTGGCCTCGATGGAGGCGCGCTCGGAACATCCCGTCGCGGCGGCCATCGTCGCGGCCGCGCAGCGGCGCGGGGTCCGACTGGCGGAGGCCGTCGGGTTCGAGGCGATCCCCGGGTTCGGGGCACGCGCCATGGTCGAGGGACGCCGCGTCGAGGCCGGCGCCGACCGCCTCATGCGGCGGCGCGGCCTCGACCTCTCCGCCCTTTCCGGCGCGGCCGAGCGGCTGGCCGACGACGGTCGGACCCCCCTGTACGTTGCCGTGGATGGTGTCCTGGCGGCCCTGGTCGCGGTCGCCGACCCGATCAAGGAGAGCACGCCCGAGGCCATCGCGGCCCTGCGGCGCCTCGATGCGCGGGTGGTGATGGTCACCGGCGACAACCGTCGCACCGCCGAGGCCGTCGCGCGCCGTCTCGGCATCGACGCGGTCGAGGCGGAGGTGCTGCCGACCGACAAGGCCGACGTCGTGCGCCGGCTTCAGGTGGATGGGACCGTTCCCGTGGCCTTCGTCGGCGACGGCATCAACGACGCCCCCGCGCTCGCGCAGGCCGACGTGGGGTTGGCCATCGGCACCGGAACGGACATCGCGGTGGAAAGCGCGGACGTCGTGCTGATGTCCGGCGACCTGCGGAACGTCGCGAACGCCGTCGCGCTGTCGCGGGCGACCATCCGCAACATCCGCCAGAACCTGTTCTGGGCCTTCGCCTACAACGCCGTGCTGATCCCGGTCGCCGCCGGTGCACTCTATCCGGCCTTCGGCATCCTGATGTCGCCGCTGTTCGCCGGCCTCGCCATGGCCTTCTCCAGCGTCAGCGTCGTCCTGAACGCTCTCCGCTTGCGGGCGTTCGCGCCGATGCTCCAGGCCACGAAGGCTGCCGCTTCCTAGGCGCCGCCCCGGGCCACGGTCGGGGACGGCCCCGGCCGGCGCGGGCTCGACCGCGGCGGCGCCGCGTCCTAGACCCGGAGGCGGTTGCGAAGGCCCGGCCCCGGTCACCCGTCCAGCGGAGGGCAAAGCCATGAACATCGGTGAGGCGGCCAAGGCCTCGGGGGTCTCGGCCAAGATGATCCGCTACTACGAAAGCATCGGCCTGATCCGGCCGGCGGCGCGCTCCGGGGCGGGTTACAGGCTCTACGGTGACGAGGACGTGCACGCGCTCCGCTTCGTGCGGCGCGCCCGCAGCCTGGGCTTTCCCCTGGACGAGGTCGCCGCCCTGCTTGGCCTTTGGCACGACAAGCGGCGGGCCAGTTCCGAGGTGAAGGCCGTGGCAACGCGGCATGTGCGCGACCTCGAAGCGCGCATCGCCGAGATGCAGGCCATGGTCCGGACCCTCAGCCATCTCGCCGAGCATTGCTCGGGCGACGACCGTCCGGATTGCCCGATCCTCGATGACCTCGCCGGCACCGCGCCCCGGTCCCCCGCGGGTCGTCCCGATAGCCGGCGACGCGCGGAACACGCCTGACGGCATTGACGCGCAGGCGAGGCCGGCAGCCGCCGGACGACGGGGTCGAGCGACCGGGGATGTGGCCTTCGCCTCCCGTCACTCGTGGGGCCGGCCTGTCGTCGGCCGCTCCCTAACCCGGCGCAGCCAGACGCGGTGCCGCCGCTTGGGCCCGTCGGGACGGCGTGAGGTCTGACGGGATTCGACCTCTCAGGCCATGTGCGCCAAGCGGATCGGTCGGCGCGCGCCGGCCGCCGCGGGGCCGGCTGGCACGGTGGATGACGCTGCGCGGCGGGCAGCGCTCGCCCCGTCGCGCTCGGCGGCGGGCATGCCTGACATCGGGGTGACCCATGCCGGCTGCGGCACCGCCACGCTGGGGCGGACGCGGCGCCGGCACGAAGGGCAGCGAGCGCGCGGCTTGGGCCCCCTCGCGAACGCCGCACCGGCGAGGTCGCCGCGTTCAGGCGGCCATCTTCCGGCAGCTCTCGGCGCAGCGGCGGCACTGCTCGACGCAGGCTTGCATGTCGCCGACCTGCTCGCAGCTGCGGGCGCAGTCCTCGCAGACGTCGGCGCACTCGGCGCAGGTGTGCTTGTGGTGCGCGGTGCCGAGCAGCATGAAGTGCGCCGAGGTCCGGCAGATCTCGGCGCAGGCCAGCATCAGCCGGAAATGCTCGGGCTCGACGTGCTTGCCGCCGGCCGGGAGGCAGTGGTTCGAGGCCATGCCGAGGCAGGTCTGATAGCAGCGCAGGCACTCGTCGATGCAGGACTGCATGTCCGGGCTCATCTGATGCATTTGGCGGCTCGCATTGTTGGGGGTGGGGTCAAGCCTTACTATGAGGAGCGGCCCGCAAGCTCAGGCGGAGCTCGGGGGCTCGCGATGAATCAACATACCCTTTTGGGGTATGGTTCCGGGTTGCGGGCCGTCGCTCGGGGTCGTGTCCGTCAATGAGGTGGAAATTCGGGGTGGAGTTGGAGCGGCCATCGGTCAGGCGGCCTGAGGTGGAATTGCTGTGAGGGTGTCGTCGAGCA
>NZ_CABFPH010000112.1 GCF_902141845.1 Methylobacterium symbioticum | reverse complement strand
GGCCTGCGCGGCGCGGGGCGCGCGCCGGGGGGAACCGCCCGTGGCCCGTCGCGGCGCGGGGCGCTCGACGGCCTCCTCCACGCTCTCCCGCACCTCCGCTCTCGGCTCCATCTCGGCCAACATCATCCTCCTGCGCTGGGGTCGGCGGCCGGCCCGTCCCGGCCGACCTAACCTGCTGCGGGCGTGCTCTACCAGGGAATGAGCGCGCCTGCGTGACAGTTCGATGACGGCTTCCGCCGTCCGCTCGTCTCAATCCTCGTCGCCCTCGCCCTCGCCCACCCCCATGCGCTCCAGCACGGCCAGCGCCAGCGGCTTGGTGATGCGGCGCCCGCGCCCGAGGGCGTCGCGGTCGAGCTCGGACACCACCTCGCGGGCGCGCCCGAGCGAGCGGTCGATGCGCAGCGCCAGCGCGTCGATCACCGCGAGATCCACCACGAGCTGCCGGTCCACGAACAGCTTCACGATGACCGCCCGCAGGAGCGCGTCGTCGGGGCTGAGGATCTCCGCGCCCGGCGCGAGGCGCAGCCGCGAGCGCAGGTCGGCGGTGCGCAGCCCCAGGGCGTCGACCGGCCGCGCGCTCGTCAGGAGCACGGGGGCCTTCCGCTCGCGGGCGCGGTTGAGCAGGTGGAACAGGGCGGCCTCGTCGCGCCCCTCGGCCCGGTCGATGTCCTCAATCACGAGGGCGCCGTTCGAGACGAGATGGGTGACGCTCTCCCCCGTCACCCCGGAGACCGGGACCGTCCAGGCATGGGCCCGGCCCGCCCAGATCGAGGCGAGGTGGCTCTTGCCGCTGCCCGGGGGGCCGGTCAGGACGAGGACCGTGTCCGGCCAGTCCGGCCAGGCCTCGATCAGGGCGTAGGCCGCCTCGTTGGCAGGTCCGACGAGGAAGTCCTCGCGGCCGTAGCGGGGGTCCAGCGGCAGGTCGAAGGCGAGCTGCTTCGGCGGAGCGGTGTCGCGCATGAGGCGGATCATACCATCGCGTTCAGGCATCGACACGTCGATGCGCGGGCCTCCGGCGCCGTCCGGTCTCGGGACGGGATCACAGATCGCGCGGGGAGACCGCGATCAGGACCGGCTCGCCGTCGTGATAGAGCCGGCTCTGCAGGTATTGCCGCAGGCCGAAGCGCACCAGCACGCCGATCGAGGCGGCCACCGGCACCGCGAGCAGCAGCCCGAGGAAGCCGAAGAGCGAGCCGAAGGCCAGGAGCGCGAACATCAGCCAGACCGGGTGCAGACCGACCGAATCGCCCACGAGCTTGGGCGAGATGATGTTCCCTTCGAGGAACTGGCCGGTGAGGAAGATGCCGAGCGTCAGGCCGATATGCAGCCAGTCCGAGCCCGGCCAGTACTGGACCAGGGCGACGCCCATGGCGAGCAGAAAGCCGGTGAGCGTGCCGACATAGGGGATGAAGGTGAGGAAGCCGGCGATCAGCCCGATCAGCACGCCGAAATTCAGCCCGACCAGCCACAGGCCGACCGCGTAGAAGCTGCCGAGGATCAGGCAGACCAGGGTCTGCCCGCGCACGAAGCCGATGATCGCCCGGTCGATCTGCCGCGCCAGCTCGCGCACGGTCAGTTGGTGGCGCGGCGGCACCCAGCCGTCGAGGGCCGCGATCATGCGGTCCCAGTCCACCAGGATGTAGAAGGCGACGACCGGCGTCACCACGAGGAGCGAGGCGATCGAGATCAGCACCTGGCTGCCGGTCCAGAGCGACTTGAGGAAGGCGAGGAGCCAAGCGACGCCCTGGGTCGCCAGGGAGCCGACCGAGGATTGCAGCTCGCTGAGCGCGTCGGCGCCGCCGAGGCGCTGCAGCAACGGGCCTGCGCGCTCGGCCAGGATGCCCTGCAGGCGCGAGACCATCTGCGGCAGGCTGGAGATCAGCGCCGCCACCTGGTTCGCCACCAGCGGCACGAGGAGCAGCAGGCTCACCACCAGCACGACCACGAACAGAGCCAGGATGACGAGGCTCGCGGCGAGACGTCCGAGGCCGAGCCGCTCCAGCCGGTCGGCCAGGGGATCGAGCAGATAGGCGAGCGCGATGCCGGCCACGAAGGGCAGCATCACGTCGCGCAGCAGGTAGACGAGGAGGCCGAGCCCGACGAGGGCGCCGAACCCGATCACCGCCCGTGCGCGCATCGCCCCTCCCGTCACGCTCAAGTCCCGGCCGAGAGTGGTGACCCCCGGCGTCCCGATCAACCCTCTCCCGACTCGCGCGACGCGCCGCAAGGGGGTAGAGCACGCGAAGATGGAACGATGCGGCTCGGAGACGGCGCGGGCATGACGGGCAAGGACGGGCTGACCTACGCGCAGGCGGGCGTGGACATCGATGCGGGCAACGCCCTCGTCGAGACGATCAAGCCGCTGGTGCGCGCCACGCGCCGGCCGGGAGCGGATGCGGAGATCGGCGGCTTCGGCGGCCTGTTCGACCTGAAGGCGGCCGGATTCAAGGACCCGATCCTGGTGGCGGCCAATGACGGCGTCGGCACCAAGGTGAAGATCGCCATCGAGACGAACCGGCACGCCACGATCGGCATCGACCTCGTGGCGATGTGCGTGAACGACCTCGTGGTGCAGGGCGCCGAGCCGCTGTTCTTCCTCGACTACTACGCGACGGCCAAGCTGGTGCCGGGTGTGGGCGCCGACATCGTGCGCGGCATCGCGGACGGGTGCCGCCAGGCGGGCTGCGCCCTGATCGGCGGCGAGACCGCCGAGATGCCGGGCCTCTATGACGGCTCGGACTACGACCTCGCGGGCTTCGCGGTGGGCGCGGCCGAGCGCGGCACCCTGCTGCCGAAGCCGGGCATCGCGGCCGGCGACCTCGTGCTCGGCCTGCCCTCCTCGGGCGTCCACTCGAACGGTTTCTCGCTGGTGCGCCGCATCGTGGCCCGCACCGGCCTGGCCTGGGACGCGCCGGCGCCCTTCGCGCCCGGCCTCGCCCTCGGCGAGGCGCTGCTGGAGCCGACCCGGATCTACGTGAAGCCCCTGCTCGCAGCGCTGAAGGCCACCGACGGCATCAAGGCGCTGGCCCACATCACCGGCGGCGGCTTTCCCGACAACCTGCCTCGCGTACTGCCGGACGATGTCGGCATCGCGGTCGACCTCGACGCGGTCAAGGTGCCGCCGGTCTTCGGCTGGCTCGCCCGCGAGGGCGGCGTCGCGGAAGCGGAGATGCTGCGCACCTTCAACTGCGGCATCGGCATGGTCGTGGTGGTGGACGCCGCCCAGGCGGAGGCGGTGAGCGCGGCGCTGGTCCAGGCCGGCGAGGCGCCGATCCGGCTCGGGCGCATCACCGCGCGCGGCCCTGAGCCCGTCACCTTCGACGGCCGCCTCGCGCTGTGAGCGGGCCGGCCAAGACCCGCGTCGCGATCCTGATCTCGGGGCGCGGCTCGAACATGGTCTCGCTGATCGAGGCCGCCCGCGCGCCGGATTTCCCGGCCGAGATCGTGCTGGTGCTCTCGAACCGGCCGGAGGCCGCAGGGCTCGCCCGGGCGGCCGAGGCCGGGATCGCGACGCAGGCGATCGACCACCGGGCCTATCCGGATCGCGACGGCTTCGACGCGGCCCTCGACGCGGAGCTGCGCGCCGCGAAGGTCGATCTCGTCTGCCTCGCCGGTTTCATGCGGATCTTCACGCCGGGCTTCGTCGAGGGCTGGGCGGGGCGGATGCTCAATATCCACCCCTCGCTGCTGCCGCTGTTCAAGGGCACGCACACCCATGCGCGGGCGCTCGAGGCCGGGGTGCGGCTGCACGGCTGCACGGTGCATTACGTGGTGCCGGAACTCGATGCCGGGCCGATCGTGGCGCAGGCGGCGGTGCCGGTGCGGGCGGGCGACGATCCGGACAGCCTCGCCGACCGCGTGATCGTGCAGGAGCACCGGCTCTACCCGGCGGCGCTCGCCCTGGTGGCGGGTGGCAAGGTGCGCCTCGAAGGCGACCGCGTGATCTTCGACGCGGAGGCCGCGCAGGCCGACGGCGCGTTGCTCAGCCTGTAACGGGGATACCGAAGGGCCGTGGGGCCCTTCGGCGCAGGTTCGGGGCGCGCAGCCCCGATCTTGGTCTTCGTGTGCGGTCCTCAGACCGGCCGCTGCAGCTTGCAGGAATCGAGGGCCGAGAGCGCCTTGGCGCGGGCCGAATCGTTGAAATAGCCGGTGGCCCGGTAGGCCTCGATCTCGGCCTCGTCGAGGGTGCGCAGGGTCTGGCGGGCGTAGCAGCCGCAGGGGCGCTCCAGGGAGGCCTCGCTGGCATTGGTCATGCGCGCCTGGACGACGGTGCAGGCGTGGCGGACGCGGGATTCGAGGTTGGCCTTGGGCGCGGTGCGCAAGGCCGGATCGGGCTGGTATTGCTCGAAGGGGGCGGAGGAGCCGCCGGCCAGCGCCGCGGTGGCGCCGAGGGCCAGGAGGCCGGCTGCGAGCGTGAGGGACAGGCGGCGGGTCATGAAAGCGACGTCCGGGAGCTGGAAAACGAAACCGTGCCCTTGGACGCCCCGAGTGCCCGCCCCGTCAATGGCGGCTTGGCCACACCGGCGGCCATTCCGGCCGGCCGGCGCAGTACGTAGGTAGAATGGCCGCCGGTGTGCCCCGGCGGCCAGATCCCGGCGGGGCTCAGCCGACGATGTCGGCGTCCTGGAAGAACTGCGCGATCTCGATCTTGGCGTTCTCGGCGCTGTCCGAGCCGTGCACCGTGTTCTCGCCGACCGACTCGGCGAAGAGCTTGCGGATGGTGCCCTCGGCGGCCTGGGCCGGGTTGGTGGCGCCCATCACCTCACGGTACTTGGCGACGGCGTTCTCGCCTTCCAGCACCTGCACGACGACGGGGCCCGAGGTCATGAACTCCACGAGCTCGCCGAAGAAGGGGCGCTCCTTGTGGATCTCGTAGAACTTTTCCGCCTGCTGGCGGCTCATCTGGATGCGGCGCTGGCCGACGATGCGCAGGCCCGCCTTCTCGATCACCGCGTTGACCGCGCCGGTCAGGTTCCGCCGCGTGGCATCGGGCTTGAGGATGGAGAAGGTGCGCTCGGTGGCCATGCGTCCGGATTCCGTCTGCGTGAAGTGTGTTCGGCGGTCTTCCGCCTCGCGGAAGCCGTTGCGGCGCCGGGCTTATAGCGGGCGCTCCCTGTGCCCTCAACCCGGCTCGGATCCTGGGCGGCCATGGCTTCGCTGCAACAGTGCCGAAAAAACGCCCGATTGCGACCGCGTACTCCCTTGCAGCCGACCTCCCCGTGTCCAGCGCCCCGGCGCCAGCCCAGGAGACATCCGCATGCGGACCATTCTCGCCACCACCCTCCTCCTCGCCGGCGTCGCCGGCGCCCGGGCCGAGGCCCCCAAGGATCCCTCCGGGACCTGGCTGACCGGCGACGGGCGCGCCAAGATCCGCATCGATCGCTGCGGCCCCGGCCAGAGCCTCGTCTGCGGCAAAGTGGTCTGGCTGAAGGTGCCGAACTCCGATGCCGGCACGCCGCGGACCGACATCAAGAACCCCGACCCGAAGAAGCGCGCGCGGCCGGTGCTCGGCCTGCCGCTCATCGAGGGGCTGAAGCCCGACGAGGAGAAGTTCTCGGGCGAGATCTACAACATCGAGGAAGGCAAGGTGTACCAGGTCAGCGTCGAGCGCGAGAGCGCCTCGGAGCTGTCGGTCTCGGGCTGCCTGCTCAAGGTGCTCTGCGGCTCGCAGACCTGGACCCGGGTTCCGGACGTGAACCAGCAGGCCGCTGCGACCCCGGGCGCGCCGCGCGCCAAGACGGCGGACTGAGCGCCGTCCGCCGCGTGGGAGACCGCTCCGGCAAGCCGGCGGACGTCAGGACCCGGATGACCGGTCTCGGTGCCGGATGCCTCAGGTCACCACATGGTTCGGCGTCACGGTGGTCTCCACCGAGATGCCGCGGCTCGGCCGCTCCAGCTGGGCCTGCGTGAAGCCGAGGACCAGGATCTCGAAGGCGAGCAGCAGCATCAGCTTGTGCCGGCGCCGCATCGGGCGCCGTCCGGCGGTCGTCTCTCGGGCGGCCACGCGCGTTCCCCTGAAGAAGGTTAAGCATCCGTTAACGCTGTTATGCCGGAACCGCTCCGTCCAGAGCTAGGCTTTACTTGGCATTATGGTTAACGGCAGGGCCGGCTGTCGCGTGCGGGAGAATGCGGATGGGGACGGGGCTGTGGTCCGAGGTCTTCGCGGAGCTTCACCGGGGTCGCGTCTCCACCGATGACGAGATCGCGCAGGCGGAGCGGGCGCTCGGCTTTCCCCTGCCCGATTCCTATCGCGGCTTCTGCCGGGCCTGCGGGGCAGGCCTTGCGGGCGGCGCGATCCGGATCGCCACGCCCCTGCCCTTCCCGGCCGCCGACCTCGCCACCCGCGCCGAGGTGATCGCCCACAGCATCCAGGCGGCGCTCGCCCTGCTCGAGGCACCACCCACCTTCTCCGTGGAGGGCGACGACCCGACCGTGCTGGAGCGGGCCTGCTTCTTCGGCGAGGCCGAGGACGGCAGCTTCCTGTTCTGGGACGTCACCGGCACGGGCGAGTACGACATCTGGGTCCTCGCCCCCGACCTCGAGACGGTGCGCTTCGGGGCCGAGAGCCTCGACGCCTTCTTCCTCCGGGTGCAGGGCGAGGGCGTCCGCGCCGTGCTGGGCGAGGCGGCCGAGCCGCTGCCCGCGCTCTTCGAGGGGATCGAGGAGGCGGTGCTGGCGCGCGGGGCCGAACCGATCTAACCGCAGGGCCATGGATATCCAGGACATGCGCGCCTTCGCCGAGGCTGCCACCGGCGGTGCGCGGCTCATCGGCGTCGATCTCGGCACCAAGACGATCGGGCTCGCCCTATCGGACGTGCAGCGCCGGATCGCGAGCCCATTGGAGACGATCCGGCGGGTGAAGTTCACGCCGGATGCCGAGCGCCTGCGCGACCTCTGCCGGCAGCATCAGGTCGGCGGGCTCGTTTTCGGCCTGCCCCTCAACATGGATGGCAGCGCCGGGCCCCGTGTGCAATCGACCCGCGCCTTCGTGCGCAACCTGAAGCCGATCCTCGACCTGCCGGTCCTGTTCCAGGACGAGCGGCTCTCCACCGCGGTCGTCACCCGGGCACTGATCGAGGCCGACACCTCGCGGGCCAAGCGCGCCCAGCTCGTGGACAAGCTCGCCGCCGCCTACATCCTGCAGGGCGCGCTCGACCGGATGCAGGATCTGTCGGGAGACGTGCTCACCGACTGACCGGGTTTCTGCGATCGTTCCTGGCTCCCGGGCGTTCCCCATCACATGCGGGCGGGAGGCGCGATCCCGCCGCCGGCGCCTCGGAGAACCGCCTTGATCCGCACCCGTCCATCCCTGCTGCTTGCGGCGATCCTCGCCGCCGCCGCCCTCCCCGCCCGCGCGGAGCCCGCGAGGGTCGCGGTTCTGGATTTCCAGTTCGCGCGCGGCGCGCCGCTGCCGCCGACCGAGGCGGACAAGGCGCGGTTGCAGCGCACCGCCGACACCTTCCGCGATCTCCTGAAGGAATCGGGCCGCTACAGCCTGGTCCCGACCGATCCGGTCCGGAAGGAGGTTGCCGAGACGGCGGACCTGCGCGCCTGCGGCGGCTGCGCGGAGCGGTTCGGGCAGAAGCTCGGGGCCGACGGCGTCTTCGTCGGCGAGATCCAGAAGGTCTCGAACCTGATCCTCAACATGAACGTCTACTTCAAGCCGCTCACGGAGGGCGCGCCGGAGAAGGCCTACAGCGTCGACCTGCGCGGCGACACGGACGAATCCTTCGACCGCGGCATCCGCTATCTGGTGAAGAACCAGCTTCTCGTCCGCTAGAGCATGTTCTTTCGCGGAACCGGCGGCCACGTCCGCGGAACGTGCTCTAGCGGACCAGCGAGACCGTCCCGCTGCCGTGGCGCTCGATGCGCCCGTCGAGTTCCAGCTCCAGCAGGATGGTCTGCACCACGCGCACGGCGAGACCGGTGGCGCGGGCGAGGGTGTCGACGGCCACCGGCGCCGGGCTGAGCGCCCCGATCACCCGGGCGCGGGGATCCTCGGGCTCGGGCAGGTCCAGCGCGTCGAGGGATGGGGCCGGCACGGGGATCACGATCCCGTCGAGGTCGATCTCGTCCCAGAAGATCGGCCGGTCCTCGAGTCGGGGGGCGTCGCGCGCGGCCGGCCGCTCGCCGGAGATCAGCGGCGCGAGCACGGCGAGCACGTGGTCGACCTCAGCCACCAGGGTGGCGCCCTGGCGGATGAGGTCGTTGGTGCCCTCCGCGCGCGGATCGAGGGGCGAGCCCGGCACCGCGAAGACCTCGCGGCCCTGCTCCAGGGCGAAACGGGCCGTGATGAGCGAGCCCGAGCGGCGGGCCGCCTCGACCACCACCGTGCCGTAGGCGAGGCCGGAGATGATGCGGTTGCGCCGGGGGAAGTCGCGCCCGCGCGGCTCCCAGCCCATCGGCATCTCGGCGACGACGGCGCCGCCGCCCTCCAGGATGGAGGCGACGAGGCCGGCATGGTTGGCGGGGTAGATCCGGTCGTGCCCGCCCGCGAGCACGCCGATCGTGCCGGTGGCGAGCGCCGCCTTGTGGGCGCGCGCATCGATGCCGCGGGCAAGCCCCGAGACCACGCAGAGCCCCGCCTCGCCGAGTTCGCGGGCCAGCCGCTCGGTGAAGGCGCCCCCCGCCGCCGAGGCGTTGCGCGAGCCGACGAGGGCGACGGCCGGCCGGTTGAGCACGGCGTCCGCGCCGCGCACCGCGATGAGCGGGGGCGCGGAATCCGCAGCCTGGAGCAGGCGCGGATAGGCGGCCTCGCCGCTCGCCACGAAGCGGGCGCCGAGCGCCTCCGCCCGCGCGATCTCGTCGGCGGCCTCGGCGCGGCTCGGCGGCGTCACCGGCTTCCCCTGCCGCCGCGTCAGGTCGGGCAGCGCATCGAGAGCCGCCGCGGCGCCGCCGAAGCGGTTGATGAGGGTGCGGAAGGTGCGCGGTCCGACGCCCTCGGTCCGGATCAGCCGGAGCCAGTCGATGCGCTGGGCGTCGGTGAGCTGCATGAGGGATTCCCGCGGTCCATGGGAACCCTATCACATCGCTCGGCCAATAGTCCGTCCGGGTGTCGAGAGGGATCATCCCGCTCGCGGGTCCGGGGCAGAGCCCTGGAAAGCCTCGGGGCTTCGCCCCGAGACCCCACCAAAGGGGTGACCTCTTCGGGATCCCGGATCAGCCCTTCTGGCCGATGCGGCCTTCGGTGCCGTCGAGGAGGCGGCGGATGTTCGGCGCGTGTTTCCACCAGAGCAGCAGCCCGAGAATCAGGAACAGCAGCGCCGCATCCGGGCGCCCCATCGCCCAGAGCACGGCGGGGGTCACTGCGGAGGCGGCGAGCGCCGCGAGCGAGGAGTAGCGCAGCGCGAAGGCGAGGCCGAGCCAGATTGCGGCGAAGGCGAGCACCGCCAGCGGCGCGAGGCCGAGCAGCACGCCGATGAAGGTCGCGACCCCCTTGCCGCCCTTGAAGCCGAGCCAGACCGGGAAGAGATGGCCGAGGAAGGCGCCGAGCCCGGCCGCCAGCATGGCGGCCTCGCCGACCTGGGCGGCGATCAGCACCGCCGCCGTGCCCTTCAGGGCGTCGCCCACGAGCGTCGCGGCGGCGAGCCCCTTGCGGCCGGTGCGCAAGACGTTGGTCGCGCCGATATTGCCGGAGCCGATCGCGCGCACGTCGCCCAGCCCGGCGAGCTTGGTGAGGATCAGCCCGAAGGGAATCGAGCCGAGCAGGTAGCCGAGCGCCAGGCAGGCGGCGACGGCCGGGGTCGCGAGGTCGGCGGCTGCGATCACGCGGCCACCGCGATCTCGGGGGCCCGATGCACGATCCGGCCGCCGACCAGCGTCAGCACCGCCGCGCCCTGGAGCCGGGCCTCGTCGAAGGGCGAGTTCTTCGAGCGCGACTTCAGCGCCCGCTTGTCGAGGACGTAGGGCAGGTCGGGGTCGATCAGCACGAGGTCGGCGGGCGCGCCCGCGGCGAGCCGCCCGGCCTCGCGCCGCAGGATCCCGGCCGGGCCGGCGGTGAGCGCCGCGATCAGGCGGGGCAGGCCGATATCGCCGGTATGGACGAGCCGGAGCGCCGCCCCGAGCAGGGTCTCGATGCCGAGCGCCCCGTCCGCGGCTTCCGCGAAGGGCAGGCGCTTGGTCTCGACGTCCTGCGGGTTGTGGTCGGACACGATCACGTCGATCACCCCCTCGCGGAGCGCCGACACCACGGCCTGACGGTCGGCCTCGGCGCGCAGCGGCGGCGAGAGGCGGCAGAAGGTGCGGTAATGGCCGATATCGCCCTCGTTGAGCACGAGGTTGTTCACCGAGACGCCGCAGGTGACGGGCAGCCCGTCGGCCTTGGCCCTGCGCACGATCTCGACGCTGTCCGCACAGGAGATCATCGCCGCGTGGTAGCGCGCGCCGGTGAGGCGCACGAGGCGGATGTCGCGCTCCAGCATCACCGTCTCGGCCTCGCGCGGGATGCCGATCAGCCCGAGGCGCGAGGCGAGCTCGCCCTCGTTCATCACCCCCTCGCCGACGAGGTCCGGCTCCTCGACATGCTGCATGATCAGCGCGCCGAAATCGCGCGCATAGGTCAGGGCGCGGCGCATCACCTGCGCGTTGGTGACGGCCTTGAGCCCGTCCGTGAAGGCGACGGCGCCCGATTCCTGCAGGAGGCCGAACTCGGTCATCTCGCGGCCCGCGAGGCCCTTGGTGACGGCGGCGGCCGGCAGGACGTTGACGCAGGCCGTGTCGCGGGCCCGCCGCAGCACGAAGTCGACGATGGCCGGCCCGTCGATCACCGGGTTGGTGTCGGGCATGCAGACCAGCGTGGTGACGCCGCCGGACGCCGCCGCGGCGCTGGCCGAGGCCAGGGTCTCGCGGTGCTCCGCGCCTGGCTCGCCCACGAAGGCGCGCATGTCGATGAGGCCGGGCGCGAGGACGAGGCCGCCGCAATCGACGGTCTCGGCGCCGTCCGGCGTCCCGGGGGCGGAGCCCTGCGCGATGTCGGCGATGCGCCCGTCGCGGACGAGCACGGCGCCCGGGGCTTCCCGGCCGGCGGCCGGATCGATCAGGCGGGCTTGGGTGAGGAGAAGCGGTCGCGGCGACATCGGCATCACTCGTTGGGCAGATGGCTCGCGAGGGCTTCCAGAACTGCCATGCGCACGGCGACGCCCATCTCGACCTGCTCGCGGATCAGCGACTGCGCGCCGTCGGCGATGTCCGAGGCGATCTCGACGCCGCGGTTCATCGGGCCCGGATGCATCACCAGGGCGTCGGGCTTGGCCAGCGCCAGCTTGTCGCCGTCGAGGCCGTAATAGCGGAAATACTCCTTCACGGAGGGCACGAAGGAGCCGTTCATGCGCTCGCGCTGCAGGCGCAGCATCATGACGATGTCGCAGTCCCTCAAGCCCTCGCGCATGTTCGTGAAGACCTCGACGCCGAAGCGTTCGATGCCGGCCGGCAGCAGCGTCGAGGGGCCGATTACCCGCACCCGCGCGCCCAGCGCCTGGAGGCTGATGATGTTCGAGCGCGCCACCCGCGAGTGCAGGACGTCGCCGCAGATCGCGACCTGAAGCCCCTCGATGCGGCCCTTGTTGCGGCGGATGGTCAGCGCGTCGAGGAGGGCCTGGGTCGGGTGCTCGTGGGCGCCGTCGCCCGCATTCACCACCGAGCAGTCGACCTTGCGGGCGAGGAGATGCACGGCCCCCGCCGACTGGTGGCGCACCACGATGATGTCGGGCCGCATGGCGTTCAGCGTCGCCGCGGTGTCGATCAGGGTCTCGCCCTTCTTCACCGAGGAGGAGGCCACCGACATGTTCATCACGTCGGCGCCGAGCCGCTTGCCGGCGAGCTCGAAGGAGGATTGCGTCCGGGTCGAGGGCTCGAAGAACAGGTTGATCTGCGTGCGCCCGCGCAGGGTCACGCGCTTCTTCTCGATCTGGCGGGAGATGTCGACGGCCGCGTCGGCGCGGTCGAGCAGCCCCTCGATCTCGGGTCGCGTCAGCCCCTCGATGCCGAGGAGGTGGCGGTGGGGGAAGCTCGGGGGCGCGCCGTGAGTCATGTCGAGGGCCGGTGATAGGTCGCAGCCGGCATGCGGGCAAGGGGCGCGAGCGGCGCAGCACGAGCGCTCTTCAGCCGAAGGGGATGCCGGTTCGGCGGAAGAGAGCGCGTTGAATCAACGACTGAGACTGAGAGCCGATGACGGCTCAAGCGGGCGCAGGGGACCGCGCCGCTGCGATTCCGAGCGGATTGGCACCGGATGGTCGGTGCCGGCGGCTGGGAGGAGCGCCGCTCCCCGTGATATGCCGGAAGCGGCCGCGCCGGTCCCGCCGCGTGGCCGGATCCCCACCAGGATGCGTCCATGACCGACGAGACCCTGCGCGACGCGCCGCCCGCGGTGAGCCCGGCGCGCGTCCGGCCGGCCTGAGCGGCGATGTTCTTCTCCGCCTCGAAGGTGATCTTCTTCCTGATCACCCCCTCCAACCTGTTCATCCTCGCCGCCCTCCTCGGCGGCCTCCTCCTCGCGACGCGCCGGCGGCGCCTGGCCGCCGGTCTGGTGCTGTTCGGCGCGGTCGGCCTGCTGCTCGGCGGCCTCTCGCCCCTGCCCGTCCTGGTGATGGCGCCCCTGGAGGAGCGCTTCCCGCAATGGCGCGAGGGCGACGCGCCGCCCACGGGCATCATCCTGCTCGGCGGCGGCGTCGAGACCGGCCTGTCGGCGGCGCGGGAGCAGTTCGTCGGCAACAACGCCGACGAGCGCCAGACCTACATGGCCGATCTCGCCCGGCGCTTCCCCGCAGCGCGGCTGGTCTTCACGGGCGGGAACGCCTCGCTGAGCGGCAGCGGGATCTCGGAGGCCGACGTGATCAGCCGCCACGCCGACACCCTCGGCCTGCCGCGCTCACGGCTGATCCTGGAGAACCGCTCGCGCAACACGCAGGAGAACGCGGCCTTCACCGCCGCCCTGGTGCAGCCCAAGCCCGGCGAGCGCTGGCTCCTCGTCACCTCCGCCTGGCACATGCCGCGGACGGTGGGCTGCTTCCGGCAGGCCGGCTTCACGGTCGAGGCCTATCCGGTGGATTACCGCACGGCGGGCTGGACCGCCCTGCGCTTCGGCGGCTTCGCCTCCGAGGGGCTGCTGGTCCTCGACCTCGCGGTCAAGGAATGGATCGGCCTCGTCGCCTACCGGCTCGCCGGCTACACGCCCGATTGGCTGCCCGGGCCCGAGGCCGGAGGGCCGAGCCGGTAGATCCCGCGGAAATCGTCCGGGTCGACCGGCCGGCCCTTGCGCAGGATCGCGATCCGCCCCGCCTTGGCGAGGCGCACCGCCACGCGCCGGACCGGCTGCATCAGAGGACCCCAGCCGTCCGGGTGCGGCCCGCCGAGGGCGCGGGCCACCTCGGACGGGCAGACGGTCTTGCCTGCGCCCCGCTCCGCCACGAGGTCGAGGAGCGTCGTCTCGATCAGCGCATCGTCGGCCATCACGCTCTCCTCATACCAAATCCGGTGATCCCTTCGGGATGGCGGATTTGGGCTTCGCTCAGACGCCGCGCGGGCTCGGTGATACGGAGCCCGTTCTGATCAAGCGGAGTCCGGATCACTCGGCATCCTCCAGGCTGGGATCGTCGGCGAGCAGCGCCGTGCGCACCTCGGAGGCGAACTGGCGCCGCCACATCACGAGCACCACCGCCGCGGTCGTCGCCATCAGCAGGTAGGGGCTCACGAACCAGCCGAGATAGGCGAGCGCGAACAGGAAGGCGCGCTGGCCGCGGGCGAACTGGCTGCCGGCGGCGGTGTTCATGGCCGCGGCCCGGCGCGCCGCGCGCAGCATCTCGGCCTCGCTCGCGCCCGAGCCCTTCGGCGGCACCGCGCCGATCAGGATGGCGCCGTAGTTGAACAGCCGGTAGGCCCAGGCGAACTTGAAGAAGGCGTAGACGAAGACGATCGCGAGGCCCGCGACCTTGATCTCCCAGGTGAGCCGCGTGGCCAGCCCCCCGAGGGGCAGCGTCCCGAACAGGCTCAGCACGTCGTCGCCCGAGCGCGACAGGGTGAGCGCGCCGCCCAGCGCGATCAGCGAGGTCGAGGCGAAGAAGGCGGTGCCGTTCTGCAGCGAGGCGTTGATCGTCGTGTCGACCACGCGGTTCTCGCGCACCAGCATCTGCCGCGCCCAGGCCTCGCGCTGCCGGTTCATGAGCTGGGACAGGGAGACCATCCGCCCGCGCAGGCGGCCGACCGACAGGGCGTAGCCGGTCCAGGCGGCCACGAAGAACAGGAGTGCGCCGAGGTCGAGCGGCGAGAAGGCGGCGGCGCTGGCGGGAAGGTTGGGCATGGAATCGGGGCGGGCGGGGATCGGCGCGGGCATATCAGGCAGGCTGCCCGACCGGAAGCGCACCGACCGCCTGCCCCAGCCGCGTCCCGGGCCTCGCCGCCGGTCAGCCGAGGATCCGGAAGCCGTCCCCGGGCGGCGCCTCGGCCGGCCGCACCGCGACGTCGGCCACGCGCGCCGCCGCCGGCCCCTCGCGGCAGGCCTCGACCATGGCGTCCACGGCCGCCTCGGGGCCGGAGAACAGGGCCTCGACCGCCCCGTCGGCGCGGTTGCGGACATGGCCCGAGAGCCCGCGCCGCCGGGCCTCGCCCTCGGTCCAGGCGCGGTAGGCCACGCCCTGCACGCGACCGGTGATCACGACGGAGACGGTCTTCGTGGTGCTCAACGGCCCCCCTCCTACCCGCTACTTGCCCGCGGGCGTGAAGGCCCCGTCCTTCCAGACGTAGAGCACGTAGCCCTGGGCGGTGACGTCGCCCTTGGAGTCGAAGCCGACCGTGCCGAGGACGAGGTCGAAGCGCTCGGCATGCAGGGTGGCCGCGAGGCGGCGCGGATCGTCGGTATGGGCGAAGTTGCCCGCCGCCACGAGGGCCTGGAGCGCGGCGTAGCCGTAGATGGTCGAGCCGGTCGGATCGACCCCCTCCGCCTTGAAGGCCTTGACCACGTTGGCCGCGGCCGGCTGCCGGCTCGGGTCGAGATAGAAGGTCATCAGGACGCCGTTGCTCGCCGATCCCGCGATCCTGGCGAAGTCGGGCGTGGCGATGGCCGAGGTGCCGAACCATTGCGGCTTGAAGCCCCGCTCGGCCGAGATCCGCACGAGGCGCCCCATCTCGGCGGCGTCGCCCCCGTAATAGACCACCTCGATGCCGGCGGCCTTCAGGCGGTCGGCGAGGGCCGCGTCGTCCGCGTCGCTCGGCTGGAAGGCGACCGAGAGGGCCTCGTTGATGCCGATCCGGTTGAGATTGTCCTTGGTGGCGGCGGCGAGGTTGCGGGCGGCCGGCGTCAAATCCTGGATCAGCGCGATCTTGCGGTCGCGGAAGCGCTCGGCGAGCACGGCGGCCGAGAGCCGGGCCTGGTCGTCGTCGCGGCCGCAGACCCGGAACACGGTGGGAAAGCCCCGGTCGGTCAGCCGGGAGGCGACCGAGGCCGCGGTGATCATCAGGACGCCGTTCTGGGCGTAGACCTCCGAGGCCGCGATCGAGGCGTTGGAGCAGACATGGCCGACCACGAGGCGCACATTCGCGCGCACGTAATGGTTGGCCACCGCCACGGCGGTGTTGGAATCGCAGGCGTCGTCCTGCACGTCGAGGACGATGGTCTGGCCGTCGAGGCCGCCCTTGGCGTTGGCGTCGCGGGCCGCCGCCTCGATGCCGCGCAGCACCTGCTCGCCCCCCGCCACGTAGGCGCCCGAGCGCGGCACCGCCACGCCGATCACCACGTCGGCCCGGGCCGGTGCGGGGGCGCCGAGCAGCGCGAGGCCGAGGGCCGCGCCCAGGCTCGTCCGGCGGAGCGTCTCGGCGAGGAGGGCGGCGCGTCCGGTCTTCATCGCGGCCCTTCTAGAGCCGTGGCCGATCGGCTTGCAATCGGGCAAGAGTCCGGAGGGCGGCGCTGGCGCGGGCCTCATGCCGTCGTGGAGCCGCCCCGGGATGTCCCGATGGTCGCCATGCATCCCGCGCAGCCAACCCAACGCGACGCCCCCAAAGCCGAGAAGGACCCCGGGACGCTCCGCGGCGTCGCCGTTCTCCGGGCGCCCCCACGGCCGCCAGATGCAGGTAACCCCGGAGACTGCGCCGAAAGCAAGGCCGGAATGATGCCCGCTCGGGCGCTGGGGCCCGCGATCCCCGCTTTCTCAGCGTGTCGCGGAATAGACGGAGGCAGCGCCAGCGATGGGGCTTGCGACGGTTGAGAAGACGCTGAGGACCTTCTGGAGCTCGGTGAAGGGGGCGTTGGAGACGTAGA
>NZ_CABFPH010000111.1 GCF_902141845.1 Methylobacterium symbioticum | reverse complement strand
CCTTGCGCAAGTGGCGCAAGATGCACGAGGGCACCTCGCTCTGGTGGTACCTGCAATCGCGCAACAAGAAGTCGATTGCGGTCAACCTGAAGTCGCCGGTCGCGCCGGTCGCGCTCGAGCATCGACAGGCCCAGCGTCGAGGCGGCGAGCCGCCCCTCCGCCGCGCTCGCGGCGACCAGCGCCTTCTTCTCGGCGATCTCGGCATCGATGTCCCGCACGAAGCCGCGGCTCGAGGCGACGCTCTCGCGGGCGATGCGCAGGGCGTCCGCGCCCTCGCGCAGCCGGGTCCGGATGCCGAGCAGGTCGAGGCAACGGCGGCGCAGCTCGGCGCTCGCGGCCCGCGCCTCGTGGGTCGCGGCGGCGAGCACCGCGTCGCCCCATGTCTCGTACCGGTTGAGCAGCCGCCTGAGGCGGTTGAGCTTCTGCTCCAGCTCGCCGATCGTCTCGAGCAGCGCCCGCCAGTTCTCCACCGACTGGCGCACCCGCTCCACGTCGAGAGGCTCGGCATCGAGCACGAAGGAGCGCACGAAGGCGCTGGTGTCGAAGATCGGCTTGAAGGCGACGGCATTGGCGAAGCTGCGCAGGAAATGGCGCGGGTCCGGCACCGGCGCGCCCTCGCGCAGGGTCAAGAGCAGCTCGGCGGTGAAGCGCTCGCCGGAGGCCCGGAACTCCTCGAAGCTCTCCGCCTTGCGGCGCAGATCGACCGCGATCTCGCTCCAGGGCGCGGTGTAGCTGCCCTCCCCGTTCTGGCGGGTGTAGTCGGCGATCTCGAAGCGGTGGCCGGTGGCGATGAAGCGCGAGAGCACGGTCTCGCGGCTCTCCGAGGCGCGCGCGGCCAGCGCCAGCCCCACCGAGACGATTCGGCCGGTATGCTCGTTCTCGAAGACCAGGACGAGGATGGTCTCGCAGGCTTCCCGGGTCGGGCGCCCGCCCTCGGCTGGATCGCTGATCCAGCCGAGGCAATAGTCGCGTACGGTGCGCGCGCTGCGGCCCGAGGCCGAGGCGTTCAGCGCCAGCCGGCTCGCATTGTTGCCGGCAAGCACGGTGCCGACCGCGTCGAAGATGGTGGACTTGCCGGCGCCCGTGGGCCCGACGAGCGCGGTCGCGCCGCGGACGCGGATCTGCTCGCGCCGGATCAGGTACCAGTTCGCGATCGCGATGTCGGTGAGGCGGTACACCCGGTCTTGCCACAACGGTTTTCGAGCGGGCCGGCGCGTCGGCCCGGTCACCGGACCGGCCCGGAGGCAGCGCGTCGGCGCGACCTCGCGCGAGGCCGCGCCGCCCTGTTGCGGGCAACGCCGTGCGGATGCAACCCGGGACCCTCTATTCGCTGGGGTCGGCGGACTCGGCCCAGGCCTGGATCCGCTCCAGCCAGCCGTCCGAGGCGAGGACGAGGATGCCCGGCAGCACCGAGACCGGGGTGATCCGCTCGGAGCGGTCGCGCTCGCCCATGCGCAGGCCGCCGCGGCGGGAGAACAGGCGCAGGATCTCGATCAGCCGCGCCTCGTCCGGCGGGTCGGAGCGGGCGGCGGTGCGGATCGTCTCCACGAGGTCGTCCGTGGTGCACTCGACCACGCCATCGGTGGAGATGCGGTGGTCGCGCACGCCCTCCTCGTAGGCGAGGCGCAGCGCCAGCAGCACCAGGGTCTCGTCCTTGCGCAGCCGCTCGGCGACGATGTCGTGCCGGGCCGAATCGGCCGGCAGCGTCAGCGAGACCATCTGGTCGCGGTGCGAGACGGCGAGCTGGTAGCCGAGGCAGGCGAAATAGTCGGTGAAGAAGGGCGCGTAGTGGCGGGCGAGCTCGTAGGAGCGGCCGATGCCCGGGGTGTTCGCGTAGATCACCTGCGCCTTCAGCAGCACCTGGAGCGCACGGGACAGTTCCTCGGCATCCGGCGCGCGGGCGCCCGGCGGCGCGGGCTCGTCGCCGTCGATGATGGCGCGGAAGGGCTCAAGCATCGGCGCGGCGTTCCAGCACGAAATCCGGGCAGTCGAGCCAGCCGTTGGAGAGGCGCTCGCTCAGATGGGTGACGGAGAAGCGCGCCCCCAGCGCGCCCTCGAACAGCACGTCCATCTCGCGCAGGCGCTGGAACACGATGAAGGCGTCCACGTCCGTGATCGTCAGGTCGGAGCCGCGCAAGGCGCCGCGCTCCGGCAGACGGGCCTCCACGAACGCCGCCATGCGTTCGGGCGTCACCGTGGTGCGGCGGCGGAAGGCGGCCTTGGCCTCGACGAAGGCCTCGATGCGGGAATCGACCACGATCTCGGGGAGCGGGTCGATGTCGATCGGGGGGCGCAGGCGGCGCGGCGTCGCGAGATGGGCCTCGCCGAGGGGCGGGCGCAGGAGCGAGACGTCGGCCGGGACGTCCGGGGCCGCCGCGGCGGCGCCCACCGCCCGCAGCGCCGCGGCGGTGCGCTCGATGCCGAGCGAATCCGGCCGGTCCATGTAGCGCACCGCCGCCGCGATGCGCCGCTCCATCCGGGCGACCACCTCGTCGACCGCGTCGAGATGCCGGTCGATCCCCTCGAACACGGAGAGGATCTCGGCGAGGTCGGCGCGGACGGCGCGCTCCCCGGCCTCGACGGTGCCGGCCCGGCCCTCGCGCACCAGCCCCTCGGCGAGCGCGCGGATCATCAGCACGTCGCGCAGACCGCGGCCGGCCTCGCGCACGATGGCCGAGCGGAAGCGGAACGGGTTGAAGCGGGTGTGCAGGGTCCGGTAGTCGCTGATCAGGTGCCGCTCGACGAAATCCTCGAAGTAGAGGCGGAAGGCGGCGCGGCGGTCCTCCTCGCGCAGGATGCGGTCCTCGATCTTGCGCATGGCGCCTGCGAGGCCGCGCAGATGGGCGAGGAAGGCATTGGCCTCGCGGGCGGCGTTGGCGAGCGCCTCCGAGCGCTCGGCCGGGTTGGCGAGCGCGCTCTCCAGGCTGCCCAGCACCTCCAGCACGGCGCCGCCATAGGAGCGGGTCTCGCCGCGCTCGAGGCGCGAGAGTTCCTCGAGCAGCAGCCGCGCCTCGGGATCGAACTCGACCACGGGCACGTAGCGCTCGCGCCGCTCGATCAGCCAGCCGGATTCGAGGAAGCGCCGGTAGAGGGCCGAGCGCCGCTCGACCGCGTCCGGCGGGAAGGTGTCGTCGTCGGCAAGCTCCGGCGTGTCGTAACTGCCGGCGAAGGCGCCGATCTCGGCGAGCAGGTCCGCCTTGCGCATCGGCTCGGAGCCGATCACCCGCCGGTGCAGGTGCAGAAGCAGGGCCGCGTTGAAGGCCCGGCTCGGCGAGGCGAGCGGCCGGAACAGGTCGTCGGGAAGCTGTGCGAACAGCACGGTGTCGACCTGCCCCGGCGCGCGTCTTACTTCGAGCCGATCAGCTCGACGTCGAAGAGCAGCGTGGCGTTCGGCGGGATCACGCCGCCGGCGCCGCGGGCGCCGTAGCCCATCTCCGGCGGGATCACGAGGGTGCGCTTGCCGCCGGCCTTCATGGTGGCGACGCCCTCGTCCCAGCCGCGGATGACCTGGCCGGCGCCGATCTGGAAGGTGAAGGGCTGGCCGCGGTCACGCGACGAGTCGAATTTCTTGCCCTTCTGGCCCTTGTCGTACAGCCAGCCGGTATAGTGGACGGTCACCTGCTGGCCGGTCTTCGGCTCGGGGCCGGTGCCCACCACCTCGTCCTGGTACTTCAGGCCGGAGGGCAGGGTGACGAAATCGGCGTTGGCGGCAGCGGTCATGGCGATCAGCGCAGCTCCTGCGAGCGGAAACAGACGAGGCATGGGTCCTCCCCCGGGCCGGCGTCCGGCGCCGCCCGTCGGCGGGCCTCTTACCAGCCTTGGGCTCCCGGAGGCCAGCGGGTGGGCGGAGCCGGTTCCACGCTTCCCGCGTTGAGGCACCATGCAGACCGCAGACACCATCACGCCTCAGGACTGGGACGCCCGGGTCGACCGGCTCTCGGAGAAGCTCCCGGACAGCCTGCGCCGGGCCCTCGACTGGCTGCGCGAGCCCTCGCGGCTCTGGCTGCGGGTCGGCGCGGCGATCCTGTTCATCCTCGGCGGGATCTTCTCGATCCTGCCGGTGCTCGGCCTCTGGATGCTGCCGGTGGGCCTGGCGCTGCTGGCGCAGGACGTCCCCGGGCTGAAGGTGCCGCTGGAGAAATCCGCCCGCTGGATCGAGGCGACCTGGGCGCGGCTCAAGGCGCGCTGGCGGGGCTAGAGCGCTCTCCGCCGAGTTGGAGACCGGTTCGGCGAAGCGCGTCAGAACAGGACCGCGGAGCCGTCGCCGACCGCGTCGCGCCCCGCGAGGACCCTCGGACCCGTCAACATTCCGCGCGCGCATCCTCCAGGAGCTGCGCGAGGCCCGAATCGACCTCCGCCGCCAGCAGGGCCCGCTCCGCCTCGGTGAGGTCGGAGGCCCAGCCCCTGGCCGAGAAGCCCTCGGCGCAGCGGGCGCGCTCGGAGTCGATGAAGGCCTCAGTCTCCGCAGGCCGGGTCCGCATGGCGTGGACGAGGCCGAACCAGGCGGCGCGCTCGACCACCGCGAGGCGGGCCCGCAGGCGGATCATCACCGCCCGCTCGGATGAGACGGTCTCGTCGGACATCAGCGGCGCTGCTCGCAACGGGTCTTCACGTAGCTGTCCTTGGCGATCTCGATCCCCGAATTGGCGGCGATGACCGGGCCCTGGACGAGACATTCCTGCAGCGTGTGCGCCGGGCCGGTCACCACGTCGATCGCGGTGTCTCGGGTGCAGTCCGGGGCTTGCACCGTGTTGGCGCAGATCAGCGCCACGACGAGGATCTGGTTCATGCCACCTCCCTGCCCGCCTCTGCGGACGGGCCGGGACGATTGAAGACGCGGCATCCGGAGCCGGCAAGAGGCCGCATCGACGCGGCGCCGGCCCGATCGGGCGCTCAGGCGCAGAAGGTCTCGTCGAAGGCGTAGCCGGAGCCGCGCACGGTGCGGATCGGGTCCGGCTGGCGCGGGCGGTTGAGGGCCTTGCGCAGGCGGCCGACATGCACGTCCACCGTGCGCTCGTCGATATAGACGTCGTGCCCCCAGACGCCGTCGAGGAGCTGCTCGCGCGAGAAGACGCGGCCGGGGCTCTGCATCAGGAACTCGAGCAGCTTGAACTCGGTCGGCCCGAGATGGATCTCGTGGCCGCTGCGGCGGATGCGGTGGCTGACCCGGTCGAGCTCGATGTCGCCGGCCGCCAGCAGGTCGGCCACATGCGCGGGCTTCGCCCGGCGCAGGAGCGCGCGCACCCGCGCCAGGAGCTCCGGCACCGAGAAGGGCTTGACGATGTAGTCGTCCGCCCCCGTGCCGAGGCCGCGGATGCGGTCGCCCTCCTCGCCGCGGGCGGTGAGCATGATGACGGGCAGGCGCTCGGTCTCGCGGCGGGCCCGCACGCGGCGGCACAGCTCGATCCCCGAGAGGCCCGGCAGCATCCAGTCGAGCAGGATCAGGTCGGGTGTCTGCTCGGCGAGCCGCAGCTCCGCCTCGTCGCCGCGGGCGGCCACGTCCACGGCGAAGCCCTCCGCCTCGAGATTGTAGCGCAGGAGGGTGGTGAGGGCCTCTTCGTCCTCGACGATCAGGATGCGCGTGCGCATGTCGGTTCTCCGGACGCCCTGGGCCGAGCCGCGCAGGGCTCAGGACGGTACGTCTCTTTCGTCCTCTGTCTCTATCGCCGGCCGTGAGCGGCCGCCTCAGGCGGCGCCCGGCGTCACCGTGGCGTAGTTCGAGGCGTCGTTCTTCGGGCGGTCGCCGGTCGGGGTCTCGCCGGTGACGAGATACTGGATGGTCTCGGCGATATTGGTGGTGTGATCGCCGATGCGCTCGACGTTCTTGGCGCAGAACAGCAGGTGCGTGCAGAACGAGATGTTGCGCGGATCCTCCATCATGTAGGTCAGGAGCTCGCGGAACAGGGAGTTGTACAGGGCGTCGATCTCGCCGTCCCGCTCCCACACGTCGTGCGCCGCCTTGGTGTCGCGGCTGGCATAGGCGTCGAGCACATCCTTGAGCTGGCCCTCGGCGAGGTCGCTCATGTGCTGCACGCCCAGGATGATCTTCTGGCCGACCGGCTGGTCGCTGATCGCCACGACGCGCTTGGCGACGTTCTTGGCGAGGTCGCCGATCCGCTCGAGATCGCCCGAGACGCGGATCGCCGAGATGGTCTCGCGCAGGTCGATGGCGAGCGGCTGGCGCCGGGCGATGAGGAGCACCGAGCGCTCCTCGATATCGTGCTGGATGGCGTCGAGGCGCTTGTCGGCCTGGATGACGTTCTGCGCGAGGGTGGAATCGCGCCGCACGAGGGCGTCGGTCGCCTCGGTGACCATCTTCTCGGCGATGCCGCCCATCTCGGAGATGGAGCGGCGCAGGTTCTCCAGGTCGGTGTCGTAGGAGGTGACGATATGGTCGGGCATGCCGGGATCCTCGAAGCGGCTGGACGGTCGGGCCGGACTCTCAGCCGAAGCGGCCGGTGATATAGTCCTGGGTCTGCCGCTTCTCCGGGTTCATGAAGATGCGGTTGGTGGGGCCGAACTCGACCAGCTCGCCGAGATACATGAAGGCGGTGAACTGCGAGATGCGGGCCGCCTGCTGCATGTTGTGCGTCACGATGGCGATCGTGAACTCGTTGCGCAGCTGCTCGATCAGCTCCTCGATGCGGCCGGTGGAGATCGGGTCGAGGGCCGAGGTCGGCTCGTCGAACAGGATCACCTCGGGACGCTGCGCCACGGTGCGGGCGATGCAGAGGCGCTGCTGCTGGCCGCCCGAGAGGCCCATGCCGGATTGCTTGAGCTTGTCCTTCACCTCGTCCCAGAGCGCGGCCTTGCGCAGGGAGGATTCGACGCGGGCGTCGAGCTCGGCCTTGGGCAGCTTCTCGTAGAGGCGGATGCCGAAGGCGACGTTGTCGTAGATCGACATCGGGAAGGGGGTCGGCTTCTGGAACACCATGCCGACGCGGGCGCGCAGGTCGTTCAGATCGACGCGCGGGTCGAGGATGTTGGCGCCGTCGAGCAGGATCTGCCCTTCCGCGCGCTGCTCCGGATAGAGGCTGTAGATCCGGTTGAAGGTGCGCAGCAGCGTGGACTTGCCGCAGCCCGAGGGGCCGATCAGCGCGGTGACCTGACGGTCGTGGAAGTTGAGGTTGACGTTCTTCAACCCGTGGAACTGGCCATAGTAGAAGTTCAGGTCCTTCACGGCGATCCGGATGGGCGCGCTCGAATCGGCGTTGGCGCGGGTGGCGGGCTGGGTCAGCGCCTGGGTGGCGGCGGTCGCAGCGGTGCTCATGGGGAAGGTCCTTCCGGCCGTCGTGTCAGCGGGCGCGCTGCGGCTTGATCACCACGCGGGCGACCACCGACAGGGCGAGGATGGCAAGGGTGATGAGGAGCGCGCCGGCCCAGGCGAGCTGCTGCCAGTTCGGGTAGGGCGAGAGGGCGAACTGATAGATCATCACCGGCAGGTTCGCGACGCCGCCCATCAGGTCGGCATTGAACCAGCTGTTGTTGTTGAGGGCGGTGAAGAGGAGCGGCGCGGTCTCGCCGGCGATGCGGGCGAGCGCCAGGATGATGCCGGTGACGATGCCCGACGAGGCGGCGCGCCAGGTCACGCTGCGGATCACCGTCGAGGGCGGCGCGCCGAGGGCGGCGCCCGCCTCGCGCAGGGTGCCCGGCACCAGGCGCAGCATGTCCTCGGTGGTGCGCACGATCACGGGCGTCGCGATGATGGCGAGCGCCACGCCCCCGGCCCAGCCCGAATAGGTCCCCATCGGCCGCACCATCAGGGTGTAGACGAACAGGCCGATCAGGATCGACGGCGCCGAGAGCAGGATGTCGTTGAGGAAGCGGATCACGTCCGCGAGCTTCGAGGTGCGGCCGTACTCGGCGAGGAAGGTGCCCGCCATCACGCCGATCGGGGTCGCGACCACGATGCCGATGGTGGTGAGCACGAGGCTGCCGAGGATCGCGTTGGCGATGCCGCCGCCCTCGGTGCCCGGGCCCGGGGTCGGGTGGGTGAGGAGCGTCGGCGAGAGGCCGCGGACTCCCTCGACGATCAGCATCAGCAGGATCGAGCCGAGCACGACCGCGCCGAGGACGGTGGCGAGGGTGCAGGCGAGGCGCAGCATCCGGTCGGCGGTGCGCCGGGAGGGGCGCACGCGGCTCTGGCGGACGCTCGGCGTGATGGGGGTCGCGGCGTTCATCGAAGGCTTCCTCAGGCGACCTTGACGCGCCGCGTCAGCAGGCGGGCGACGATCAGGACGATGAAGGTGATCACGAAGAGGATGCAGCCGAGCGCCATCAGGGCGTTGAGCTGCAGGCCGTCCGCCTCGTTGAACTCGTTGGCGATGCGCGACGCGATGGTCGAGCCCGGATCGAAGATCGAGGCCGAGAGGCGGTTCGCGTTGCCGATCACGAAGGTGACCGCCATGGTCTCGCCCAGCGCGCGGCCGAGGCCCAGCATGATCGCCCCGATGATCGAGACGGAGGCCTGCGGGATCAGGACGTGGCGCATGACCTCCCAGGTCGTGCAGCCGATGCCGTAGGCGCTCTCGCGCAGGATCGTCGGGATCTGGTCGAGCATGTCGCGGGCGATCGAGGCCACGAAGGGCACGATCATGATCGCCAGGATGAAGCCGGCCGTGAGGATGCCGACGCCCGAGGGCGCTCGGGCGTAGAGCAGCGTGCCGACCACCGGCAGGCCCTCGACGAGGTTCGAGACAGGCACCTGCACGAAGCGGGCGAAGAGCGGGGCGAAGATGAACAGGCCCCACATGCCGTAGATGATGCTCGGCACCGCGGCGAGGAGCTCGATCGCCATGCCGACGGGCTTGCGCGCCCAGCCCGGGCAGAGCTGCGTGAGGTAGATCGCGATGCCCAGCGAGATCGGCACGCCGATGACGAGGGCGAGCAGGGCCGAGGATAGGGTGCCGATCACCGCGACGAGCGCGCCGTACTGCTCGGTGCCGACGTTCCAGACGCTGGAGGTGAGGAAGCCGAACCCGAACTCGCGGAAGGCCGGCCAGCCCCCGTAGATGATCGAGCCGATGATGCCCGTCAGCACCAGGAGCACGATGATGGCGGACGCGTAGGCCGCGCCCCGGAACAGGCTGTCGGCGCCCTTGCTCGGGCCGCGGCGCAGAGCGGGGCGCTGCGAGTCGGCCAGCGCGATCTGATCAGTCAAGGCGGTCATCCGCGGTTCTCTTCACCGGGGTGGGCGTTTAGCGCGCGGATCCGACCGGCGCGAGGGCGGGCGACGGGCTCACGCACGATCAATTTCCGGCGATGAGCCGGGATGCACCATCGGAGAGCGTGGCTTGCCGAGGGACGGCGCCAGGGCGCCGTCCCGGTCTCAACAGGATGCCGTCGGGCGGCCGGTCACATGCCGAGGACGGGCTTGCCGTCCTTGCCCTTCACGGACTTCCACTCCTCGTGGATCAGGCCGACCACGTTGTCCGGCAGCGGGACGTAGTCGAGCTCGGTGGCCATCTTGTCACCGTTCTTGTAGGCCCAGTCGAAGAACTTCAGCACCTCGGCGGACTTGGCGGCGTCGGCGGCCTCCTTGTGCACGAGGATGAAGGTCGCGGCGGTGATCGGCCAGGCCTCGTCGCCGGCCTGGTTGGTCAGCGAGATGCCGAAGCCGGGGGCGGCCTTCCAGTCGGCGCTGGCGGCGGCGGCCTGGAACGCCTTGTCGTCGGGCTGCGGGAACTTGCCGGCCTTGTTCTGGATCAGCGCGTAGCTGAGCTTGTTCTGCTTGGCGTAGGCCGACTCGACGTAGCCGATCGCGTTCGGGACCTGCTTGACGGTGGCGGTGACGCCCTCGTTGCCCTTGCCGCCCTGGCCGGCCGGCCACGAGACGGTGGTCGCCGCGCCGAATTCCTTCTTCCAGCCGTCGGAGACCTGGGAGAGGTAGGTGGTGAAGATGCTGGTCGTGCCGGAGGCGTCCGAGCGGTAGACCGGGGTGATCGTCGCGTCGGGCAGCTTCAGGCCGTCGTTGAGCTGGGCGATCTTCGGGTCGGACCACTTGGTGATCTTGCCGGCATAGATGTCGGCGATGAGCTCACCGGTGAGCTTGAGCTTGCCGGGCTCCAGGCCGGCGATGTTCACCACGGTGACGACGCCGCCCATCACGGTGGGGAACTGGACGAGGCCGTCCTTCTCGAGGGCCGCGCCCTTCAGCGGCGCGTCGGTCGCGCCGAAATCGACCGTCTTGGCCTGGATCTGCTTGATGCCGCCGCCGGAGCCGATCGACTGGTAGTTCAGGCCCGTGCCCGTCTCCTTGCGGTAGGCCTCGGCCCACTTCGAGTAGACCGGGAAGGGGAAGGTGGCGCCGGCGCCGGTGATGTCGGCGGCGCGGGCCGGCAGGACGAGCTGGGCCGCCGCGAGGCCGAGGGCGAGCGCGTAGGTGAAGGGCTTCACGTGATTCTCCGTTGCCACCGGGGGGACAAGCACTGCCGGGCGGATCGGGCGTGACCGCCTGTCGTCCGAGCCGGCCGTGTCGGCCGACTTTCCCAGCCGGTTTCGCGTCTAAGTCCCGGCGCTTGCGGCCCTATGACACGGATATGACGTCCGGATGACACACCCCCGCACGCTCCCGAGTTGCCTCCAGCCCGGCGTGGCACGGTTCGCGCCTCTCGCGCGTTTCTCCTCACACGAAGCCCGCACGCCGCCGGCGTGAGTGAGAGGAGCTGCATGACCGTGGGCAACTCGCTGCCCGAACTGGAGCCCTCGAGAGCGGGGGCCGAGGACGACGCCTTCCTCGCCCTCCACGCCGAGCGCGAAACCGTGGAGCGTGCACTCTCCCTGGCTCATGCCCGCCAGCGTTTCAGCCAGAATCCGGACGAGGCCGAGCGTGCGAAGGCCGAGGAGGCTGATCTCCTAGCCCAGCTCGACCGGATCATGACCCGAATCCGAGCCGCCGAGTACAAGCGCCGGCCCGGGGCGCGGCGCTGGTAGCGCCCAGTTGTCGGGAAAGTTCCGGACGGCTCCCCGTCAGTTCGCGCGGCGCAGTGCGCGTTCCTTGCTGCGTAGGCGCAGGATCAGGTCAACCTGCGAATCGGGAATGGGCAGCTTGTCGATGCTCGTCTCGTAAACGGTGCGCAGTGACTCGCCGAGGCTGCGTGTGTCGACCGGGCGTCCGGACATCCCATCCTGTCCGCCTGCGGCTTCAGCCTTGATCGCCGTCTGGCTCATCCTTTTCCCCGGCGCGACCCGCGCGGGCTCTGGATTTCTGGCCCGCGTCCGATCAGGATGACTTGGAATGGTTAAGAGTCGGTAAACCTTAAACCCCTGGTAACCTTGACCATTCGTTTTCACACACCTGCCGCTTGCAGCAGGCTCGCCGCTGCGGCGCGGGCCTCGTCGGTGACCTGCGCACCGGCCAGCATACGGGCAATCTCTTCGCGCCGGGCAACCTCCGGCAGCGAGGCGACGCGGGTCGCCACGCGGTCATCGCCCTTTACAGGCGCCTTGCTGATCAGGAAATGAGTCTGGGCGCGGGCGGCGACCTGGGGAGCATGCGTCACGCAAACCACCTGAACCGTAGCTGAGAGCCGGGCGAGCCGCGCGCCGATCGCGTCGGCCACGGCCCCGCCGACCCCGGTATCGATCTCGTCGAAGATCAGGGTCGGGGCCGATCCCTTGTCGGCGAGTACCACCTTGAGGGCCAGCATGAAGCGGGAGAGCTCGCCTCCGGAAGCCACCTTCATCATCGGGCCCGGCCGGGTGCCGGGATTGGTCTGCGCCCAGAACTCGACGCGCTCGGTACCGGCCGGGTCGCGGGAACCCGCATCGGTGGTGATCTCGGTGATGAAGCGGGCGCGCTCCAGCTTCAGCGGGGGTAGCTCAGCCTTCACTGCCGCATCGAGGTGCTTAGCGGCCCGCCGCCGCCCTGCAGCAAGCTTCTCGGCCGCCTGCGCATAGGCACGCTCGGCTGCCGCCAGGGTCTGCTCCAGGCCGGTGAGAGCTTCCTCGCCCGCATCGATCGCGGCCACATCGGCGACGTAGCGCTCGCGCAGGGCCGCAAGGTCGTCGGCGGCGACATCGTATTTGCGCGAGGCGGCACGGAGGGCGAATAGGCGTTCCTCCACCCGTTCCAGCTCGCGCGGGTCGAACTCGGTCTCGGCGACCGCGGCGTCGAGCACGGCGCGGGCCTCATCGAGGGCAACCAGAGCGGCGTCGAGGGCCGCAACGCAGGGCTCGACCAGCGCCGGGAGCTGGCTGGCGCGGCGCTCCAGCTTCCGAACGGCAGAGGAGAGGTGCGGCGCCATGGAATGGGGCCCGCCGACCGCGTCGAGCGCCTCGTTGAGGTCGCGGGCGACCTTCTCGCTCTGCTGCATCACCGTGCGGCGCTCGGCTAGCATCGCCTCTTCGCCGGGCTTCGGATCCAGCTCGGCCAGTTCCTCGACGGCGTGGCGCAGGAAATCGACCTCCTTACGTGCGGCCTCGACGCGGGCGCGGTGCTGATCGAGGGAGGTGCGTGCGCTGCGAGCCCGGCGCGAGGCCTCGCCGACCGCTGCCAGGGGGGCGTGCAGGCCGCCGAATGCATCGAGGATGGCGCGGTGCGTGCCGGCATCAGCCAGCGCCCGGTCGTCGTGCTGGCCGTGGATCTCCACGAGGGCCGCACCGATCGCCCGCAGCACCTGCACGCCTACCGGCTGGTCGTTGATGAAGGCGCGGGTGCGCCCGTCCGCCATCTGCGTCCGGCGCAGGATCAAGTCGCCCTCTGTGTCGATCTCGGCCTCGGTCGCGATGCGGCGGGCCGGATGATCGATGGGAGCGTCGAACACCGCCGTGACACTGCCCTGGCCCTCGCCGTGGCGCACGAGGCGGCCGTCTCCGCGTCCGCCGAGCGCCAGCGCAAAGGCATCGAGCAGGATCGACTTGCCCGCTCCCGTCTCGCCGGTCAGGACGCTCAGCCCGTCACGGAAGTTCAGCTCGAGCTTATCGATCAGAACGATGTCGCGGATCGCAAGCTGCACGAGCATGCTGCGGCACAGATCCCTATAATGCGCCCCTGTCGCGGCTGAGGTCGTTTAGCCCGAAGGGCCGTGGAGTTCACGCCGAAAATGCGCGCCGTGCGGACGCACCAGGATAGCTCTTTGAGGGAGGGGTCAGCGCTCAGCGAAACCCATTGCACGGAGTCCTGCCGCGAGCGCGTCGGGCTCCACCACGAACCGGCAAAGCGATACGGTGTGGAAGCCCTCGGGCAGAGTCCGCCCGTAGATTTCGCCGTAGCGGATGCCGAGGGGTGTCAGCAAGTCCCAGAAGAACGGATCCCAGAAGCCTTCCGGGCTCAGGAGAAGAGAAGAGGCGCCTGGTGCGCAGGCCAAGGCCGTGACGAAGGCTGCGCCTTTTGCCCCGACGACGAGTTCCGCCTCCCGGAATTGCGCAACTTGCTCCGGGAAGCCGAGGTGGTCTGGGCGAATCGGCTGTAGCCCGAACCGATCCAGAACCGACTGTAGCTCCGCGATGTTGGCGATGTCGCGGCCCGGGATGTGGCTGCGGTCGATGTAGAGGCGTCGCCGTGCCCCTCCCCCTTCGGACGGAGCAGTTCCGAGCGCGTAGGCACGTGTCGCTGCCAGTGCCGCCGGATGCTTGAACAGCGGCGGGACGTGCACGGGGCGCACGTAGAGCAGATGGTCGGCGTCGCAGAGGGTGTCGTCGTCGATGAAGAGGCATTCAGCCTGCGGGAAGTACCGCTCTGCCAGGTCGTCCATCATCGCGCGGATCGGTCCTGTCTGGACATCGCCAAACAGAATCGCATCCACACGCAGGCCGGCGCGCGCCACAAGCGGCAGTAGGGGGAGCAGGTCGACTAGCCAGTGGCCGTAGTTGCGGTACCAGGGGCGCTTCACCAGAAGGGTATGGCCCCTCAAGCGCCGATAGGCGGAGGCGCGGACAGCGTAGCTATCTCCGTGGGCCTCCGATCCCTCCGGAGCGTGCCCGTGGTTCAAGAACTCCGCTGCGGCGTTGAGGAGAAGGCGACCGTCCCGCAGGATGACGCTTCCCTGACCGAAGATGCTCGCATCCGGCAGGGTGAAGAGGTCGATGGCTTGCCCTGCCTCGTGCAGGTGGGAGAGATGCGTCCGCAGAGCGGTGTCCGCTGCGGGTTCCATGAGGCGGGTGTCGAGAAAGGCCGGGGGCGTCCGCTCGTAGGCGATAGCGGGAGCCAGAGTCGCGATGGCGACATTTCGGCTACCCGCTTGGATATCATCGCAGGAGGCGACCCCGCGTGCGATCCGGTGATAAGCCACGCCGTCCCCTGCAGAGGCTCGCCGGATCGCATGAAGCGAAAGGAACTCGGACCCGATTACTCGGCCGAGGCGGTCTTGCCCATCACCGAGCGGTAGACCTTGCTCAGGAAGGACGACTTCTCCTCGCGCGGCTCGAGCCCACCGGTTGCCAGGAGGGCGTGCGCGTCCTTGTACCAGGGGCTGTCGGGGAAGTTATGCCCGAGGACGGCCGCGGAATTCTGCGCCTCGCCCGTGATGCCGAGGGCCATATAGGCCTCGGTCAGGCGCATGAGTGCCTCCTCAGCATGGCGGGTGGTCTGGTACTTGGCGACCACGTCGCGAAAGCGGTTGATCGCCGCTGGGAAGTTGCGCTTCTCAAGGTAGAAGCGGCCGACCTCCATCTCCTTGCCGGCGAGCTGGTCGCGGGTGATCTGGATCTTGGCCTTGGCGTCGGCGGCGTATTCCGAGGTCGGGTAACGCTGCACGAGTTCCTGCAGTGCGACGAGCGCCTTCTCTGAGCGATCCTGGTCGCGGGTCACGTCCGGGATCTGCTTGTACTGCGACATCGCCATCAGATACTGAGCGTAGGCCGCGTCCTTGCTCGCAGGATGGCGCTGCAGGTAGCGCTTCGATGCGTTGATCGCATCGTCGTATTTCTGGCCTTGATAGTTCGAGTAGGCGGTCATCAGGAGCGCCTTACGGGACCAATCCGAGTAGGCGTACTGCTTGTCGAGGTTGTCGAACTTCTTGACTGCCGCCTCGTAGTCGCTGTCCTCGAGCTTGGCCAAGCCTTCGCTGTAGAGCTTGTCGGCCGGCGTGTTCTCGACGACCTCGGGCTTGTACTTTTCGGCGAATAGGCCGGTCGGATCGAAATCGCAGCCGCCGAGGCCGAGGCCAAGGGCGGCCACGAGGGCGGCCGAAGCCTTCCGGGTGCGAGGGGTGAGGCGCATCAGCGGTTCTTTCCCGAACGGGTCCGGGCCCACCTCACGCGGAGCGGGCCGCCTTCCTGAGATCTGGTTCCGAGCCGGGATCTTCGGCGACTTGGCGCAGGCTGCACCCAGACCGCCGCGGGTCCTTCACGGATGCTTCACCGTGACGCTCGATTCGGGCGTCAAAGCGGCAGGGACGCGGCACCCGCATTCCGCGAGTGGCTGTGGCTCGCGTGCAACGGTTCCTGCGGTCAGAGTTCCGCGGCGAAGGCCGCGATGCCGAGGCCGACGCCGAATTCGGCGAGCGCGGTCTCCCGGCGGGTGCCCGGCGCCTCGACAATGGCGTAGTTTGCGCGATCGGCGAAGAGGGCAGTGAGGACGCCGACATTCATGCGGTGGCCGCCACAATAGGAGCGGTAGGCGCCTTGGATCGGCAGGCCGGCCAGCGCGAGGTCGCCGACAGCGTCCAGAATCTTGTGTCGGACGAACTCGTCGGCGAAGCGCAGACCCTCGGGATTGACCACGGCAGTCTCGCCGACGGCGACGGTGTTCTCAAGGGAGGCGCCGAGCGCGAATCCGGCCTTCCAGTAGCGCTCGACGTCCTTCATCATGCCGAAGGTGCGGGCGCCGGCGATCTCGCGGCGATAGGCGGCAGCGCTCAGATCCATCGCCTTGCGGCTGCGGCCGATCACCGGATTGGCGAAGTCGATCTCCACATCGAGGCGGAAGCCGCGATCGATCGGGCGGAGTTCGGCGAAGGCCTCGCCGGCCTCGATGCGCACGTGCCGCAGGATCTTGATCCAGCGGCGGGGTACGCCGCAGCCGGCGATGCCGACCTTGTCGATCGCCTTCACGAAGGGGAGCGCGCTGCCGTCGAGGATCGGCATCTCGGGGCCGTCGATCTCGACCAGGGCGTTGTCGATGCCCAGCCCGAAGAGAGCAGACATCAGATGCTCGATGGTGGCGACCGCGCCGCTCTCGACGTCGCCGATGACGGTGCACAGCTCGGTGGCGGAGACGCAGGCGTGGTGGGCTTGGATCAGCCGGTCATTGCCATTGGGCATCCCGGTTCGGAGAAAGGCGATTCCATTGTTGGCCGGAGCGGGCCGAATCGTAATCTCAGCCGGGTTGCCGGAATGGACGCCGATGCCATTGAGGGTCACCGCGCCTTTGAGGGTCGTCTGCTGGTTTGATCGCATTCCTTAGCCCTCGGCCGTGACCCTGCCGCTGGTGCCAAGCTACTGCCCGGCGCCGCGCCTTCCTGATCCGTCCGCTGCTTGAGTCCCTGCGTGTCGGCAGCCTTCGGCCACCGCATTTCTCATCGTTCGCAAGGTTTATAGCGGTGCACCAAGGGGCGGCCAAATCACGGATTCTTACGCTCTGTTACAGACACGCTTTCGCCTAGATTCAGAAAACAAGTGACCTATCAATGTGTTAAAGGATGGTTAACCGAGGTTGGAGCCAACCGAACGGCTGTGGCCGAGATGCACCATCGTTGGAAGCGCATGGCTGATTGTGCATTGCAAAAAGCCCGCCGACCCTCGTGGGCGACGGGCTTCTCGCGTGCGGCGGAAGGCCCCGAACTTGGCCGGGGCCGTCGCGTCAGTTGGCCTGGCGGCGCAGGAAGGCCGGGATCTCCAAGTGGTCGTCGTCCATCATGCGCGGCTGCTGCGGCGCGGCGCGGCCCTGGGCGTCGAGGTTGCCATGCGGCGCGCGGTAGACCGGGGGCGCGGGCGGCACGGCGCTGCGCGGGGCCGGAGC
>NZ_CABFPH010000110.1 GCF_902141845.1 Methylobacterium symbioticum | reverse complement strand
CCGGCCCAGCTCGGCCCGGGCGCGCGCCACGGCCCGGCTCGCCGCCAGCATCGCGTAGAGGGCGGCGATGCCGCTGCGCGCGCCGGCGGCCCGGTAGCGTCCGTCGTCGAGCTCGCCGGCGATGGCGCTGGCATCGGCCCGCATCGGCGCGATCCGGGCGATCAGCGCGGCCGCCCGCTCGACGCCCGGATCGCCCGTCGCGAAGGCCTCGCGGCAGAAGGCCTGCACCGCCGCATGGGCGCCGGCGAGCTGCGGGCGCAGCGCCCGCCAGGTGCTCGGCGAGGCGAGCGCATCGTTGATGAAGGTGATGACGACGATCGCCAGGGTGATGGCGGCGAGCCGCGCCACCGCGGCGTCGAAGCCGGTCTGCGGCGCGTCGAGATGGGCGACGGCGATGATCGCCACCGTGTAGCCCGACAGCATGGCTCCGTAGGCGCGGGTGTCCTGGAGATACTGCGCCACGAACACGCAGAGGCCGAGCCAGGCCGCGAAGGCGACGAGCATCTCGACCCGGTCCTGTCCGAACAGCGCCAGGAAGAGGAGCGAGACGGCGCCGCCGAGGATCGTGCCGAGGAGGCGGTAGACCGCCTTCGAGATCGCCTGCCCCCGCTTCGGCTGCGCCAGGATCGCGACGCCCACCGCCGCCGAGGAGGCGCTGTCGAGCTGCAGCCAGAAGGCGAGGTAGAGCGCCGCCATCATGCCGATCCAGATCCGGACGGCGAAGGCGAGCGCCGCAGGGCTCGGCACCCAGGCGTCGAGCCGGTCGAGGAGCCGGTCGAGGGCCCCGCCCGCCTGGCTCGCGGCCCGGGATGCGGGCTCAGGCACCGGGGCCGGGCTCCGGCCCCGCCGCGGCGGCGACCCGCGCCTGCCAGAGGCAGAGCAGCGGCGTGATCGCCAGCTCGACCACGAGGGCCCCGAGCATGGTCAGGGAGGGGATGCCGGTGAGGTAGAGGCCGAGCAGCCGGGCGAGGCCGCCGAGCACGACCACCAGGGTGAGGAAGCGGAACAGCCGCGTCTTGTGCTCGATCCCTGGCACGCAGGTCCAGAACAGCACGCCGATGCCGGTGAGCAGGCCCGAGAGATAGCGGAAATGGCTGTCGGCCGAGACGCTCTCGACGCCGGGGCTGAGGCCGTTGATGCCGACCAGGACCCCGTAGAGGCCGGCGGCCACGGGCAGGGCCGCCCCGAAAGCCACCCCCCGCTGCAGCGCCCGCCGCTCGTTCATCGCGCCCTGCTGTCCGGAAGCCTCGCCGTTCCAGAACACGCGAGGTGTCCAACGGTTGCGGTGTGCGGAGCGTCCGCTCGAAGCTGCGTTCGCACCTCCGGCCGGACGAGACGCAGATCTCTCTCCTCCCTCTCCCGCAGAGGGGAGAGGGAGTCCGCCCCGTTGCCCCTCAAGCCTTGCCGCCGCCCTTCAGGCGCTTGTTGCACTTGCTCCAGTACTGGGGCCATTTCGGGCCCTGCGCCGTCTTCTGCGCGTCGGTGAGCGCGCGCCACTCGGCGCCGCACTGCTTCTGGCGCTCGCGGGCGGCGGTCTGGCCGGGGCTCGGCGCCTTCTCGGTGGGCGCCGCCTTCTCGGCCGGCGTCTCCTTCGGCGGATCCTTGGCGAAGGCGGGCGCGGCGAGGAGCAGCGGCAGGGCCAGGACGGTGCCGGCGAACAGGCGGTGGAGCATCGGGCGATCCGGTGGTTCGAGCCCGCGCCGATTCGGCCGGCGCGACAGGATTGATTTCAGCCGCAAGAGCGGGAGCCGGCAAGGGCGGGGGCCGAGCCCGCCAACAGGCTGCGCGGTGCCGTCGCGCGAACGTGAGCCGCAAGGCGGCGCGTCGGGGGCGGCTTGAGAGCGGCGGCCCATCCGCGCTAGCGTAGCCGTAATGCCGGGTGCTGGTGCGCACCGGCTTCGGACTTGCAGACGCCGCCACCGTCAACAACCTCATGAGGTCGGCCCGCGCGAGCGGGCGGATCCGAGCCGGAGCCCCACCATGGCCGCCGTTACGGCTAAGCCCATCGACGTCCACACCTGGAGCACGCCGAACGGCTGGAAGATCCCGATCATGCTGGAGGAATGCGGCCTCCCCTATCGGGTCGTGCCGGTCAATATCGGCAAGGGCGAGCAGATGGCGCCCGAGTTCCTGAAGCTCTCGCCGAACAACAAGATCCCGGCCATCGTCGACCCTGAGGGCCCGGGGGGCGAGCCGATCAGCGTCTTCGAGTCCGGCGCGATCCTGCAATATCTCGGCCGCAAGACGGGCTGCCTCTATCCGAGCGACGAGCGCGCCCGCGTGGCCGTGGACGAGTGGCTGTTCTGGCAGATCGGCGGCTTCGGCCCGATGCTCGGCCAGACCCACCATTTCAAGATCTACGCGCCCGAGAAGATTCCCTACGCCATCGACCGGTTCGAAGCCGAGGCGCGGCGCCTCTACGGCGTGCTCGACGGACGGCTCGCCGAGCACGACTACGTGGCGGGTGCCTATTCCATCGCCGACATCGCCATCGCGCCCTGGGCGAAGTTCCACGGCAAGCAGGGCATCGACCTCTCGGGCTTCCCCAACGTGCGCCGCTGGCTCGACGCGGTGCTCGCCCGTCCCGCCGTCCAACGCGGCCTCGCCGCGGTCTGAACCCGGGTTTCCAAAGGCCTCAGGCCTTTGGCGGGTCCAGGGCGGAGCCCTGGGCAAGGTCTATCAGGGCTTCGCCCCGACACTCCACCAAAGGGGTGACCCCTTTGGGATCCCGGAATCTCAGCCCTGCTTGGCGTAGCGCTTGAGGGTGCGCTCGCGGCGCAGGCGCGACAGGCGCTCGATCCAGAAGATGCCGTCGAGCTGGTCGATCTCGTGCTGCAGGCAGGCGCCGCGGAAGCCTTCGGCCTCCTCCTCCCGCTCGGTGCCGTCGAGGTCGCGATAGCGCACCCGGACGCGGGCGGCCCGCTCCACCACCTCCGAGACGCCAGGCATCGAGACGCTGCCCTCGCGCGCTTCCGAGCGCTCGGGCGAGGCCTCGACGATCTCCGGGTTGCAGTAGAGCGTGGCGGGGCCGCCGGGCTCGGGCCGCAGCACCACGAGGCGGCGGGCCACGCCGATATGCGCGGCCGTCAGCCCCGCCGCCATCGCGGCGTCGAGGGTGTCGGTCAGGTCCTGCGCCAGGGCGCGCAGGTCTTCGTCGAAAGCCGTCACCGGCGCGCAGGGCGCGCGCAGGCGCGGATCGGGGAAGCGGACGAGCGGGCGCGCCGGCACCGGGCTCAGCGCACCAGGGCGAGCGAGGCGCCGGACTTGGTGAGCGCCCCGTCGAGGGCGCCGCCGCCCTGGCGCAGCCGCGCCGCCACCGTGCCGCCGGCCTGGTAGAGATAGACCTCGCCGTCGCGGTAGTCCCAGGCCGAGATCTTCGCGAGGTCCTTGTTGGCGCAGCCCGCCGTGCTGGCCTTGTAGAGGTCGAGAGAGGGGGCGCTCGACAGGGTGACCTTGCAGCTCGCCCCCGTGGCGTCCTTGGCGTCCCAGGTCCCGACCACCGAGGAGCGCCCGCCGGCCGTGACGGGCGGCGGGGGCGGCGGCGGGATCACCGGCTCGGCGATCACGTTCGAGCCGGGCGGCGCCGCCGTGGCGACCTGGGTGCCGGGGGTGGGCGGCAGCCCGTCCGGCGCGGCCGAGGCGCCGGGCGGGGGCGCCAGCGGCGAGGCGGTCACCGCCCCCGAGGGGATCGCCGGGACCGGCGCATCGAGGCTGGCCTGGGGCCCGGGTCCCCGGGTGCGCGGGCCCTCGACGCGGCTCGAAGAGCAGGCGCCGAGGCTGAGCGCGAGGGCGAGAGCGAACGGTGTCGACAGGTACAGGCGCGGCATCGACCTCTGGTCCCGAAACCCGCGCCGCGGGAGGGGGCTGCGGCGCGCCCGCCTGACTTCGCCCCAAATGCGATGCCCGCAAGGCGGACGGCCGCGCTTCCCCACCGCGAGCCGCCGCGCATCCGCCTTTTCCACCGGGTGTGGCGGGTGGGCCGCACCTCCCGCGGCCGGGGTTGCGGGTGCAGCCGGCGGGCTCCGACGCTGTTCGTGAAGTAAGTCTCCCGCATTCGATCTGGAAAAACTCGAAAACATCACGCTTGCAAAAGCATTTCCGTGACGTCAGACCGCATCGCCCGTGTTCAGATCGGGCTGGGGAGGTCTCGTACTATGATTGGACCTGTTAAAAACTCCGCCCGCATGCTGGGGGCCGCGTGTCTGCTCGCCTCTGCCGGGGTCGTCGGCCAGGCGCAGGCCGCGGAGGTGGTCGTGAAGACGCTCAACAGCGGGCCGGGCGGCGCGATGGTGTTCGATCCGGCCTTCGTGACGCTCGCGCCCGGCGACACGATCAAGCTCGTGCCCACCGACAAGGGGCACAATATCGAGACGATCAAGGGCATGGCCCCGGAGGGCGCGCCGGTCGTCAAGACGGTGGTCGGCAAGGAGGAGACGCTGACCTTCGACAAGCCGGGAATCTACGGCTTCAAGTGCTCGCCCCATTACCTGATGGGCATGGTCGCGCTGGTGGTGGTCGGCGGCGACAGGAGCAACCTCGAGGCCGCCAAGGCGGTCCAGCACGGCAAGCTCGCCCAGAAGCGCTTCGACCCGCTCTTCGCGCAGGTGCCGTAGGCGGCCGGCCGGGGCGTCGTCGCCCCGGCTGCCCTGTCGGCGACGAGCGCTCCGGGCGGGATCAGACCTCCCGCTCGACCATCATCTTCTTGATCTCGGCGATGGCTTTGGCCGGGTTCAGGTTCTTCGGGCAGGTATTGGCGCAGTTCATGATCGTGTGGCAGCGGTAGAGCCGGAACGGGTCGTGCAGCCCGTCGAGCCGCTCGCCCGTATTCTCGTCGCGCGAGTCGATCAGCCAGCGATAGGCCTGGAGCAGGGCGGCCGGCCCGAGGAAGCGGTCGCCGTTCCACCAGTAGCTCGGGCAGCTCGTGGTGCAGCAGGCGCAGAGGATGCACTCGTAGAGGCCGTCGAGGCGGGCGCGGTCCTCCGGCGTCTGGCGCCACTCCTTCTCGGGAGCCGGGGTCTCGGTCTGCAGCCAGGGCTCGATCGCCGCGTGCTGGGCGAAGAAGTTGGTCAGGTCCGGCACCAGATCCTTCAGCACCGGCATGTGCGGCAGCGGGTAGATCCGGATCGCGCCGTCCTTGTCCTTGCGGGTCAGGATCGGCAGGGCGTTGTCGGGGCTCTTGCACTCGTCGATGCCCATCGTGCAGGCGAGCGTGTTCTGGCCCTCGATGTTCATGGCGCAGGAGCCGCAGATGCCCTCGCGGCAGGAGCGGCGGAAGACCAGCGTCGAGTCGATCCTGTTCTTGATCCACAGCAGCGCGTCGAGGACCATCGGGCCGCAATCGTCGCGGTCGACCTGATAGGTGTCGATGCGCGGATTGGCGCCGTCATCCGGGTTCCAGCGGTAGATCCGGAAGGTCTGGAGGTTCTTGGCGCCCGCGGGCGCCGGCCAGGACTTGCCCTCGCGCACCTGCGAGTTCTTGGGAAGGGAGAATTGGGCCATCTGTCAGGGGATCCTGTCGCTGTTCAGGGCGCCGCGACGAGCGGCCTCTCCCTGGAGGCCCGGCGCGGGTTCCGCGCCGTGGGCCGAGCTTGAAACGGACCTTACGCCTCAGTACACGCGCGCCTTCGGCTCGATGTACTGGATCTCGTTCGACATCGTGTAGGTGTGGACCGGGCGGTAATCGATGATGACCTGATGCGCGGCCTCGTCGAGCCAGGAGAGGGTGTGCTTCATCCACTCCTTGTCGTCGCGGTCGGGGAAGTCCTCGCGGGCATGGGCGCCGCGGGATTCCGGCCGGTTGGCCGCCGATTCCATCGTCACCACCGCCTGGCCGATCAGGTTGTCGAACTCCAGGGTCTCCAGAAGATCGGTGTTCCAGATCAGCGAGCGGTCGGTGATCTTGATGTCGGCCGCCGCGTTCCAGACCTTGTGGATCAGGCCCTTGCCCTCCTCCAGCACCTCGCCGGTGCGGAAGACGGCGCAGTTGTTCTGCATGGTCTTCTGCATCTCGAGGCGGAGTTCCGCGGTGGAGGTCGAGCCGTCGGCGTAGCGGAAGCGGTCGAGGCGCTCGAGCGCCTTGTCGGTCGCCTCCTTCGGCGCGTCCGGCACGCGGCCGTTGGCCTCGACGATGTCGGCGCAGCGCAGGCCGGCGGCGCGGCCGAACACCACGAGGTCGATCAGCGAGTTCGAGCCGAGGCGGTTGGCCCCGTGCACCGAGACGCAGGCCGCCTCGCCGATCGCCATCAGGCCGGGCACCACGGTGTCGGGGTTGCCGTCCTTCAGGGTCAGCACCTCGCCGTGATAGTTCGTCGGGATGCCGCCCATGTTGTAGTGCACGGTCGGCAGGACCGGGATCGGCTCCTTCGTCACGTCGACGCCCGCGAAGATCTTGGCGCTCTCCGAGATGCCCGGCAGGCGCTCGTGCAGGATCTTCGGGTCGAGATGGTCGAGGTGCAGGAAGATGTGGTCCTTGTTCTTGCCGACGCCCCGGCCGGCGCGGATCTCCATGGTCATGGAGCGCGAGACCACGTCGCGCGAGGCGAGGTCCTTGGCCGAGGGCGCGTAGCGCTCCATGAAGCGCTCGCCCTCGGAATTCGTGAGGTAGCCGCCCTCGCCGCGCGCGCCCTCGGTGATCAGGCAGCCCGCGCCGTAGATGCCGGTCGGGTGGAACTGCACGAACTCCATGTCCTGGAGCGGCAGGCCGGCGCGCAGCACCATGCCGCCGCCGTCGCCGGTGCAGGTATGGGCCGAGGTGGCGGAGAAGTAGGCGCGCCCGTAGCCGCCGGTCGCCAGGATGACCATCTGGGCGCGGAAGCGGTGGATCTCGCCGGTGGCCTGGTCCATGGCGATCACGCCGCGGCAGCGCCCGTCCTCGTCCATGATCAGGTCGAGGGCGAAGTACTCGATGAAGAAGTTGGTCTGGTTGCGCACCGCCTGCCCGTAGAGGGTGTGGAGCATGGCGTGCCCCGTGCGGTCGGCCGCGGCGCAGGTGCGCTGCGCGGTGCCCTTGCCGTAATCGGTGGTCATGCCGCCGAAGGGCCGCTGGTAGATCTTGCCCTCGGCCGTGCGCGAGAAGGGCACGCCCCAGTGCTCGAGCTCGTAGACGGCGGCCGGCGCGTTGCGCACGAGATACTCGATCGCGTCCTGGTCGCCGAGCCAGTCCGACCCCTTCACGGTGTCGTACATGTGCCAGCGCCAGTCGTCGGGGCCCATATTGCCGAGCGAGGCCGAGATGCCGCCCTGCGCCGCCACCGTGTGCGAGCGGGTCGGGAACACCTTGGTGATGCAGGCGGTGCGCAGGCCCGCCTGGGAGCAGCCGACCGTGGCGCGCAGCCCCGCGCCGCCGGCGCCCACGACGACGACGTCGAAGGTGTGATCGTTGATGGTGTAGGCGGGGCGGGTGCCGTTCGTGCCGGTGGCGGCCATGTCAGGGCTCCTGGGGTTCCTGAAGAGTCAGACGAGGCGGGCGAGGCCCACGCGCAGGATCGCGTAGAAGCAGGCCACGGCGACGACGACCGTGTAGATGGTGTTGGCGAAGAGCGCGGTGATGCGCAGGGCCTTGTCGTGGACGTAGTCCTCGATGATCACCTGCATGCCGACGCGCATGTGCAGCGTCACCGAGAGCACGGTGAGCAGGAGCAGGATCGCCACGAGCGGGTGGCCCATCAGCGCCACCGCCTCCGGATAGGGCCGGCCGGCCATCATCGCCACGATGATCACGAAGGCGATGATCAGCGGCGGGTTGGCGGCCGCGGTGAGGCGCTGGAACCACCAATGGTCGGCCCCGTGCCCGGAGGCGCCGAGGCCGCGCACGCGGGCGCGCGGAGTGCGGATCGAGACGCTGGTGTCCTGGCGGTTGTCGGCCATGAGGGTGCCTCCGTCAGCGCAGGATCAGGGCGGCGGCCCAGATCACGAGGGTGAGGATCACGGAGCCGATCAGCGTGCCGCGCGACAGGTTCATGCGGGTCGAGCGGTCGAGCCCGACGCCGAAATCCCAGACGAAATGGCGCAGGCCCCCCAGCATGTGGTGCATCAGGATCCAGGTGTAGCCGAACAGCACGATCCGTCCGATCCACGATCCGAAGAACCAGCCCACCCAGGCATAGGCAGCGGGGCCGGAGGCGAGCGCCACCAGCCAGATCGCGACGAGCGCCGTGCCGCCGTAGAGGGCGGTGCCGGTGACGCGGTGGAGCACCGACATCGCCATGGTCCAGGTCCAGCGGTAGATCTGGAGATGCGGCGAGAGGGGTTGGGCCACGGTCGGCCGGGCGGTCGGTGCCATCGTGTCGGGCCTCGCAGTTGCGAACTGGTGCGTCTCTAAACTGGTCGAGCTGGGGTGCCGAGGGGCAAGCTGCAATGCGACATGAGCGATCGGCGGTTCTGTCACGTTTGTGACCGAGGCCGTCATCCCGCGAGGCCGCGCGCAGGGGGATCCCCAGCGGAGCCCTGCGGGCGCGCGAAGGGGAGCGCCGCGGGCAGCGCTGCGGGACACGCTCATGGCAGCCGCCCCAGCGCACGCCACCACAGGTAGTTCAACGGCGTTGCAACAATCAATGATGCGATGCCGAAGGCGAGGGTCAGGCGCGTGGCGTCGCGCAGGGACACGCCGCCGAGCTCCCGCGCCAGGACGATGGGCGGGGCCTGGTAGGGGAAGAGCAGGGTGCTGTAGCCCGCGACCTGCAGCATCACCACGCTCATGAGATCGAGCCCGCTCGCGCGCGCCATCTCGCCGGCGAGCGCCGTGAAGAGGGCCGGCGCCCCGTTCGCGGTGACGAGGAGCGTCAACAGCACGGCGATGCCGGTGAGGACGAGGTAATTGAGGCCGTTGGCGCCGGGCTCAAGGGGGGCGAGCGCTAGAAGCGCCTGTCCGAGGCGGGCGCCGAGTCCGGTCGCGGTGACGAGCGCCACGAGGCCGAGCAGGGCCGCGATGTAGAAGCCGGTGCGCAGGGAGATCTGCCCGAAGGCCTCGGCGCCGACCACGCCGACCCGCGGCAGCAGGCAGACGACGCCCGCGGTGAGCCCGATCCAGGCGGGGGCGATGCCGTGCAGGCTGTCGGTGACCCAGAAGGCCAGCGTCAGGGCGAGGATCACCATGAGCCGGCGCTCGGCGGGGCTCGGCGGCGGCAGGGCCTCCGCCGCGATCGCGCCCCGTTCCAGCCGGTCGGGGAAGATCCGCACGATCAGCCCGGCGAGGAGGGCGCCCTTCACCACGGCGAGCACCGGCCCGTGCAGCCAGAGATAGGGCAGATAGGCGATGTGCAGGCCGAGCAGGCTCTCGGCGGTGCCGGCCATCACGAGGTTCGGCACGTTGGCGGGCAGGATCGCCGCCGACAGGATCGGCGTCGCCACGCCCACCGCCAGCACCGCGCCGACGCGCCCGGGCCGGCCCGCGCCGAGGCCGAAGGCGTCGCAGAGGGACAGCGTCACCGGGATCATCAGGGCGATGCGCCCGAGATTGGAGGGCATCACGAAGGCGAGCGCGAGGCTGAAGCCGACGAGGCCGCCGATGAAGCGCGGGTAGGACCCGCCGAGATGGCCGGCGAGCTGGCGGCCGAGGCGGGTGCCGAGGCCCGTGCGCGTCATCGCCTGGCCGACGATCATGCCGCCGAGCACCAGCCAGAAAGCCGAGGCCGCAAAGCCCGAGAACACCGTGTCGGCCGCGCCGAGCCGAAGCAGCATGGCGAGGGCGAAGAACAGCAGCGCGGTGACGATCTCCGGCACGAGCGCCGTCGCCCACAGGCCCATGCACAGCACGAGCAGGGCGCCGGTCGCCCAGATGGCCGCCTCTCCATGCATGCACAATCCCCCGAATGAGGCGGCAGTTTTTTGCCGGTTTGGAATCCTTCGCAATTCGGGACTCGTTGACGGAGCCTTCGCGGGTGGCGAAGGCTCGAGGGGTCAGGTACGACGCCGAGGTGGTCGTTCCGATTGGGGCACGATGCGCGACGCCCCCCTCTCCCCGCGCGCGGGGAGAGGCCCGCGGGGACCTCGTCGTCCCCGTGGGAAGCGGAGGCGAAGCCGCAGCGGCGGTGAGGGGGCGGCTCCGGAGGAGGCTCTTCCGTTCGAGCCCCCTCACCTTCGGCTGCCGCCTCGCTGCGCTCCCCAACAAGGGGGAGACGCAGCCCTCTCCCCGCAAGCGGGGCGAGGGGATCCGCTGCGGGCGCTTTTCGAGCTTGACAATGTTCCTGTTTTGTGCTCATTTGCTTGCACCTGCCGCCCGGCATCGCAGGGGTGATCCTGCGCTGCCTTTCGGGGGACCGACCGGGAGGGGCGCGGACGGCGGGGCGGTGCCCGCGTCATCGGCCTCGGATCCGGCCGGTGCCCCGGGCGGCGTGCCGACGCAAGGTCTGCTCGGATCCGGGCGGTGAGGCGGGCTGAGGAAATGCGCCCGTCCCGACCCGGTTCTGGGGGACCGCCAGAGCCTCGCCGGCCCGACCCACTAGGAGGCGGGCCTCGCGCCGGACGGGCGTATGTCAGCGTGCACGGGGTTCCCGTCCCGACAGGGACCGGACCCGGCCAGCGGCAGTCGCGAGGTCGGAGGACGCCGGGACAGACACCGCGACGACAAGACGGATGGGCGGGCTTGCAGCAGGGCCTCTCATCCGCGGGACGCCGGGGAGCCGGCTTGTGCAACGTTGCGTTCAGGGCTCCGCGGCGTCCCGCGTCACCCCGACCGTGACTTCCGGCCATGCCCCCCCCGGCGGAGCATCCGCGCGGGGCCGAAAGCACGTGCGCTGTCTTCCTCGTATTCGCGGGATCCGCGACAGGCCCCCTCTCCCGTTCGGGAGAGGGTTGGGGTGAGGGGCGAGAACTCTACGAAGAAGGCGCGACAATGCTGCGAGTCGATCCACGCCCAATCCGGACAGTTCTCGACCCTCACCCTGTCCCTCTCCCGAACGGGAGAGGGGACCCGCGCCTCCTCCTGCACAGTCGCTTCCTCTTCAGCCTCGCTTGGCTCGACGCCCTCCCCCGCAGAGGAGCGCGACCCCGCCGCCCCTTGCCAAAACCCCCCTGCCCCGCCAGCCAGAGGCGGGCGCAGGCTTCGCCGCCCGCGGATGCTGGAGCCCACCCGATGATGCGCTTCGACCTCGTGGACCTGTCCCTGTTCCGTCACGTGGTCGAGGCCGGGTCGATCACCCACGGGGCGGCGCGGGCGAATCTCGCCCTGGCCGCGGCCTCGACGCGCATCCGCGGCCTGGAGGAGAGCCTGGGCGCCGCCCTCCTCACCCGCAACCGCCTCGGCGTGACCCCGACCCCGGCCGGCCGCGCCCTGCTCGCCCATGCCCGCAGCCTGCTCGCGGCGATCGAGCGGATGCAGACCGAGCTCTCGGCCTTCTCGGGCGGCACGGTCGGGCAGATCCGGGTGCTCGCCAACACCAACGCCCTCACCGAATTCCTGCCCGAGGCCCTCTCGGCCTATCTCGCGGCCCATCCGGGCGTCAGCGTCGACATCGACGAGCACACCTCGGACGAGATCGTCGGGCTGGTGGCCGAGGGCGCGGCCGATCTCGGCATCCTGTCAGGCACCGTCGATACCGGCACGCTCCAGACCTATCCCTTCCGCAAGGACCGCTTCGTCGTGGTCGCCGGCAGCGGCCATCCGGTGGCGCGCCGGGCCGCCCTCACCTTCGGCGAGGTGCTCGACCACGACCTCGTCGGCCTCGACCGGGCGAGCGCCATCACCCGCTTCCTGGCCGAGCGCGCCGTCCGCATCGGCCGGGTGATGCGCCTGCGCGTCCAGCTGCGCGGCTTCGACGCGGTCTGCCGCCTCGCCGATGCCCGGGTCGGCCTCGGCATCGTGCCCGAGAGCACGGCGCGCCGCGCCGCCCGCGGCCTCGACATCGCTGTGGTGCCCCTGGTCGATCCCTGGGCCGCCCGGGAGCTGACCCTGTGCCTGCGCGACCTTGAGGCGCTGCCCGCCTTCGCCCGCGACTTCGTGGCCCATCTGCGGGCCTGAGGTGCGGGAGTCGTGAGGGGTCACCCCTCTCGCGGGTCCAGGGCGGAGCCCTGGGACTGCCTGTCAGGGCTTCGCCCCGACACCCCACCAAGGGGATGATCCCCTTGGATCCTCGGGATGTCAGGCGCCCGTCTCGGACAGGATCCAGGCCAGCGTGTCCGGGTCGGCCTCGGCGACGGGCAGGTGCAGCAGGATCGGGGTCTCGTAGGGGTGGCGGGCCTTCAGCGCGGCGACGAGCGGCTGGCGCAGCGAGTCCCGGCTCTTGATGATCGCCACCACCTCGGCGCCGCGCTCGACCGCGCCCTTCCAGGCATAGACCGAGCGCATCCCGGGCAGCACGTTGACGCAGGCGGCCAAGCGGTCGCGCACCAGGCTCTCGCCGATCTCCAGCGCCGTCTCGGCATCGGCGAAGGTGGTATAGACCAGAAGCACGCGCTCCATGCTATGGCTCTCCCTCGGTGGTACGGGCCGTGAATGGGGCCTGGGCGAGAGCCGGCGTCAACGGGGCGCCTGGGTCGAGGGTTTCGGATCCGACGGGCATGCGCTTGCAGAAGATCGCCTTCATCGCGAGCCCGACCGCCGAGGCGCGCGCGGCCGCAGCCACCCTGATGCGCCGTTACGACCACGTCACGCCGGAAGAGGCGGATGTGGTGGTGGCGCTCGGCGGCGACGGCCTGATGCTGCAGGCGCTGCACCGGTTCATGGATGTGGGCAAGCCGATCTACGGCATGAACCGCGGCACCGTCGGCTTCCTGATGAACGAGTACCGCAACGACGACCTGCTGGAGCGCCTGGAGGCGGCGCACCGCAGCGTCGTCCATCCGCTCCTGATGCAGGCCGTCGACACCGAGGGGCGCGAGCACACCGCCCGGGCGATCAACGAGGTCTACCTGCTGCGCCAGACCCACCAGACGGCCAAGCTCCGGATCGCGGTGGACGGCCATGTCCGCCTGGAGGAGCTGATCGCCGACGGGGTGCTCTGCGCCACCGCCGCGGGCTCGACCGCCTACAATTTCTCGGTGGGTGGTCCGATCCTGCCGCTCAACGCGAAGCTGCTCGCCCTCACCCCGATCTCGGCCTTCCGGCCGCGGCGCTGGCGCGGGGCGCTCCTGCCCGACCACGCCCGCATCCGCGTCGAGGTGCTCGACGCCCCCCACCGCCCGGTGGCGGCGGTGGCCGACCACACCGAGTTCCGGCGCGTGCGGACCGTCGAGACCTGGCTCGACCAGGCGACGCATCTCGTCCTGCTGCACGATCCCGGCCACAGCCTCGACGAGCGCATCCTGCGCGAGCAGTTCGGCTAGAGCATTGTCCGCGGACGTGGTTGCCGCGTCCGCGAACGACAATGCGGCCCGCTCACTCGGTTCGAGCGCTCTCCGACGAAGCGGATGCCGGTTCGGCGCAAGGGAGCGCGGGCCAATCCGTTAACCCTCAATCTTTGCGGAGTCTTGAGCCGGATCCCGGACGGTCCGGACGGGACCGCCGGGCGGATCCCCGAGCAGGATCCCGCGCCATGCACGTCGTCCTCGTCGCCGATCACGCCTATATCAACGGCGGCCAGGCCAAGGTGGTGGTGGAGAGCGCGCTGGGTCTGGCCGCCCGCGGCCACGCCGTCACCGTCTTCGCCGCGGTCGGGCCCGCCGACCCGCGGCTCGCCGAGGCCGGCATCGCGGTGGTGCTCACCGGCCAGACCGACGTGACCCGCACGCGCTCGCTGGCGCGGTTCGGGGTGCAGTGGCTCTGGAACGCGCCCGCCGCGGCTGAGCTGCGCGGCCTCCTCGCCACCCTCGATCCGCGCGAGAGCGTGGTCCACGTCCACGGCTGGGCCAAGGCGCTCTCGCCCTCGATCGGGCCGGTGCTGCGCACCTGCGGGGTGCCGGTCGTGTTCACCATGCACGAATACTATCTCGCCTGCCCGAACGGCGGCTTCTACGATTACCAAGCCGCCTCCGTATGCGCCCGCAAGCCCGGCTCGCTCGCCTGCATCGGCCACAACTGCGATTCGCGCAGCTACGCCCGCAAGCTGATGCGCGTCGGCCGGCACTGGCTGATGCAGGAGACGGGGCTGCCCGAGAGTCCGCAGGCCATCATCACCATCAGCCGCCTGCAGCGGGAGGCGATCCTGCCCTACCTGCCGCGGGACGCCCGCTACGCCGAGGTCGGCAACCCGATCGATGCCGAGCCCCTCGGGCGCAAGGGCGCGGGCACGCCCGGCGACTTCGTCTTCGTCGGCCGCATCTCGCCGGAGAAGGGTCCCCTCCTCTTCGCCGAGGCCGCGCGGCGGGCGGGGCTGCAGGCCGTCTTCGTGGGCGACGGGCCGCAGGCCGCCGAGATCGCGGCGCGCTATCCCGAGGCGCGCCTGCTCGGCTGGAAGGACCCCGCCGCGGTGAAGACGCTGATGCGCGCCGCCCGCGCCCTCGTCTTCCCCTCCGTCTGGTACGAGGGTCAGCCGCTGACCGTGCTCGAATCCCTCGCCCTGGGCACGCCGGTCATCGTCAGCGACGTCTGCGCCGGCCGCGAGGCGGTGCGGGACGGGGTGAGCGGCCTCTGGTTCCGCTCCGGGGACCCCGACGCGCTCGCGGCCTCGCTCCGGCGCCTCGCCGACGACGCCACCGCCCGCGCGATGTCGGATGCCGCCTACGACCTGTTCTGGGCCGATCCCCTCACCCTCGACCGGCATCTCGACGGGCTGGAGGGCGTCTACGAGGGCCTGCTGCGGGCCGATCCGGCCTCCGCGGGCGACCGGGCCACCGCGGCGGCGCTCAGGCCTCCCGCCGCCAGGGCCGCAGCGCCTCGGGCCCTCTGATGTCGCGGGGCGTCTCGAAGTCCTGGGCCGCGCCGCGAGCCGCGCGGGTCCCGCCCGGGAAGCCGCTGCGCTCCCGGTAATCCGCCCGGGCGGTGCGCCGGCCGCCCTTCTCGGCGGTGAGGGCCGTGGCGCAGAGGAGATCGAGCGCGGTGACCCCGGCCAGCACGGCCAGCGTCGCGTCGCGCCGCGCCCGGCCCGGCCCGTGCTCCGGTGCCCCGAAGAGCACCGTGGCGATGTCGGCGGCATCCCCCGCCACCCGGCCCCAGATCCAGGGCGTGGCGTCGTGGCTGGACAGGATGGCGAGGCCGGTGGCGACCTCGCGGGCGCCGTAGGCTCGGACGACGCCTTCGTGGCCGTCGAGCCCCGCCGCCCGGCTCACCGCCCGCGGCGCCAGGAGCTCGGCGAGCCCGAGGCCGATCGAGAAGAGCCCGAGCCCCTGCGCGACGCGGTCGGCGACGGATTGCGAGCGCCCGCGCAGCGCGGTCCGCGGCAGGACGTTCCTGGGATTGTGCTGGCCCATGACGGCACCTCCTCTGAGAAGGGGAACGGGTGGAGTCAGGGCTTGAGCACGACCTTGATGCAGCCGTCCTGCTTGTCGCGGAAGGTCTTGTACATCTCGGGCCCGCGCTCCAGCGGCTCGGTATGGGTGATCACGAAGGAGGGATCGATCTGACCCTCCTCGATCCGCCGCAGCAGGTCGTCGCTCCAGCGATTGACGTGGGTCTGGCCCGTGCGGATCGTCAGGCCCTTGTTCATCAGCGCGCCGAACGGGATCTTGTCGATGAGGCCGCCATAGACGCCGGGCACCGAGAGCGTGCCGGCGGGCCGGCAGACATAGATCATCTCGCGCAGGACATGCGGCCGGTCGGTCTCCAGCATCATCGCCTGCTTGGCGCGGTCGTACATCGCATCGACGGTGCCGGCGGCGTGAGCCTCGAGCCCGACCGCGTCGATGCATTTCTCGGGGCCCTTGCCCGCGGTCATCGCGTTCAGGCGCTCGATCACGCTGTCGGTCTCGAAGTTGATCGTGGTGGCCCCCGCCGCCTCCGCCATCGAGAGCCGCTCGGGCACGCGGTCGATGGCGACGACCTGCTTGGCCCCGAGCAGGATGGCCGAGCGGATCGCCATCTGCCCGACGGGGCCGCAGCCCCAGACCGCCACCGTGTCCGTCGGCTCGATGTCGCACTGGACGGCCGCCTGCCAGCCGGTGGGGAAGATGTCGCTGAGGAAGAGGAGCTTCTCGTCGGAGATGCCCTGCGGCACTTTGATATGGGTGGCGTCGGCGAAGGGCACGCGCAGATACTCGGCCTGGCCGCCCGCATAGCCGCCGGTGAGGTGCGAGTAGCCGAACAGGCCGGCCGTCGTGTGGCCGAAGGCCTTGGCGGCGAGGTGCTTGTTGCGGTTCGAGCGCTCGCAGACCGAGAAGTTGCCGCGCTTGCACTGGTCGCATGCGCCGCAGATGATCGTGAAGGGGATCACCACCCGGTCGCCGACCTTGAGCTTGGACTTGGCCGCCGAGCCCACCTCGACCACCTCGCCCATGGTCTCGTGGCCGAGGATGTCGCCCGACTTCATCGTGGGTATGAAATGGTCGAACAGGTGCAGGTCCGAGCCGCAGATGGCGCAACTCGTGACCTTGATGATGGCGTCGCGCTCGTGCTCGATCTCCGGATCAGGAACCGAGTCGCACCGGACGTCCTGGGTTCCGTGCCACACCAGTGCACGCATCGGCGCTCTCCTCGGGACTGAAGGGGCGCGGACCCCGTGCGGGGTCCGGCGCTCGAGGGGAGAACCGGTCTTCAGAGTAAGAGTTCGGAGAAACTCTCTGGTCTCGACGCCGTCCGGGAGGGCGGTCGGGCCCGCCCGCCGCTGCTCCTAGGCCGGCAGGACGCGCAGCACGCCCTCGCCGCGGCGATGGCCGATCGCGGTGACCGCGACCTCGCTGAGTCCGCGCTCGGCCACCAGGGCGGCGGCGAGCGCGGCGCCGAAGGGGGCCGTGACCTCGAGCCCGTGGCCGATCAGGTCGCCGAGCGCCCGGACCGGCGCGCCGGGCGCGAGGCGGGCGAGCGCTTCCGTCTCCTCGTCGGTGATGGGGGCCACGCCGGTGGCGCCGGAGAGCACCGCCTCCGGCTTCGCGAGGCCGGCCCGGCTCCACAGCGCCGCGAGGCTGGCGCCCGCGCTG
>NZ_CABFPH010000109.1 GCF_902141845.1 Methylobacterium symbioticum | reverse complement strand
GCCAACGGCTTGTGGTGGACGCGCGGGTCCGGATCTGACCGGAGCGGTCCCGCCGCTCCCTTCCGATCCTGCCCGGACGGGGCCGAGGTCGACGGGCGGCCAGCGTGCCGCCGGCCCGGGCATCCACGGCGACGCGGCCGGCCACGCGCTGGCCGCCGGCCGCGAGCAGGCTGTTGGCGAGCGCGAGGTCGAGGCTGCCGCGGGCGGTGAGCGCCAGGGCGCCGCCCGTCTCGGCCGGCAGGGAGCCGCCGAGCACGAGGTCCACGCCGCGGCCGGCGCTGACGCGGCCGTCGAGGCCGATGCGGCCGTCCGACAGGGTGCCCGAGGCCCGTGCCTCCACCGGCGGCAGGCCGGCCTTGCGGGTCTCCGGCGTCACCGCCTTGGCGAGGCTGAAGGCGTAGCGGCCCTCCGGGCGCTCCGGGTGACCGTGCAGGCTTGCCTCGCCGTCGAGGGTGCCAGACAGGGCGAGCTTCGGGCTCGCGATGCGGGCGAGCGCCAGCGGCAGGGCCTTGATGGCGAGCTGCAGGTCGATGGCGTCGCGCCCGGCCCTTCCGGCGAGGGTCAGCCGGCCGGAGCCGGCCGCGACCGCAAGGGAATCGATCGCGACGGCGCCGTCGGCGAAGGTCACGGTGGCCGGGGCGGCGAGAGCCAGCCGGTCGGCGCCGCGGGCGGCGGAGAAGCGCTGCAGCGCGACCCGCAGGGGCGGCCCGGCGACGAGGCGGGCGGCGCCGTCGAGGTCGAAGCCGCGGGCCTTGGCCCTCAGCGTCACGTCGCTCGCCTCCGCCCCGCCGGCGGCGGTGAGGCGCAGCGTGTCGAGGCTCTCGCCGGCAGCGATCAGCCGATCGGCCTCCACATGCCCGTCGATCCGGGGTGCGCCGGTGAGGTCGCGGCCGGTGAGGTTCGCGTCGAGGCGGGCGAGGCCGATCTCCCCGGCCCGGAGCGCGGCGGCCTGGGCCCGGAGCGCGGCGTCCTGGCGCCCGCCCTGGCGGGCGAGGCTGAGGTCGGCCTCCAGGCTGCCGCTGAGGCGGGTCAGCGCCAGGGGCGAGAGGTCGTCGAGATCCGCGGCGCGGAGGGCGAGCGCCCCCTCGGCGAGGCCGCCCGCGAGGCCGAGCCGGGCCTGCCCCGTCAGGCTCGCCGAGCCGAGGGAGAGGGCGAGCCGGTCGAGCACCCAATCGCCGTCGCCCTGCCCCAGATGCAGGCTGCCGGACAGCGCCTTGCCGCCGACGCTGCCGGCCAGGGTCACGCTGCCGTCCGGGTGGCCCAGCGCGTCCTTCAGCACGGCGTCGGCGCGCAAGGCCCGCACCGGACGGCCGAGCGCCGAGGCCTCCGGCGCATCGATCAGGGCGGCGATGTCGGGCCGCAGCAGGGTGCCGGAGAGCCGGCCGGACAGGCTCGCCCGGCCGCCCAGGCGCGGGTCGAGGGCAGCGAGATCCTTGAGGTCGACGGCGGCGCGGGCATCGGCGAGGCGGGCGGTGGCCTGGCCCTCCAGCCGCGCGACCACGTGCGTGCCCTCCAGCCGCACGGCGTCGAAGCCGTAGCCGTCATAGAGCGTGGCGAGGCGGCCGGTGAGACGCGGAGCCGCGCCGAGCAGCCGGTCGAGGCGAGGCTCGGACAGGGCGAGGCCGTGGGCGCGCAGGTCGATCTGGGCGGAGACCGCCTTGCGCGCGGGGTCGCCGCCGAGCTTCGCCGTCCCGTCGAGCCCGCCTGCCAGCGCGCGGCCGGCGAGGCCGGAGAAGACCGCGAGGTCGGGCAGCGCGCCCTCCACCGTGCCGGTCAGCGTATTGCGCCCGATGTGGCCGGCATAGGCGGCCTTCAGCGTCGGCGCCTCCACCCTGAGCGTCGCGACACTGAGCGTGTTGTCGGGCTCGACCACCCCCGCGAAGACGAGGCCCGCGCGTCCGCCGATCGCCCGCTGCAGGGCGGGGTCGGCGAGGCGCAATCCCTCGACCGTCGCGTCGGCCGCGAGGGCGAATCGGTCGGCGCCGGTGGGCTCGGCCTTCAGGTTCGCCTCGATCCGGTCGAGGGCACTGTCGGCGGCGCGAAGCCCCGCGGCCCGCAAGGTTCCGAGCGCGCGCGGGCGGGCGAGCGGGCCCTTCAGGCTGCCGTCGAAGATGAGGCTCGCGATCTCGGCCCGGTCGGCCTTGGTGACGCCGCCCTCGGTCGGGACGGCGCGGGCCTGGACGAGGAGATCGGCGTTGCGCTGCGCGTCGAGGGTGCCGCGCGCCTCCAGCCGGGCGGTGCGGGAGGCGAGTTCCAGCCGGTCGAGGGTGAGCGCGCCGCTATCGGCGATGCGCAGCCCGCCTTCGAGCTTGGTCGTGCCCGAGAACACCGCGGCGGCGGGGCCCGGCAGCAGGCCCTCGACCCGGGCGGCGAGATCGAGGGAGAGGCGCCGCTCGGCCCCGATCCGCGAGATCTTCGCACCCCCCTTGGCGCCGACCCCGACGCCGGCATCGAAATCGAGGCGGGCGTTCCAGGCGTCGAGCGTGCCGCGCCCGTCGAGGTCGAGGGCGATCGGCGGCTCGCCCGGAACGTTCAACCCCTTCGAGAGCAGGCCGCCCGCGGGCTCGGTGAGGGTGGTCTTCACCTCCAGCCGCTCGCCCTTGGGCACGAACAGCAGGCGGGCCGCGAACTGGCCGCCCGCATCGACCCGGCGCACGCCGAGATCGAGGTCGAGTCCCTCGGCCGGGTTGCCGAGCTTGACCTTGCCGCTCGCCGTGAGCCGCGCCGCCTGGCCGGCGATGGCCTCGCCGAGATCGAGGGCGTCGAGGCGGAAGGCCTTGACCTCGACCTTCACCGGCAGGTCGGGCAGCAGGGTGCCGTCGGGCTCCTCGGTCGGCGGGTTGGCGGCGGGGACGGGACGGCGCAGCACCTCGATCCGCCCGACCTCCAGGCTGTCCACCTCGAGCCGCCCCGAGAGCAGGGCGAGGCGGCGCCAGACGATGCGGGCCCGGTCGAGCCGCAGCCAGACGCCGTCGCGGTCGCTGATCGCCACGTCGCGGATGGTGGCGTCCGAGGAGAGCGCCCCGTCCACCGCGCCGATCGAGACCCGCGAGGCCGGCGTGGAGAGCGCCTTCGAGAGGATCCCGCCGAGCACGCTCTTCTCGCCCTCGTCGGCGGCGCGGGTCGCGGGGGCGGCGAGGACGAGGACGAGCACGACGCCTGCCGCGATCCTCCCTCCCCCCTTTGTGGGGGACGGAAAGCGGGCGACGCGTTCGGGCTGTTTCCGAGACGCCATCAGAAGGCCTGCCCCAGGCTGATGTAGAGCGCCACCGGGTGCTCGCGGTTGCCCTTGATCCGGTCGAGGGGGAAGGCGAGGTCCACGCGGATCGGGCCGATGGCGGTGTAGTAGCGCAGCCCCAGGCCGACCGCCGTCCGGATGCGCTCGTCGAAATCGGGCAATTCGCCGGCGAAGGCCGTGCCGGCATCGAAGAACGGGACCACGCCGATCGTGTCGGTGACCTTGATGCGCGCCTCCAGCGAGGCCTCGAGCAGGCTGCGCCCGCCCACCGGCAGGTTGAAGGGCCCGCGCGGGCCCAGCGTGCGGTAGGGGAAGCCGCGCACCGAGCCGCCGCCACCCGCGAAGAAGCGGATATTGGCCGGGATCTCGTCGAGGCGCGCCCCCGAGATCGAGCCGAAGCCGAGGCGGCCGGCGAGGACGTACCAGCCGTCGTCGTCGAGCGCGTAATAGGCCGAGCCTTGCGCCTTCGCCACGAAGATCGACGGATCGGAGCCGAGGAAGCCGGCATAGGGCGTCGCCGAGGCCGTGAGGCGGATGCCCCGCGTCGGGTCGAGCAGGCTGTCGGTCGAATCGTAGGAGAGCGAGGCGCCGAGGCCGATCAGGCGGTAATCCACCTTGCCGAGGGCGTCCTGGGAGCGGCCGGCCTGCCCGTCGAGATTCACCTGCGCGAAGAAGGTGTCCGAGACGCGGTGGCGGATGCCCACCGTCGCTCCGCCCCCGTCCACGACGTAGGATTGCTGCGCCTCCCGCCCCGCGAAGGCGCTCGCCACGAGGTCGTTGCGGGTGCCCCAGAGCGCCGGCTTCACGAAGGTCGCCTGGAGCCGCCCGCCGAGCCCGTTCGAATTGATGCCGGCGAGCTTGCGCTGCGTCGCGTAGAGGTCGTTGCCGAGATAGGAGAGGTCGGCGTCCAGGCGCAGGGTCTCGCCCCCGCCGAACAGGTTGCGGTTGGAGTAGGTCGCGCGCACGCCCGGCCCGTCCACCGTGGAGTAGCGCGCCGCGATGCCGAACAGGTTGGTCGGCCGCTCGGTCACGTCCACGAAGATCGGCAGGTTGCCGTCGGCATCGAGCGCCTCGCCCTCGCGGATGCGGATGGAGCCCAGGGCCTCGACCTTGGTGAGCGCCTTGCGCATGTCGGCGAGCGCCTTGGGCGAATAGGGATCGCCCGGCTCCGTGTAGATGAAGGAGCGCACCACCGCCGGGTCGAGTCCGTCCGTGCCGCGCACCGTCACCGCGCCGAGCCCGGCCACGGGACCCGGATCCACGGTGAAGGTCACGTCCATGGCCTGGGCCGCGTCGTCCACCACGGGATCGCGCGACACCACCTTGGCGAAGGGATGGCCTTGCGCCCGCAGCCGGTCGACGATCGCCGCCTCGCGGGCGAGCACCGCGGCCGAGCGGGCCGGGGTGTCGGGATCGACCCGGGTCAGGCGCTCGGGCAGCAGCTCCGCGGGGAGCGGGCGCCCGGCCCGGTCGCGCACGCCGATCCGGCGGAGATGGTAGAGGGGCCCGGGATCGACCGCGACCTTGACGGGCACGAGGGTCCGCGCCCGGTCGCGCTCGGCGGCGCGGGAGGCGGCCAGCAGCGAGGCCTCGCCCGACAGCGTCACCTCCCCGACCCGGACGGCGACGCGGCCGGCATAGTAGCCGGAGCCTTCGAGCGCCTCGGGCAGCCGGCGCAGATCCACCTCTGCCCGGCGCACCAGCCCCTCCCCGTCCGGCGGCGGCTCGCGGCGGAGCTTGTGCAGGGCGGAGACGTCCTGCAGCGCGGTGACCAGGGCATCGTCGTCCGCGCCGCGGAACTTCACATCGTAGGGCAGCGCCGTCGCGGAGGGCGCCAGCGGCTCCTCCGTGTCGCCGAACCAGCCGAACAGGTCGAAGGCGGCGGCCGGACCCGGGCAGGACAGGGCGAGCCCGGCGGCGAGCGCCCAGCGCGCCGGGATCCGGGACGGTCCCGAGGGCGGTCTCGCGGACAGCCGCGCGGGATCGCGCCCGCGGCGGATGGACGCCACGGGAGAGCGGCCGCACTGGGGCGGCGGCACCCTCACGCCGGAATCGACCGCATGCCTCTGGCGGTATCGGTCATGGTTGAAGCCCCCCGCTTCAGGTATCGGCACCGCGCGGCGGCTCGGAAGCACCGCGAACGGGCCGCGACCGGGAAGCCGGGACGGGGGCGCGACGCCCCGCGGATCCGCCGCAGGCCTCCCACCCGCGATCGTCCGAGCGTAGCTGGACCGGCCGGATCCGACAACCTTGGGGCTTCCGGCGGCCCGCCGCGCGCCGCGATCCACACGGATCTCCGAGGATCTCCACAGGGCCCTGTGGAGAGCGGGGCGCCCTGTGGCGCCGGCGCATGGCGGTGACGCATGGCGCCCCGGCCGCCCGCGCGGGGCGCCGCGGCGGCTTCGATCTTGCCGCAGGGGCCGGAAGATCCTATGTGACGGCTCACCAGACGAAGCCGCGCATCTCCCCGTTCCGGGCCAGGGCGGCTTCAGATCTCGAGGCTGCCTGAGACATTTCGGCATCCCTTGGTGAGAACTTTCGAGAGAATGGCGGCAAATGTCAGCGTCGGCAGCGCTTTCGGCGTCTGCTTCGGTTGCATTGGGCGGAGCCTTCGGCCATTGCCACCCCGTCCCGCCGCGCGCGCGGCCCTAGACCGTCCGTCGAGGGCCGTCATCCCATGTCCGGCCCGGCCCTGAGAGGGCTGGATCAGCCGGGAAACGCGAACGACCACGCCACGAGAAAGGCCATATGAGCGCATTCGACTACAGGAACTTCGACGACCGCCGCCAGAACTCCGCCAATGCCAAGGCCGCTCTCTTGGCAAAGTTCAAGGCCCGTCCCCCCTCCGACGACCCGGAGGTGATCGCGAAGGCCAAGGCCCGCGCCGAGATCGCCCGCGCCCGTGACGAGCGTACCCGCGAGCGCGAGGCCGCCCGCGTCGCCGCAGAGCTGAAGGCCGCGGAGGAGAAGCGCCAGCGCGAGGAGGCGGAACTCGCCGCCCAGATCGCCCGCGAGCAGGCTGAGCTGCAGGCCACGCAGGAGCGCAAGGCCTCCGAGCTAGCCGCCAAGAAGGCCGCCCGCGACGCGCGCTACGCCGCCCGCAAGGCCAAGGCCAAGGTCAAGCGCTAAGGTCGAGCGCAGACGCGCCGACCCGTACGCCGCCGGGCGAGATCCGGCGGCCGCGACGGTCCCCGACGACGCCGTCCGCTCCCCGAGCGGGCGGCGTCGTCGCGTTCGGACCCGTTGCCGCCGCCGGGGCCCGGTCCATCTGACCGGGCGGAGGAGATGCCCATGCGCCGAGATTCCCCTGCCGGCCGGACCCTCGTGGTCGTGGCCGGCCTGATGCTGCCGACCGCCCCTGTGACGGCCGCGCCGGATGCTCCGCCGGTCGCTGCGCCCGATGCCCGCGCGATTCCGGCCTGCGACAGCCTCGTGGCCCTGCGCCAGCTCGCCGCGGCTGCGCAGGAGGACCGGGCCCGCGCGGCCGCGCAGGTCTCCGTCCAGGCCGGATGCCGCCTGGTGCCGCGCGACGCGGTCGGCGCGGTCGAGCGCCGGGCGATGTTCGGCGGCGCGCCCTACGAGTGCCTCGCCGTCGCCACCGGCGGCTGCCTCTGGGTGCTGCCTTAGAGCGCTCTCCGCCGAAGGGGATGCGGTTTTTTCGAAAGAGAGCGCGTCAGAACAGGGGCTTAGGGTCGCTCCCGGCTGCCGCGTGATCGGGAACGGCTCTGGGCCGTGTGGTGATCGGTTGGTTAGCGGGAGGTTCGGCTGCCGCGCGGTGTGTCGGGCGTGCCGCAGGCGGCGTGCATTTGTTCGGGACATGCGCCTAAAGAGTGGCGCCGAACGTTCCGCCCCGGGGTCATCGTCCCCGCCTCTGAGGATCCCCGCTCGCCGTGCGCATCGACGACATCCCCCGCCCCGCCCCGGCCGAAGCGCGCGGATCCGCGCCCGATTTCGCCCCCGCGATGCCGCCGGAGGCGCCGCTGCCGATGCCGGTGCAGGATCTCGCGCGCTTCGACCGGGGCACGGCGCGCCGGCCGGTGCGGCGGCGCAGGGCGCCCGTCGCCGCCCGCCTCTTCGTCTTCGGCGGGGCGCTCGCCCTCACCGCCTATGGCGGCTGGCAGATGTACGAGACGGTCTCGGTGTCGGGCAGCCCGACCCTGCTCCAGCTCGTCCTCGTCGCGCTCTTCGTGCTGACCTTCTCGTGGATCGCCCTGGCCTTCACGAGCGCCGTGCTCGGCTTCCTCGTGCTGCTGCGCCGTCCGTCGCTGCCGCCGGCGCCGGAGCGGCTCTCGGCCCGCACGGCGATCCTGATGCCCGTCTACAACGAGGCGACCGCGCGCACCTTCGCCGGAATCGAGGCGATGCACGAGGCGGTCGAGGCCACGGGCCTCGGCGCGCAGTTCGACTGGTTCGTGCTCTCCGATTCGACGCAAGCCGATGCCTGGATCGCCGAGGAGCGCGCCTTCCTGAGCCTGCGCGACCGGCTGGGCCCGGGCGCGCGGCTCTACTATCGCCACCGGCCGAAGAACCACCACCGCAAGGCCGGCAACATCGCCGATTTCGTCACCCGCTGGGGCGGCGCCTACGACCACATGCTGGTCCTCGACGCCGACAGCCTGCTCTCCGGCGACTGCGTGGTGCGCCTCGCGGCCGCGATGGAGGCGGACCCGGATGCGGGCATCATCCAGTCGCTGCCGCTCATCATCAACCGCAACACGCTCTTCGCCCGGGTCCAGCAATTCGCGGCGCGGATCTACGGGCCGGTCATCGCCACGGGCCTGAGCCACTGGTCGGGCCGCGACGGCAATTACTGGGGTCACAACGCGATCATCCGGACGCGGGCCTTCGCGGAATCCTGCGGCCTGCCCGACCTGCCGGGCCGCCCGCCCTTCGGCGGCCACGTGCTCAGCCACGACTTCGTCGAGGCGGCGCTGATCCGGCGCGCGGGCTGGGACGTCACCATGCTGCCGACCCTGCCCGGCTCCTACGAGGAGAGCCCGCCCTCGCTGATCGACGTCGCCGTGCGCGACCGGCGCTGGGCGCAGGGCAATCTGCAGCACAGCCGCATCATCGGCGCGGCCGGCCTGCACTTCGCATCGCGCCAGCACTTCGCCACCGGCATCGCCGGCTACCTCGCCTCGCCCTTCTGGCTGCTCCAGCTCGTGGTCGGCATCGCGCTCGCCCTGCAGACGGCCTATGTGAAGCCCGAATATTTCGCGCAGGGGCTCGCCCTCTACCCCGTCTTCCCCCGCTTCGACCCGGTGCGCGCCCTGCAGCTCTTCGGGCTGACCATGGGCATCCTGCTCGCCCCGAAGGGCCTCGGCCTGATCCTCGCGCTTCTGGACACGCAGGTGCGCCGGGCCTGCGGCGGCGCGGGGCGGCTCGTCGCCTCCTGCCTGCTCGAGATCCTGCTCTCGGCGCTGCTGGCGCCGGTCGCCATGGTGATCCAGTCGGGCTCGGTCGCCGGTATCCTGCTCGGGCGCGACACCGGCTGGAACCCGCAGCGGCGCGACGACGGCTCGATCCCCTGGCGCGCCATCGTCGCCCGCCACCGCTGGCACACCCTGCTCGGTCTGGTGGCCGGCGTCGCGGCCTTCGCGATCGCCACCTCGCTCTTCCTCTGGATGTCGCCGACGATCCTCGGCCTCGTCCTGGCGATCCCGATCTCCTGGGCGAGCGGCCATCTCGGCTTCGGCCTCGCCCTCAAGAGCCGCGGCCTGCTGACGACGCCGGAGGAGCGCGACCCGCCCGACATCGCGCTCCGCGCCGGCGCGCTCGCCGCCCGTAACGCGCAAGCCGGCCTCGACGAGGCCGATGCCCTGCGGGCGCTCCACGCCGATGCGGGCCTCGCCGCGGCCCATGCCCGGATGCTGCCGCAGGTCGGTCCCCGCCCGCGCGGACGGATCGACCCCGACCACATCCTGGCTCAGGCCAAGGTGGTGGAGGCGGAGACGCTGGACGAGGCCGCCGCCTGGCTCGGCCCGAAGGAGCGCGTGGCGCTCCTGCACGACCGCGCCCTGCTCGACCGGCTCGCGCGGCTCGGTCCCGGCGCACCGGCCCGGTCCTGAGGGTCCTCTCCCGGCCCGGCGCGTGGGGAGGCCGCCGCGGACCTCGGCGGATGCGGCAGGAAAATGCCGTCCGCGATTGAACGGAGTGGCCGGACGCGGGTTTCGTCCGGACTGAAGTCATTCGGAGAAATTGCGATGATGCGTTCCGTTGCCCTGGCCGCCTGCCTCGTCCTGCCGCTCACGGGTGCCGCCCTGGCGCAGGCGGGCGGGCCGGTGAATCCCGGCTCGGGCCCCTCCGCGGGCGGTACGGTCGCCACCGACACCCCCGCGAGCCGCGGGCCCGCGACGACCGCGCCGACCGGCGCGGGTGCCGTCACGGCACCGGGTGCCACCACCGGCACGGTCGCGCCTGGCGCGGCCGGCACCGGCGCCGGCCCCTCGGCCGGCGGCACGATCAACAAGAACACGCCCGCGAACCGCTGAGGCGAAGAATCCGGCGCGCGGAGGGCTTCCGCCCCCGCGCCCGGCAGCCGGATCGAGCCCGGCACCCGAACGCGAAAGGGCCGGCCTCCCGCAGGGGAGGCCGGCCCTTTCGTCGGACGGTCCGCGGCGCGCTGGCGCCGCGGGGGCCGGGATCAGGCGGCGGCCGCGGCCGCGCCGGTCGGGACCTCGGAGATCGTCTTCAGGACCTGGCTGGCGATCTGGTAGGGGTCGCCCATGGAGTTCGGGCGGCGATCCTCAAGATAGCCCTTGTAGTCGTTCTTGACGAAGGAGTGCGGCACGCGGATCGAGGCGCCGCGGTCGGCCACGCCGTAGGAGAACTTGTTCCAGGGCGCCGTCTCGTGCTTGCCGGTCAGGCGCTTGTCGTTGTCCGGGCCGTAGACCGCCATGTGATCTTCGAGGTTCTTCGCGAAGGCGGCCATCAGCGCCTCGAAATAGGCCTTGCCGCCCGTCTCGCGCATATAGGCGGTCGAGAAGTTGCAGTGCATGCCCGAGCCGTTCCAGTCGGTGTCGCCGAGCGGCTTGCAATGGTACTCGATGTCGATCTCGTACTTCTCGCACAGGCGCTGCATCAGGTAGCGCGCCATCCACATCTCGTCGGCGGCCTTCTTGGAGCCCTTGCCGAAGATCTGGAACTCCCACTGGCCCTTGGCCACTTCGGCGTTGATGCCCTCGTGGTTGATGCCGGCGGCGAGGCAGAGGTCGAGATGCTCCTCGACGATCTGGCGGGCGACCGAGCCGACGTTCGAGTAGCCGACGCCGGTGTAGTAGGGGCCCTGCGGAGCCGGGTAGCCGCTCTCGGGGAAGCCGAGCGGGCGGCCGTTCTTGTAGAAGAAGTACTCCTGCTCGAAGCCGAACCAGGCGCCCTCGTCGTCGAGGATGGTGGCGCGCTTGTTCGACTCATGGGGCGTGACGCCGTCCGGCATCATCACCTCGCAGAGCACCAGCACGCCGTTGGTGCGGGCCGGGTCGGGGAAATGGCGGATGGGCTTGAGCATGCAGTCGGACGAGCCGCCCTCGGCCTGCTTGGTCGACGAGCCGTCGAAGCCCCACATCGGAAGCTGCTCGAGGGTCGGGAACTCGGAGAATTCCTTGATCTGCGTCTTGCCGCGGAGGTTCGGGACCGGCGTGTAGCCGTCCAGCCAGATGTATTCGAGCTTGTACTTCGTCATCGCGTTTCTCTCGTCAAACCCTGACAGACAGTCCTGCGTGTGTCGGACCCCGCCCACCATCGACGGCTGTGCGGCCCCTAGCACGCGCCGTGCCATGTGCCCCATCCGGCTGTGGACGGCGCCCGGCGGAGCCGACTTTCCGGGGAACCGGCCGGGTCCCGGCGGCTTATCTCGCCCCGAGGCGGCCTGCTCTGCCGGATGCGCGTTAACGCACACTTTCTGAGCAGTGCCGACGCATCGGCAAAAACGCACATCGAACGGGCAGTGTGTTTTGGATTCGTGGGCGATCACGCATCAGCTGGTTTCGCAAGAGATATGATGCGCAAATTGTCGGCAAAACATGATTTTAGGGGTGCAGATCGCGCAAAGGATAGGCATCTTCCTTCCGACAGCGCTGTCGACGCGTTGAGACCGTATCGCTGACAGGGAGCGTCGAGCCTCATGAACACCGATTTCCACCGCACGTCCGCGAAGATCTACCAGTTCCCGGTGGGCGGCCGCGCGGGCCAGACCCAGCGCGCCGCCGCGGCCCAGCCGGCGCCACGCACCTGTGTGATGGGAAGCGGCTGGTACCACGAGGCGGCGATCCAGGAGGAGGCCGAGCGCAACCGCACCCCGCGCCGCTGAGGACCGTCACACCCCGAAGATCGACCAGCCCATGCGCCGGGTGAGCGCCTCGAGCGCGATGCGGCCGAGATGGGAGTTGCCCGCCGCGTCGAGGCCGGGCGACCAGACCGCGATCGAGGCCTTGCCGGGGGCGACCGCCAGGATACCGCCCCCGACTCCGCTCTTGCCCGGCAGGCCGACCCGGTAGGCGAAGTCGCCCGAGCCGTCGTAATGGCCGCAGGTGAGCATGATCGCGTTGATGCGCCGCGCCCGCTCGGCCGAGATCACCGACAGGCCGGTGGCCGGGTTCACGCCCGAATGCGCGAGGAAGCGGCCGGCCGCCGCGAGCTGGCGGCAGGACATGGCGATGGCGCAGTGGTGGAAATAGACGCCGAGCGTGTACACCACCGGGTTGTCGAGCACGCCGAAGGACTTCATGTAGTTGGCGAGCGCCGCGTTGCGGAAGCCCGTGCGCTGCTCGGAGGCCGCCACCGCCTCGTCGATGACGATGCTGGGATCCTGGGCCAGGAACTGCAGGAAGCGCAGGATCTCGCCGAGCGCCTCCCGCGGCTGGTGGCCCGACAGGATCACGTCGGTGACCGCGATGGCGCCGGCATTGATGAAGGGGTTGCGCGGGATGCCGCGCTCGCGCTCGAGCTGCACGATCGAGTTGAACGGGCTGCCCGAGGGCTCGCGGCCGACCCGCCGCCAGAGCCGGTCGCCGACCATGCCGAGCGCCAGCGTCAGGGTGAAGACCTTCGAGATGCTCTGGATCGAGAAGGGCGTGTCGGCATCGCCCCCGGCGGCGACGCGGCCCTCCGCATCGATCACCACGAGGCCGAACTGGCGCGCGTCGACCTGGGCGAGCTCGGGGATGTAGTCGGCCACCGTGCCGCGGTCGGTCCGCGCGCGCATCTCCTCGGCGATCTCGCGCACGGCCTGTTCGAGCTCGGCGGCTGTGTGGCTCATGCGCGGGTCTCGTCTCGGGCGGGGGCTGGGGCAGAGGTCTGAGCGAGCGCCGCCGCCACGCCGCGGAAGATGCGGTCGGGGGAGAACGGCGTGGCGTGCGGACGGTAGCCGGTGGCGTCGCGGATGGCGTTGGCCAGCGCCGCCGCCACCGGGTTGAACGGGCTCTCGCTCATCGACTTGGCGCCGAGCGGGCCGATCCGGTCGTGGGTGTCGGCGAACAGGACCTGCGTGCGGGGCACGTCCGCGCAGGCCGGCAGGTGGTAGGAGCGGAAGCTGCGGGTGACGACCTCCGGGCCGTCGAGCCGCACCTCTTCATAGAGCGCGGCGCCGATCCCCTGCGCCACCCCGCCCTCGATCTGGCCACGGCACTGCGTCGGGTTGATCACCCGGCCCGCATCCGCCGCGTGGAGGCTGTCGAGGATGCGGACCGCGCCCGTGGCCGCCTGCACGGCCACGCGGAACGCCTGGACGTTGAAGGCGATGGAGCGCGGGCTGCCATCGGCCCGGCCCTCCGCCGCGCGCCCGGCAAAGGCGGCCAGCGCGATCCGCTCGCCCGACGGCAGGGCGACGCCTTCGGCATCCAGGCGGCAGGCGGCGGGATCGGCTCCGCTCCGCCGCGCCGCCTCCGCGCGCAGCGCCTCGGCCAGGGCGAGGGCGGCGCGGTGACTCGCCAGCCCGCCGACCACCGTGCCGGTGCTGCCATAGGCGCCGGTGTCGAACCCGACCGCGTCGGTATCGGCGGCCACCAGCCGGATCCGCTCCGGCGCGGTGCCGAGCGCGGAGGCGGCGAGCTGCGCGTGCACGGTGGCCGTGCCGTTGCCGAACTCGGCGGTCCCCACCTGGAGCGTGTAGGTGCCGTCCGCCTCCAGACGGATGCGGGCCTCGGCCAGATGCCCGCGAGGCGGGATCGTGTCGATCATCGCCAGCGCCATGCCCTGCCCCACCCGCCAGCCGGGCTCGGGCGCGGCGGGCGGCAGCGCCGTCAGGGCGGCCTCGACGTGGTCGAGGCACTGGTCGAGGCCGTAGCTGCCGTACGCCACGTCGTGCGGCTCCAGGCTCGTCGAGATCATGGGGTCGCCGGGGCGGATCACGTTGCGCCGCCGCATGGCGAAGGGGTCGAGGCCGAGCCGGCGCGCCAGCTCGTCCATGGCCGATTCCACCGCGAAGATGGTCTGGCTGAGCCCGTAGCCGCGGAAGGCCCCGGCCGGCACGGTGTTGGTGTAGGCGTTGAACCCATCGACCCGCTTGTTCGGGCACCGATAGACCGCGATCACCTCGTTGCAGCCATGGTGCAGCACGCCGCCGGCATGGTTGGCGTAGGCGCCGGTCTCCGCGACCACGTGGAGCGCGATGGCGGTCAGCGTGCCGTCCGCCTTCGCGCCGAGCCGCACGCGCACCCGCATCGGGTGGCGGGTGGTCGTCGCCACGAACTGCTCCTCGCGGGTCATCTCCCAGACCACGGGCCGCCGGAGCTTCAGCACGGCGAGCGCCACGAGATCCTCGGTCAGCATCTCCTGCTTGCCGCCGAAGCCGCCGCCGACCCGGCCGCAGAGCACGCGCACCTGGGCGCGCGGCAGGTCGTAGAGGGCGCAGAGGGCGTCGCGGGTCAGGAACGGCACCTGCGTCGAGGAACGGATGACGAGGCGGCCGGCCGCATCGATCAGGCCGAGCGCCGCGTGGGTCTCGAGATGGCCATGCTGCACCCGCTGCGAGACGTAGGTACCCTCGTGGATCGCGTGGGCTTGCGCGAAGCCCGCCTCGACGTCGCCGACCGCGCCGTGCACTTCGGCGGCGAGGTTCGGGTGGCTGCGGAGCGGGGGCGCGTCGGCGCCCGGGCGCGGAGGCGGCCGGTCGGCGGGGTCGTGGACGAGGGGCGCGTCCGGGCGCAGCGCCGAGTCCGGGTCGAGCACGGCGGGGCGGATCTCGTAGTCGACGGCGATGCGGGCGAGCGCCGCCTCGGCCGCGGCCTCGCTCTCCGCCACCACCGCGGCGACGCGCTGGCCGGCGAAGCGGATGATCGGGTCGAGCACGCGGGTATCGGCGGCGTCGTCCCGCGGGTCGTGGTGGCGGCCGGTGGAGAACAGAGCGTCCGGCGCGTCCGCATGGGTGAGGACCGCGACGACGCCCGGCAGCGCAAGGGCTTCGGCGGCGTCGATGCGCCGGATGCGGGCCGCGGCGTGGGGCGCGCGCAGCACCTTCATGTGGAGCAGGCCCGGCACCGCCTGGTCGAGGGTGTAGGCGGCCCGCCCCGAGACGATGGCCGGACCCGCCGGCGCCGGGACGCTGCACCCGACCGGATCGCCCGGCCCCGCCTCCGTCCGGGCGATCCCGTCGATGGCGTCGCGGATGGTGCCGTAGCCGGTGCAGCGGCAGAGATTGCCCTTGAGCGCGTCGCCGAGATCCGCCCGCCGGCCTTGGTCGAGGGCGGCCGCCGTCATCACCATCCCGGGCGTGCAGAAGCCGCACTGGAAGCCTTGCGCGGCGAGGAAGGCCGCCTGCATGGGATGGACCGCCTCCGGCACGCCCGCGCCCGGGGTGCAGGGGCCGGCGAGCCCCTCGATCGTGGTGACGCGGCGCCCGGCCGCCCGGAAGGCCGGGGTGATGCAGGCATGGACCGGCTCGCCGTCGAGATGGACGGTGCAGGCGCCGCAATCGCCCGCGTCGCAGCCCTTCTTGCCCCCGAACCAGCCGAGATCGCGCAGCAGGGTGCGCAGGCACTGGCCGGGGCGGGCCGGAACCGCCTGCTCCTGCCCGTTGACGGTGAGGCGCATCACGCCGCCGCCCCCGAGGCGTCTCGTCCCGAAGGATCCTGCTCCGCGAGGTCCCGCCGGATCTCCTCGGCCAGGATTCCCGTGACGTGGCGGCGCCAGTCCGGCGCCCCGTGCACGTCGTCGTCCCAGAGAGCGTCCGGGACCGCCGCGAGGATCTCGGCCAGCGTCTCTGCCTCCGGCACGGCGGGGAGGCGCCATTGCAGGGGCCGGCGCGTGGCGGCGGTGACGGTGAGCGCCCAGCCGGTGGCCCCGCTCGTGCCGATCAGCAGCGCGCCGGAGCGCCCGTCCGGGCTCAAGGCGATCCGCCGGAAGGCGGCGCGGCGGCCGAGCGCGGCGGCCGGCAGGTCGATCCGGCGTAGCACCTCGCCCGGCTCGAGCGCCGTCTCGCCCGGCCCGCGCACGAGGTCGAGGACGGGCAGGCGCCGCTCGCCCCCGTCCGGCGTCCAGATCAGGCCGGTCCCGTCGAGGGCGGCCGTCAGGGCGATCATCGGCCCGGCGGGAAGCGCGAGGCAGAGATTGCCGCCGACGGTCGCGGTGTTGCGCACCTTGAACGAGCCGAGCAGGGCCCGGCAGCACGGCCCGATCAGGGCGGCGGCGGCCGTCCAGCCGGGCGGCAGGTCGAGCCGCTCCAGGGCGGCGAGGGTGCAGGTGGCGGCGATCTCCAGCCCGTCCGGCCCGACCGCGTAGGGCGGCCAGCCGAGGGCGGCGAGATCCACGAGGCGGGCGAGATGCGGCTGCGGCTCGGAGAACAGCCAGGTTCCGCCCGCGAGCCAGGCGTCACCCGCCCGCCAAGCGGGCAGGTCGGCGCGGGCGGCGGGGGCGAGCACGGCCTCGATCGCGTTCAGATCCATCGCGGCCGCCCTCGCAAGACTCCGTCCACTCGGGCGGTATCGCGGATCCGGTGGCCGGCTCAAGGCCGTCGCTGTCCCGTCTCTCCGGCAGAGGGGTGGACGCTGCCGGATGGAGCGCGACCGTAGCAACAGCCTATCCCAGCCGCCCGCCTCAGGATGAGGTCGCGGATGGGGCAGAGCCGTCAGACCCGACCTGGACGGAGCCGAGCGGAACCTGGGCGGCCCCGAGTCCCGTGGAGAGCGCCGGACCTCACTCCCGCCCCACCGTCATCAGCAGGCGCTCGGTCTTGGCGTCCTCGATGCGGTTGACCATGCGGCGGGACTCGTGGACGTCGCGCACCGTCTTGGTCAGGGTCACGCAGGACTGGACCAGCATCACCGCGCCCATGGCGAAGTAGCCCTTGAGCCAGATGTCGACCGGCATGAACACGATGCCGAGCGCCACCATCGCGATGGAGCCGATGAACGAGGCGTAGGTGAAGCTCACCCAGCCGGAGGAATGCTGCGCGGCGTTGTCCTGGGTCATGATCGTGTCTCCTGAATATCGGCCTGACTGCGTGGGACGGATCGTCGGGGTTGGTCTCGTGGTGCCCCGGCCTCGCCGCCGGGGCTCGTCTCGTGGTGCCCCGGCCTTCGCCGGGGCCTGGGGCAGGCCGCGCGGGGCGCGGCGTCAGACGGTCTCGGGCTGCTGCGCGGCCCGGCGCAGGCGCTCCAGCACGGCGCCGCCGCTCTGCTGCGGGCCGGGGCCGAAGCCCTCCCGCTCCAGGCGCTCGCTCAAGGAGCGGCCGGGATCGGCCTCGGCCAGCGCCGCCTCGGTGTCGGCAGCCTCCGCTTGCAGCTCGCGCAGCCGCGCCAGGGTCGCCT
>NZ_CABFPH010000108.1 GCF_902141845.1 Methylobacterium symbioticum | reverse complement strand
CGGGGCCGGGCATCCCGGCATGGCCGGCCGGGCGCAGGGCGGCGTGGGCATCCGGGAGCGGCGCGCCCTCGGGCGCGATCGCGGCCGGGCGGCGCGGCTGGCGCACCAGAACGCCGGGCGTGGAGGCGGCGTGGTCGATCCGGCTCTCGGGGCGGCTGTCGGGGAGGGGCCTCTCGAAGCCGGCGCGGTCATCGAAGACCTGATCGGGCCAGCCGGCCTCGGGGCGCTCGGCCTCCGTCCAGGGTGCCAGCGCGTCGGGATAGGACAGGTGCGGCTCCGGCCCGCGCCCGACGAGGGCGCCCGGGGCGGTCGACCAGCTCTGGGCCGGGCGGGGGAGGCTGTAGCCGGGATGGCGCGGCGGCCCGGCGAGCCGCCGGGTCAGGCTGGCGCGCAGCGACATCAGCCGATGCGCCAGGGCGCCGAGCGAGAGGCCGGGGCGGTCGACGCCGCGGCCCGGACGGGAGGGATCGCGATGTGAGTAGGGAGGCCGTCCCGATGCGCGCATGGGTGCTCAGGTGACTCGAAACAGAGGGGCCGCCCGGGCGCGGGCGGGTCATCCCTGAGTTAGGGGCCTCGTCGTTAACAGAGGCTTGAGCGGAGGCGCGGACGGTTACCGCTCCCCTCCCCCGCAGCGCGCTCGGCCTAGAGCCGCTCCCGATCGCGTTGCAACCGGGAGCGGCTCTAGGCCTTTGTTTCAACGCGTTCTCTTTCGCCGAACCGGCATCCACTTCGGCTTCAGAGCGCTCTAGCCCCGCGGCACCCAGACCCGGCCATCGAACAGGCGGCGGGCGGTGCGGTAAAAGGAGCCGGCCCGGGCGGCCCAGCCGCCTGCCTCCGCCGCGACCTCGGCCCCGACGGTGAGCACGCCCGACGGCATGCCGAGCCGCAGCGGCCCCTCCCCCGCATCCGTCGACAGCGCCTCGGCGACCACGGTGCCGGGGATGCGCGCGGCCACCGCCGTGCACAGGGAGACGGTGAGCGGCAGGGCCCGGTGCGGCTGGCCGTTCGAGATCACCCGCGCCGCGAGGTCGATCTCCGATGCGGTCACCCCCTCGCCCGTCAGGGTGACGGCGTCGGCAGCCGGCGACACGAAGCCGACGAAGGGCACCATGCGGATGGCGCGCGCCGCCTCGGCATCGGGCGCGATGCCCATCCGCACGGAGCCCTGCATGCGGATCTCGTCCAAGAGCGCCAGGAGTGCGGGGTCGGATTCGAGCCGCTCGGGCAGCTCGGTCCCGGTCAAGCCGAGGTCGCGGGCGCGCACGAACACGGTGGCGTTCGCCGCATCGACCAGCGAGGCCTCGACCGGACCGAGGCCGGGAACGTCGAGGCGGTCGACCGCCCGGCCCGTGGGCAGGAGCCGGCCCGTGGTGGCGCCGCCGGGCTCAAGGAAGTCGAGCCGGATCGGCGCGCCCGTGCCGGCGACGCCGGGAATCGCGAGGGTGCCATCGTAGCGGGCGCGGCCGTCCGCGACGGGGAAGGTGGCACGGATGATCCGGGCGGTGTTGGTGTTGAAGATGCGCACCGTCGCGGTATCGCCCGCGACGCCGACCAGCCCCTCGTCGACCGCGAAGGGGCCGACAGCCGCGCTCATGTTGCCGCAATTGCCGGCGTAATCGACCCGGGCCTCGCGGATCTGCACCTGGGCGAAGGTGTAGTCGATATCGGCATCGGGCCGGGAGGACGGCGCGAGCACGCAGATCTTGGACAGGGAGGACACGCCCCCGCCCATGCCGTCGAGCTGGCGGCCATAGGGATCGGGCGTGCCGAGCGCCGCGCAGAACAGGGCGTCCCAGTCGGCCCGGTCCGCGGGCAGGTCACTGGCATGGAACAGGATCGCCTTGCTGGTGCCGCCGCGCATGAACACGGCCGGGATCGGGTGCTGCATCGCTCGAAGGTCTCCTCGGGTCCCGGGGCCCGGCTTGAGTCGGGTCGCGCCGCCGGCCTATCGCTTGGAGGCGGCCGCCGCGCAGGGTCGCCGTCACTCTAGGGGAGGTCAGGATGCCGCGCGAACCCGCCGGCCGCGCCCCGTCCGCGACGCGCGGCCGGCGCCGGGCCGTCATCCGGTCCATACTGGCTCTCGGCGCCCTCGCCGCCCTGTCCGCATCGGAGATCGCCGTGGCTCAAGACCCCTCTCCCGAGACCGTGCGGGCGATCGCGCCCACCGGCGCCCTGCGCGCCGCCATCAATTACGGCAACCCGGTCCTGGCTCAGAAGGGACCGGACGGAGAGCCGGCCGGCGTCTCGGCGGATCTCGCACGCGCGCTCGGCCGGCGCCTCGGCCTGCCCGTCAGCTTCGTGACCTTCGAGACGGCCGGCGCGGTGGTCGCGGCACTGGGCGGCGCGCGGGGCTGGGACGTGGCCTTCCTGGCGATCGACCCGCACCGCGGCGAGACCATCGCGTTCAGCCCGCCCTACGTGCTGATCGAGGGCGCCTACATGGTCCGGGCCGATTCGCCGATCACCCGCAACGACGAGGTCGACCGGGCGGGCGTGCGGATCGCGGTGGGGCGCAACACCGCCTACGATCTCTATCTCGGGCGCCATCTCCAGGCGGCCGAGCGGGTCTTCGCCCCCACCTCGGCCGACGCCCTCGCGTTGTTCCTGACGGACAGGCCCGAGGTCCTCGCCTCGGTGCGCCAGCCCCTCGAAGCCTATGCGCGCGACCATGCGGGGCTGCGCCTGCTCCCGGGCCGGTTCATGGTCATCGAGCAGGCGGTTGCGACCCCGAAGGCGAACGGGCCGGCGGCCGCCTACATGCGGGCCTTCATCGAAGAGATGAAGGCCTCCGGCTTCGTCGCGCAGGCCCTGTCGCGCAGCGGGCAGGACGACGCCGTGGTGGCCCCCGCGGCGCCTGCGCCCTGACCCGGCTTGCTCAGATCCGCGTGCCGAAGATCTCCGCCACCTGCGGGATGTCCTTGTCGCCACGGCCCGACATGTTCATCACCATCAGGTGGTCGGCCGGGCGCTGGGGCGCCAGTTCCAGCACCTTGGACAGGGCATGGGCGGGCTCGAGCGCCGGGATGATGCCCTCCAGCATCGAGCAGAGCTTGAACGCCTCCAGCGTCTCGGCATCGGTGGCCGAGAGGTAGGTGACCCGGCCCATCTCGTGGAGCCAGGCATGCTCGGGGCCGATGCCCGGATAATCGAGGCCCGCCGAGATCGAGTGCGCGTCGGCGATCTGGCCGTCCGCGTCCATCAGGAGATAGGTGCGGTTGCCGTGGAGCACGCCGGGCCGCCCGCCGGTGAGCGAGGCCGCGTGCAGCCCGCTCTGGACGCCGTGGCCGGCTGCCTCGACACCGAAGATCTCGATCTCGCGGTCGTCGAGGAAGGGGTGGAACAGGCCCATGGCGTTGGAGCCGCCGCCGATGCAGGCGACGAGCGAATCGGGGAGGCGGCCCTCCTGTGCCAGCATCTGCTCGCGGGTCTCGCGGCCGATCACCGACTGGAAGTCGCGCACCATGGCCGGGTAGGGATGCGGGCCCGCCACCGTGCCGATGCAGTAGAAGGTGTCGGCGACATTGGTGACCCAGTCGCGCAGGGCCTCGTTCATCGCGTCCTTGAGGGTCTTGGTGCCGGATTCCACCGGCACGACCTCGGCGCCGAGCATCTTCATGCGGAAGACGTTCGGGGCCTGCCGGGCCACGTCCACGGCGCCCATGTAGACGACGCATTTCAGGCCGAAGCGGGCGCAGAGCGTGGCGGTGGCGACCCCGTGCTGGCCCGCGCCCGTCTCAGCGATGATGCGCGGCTTGCCCATGCGGCGGGCGAGCAGGATCTGGCCCAGCACGTTGTTCACCTTGTGCGAGCCGGTGTGGTTCAACTCCTCGCGCTTGAAATAGACCTTGGCGCCCTGGCCGGCGGGCGCCTTGGCGCGCAGGTGCTCGGTCAGGCGCTCGGCATAGTAGAGCGGGCTCGGGCGGCCGATATAGTGCGTGCCGTAGGATTCCATGTCCGCCTTGAACTGCGGATCGGCCTTGGCCGCCTCGTAGGCCTTCTCCAGGTCGAGGATCAGCGGCATCAGCGTCTCGGCGACGAAGCGGCCGCCGAAGATGCCGAAACGCCCGCGCTCGTCGGGGCCGGTGCGGAAGGAGTTCGGGGTCGCTGCGATCGTCACGGGGTCGTCCTTGGGGCGCTGAAAGGGCGCGATGGGGCGCCCGACATTGGCGCCTGCTTTAGACCCCTCGCGGCGCCGACGCCAAGCCGGCTTCCGTGTCTCCCATCGGGAGATGCCCTTCGCGCCGGTCCGCCGCGGCGCTGGACCGCACCGCCGCGACGAAGGCCGCGATCAGAGCCGGATCCTTGATGCCGGGCGCGGTCTCGACACCGGAGGAGACGTCGACGGCGGGCGCGCCCGTCCGGGCGAGGGCCTCGGCGACGGTTTCCGGGCGCAAGCCCCCCGAGAGCATCCAGCCGGCCGGAAGCCGCGTCCCCGCGATCAGGCGCCAGTCGAAGGCGAGGCCGTTGCCGCCGGGCAGGGCCGCTCCGGGAGGCGGCTTGGCGTCGAGGAGCAGACGGTCAGCCGCCGCGTAGTCCGGGATGCGGGCGAGATCCGCATCCGTGCCGATGCCGAGCGCCTTCATCACCGGCCGCCCGGAGAGGGCCCGGATGGCGGCGACGCGCTCCGGGCTCTCGCGCCCGTGGAGCTGGATCAGGTCGGGCGCCACGCTCTCCAGGGCGGCGCGGAGCGTCGCGTCGTCCGGATCGACCAGCAGCACCACGCGCTCGGCCCGGCCGCGCACCTGTGCGGCCAGCGCCCGCGCCTCGGGCCAGCCGAGATGGCGCGGGCTGGGCGCGAAATGCACGAACCCGACGAGGTCCGCCCCCGCTTCGAGGGCCGCGGCCAGGGTCTCGGGCGTGCCGAGGCCGCAGATCTTGACGCGGGTGGTCACGGATAGGGAGGTCCTCAGCGCGGGGCGGGCAGCGCCGTGCGGGCGGGCAGGCCCGGGCGGACGGGCTCGGGCTCCGGCACCGCGGCGCGCAGGCGCGCGGTCTCCTCCTCCAGGCGGCGCACCGTGCGGCCGCGGCTGCGCGCGGTGCGGCGGGCACGGCCCTGGCCGAGCCAAGTGAAGATGCCGCCGACCACGATGCCGAGTGCCACCGCGACGAACACGACCGCGTAGAGCGGCAGGACGAGGCTGAAGGCCGGCACCGCGGAGAAGGGATCGAAGGACAGGGTCACCGGCGTCCGGTTCGCGACCGCCAGCAGGATCACCACCAGCGCGACCGGCAGCAGCACCAGCCCCTTGAGGAAACGGATCATCGCGTCACAACTCCAAGCCTGCCCGGGACGTCTTCGAGCCCGCCGGGGGCCTCCTGCCTCTCACAATCCGTCTGCGCGCCGTCTGCGCGCCGCGCGGGACCAACCGGGCCGAGATAGGGTGCGCACCCAGCCGCGGCGACGGGCTGAGCCTTCACGCCCCCGTCTCGGCCGACCCCTCGCCGATGCCGGCCGCGTTGAGGCGCTGGCGCATCTCCTTGCCGGTCTTGAAGACGGGGATCGCCTTCTCGGACACGGCCACCGCCTCGCCGGTGCGCGGGTTGCGCCCGCGCCGCGCCTCGCGGCGCTTCACCGAGAAGGCGCCGAAGCCGCGCAACTCCACCCGGTCACCGCGGGCCAGCGCATCCGCGATGGTGTCGAGGATCGCGTTGACCAGGATCTCGACATCCCGCTGGTAGAGATGCGGGTTGCGCTCGGCGATTCTGAGGACGAGCTCCGACTTGATCATATGTCCTGGTCTTCCCGAAAGATCGCCGTTGAAGGCCCGGCGGTCGCTTTGAGGAAGCCGGGCGGCCCGGCTTCAGGATTCGTCTCGAAGGCCCCTCGGGCGGTCCCCGGATGCCGAACCGGCATCCACTTCGGCCCGGGCGCTCGACCGCACCGGATCCGCTCGGTGCGCCGCGCGAGGCCCCCGCTCACCGGGCGCCGGCCCGCTGGCCGCGAGGGCGCAGCGGGTGCCCCCGTCAGGCCGTTCAGGGCGTCGCCTCGGCGCCGGGGCGCCACAGGACGAGCAGGCCGCCCTGCGCCAGCCCCTGGGTCTCCTCGCCGATCCGGCGCAGGCGGGCGGCGAGGCTCTCGAACCCGGCGAGGTCGGCGCCGGTTCCCAGGGCCGACCACAGGCTGAAATCCGATTCCGAGCGCGGCTTCCAGTCGGTCACGGGCAGGTTCTTGGCGACCTTGCGCTCGGTCTCCAGCCACGCGACCGCCTGACGCTCGGCGCCGAGCTCGTCCACCAGCTTCAGCGGCACGCTCTGGCGACCGCTGAACACCCGGCCGTCGGACACCGCGGCGAGCTGGGTCTCGCTCAGGCCGCGGCGCTCGGCCACCAATCCCTTGAACCAGGCATAGGTGTCGCCGACCACGGCGGCCAGCGCCGCGCGCGCCTCGGGCGAGGTCGGGGCGAAGCCCGAGGGCTCGGCCTTGAGCGGAGAGGACTTCACCGACTCGACCTTCACGCCGACCTTGTCGAGCAGCCCCGAGACCTCCGGATACTGGAACAGCACGCCGATCGAGCCGACGAGCGAGGTCTCCCGCGCCACGATGTGGTCGGCGGCGAGCGCCGTGATGTAGGCGCCGGACGCCGCGGTGCCGTCCACGAAGGCGACCACCGGCTTCTTGGCGGCGAGCTGGCGGAGGTTGCGGTAGATCTCCTCCGAGCCGGTGGTGGTGCCACCGGGCGAGTTGATCGAGACGACGACGCCCTGCACGGCCGAGGACTCGCCGACGCGCTTCATCAGCTTGGCGGTCGCCTCGCTGCCGGCGATGAAGCCGGAGACCGAGATCCGTGCGATCTGGGGGCGCACCGCGCCGAAGCCGATGCCTTCGGAGCCGGCGCGGACGCGCAGGCCGACGGCGCCGGCCGCCACGACGAGCCCGCCGATGCCCAGCACCCGCCAGAGGGTGAGCTTGCGGCGCAGGCGCCTGCGGTCGATCAGAAGTTCGGGATCGGCGGCCATGCGATGGTGGTCTCCCTCGCGTGCCCGGCGCGCGGCCGGTCCGTTCTTGGTTGGCCCACGCGTTCCGGGTCGGCGCGGGCGGTGGCAAGCCTGTCACAGGCGGCGTCGGTTTGCACCCAAACTTTGGTCGGGTCCAGAGGGTTCGTGCGACGCCAAGTGCTTGACACGCCTCGCCTCATGGGTCCGCCGCACGGCTCCGAAGCGCGCCGGGGCCGAACGGGCCGCCGGTTCGGCCCCGGGTGATATGGGAATCGCGGACCGGCGGCCGGGCTCCATCCCCCGCGTCCGGCCGGACAAGCGAAAAGCCCGCGCGGGTCATCCCGCGCGGGCTTCTCTCGACCTCGGCCGCCCGGACGAGCCGGGCGACCGCTCTCAGTCGGATTACTCCTCGTCGGAGCGCTTCTTGTTGAAGGCGGCGCCGAGGATGTCGCCGAGCGAGGCGCCCGAATCGGCGGAGCCGAACTGGGCCATCGCCTCCTTCTCCTCGGCGACCTCGAGGGCCTTGATCGAGACCTGCACGCGACGGGCCTTGCGGTCGAACTGGACGACGCGGGCGTCGAACTTCTCGCCGGTGGCGAAGCGCTCAGGGCGCTGGTCGCCACGGTCGCGCGCCAGCTCGGCGCGACGGATGAAGGTCTGCATGTCGGTGTCGGCGATCTTCACCTCGACGCCCGAATCCTTCACCTCGATCACCTCGCAGGTGACGACCTGACCCTTCTTGATCTCGCCGGCCTCGGCGTAGGGGTCGCCGCCGAGCTGCTTGACGCCCAGCGAGATGCGCTCCTTCTCGACGTCGACGTCGAGGACCTGGGCGCGCACGATGTCGCCCTTCTTGTACTCCTCGATGACCTGCTCGCCGGGACGGTTCCAGTCGAGATCCGACAGGTGGACCATGCCGTCGACGTCGCCCTCGAGGCCGATGAACAGGCCGAACTCGGTCTTGTTCTTGACCTCGCCCTCGACCTCGGAGCCCACCGGATGCTTCTCGGCGAAGCCCTCCCAGGGGTTCTGCAGGGTCTGCTTGAGGCCGAGCGAGATGCGGCGCTTGACCGGATCGACCTCCAGGATCTGCACCTCGACCTCCTGGGAGGTGGAGACGATCTTGCCCGGATGGACGTTCTTCTTGGTCCAGCTCATCTCGGAGACGTGGATCAGGCCCTCGATCCCCGGCTCCAGCTCCACGAAGGCGCCGTAGTCGGTGATGTTGGTCACGCGGCCCTTGAGCTTGGCGTCCACGGGATAGCGGGCGGCGATGCCCTCCCACGGATCGGCGAGCAGCTGCTTGATGCCGAGCGAGATGCGGTGCGTCTCGTGGTTGATCTTGATGATCTTGACCTTGACCGTCTGGCCGATGGTCACGACCTCGGACGGGTGGTTCACGCGGCGCCACGCCATGTCGGTGACGTGCAGCAGGCCGTCGATGCCGCCGAGATCGACGAAGGCGCCGTACTCGGTGATGTTCTTGACGACGCCGTCGATGACCTGACCTTCCTCAAGGTTGGCCACCAGCTCCGAGCGCTGCTCGGCGCGGCTCTCCTCGAGCACGGTGCGGCGCGACACGACGATGTTGCCGCGGCGACGGTCCATCTTGAGGATCTGGAAGGGCTGCGGCGTGCCGAGCAGCGGGGTCACGTCGCGCACCGGGCGGATATCGACCTGGGAGCGCGGCAGGAAGGCCACGGCGCCGTCGAGGTCGACGGTGTAGCCGCCCTTGACCTGGTTGAAGATCGTGCCGGTGACGCGCTCGTTGGCCTCGAAGGCCTTCTCGAGCTTGACCCACGACTCCTCGCGGCGCGCCTTGTCGCGCGAGATGACGGCCTCGCCCAGCGCGTTCTCGATGCGGTCGACATAGACCTCGACCTCGTCGCCGACATGCAGCTCGCCGTCGCGGCCGGGACCCTGGAATTCCTTCAGGGCGACACGGCCTTCCGTCTTGGCGCCGATGTCGATGACGGCCACGTCCTTCTCGATCGCGACGACGCGACCCTTGACGACGGAGCCTTCGGTGATCTCGTGTTGGAGGAAGCTCTCCTCGAGCAGCGCGGCGAAATCCTCGTGCGCGCTCTGCAGGGCGATACCAGCGGTCATTCTGTCTCCTGGGGCCTCGCTCGAAGGCCCGGCGTCGGCAGCTCGTGTTGCGTTGCGCCCGGTCGTCCGCCGCAGCCCGGTCCCGGAATGGGGACAGGGCGACCGATCCTGACGGACCGGCTTGCCGACGCGATGGATGTGCGGTGTCCGAGGGCGGTCCGACCGGCTTGGATTTAAGAACGCACGCATGAAAAAGCGCGCGATCCTACCGATAGGACGCGCGCTCCATAGACCAGAACGCTTTCGCGTTCAACCGAACCGGACTTCCGCGCTCGGGACCGCGCGCTTCAGTACGCGTCGTCCTCGTCGTCCGTGCGCCGGCCCTTGAGCTTGGCGAAGACGGAATCGGCGTCGAGGCGCTCGTCGCGGCCACCGCGGCGGTCCTCCTCGTGATCGGCGTAAGCGTCCGCGGTCGAGACCTCCGGCGGCAGCAGCGAGGCGCCGGCATCGGCCTGCAGGGCGGCGGGACGGTCGGCGGCGGCGCGCTGCACCTCGAAATCGAGGTCGATCTGCGTGCAGAGGCCGAGCGTGACCGGGTCCATCGGCTGCAGCGAGCCCGAGTTCCAGTGGGTGCGCTCGCGAATCTGCTGGATGGTCGACTTGGTGGTGCCGACGAGCCGGATGATCTGCGAATCCTTCAGCTCGGGATGGTTGCGCAGCAGCCAGAGGATGGCGTTCGGCCGGTCCTGGCGGCGCGAGAGCGGGGTGTAGCGCGGCCCCTTGGTGGTGCGCTTGACCTCGGGCAGCTTCACCTTCGAGACCGCCTGCTTGAGCTTGTAGTGCGGCGACTTCTGCGCCTTCTCGATCTCGTCGCGGGTGAGCTGGCCCGTGGTGATCGGGTCGAGACCCTTGATGCCGGCGGCGACCTCGCCGTCGGCGATGCCCTTCACCTCCAGCGGGTGCAGCTTGCAGAAATCGGCGATCTGCTCGAAGGCGAGCGAGGTGTTCTCCACCAGCCATACGGCGGTGGCCTTGGGCATCAGGGGACCCTGGGACATCCGGGAACTCCAACCTTCACGGGCGCGGGATCGGCCCGGAACGCGGGTCACCGGTCCGCGGGATTGGTCGGAACGACCGTCCGATCCCGCCTCACGCCACAAAATGGGGAATGCTTCCAGTATAGGCGGCGGCGGGGGGCGGCGCAATGACGTTCGCAAGGTCTGTCGGCGGCAGCCCCGGCCCGGAGCAGGGCCGGGGGGACAGATCTCCAACGCAAACCCCTGGACGAAGGGCCGGCCCTCGCCGAAAACGGGCCGCGCCCCAGCCCGCCGAGAGGATCCCCGTATGGCCCACGAACTGCGCAGCGTCGCGACCCGCACGGAGACCGGCCCGATCGACCGGGCGGCCCTGGCGCAGGCGCGGATCGACCTCGCCGCCTGCTTCCGCATGGCCGCGCGGCTCGGGCTGGAGGAGGGCATCTGCAACCACTTCTCGGCGATGGTGCCGGGGCGCGACGACCTGTTCCTCGTCAACCCCTACGGCCTCGCCTTCTCCGAGATCCGGGCCTCGGATCTCCTCGTCTGCAGCCTCGACGGGGCGGTGGTCGAGGGCGAGGGCCAGCCGGAGGCGACCGCCTTCTTCATCCATGCCCGGCTGCATGCCCGGCTGCCGCGGGCCCGGGCCGCCTTCCACACCCACATGCCGAACGCCACCGCGCTCAGCATGATCGAGGGACAGCCACTGGCCTTCGCGGGCCAGACGGCGCTGAAGTTCTACGGGCGGCTCGCGGTGGACGACGCCTATAACGGCCTCGCGCTCGACTCCACCGAGGGCGACCGCATCGCCGCGACGCTGGGCGACGCGGACGTCGTGTTCCTGCGCAACCACGGGGTGATCGTGACCGGCCCGACCATCGCCGAGGCCTGGGACGACCTCTATTATCTGGAGCGCGCAGCCGAGGTGCAGATCAAGGCGATGAGCACCGGGCGCCCCCTGGTGCCGGTCCCGGCGGAGATCGCCCGGCACGCGGTGGCACAGATGCGGGCCGGCGACGCCGAGAGCGGCCGCCTGCATCTGGAAAGCCTCAAGCGCCGGCTGGCGCGCGAGGAGCCGGATTTTTCGCAATAGGGCGGCCGCTCGGACGGAACGGCCCGCCGAATGGGGGCCCGCCCCGCGAACACTCGTTCGCGGGGCACAAGCGCGACCGCGCGTCGGCGCCCATGTGCCGGGACGCGGACGGCAACGCCGTCCGCGTCCCGGTATCCACTTCGGCGGAGAGCGCTCTAATCGAACAGGCTTGAGACGCTCGATTCCGTCGCCGTGCGTCCGATCGCCTCGCCCAGCAGCGGCGCGATGGTGGCCACGCGAATGTTGCGGGCGAGCTTCACCGCCTGGGTCGGCTGGATCGAATCGGTGATCACCAATTCCTTCATCCGCGAGGCCGCGATGCGCGAGACCGCGCCGCCCGAGAGCACGCCGTGGGTGATGTAGGCCGACACGTCCTTGGCGCCCGCGTTCAGCAGGGCCTCGGCCGCGTTCACCAGCGTGCCGCCCGAATCCACGATGTCGTCCACCAGGATGCAGGATCGGCCCTCGACATCGCCGATGATGTTCATCACCTCGGACTCTCCGGGGCGCTCGCGGCGCTTGTCGACGATGGCCAGCGGCGCATCGATGCGCTTGGCGATGGCGCGGGCGCGCACCACGCCGCCGACGTCCGGCGAGACCACCATGCGGTCGGCGACGCCCCCCGAGCGCTCCTTGATGTCGCGCACCATCACGGGGGCAGCGAACAGGTTGTCGGTCGGGATGTCGAAGAAGCCCTGGATCTGGCCGGCATGGAGGTCGAGGGTCAGCACGCGGTCGGCGCCGGCCTCGGTGATGAGGTTCGCCACGAGCTTGGCCGAGATCGGCGTGCGGCCCGAGGTGCGCCGGTCCTGCCGGGCATAGCCGAAATAGGGGATCACCGCCGTGATGCGCCGCGCCGAGGACCGACGCGCGGCGTCGATCATGATCAGCAATTCCATCAGGTGGTCGTTGGCCGGGAACGAGGTCGACTGGACGATGAACACGTCCTCGCCGCGGACGTTCTCCTGCAGCTCGACGAAGATCTCCATGTCGGCGAAGCGCCGCACCATGCACTTGGCGAGCGGCAATTCGAGATAGGCGGCGATCGCCTCGGCCAAGGGCCGGCTCGCATTGCCGGCGATGATCTTGATCGAGGACTTCATGCCTGCCGACCTACGCTCGCGCCGACCGGGGCGCGCTTCCTGAAAACTTGACCGCGACGCGCCGGCCCGGCGCGAAGACCGGGTCCGGCTCTTACCAGCGGCATCAAGCCGTCACAATGGCTTCACGCCGGCCGTCCCGCCGCGCGGCACGGCCGCGTGCCGCTCAGGGCTCGAGCAGGCGGTGCAGGTGGACGATGAAGTAGCGGGTCTGGGCGCTGTCGACGGTGGCCTGGGCCTTGGCCTTCCAGGCGACCTGGGCGGAGGCGTAGTCGGGGAAGATGCCGACGATGTCGAGGCCCTTCACGTCCCGGAAGCGGATGCCCTCGAGATCGGAGAGCTCCCCGCCGAAGACGAGATGGAGCTTCTGGTCGCTGTCGATCGCGGTCGTCATGGAACCCTCTGGGACCCCTCTGGGCGGGCGGCAGGACCCGGATCCCTGCGGCCCGGCCCACCGCGACAGGCGGTCGCAAACGGAAACCGCTCCGTCAACCCCGGATGGCCCGATGCAGGGCCCCGGAGGCACACGGACGCGTGACCGAGCCGGTCCGGGCCCCGGTCGGTCCGCCAGATCTGGGGAGTGTGGGGACGACGCGAGGGCCGCCGACCGCCGCCCTCCGGGTCAAGGTCTTCCGCACATGGCAGCCATGTATTCGACGCGTTGGACGCCGGCGACGCTTGTTGTAGCCGACCGGAAGGACAAATTATTTTTGCACGGCTCGAAAAATAAAATGCGCATTGCAGATAAAATGCACGGACGCCGCGAGGATATGCAGCATAATACCTCGTCGCTGAATCGCCGACACCTCATCGGCGGCGCGCTCGCGGGGGCCGCGGTCTCGGCGCTGCCCGGTGCAGGGTTGGCCGCGGGCGAGGCCCGCAAGGTGGACGTGCTGCTGATCGGCGGCGGCATCATGAGCGCCACGCTCGGCGTGTGGCTGCGCGAGCTCGAGCCCGGCTGGTCGATGGAGATGATCGAGCGGCTCGACGGCGTCGCCCTCGAGAGCTCGAACGGCTGGAACAATGCCGGCACCGGCCACTCGGCCCTGGCCGAGCTGAACTACACCCCCGAGGATTCGAAGGGGAAGGTCCGCATCGAGCAGGCCGTGAAGATCAACGAGGCCTTCCAGGTCACCCGCCAGTTCCTGGCCTGGCAGGTCCAGCAGGGCGTGCTGAAGAACCCGCGCTCCTTCATCAACTCGACCCCGCACATGAGCTTCGTCTGGGGCGACGACAACATCCGCTACCTGAAGAAGCGCTACGAGGCCCTGCAGGCGAGCCCGCTCTTTGCCAGCATGGAATATTCGGAGGATCCCGAGCAGCTCCGCAAATGGGTGCCCCTGATGATGGAGGGGCGCGATCCCAAGCAGAGGATCGCCGCCACCTGGACGCCGGTGGGCACCGATTGCGAGTGGGGCGAGGTCACCCGCCAGTACGTCGCCTCGCTGACCGGCCGGCCGAACTTCTCGCTGCGCCTGTCCACCGAGGTCGAGGGCATCACCCGCAACGCCGACGGCAGCTGGCGCGTGACCTCGAAGAACCTGAAGGACGGCAGCCGCCAGGCGGTCGACGCCACCTTCGTGTTCATCGGCGCGGGCGGCGGCGCCCTGCACCTCCTGCAGAAGTCCGGTATCCCGGAGGGTGACGACTATGCCGGCTTCCCGGTCGGCGGCTCGTTCCTCGTCAACGAGACCCCGGACGTGGCGACGCGCCATCTCGCCAAGGCCTACGGCAAGGCCTCGGTCGGCGCCCCGCCCATGTCGGTGCCGCATCTCGACACCCGGGTGCTCGGCGGCAAGCGCGTGATCCTGTTCGGACCCTTCGCGACCTTCTCGACCAAGTTCCTGAAGGAGGGCTCCTATCTCGACCTCCTGACCTCGACCACCACCAGCAACGTCTGGCCGATGGTCCGCGTCGGCGTGGAGCAGTACCCGCTGATCGAGTACCTCGCCGGCCAGGTGATGCTCTCCGACGAGGACCGCTACCAGGCCCTGCGCGAATACTTCCCGAACGCGAAGAAGGACGAGTGGCGGCTGATCCAGGCCGGGCAGCGGGTGCAGATCATCAAGCGCGACCCCGAGAAGGGCGGCGTGCTGAAGCTCGGCACCGAGATCGTGAGCGCGAAGGACGGCAGCATCGCCGCCCTTCTCGGCGCCTCGCCGGGCGCCTCGACGGCCGCGCCGATCATGCTGGACGTGCTGGAGAAGGTCTTCGCCCAGAAGGTGGCGACGCCCGAGTGGCAGGCGAAGATCCGCCGGATCGTGCCGAGCTACGGCACCAAGCTGAACGACGATCCGCAGAAGGCCTATGCGGAGCTGGCCTATACGAGCGAGCACCTGCAGCTCACGCCCCCGCCGCAGCTCGCTGCCGCCCCGGCCGCCCCGGTCTCCGGCCGCGCCTCCGCCGACGCGGATAGCGGGGTGGTGAAGGCCGTTCCCGACATGGCGCCCTGACGCGCCGACGGGCATGTCCCTCCACGGGTCTCGGGCAGGCCTGAGATCCGTGGAGGAAGGCAGCACGCGGGCCGCTGGCTCCTTCAGATCACCAGCGGCGCGATGGGCGCCGGGCGCCGGATCGAGCGCCGCGACCGAGGGCGCCGGCCGAACAGGCCAGGGATCCGCGCCGCCACTGGCTCTCCGCGCGCTGCGCATCTAGGCTTCTGGTCATGGAGCTGAAATGGCTTGAGGACTTCGTCAGCCTCGCGCGGACCGGCAACTTCTCGCGCTCGGCCGAGGAGCGCCACGTCACCCAATCGGCCTTCAGCCGCCGCATCCAGGCCCTCGAGACCTGGCTCGGCGTCGCCCTCATCGACCGCAGCACCTATCCGACCACGCTGACGGCGGCGGGCCGGGCCTTCCGCGAGACGGCGGAAGAGGCGGTGCGGATGCTCCACGGAAGCCGGGCCGAACTGCAGGCCAGCGCCCGGCCGGGCCAGCGGCACGTGGCGGTGGCCGCGCTCCACACCCTCGCCCTGACCTTCTTCCCGCGCTGGTTCCGGCGGATCGAGGCGCAGGCCGGCCCCCTGAGCAGCCGCCTGCTGCCCGACGACTTCCACGCCTGTCTCCAGGCGATCGTCGAGGGCGGCTACGACTTCCTGCTGACCTTCCACCATCCGAGCGTGCCGATCCTGCTCGACCCGGCGCAGTTCCCGCACCGGGTGGTGGGGACCGACAGCCTCGTGGCCGTGCGCGCCGCCGGGATGCCGGAAGCAGGGATCCCGCTGCTCAGCTACGCCCGGAACTCCTTCCTCGGCCGCGTGGCGGCCATCGCGCAGGCGGAATCCGGCGGCCCCACCGCCTCCGCCCACACCAATGAGAACGCCATGGCGGAGGCCCTGAAATTCATGGCCCTGGAGGGCCACGGCCTCGCCTGGCTGCCGCGCAGCCTCGTGGCGCGGGAGCTCGCCGACGGGCAGCTGGCCGCCGCAGGCGAGGAGATTCCGCTGGAGGTGCGGCTCTACCGCAACGCCGCGCATCGCCGCGCCGCCGTCTCGGCGGTCTGGGAGGCGGCGGAGACGGTCGCCGCCGAAACAATGCAGGATTGGAATAGGCCGGACTGACACGGCATTGGACCCGGTGCCGGGCGCCCGCGCATCGTGATCCCGCAACAGGAGGTCCGCGATGCTCGGTGTTCTCGGTGGGATGGGTCCGATGGCGACCGTGGACTTCATGGCCAAGGTCGTGCGGAACACCCCGGCCTGCCGCGACCAGGACCACATCCCGATGGTCGTGTGCTCCGCCGCGAACATCCCCGACCGCAACGCCGCGCTCCGCGGCGAGGGCGCCGACCCGCTGCCCGCCATGGCCGAGGCCCTGCGGCGGCTGGAGGCGGCGGGCGCGACCTGCATCGCCATCCCCTGCAACACCGCCCATCTCTGGCACGCCGCCCTGCAGGCGGGGACGCCCCTGCCGATCCTGCACATCGCGGAGGCCGTGACGGACGCGCTCGCCGCGCGGCCGGGCGATACCGTCGGCGTCCTGGCGACCACCAGCACGGTCACGGGCGGCCTCTATCAAGAGCGCCTCGCCCGGAGGGGCCTGTCCTGGCGGGTTCCGGACCCGGCCGGGCAGGCGGAGGTGATGCAGGCGATCCGGCTGGTGAAGGCCGGGCGGGCGCCCGAGGCCGCGGCGATCCTGCGGGGACAGGCCGAGGCGCTCGTGGCGGCGGGTTGCCACGCGGTCGTGATGGCCTGCACCGAGATCCCGGTGGCCCTCGCCGCGGTGGAGGGCGACCTGCGCGCCCGGCTGGTGGACGCGACCGAGGCCCTGGCCCGCGCCTGCATCCAGGCCTGCGCGAGCCCCACCCTCGCGGACGCCGCCTGAGCCCGATACCGGGTTCCCAAAGGGATCATCCCTTTGGCGGGTCCAGGGCTCCGCCCTGGACCCGCGGGAGGGGTGCCCCCTCTCGACACCCGGTTCCTGCGCGCCTAGCGTCCGGCGCCATGCCGCTCGTCCCTCCGCCCCCGCCGCGCGCCGCGCGCCCTCCGACGGACGCGCCCGCCGACGTGCCCCCCTCGCGCGTGCTCTCGGCCAACCAGCCCGAATGGTCGGTGGGCGAACTCGCCACCGCGCTGAAGCGGACGCTGGAGGACGCCTTCGGCCATGTGCGCCTGCGCGGCGAGATCTCAGGCTATCGCGGCCCGCACGGCTCGGGGCATGCCTATTTCTCGCTGAAGGACGGGCAGGCCCGCATCGACGCCGTGGTCTGGAAGGGTGTGTTCGGACGGCTGCCGCTCGCCACGCTGCTCGCCGACGCGATCGCCCAGGGGCGCGGCGGCGTTCCGGTCTCGCCCTCCGAGGCGCGCTACGTGCCGCAGGA
>NZ_CABFPH010000107.1 GCF_902141845.1 Methylobacterium symbioticum | reverse complement strand
GGTCCGGCTCGCGGCCGAGGCCATCGCAGGCCAGGCCCCGGACGCGGGCGGCAGCCGCGGCGTGATCGTCACCACCAGCTCAATCGCCGCCTTCGACGGCAAGATCGGCCCGGACGAGCGCGCCTTCCTCGATGCCGCCTTCGCCGAGCAGCGGGCGAAGCGCGAGCCCTTCAGCTTCTCGGCGCTGGTGGAGCGCCGGGGCACGGCCGCGGCCGCCGGCAATGCGCGCGTCAGCTATTATGCCGGCGCCATCGCCGCGGTCTTCCTGCTCTTCGCCGCCATGCAGGGCGCCCTCTCCCTGGTGGACGAGCGCGAATCCGGCCTCGCCGACCGGCTCAGCGCGGGCCCCGGCGGCCTCGCCGTCATCATTCTCGGCAAGTTCGCCTTCCTCACGCTGCAGGGGCTCGTCCAGGCCGGGCTGATCTTCGCCGCCGCGGGCCTCCTCTACGGCGTCGCCATCGGCCCGCACTGGCTGCCGTTCCTCGCGACCTGCCTTCTCGTCTCCGCCATGGCGGCGGGGCTGGCGCTCGCGGCCTGCGCGGCGGCGGCGACCCGCCAGCAGGCGCATCTCTGCGCGACCTTCGGCGTGCTTCTGCTCTCGGCCATCGGCGGCAGCATGGTGCCCCGCTTCCTGATGCCGCCCTGGCTGCAGCAGGCCGGCTGGCTCACCCCCAACGCCTGGGCGATCGAGGCCTATCAGGGGGCGCTCGGCGACGGGGCCGCGTTGACCGCCTGGGGCGTGCTGGCGGCTCTGGCGCTCGCCGGGCTCGCCCTCGCCCTCGGCCTCGCGACCCGGCGGCCGGCATGAGCCCCCTTCGTCACCCTGTCGCGCGACGGCGGAGCGCGTTGACCCCGCGCCCGGCGCGCACGACCATCAGCCCCGGCGGTGCGCCGCCCGGGCGTTCCGTAGGAGCGTAACGCGATGCAGTCCGGTTCGTCGGTCGCCGTCATCGGCAGCGGTTTGGGCGGGCTCGCAGCCGCCTGCGTCTCGGCCGCGCGCGGCCACCGGGTCACCCTCTACGACAAGAACGACTGGCTCGGCGGCAAGGCGGCGGTGCTGCACGAGGGTGGCTTCCGCTTCGACATGGGGCCGACCATCCTCACGGTGCCCCGGGTGCTGGAGCGGATTTTCGCCGAGGCCGGCCGCAGCGTCCACGACTACATGGACCTGCGCCGTCTCGACCCGCAATGGCGCTGCTTCTTCGACGACGGCACCCGCATCGATCTGATGCAGGACGTCGCGACGATGGCGGCCGAGATGGAACGCTTCGTGCCGGGCGCCGGGGCCGGCGAGGGCTACAAGAAGTTCCTGGCGATCTCCGAGCACCTGCACGGCGTCTCGGAAAAGTTCTTCTTCTGGAAGCCGGTCGAGGATCTGTTCGACACGATCAACATCCGCGCCAACATGAATCCGGGCACGCTGCGCGACGTGCTCTCCCTGCGCATGCACGCCTCAGTGGCGAGCACCATCCGCGGCAAGGTGAAGGATGGCCGCCTCGCCCAGATGCTCGACCATTTCGTGCAGTATGTCGGCTCCTCCCCCTATGGCGCGCCCGCCGTTCTCTGCGCCATCGCCCACATGCAGACGGCCGACGGCGTCTGGTACCCGATGGGCGGCACCCGGGCCGTGGCCGAGGGGCTGATGAAGCTCGCCGAGGAGCTCGGCGCGACCTTGAAGCCCAACACCGAGGTCACCGGCCTCGACATCGTGGACGGCGCCGTGCGCGGCCTGCGCACGCGGGAGGGCACGGCGTCCTACGACGCCGTGATCTCGAACATGGATTCGGTGCGGACCTACCGCGAACTCGTGGGCGGCGCGGCGGGCAAGGCCTACGAGAAGAAGAACCCGGAGCCCGCCTGCTCGGGCGTGGTGCTCTATCTCGGCCTGAACCGGCGCTACGAGCACCTGAACCACCACGATTTCGTGTTCTCGCGCGATCCCGAGGAGGAGTTCGACTGGATCTACCGCCGGGGCGAGCCGGCGCCGGACCCGACCGCCTATCTCGCCGCCCCCTCCTCCACCGACCCGTCCGTGGCGCCGGAGGGCGGGGAGGCCCTCTACGTGCTCGTGCACACCCCCTATCTGCGGCCCCATCACGACTGGTCGAAGATGTTCCCGGCCTATCGCCAAGTGATCCTCGACAAGCTCAAGCGCACCGCCGGGATGCCGGACCTCGAGGAGCGCATCGTGGTCGAGCGCCATCTCACGCCGCAGGACATCCACGACCGCTACAAGGTGCTGAACGGGGCGATCTACGGCCTCGCCTCGCACGGGCGCGTCATGGGCGCCTTCAAGCCCGGCAACCGCTCGCGGCAGGTGCGCGGCCTCTATCTGGCCGGCGGCGCGGCCCATCCCGGCCCCGGCATGCCGATGGTGATGATGTCCGGCTGGATCGCGGCCGACGCGCACGACCAGGATGCCCGCGGCGGCCTGCGGAAGTCGGCGTGACGATGCTGCGCCCCGTTCCCGCTCCCTTCGCGGGGAGAGGGGGCGTGTGGCCTCCGGCTCCGAACCCGACGCACCGGCCCGCATTGATCGACCCTGTCCCGCAGGCGCGGAGGACACGCCCGTGACCGGTCCCGCGCTCCGCGCCTCCGACCTGCCCCGCGTCTCGCCCGCGCTCTGGCGCTTCATGGCGGCCTATTTCGAGCGCTTCACCCGGCGGCACCTCAACGCCGTGCGCCTCCCGCGCTGGGGCTGGCCGGACTGTGCCGGCCATCCGGGGCCGATCGTCGTCTACTGCAACCATCCGGCCTGGTGGGATGCGGCGGTGGTGATCCTGCTCGCCGCCAAGTTGTTCCCGGAGCGCGAGGGCCGGGCGCCCTTCGACGCGCGGATGCTCGCCCGCTATCGGATCTTCCAGCGCATGGGCGCCTTCGGCGTCGATCTCGACAGCCCGCGGGGAGCCGCGCAGTTCCTGCGGAACGCCCGCGCCATCCTGGCCGATCCGCGGCGCATGCTCTGGATCACCGCGCAGGGGCGCTTCGTCGACGCGCGCGCCCGGCCGCTGGGCCTGAGGCCCGGCGTCGCCCGCCTCGCCGAACTCGCGCCGGACGCCCTCCTCGTGCCGCTCGCCCTCGACTACGCCTTCTGGGAAGAGCGCGGGGCCGAGGCCTTCGCCGCCTTCGGGCCGCCCGTCACCGCGGCCGAACTCCTGGCCATGCCCCGGAGCGAGCGCCTCGCCCGGCTGGAGCGGGACCTCGCGGCGGTGCTCGACCGGCTCGGTGCCGATATCGTCAGCCGTGAGCCCGAGCGGTTCCGGCCGCTGCTGGCGGGCCGCAAGGGCGTCGGCGGCATCTACGATCTGTGGCGGCGCCTCGCCGCGCTGGCGGCCGGCCGCCGCTTCGATCCCGCCCACACGATCGAGCGGCCGACCGGGGAGCCCCTGCCGTGAGCCTCGATCCCACCGTCGTTCTCGCGCTGCTCTGCCTGGCGGTCGCGCTGCAGCCTGCCCTGTTCGCCGCCATGAATCTCATCCTGCTGCGGAAGCCGGAGCCGGAGCCCGGCGGCTCGGGCCTCGTCTCGATCCTGATCCCGGCCCGCAACGAGGCCGGCACCATCGCGGGCACCGTGCGTGCGGCCCTCGCCTCGACCGGGACGCCCGTCGAGGTGCTGGTCGGCGACGACCACTCGACCGACGACACCGCCGCGATCGTCTCCGGCCTCGCCGCGGAGGATCCGCGCCTGCGTCTCGTCCCCGTGCCGAGCCTGCCCGAGGGCTGGACCGGCAAGAACGCCGCCTGCGCCCATCTCGCGGCCCAGGCGCAGGGCGCGCATCTCCTCTTCATCGACGCCGACGTGACCCTGGCGCCGGAGGCGGCGGCGCGGCTCGCGGCCCACGCCGCGCGCACGGGCGCCGATCTGGTCAGCGCCGTGCCGCGCCAGCGCATGGACAGCCTCGGCGAACGCCTGACCGTGCCGATGATCAACTTCCTGCTGGTCAGCTACCTGCCGGTGGCGGCGATGCGCGCCTCGCTCCAGCCGAGCCTCGGCGCGGCCTGCGGCCAACTCATCCTCGCCGCGCGCGCGGCCTATGCCGCGACCGGCGGCCATGCCGGCATCCGCACCTCGCTCCACGACGGCATGCGCCTGCCGCGCCTGTTCCGGGCGCATGGCCGCCGGACCGACCTCGTGGCGGGCCGCGATCTCGCGCGCTGCCACATGTACCGGGGCTTCCGCGAAGCCTGGGCCGGCTTCTCCAAGAACGCCCACGAGGGCATGGCGACGCCCCGCGCCCTGCCCGTCTGGACCCTGCTGCTGCTGCTCGGCCAGATCGTGCCCTGGCTTCTCGTCGCGGCGGGCCTGTCCGGGCTCATCGCGCCGGCCGCCCTGGTCCTGGCCGCGACCGCCCTCGCCCTCTCGCTGGCGACGCGGGCCGCGATCACGCTCGCCGTCCGCGAGCCGTGGCCGACGATTCTGCTCCACCCCGCCACGGTGCTGGTGGCGCTCGCGATCCAGTGGAACGTGCTGCTCCGCCGGGAGCGGGCCGGCGCGGCGAGCTGGAAGGGCCGCACCTATCCGGTCGGTCGAGCCTGAGGACGCAGAATCGGGTAGGCTCCCGGGCCGGGACGGCACCACGAGGAGAGCCCATGATCGCGACGGTTGATGCGCTGGCCCCGCGGCGGGGAGCCGCCCTGCTCCTGGAGGTGCTGCGCTCCGAGGGCGTGCGCCACATCTTCGGCAATCCGGGCACCACCGAGCTGCCGCTGATCGATGCGCTCACCGAGACGCCGGACATCGCCTACGTCCTCGCCCTGCAGGAGGCGAGCGCCGTGGCCATGGCCGACGGCTACGCCCAGGCGGCGCGGCGCCCCGCCTTCGTCAACCTGCACACGGCGGGCGGGTTGGGGCACGGCTTCGGCAACCTGATCAACGCGCACGTCTCCGGCACGCCGCTCGTCGTCACCGCCGGCCAGCAGGATTCGCGGCACGCCATCACCGACCCGCTCCTGTTCGGCGACCTCGTCGCCATCGCCGACCCGGTGGTGAAATGGGCCCGCGAGGTCACGAACGCGGACCAGCTCGCGATCCTGCTGCGGCGCGCCTTCCACGATTGCGGTGCGGCGCCCTCCGGGCCGGTGTTCCTCTCCCTGCCCATGGACGTGATGGACGCGATGACCGCGGCGCCCGCGGGCGAGGTCTCGACCATCGACCATCGCGCGGTGGCGGGCTCACTCACCATCCTCGCCGACCGGCTCGCCGGGATCGCGCCCGGCCGTCTCGCCCTGATCGCGGGTGACGAGATCGATTCGAGCGACGCCTCGGCGCAGGCGGTGGCGCTCGCCGACGCCCTCGGCGCTCCCGTCTACGGCTCGTCCTGGCCGGCGCACATCCCCTTCCCCACCGCGCACCCGCTCTGGGCCGGGAACCTGCCGACCAAGGCCAACGAGATCGCCGAGATCCTGGGCGCCTACGACGCGGTCTTCGCGCTCGGCGGCAAGTCCCTGATCACCGTGCTCTACACGGAGGGCTCGGCGGTGCCGCCGGGCACGCGGGTGTTCCAGCTCTCGGCCGACGTGCGCGACCTCGGGCGGACCTACACCACCGAATTGTCGATGGTCGGCGACATCCGCGCCTCCCTCGACGTGCTGCTGCCACTGCTGGCCGAGCGCCTGCGCCCCCGCGCCGACGCCTACGCCGCGCTCCGGGCGCGGGCGGCCGGGGCGCGGGCGGAGCGCAGGGCCAAGCTCGCGGCGGCGGCGGATGCGGCCTTTGCGGACCCGGTGATTGCGCCGCTGGTCGCCGCCCGCGAGGTCGCCCGCGCGGTCGGGCACGACACGGCGATCGTGGACGAGGCGCCGGCCACCCTCGTCCATCTGCGCACCTTCCTCGACAGCCCGAACACCCATCAATACGCGGCGATGCGCGGCGGCGTGCTTGGCTGGGGCATGCCGGCCTCGGTCGGCTACTCGCTGGGGCTCGACCGCGCGCCGGTGGTCTGCGTCGTCGGCGACGGCGCGGCTCTCTACTCGCCGCAGGCCCTCTGGACCGCCGCGCACGAGGATCTGCCGATCACCTTCGTCGTCATCAATAACGCCGAGTACAACATCCTGAAGCGTTTCATGAAATCGCAGGATCACTACGCTTCGGTGCGGGCCAACCGCTTCATCGCCATGGACCTCGTCGATCCGCGCATCGACTTCCCGGCGCTCGCCGCCTCGATGGGCGTGCCGGCCCGACGCGTCACGGCCGCCGGTGACATCGCCCCGGCGATCGAGGCGGGCATCCGGTCGGGCAGGCCGAACCTCGTGGAAGTCGTGGTCCAGGCGACGTGAGGAGACCTCGGGGCGAGGGCCGGCATCGGAGGGTCTCCGAATGGGCCCGCTCACGCGGTCGGCGCGGCGACCTTCTGCCGGAGCCCGGTGATCACCGCCTTCAGGATGTCGAGGCCGGTCTCGCTACCGTCCTGGACGGGCGCGTCGCTGCGCACGGCGTAGATCAGCTCGTGCACGAAGGCGAGCTTGGCGATCACGGCCGGCGTCAGCGTGAACGGGTAGAGCGCGCTCTGGCCCATGCTGCGCGAGAGCGAGTTGATCGCGTAGGTGAGCGGCAGCCACGCCTCGATCAGCCGGTCGAGGTCGGCCGTCTTGTAGGGATCGAAATCGATCACCACCGGCGCGGATGGGCCGCGCCGCAGGCGCGGGCGCAGGTGCAGCTCGAAGGTCGAGGCGGTCTCGATCGTGTCGACGATGTGCAGGTAGTGGGCGAAGGTTTCGGCGAAGTCCTCCCAAGGGTGGCTGGTCGCGTAGGTCGAGACGAAGGATTCTTCCCAGTCGGCGGGGGCGCCGTTGGCGTAATGGGTCTGGAGGGCGCCCGCGTAGTTCAGGCTCTCGTCGCCGAACAGGGCCCGGAAACGCTCCAGATTCGGCCCGTTCATCACGAGCAGGTACCAGAAATAGTGTCCGATCTCGTGGCGGAAGTGGCCGAGCAATGTCCGGTAATGCTCGCCGAACAGCGTACGACGCCGCTCGCGCTCGACGTCGTCGGCCTCGGCGATGTTCATCGTGATGAGGCCGTTGATGTGGCCGGTCATCACGGGCGGGCCGCCGACATAGGTTTCGGACGGATCGACCAGGAAGTCGAAGGCGAGCCCGTCCGTGTACTGCGCGCGGGTGGCGAGCGGCAGCTCGAGGCGCAGCAGCGAGTAGAACAGCCGGTGCTTGGCCGTCTCGATCTGGCGCCAGCGGGTGAGGTTCCACGGGATCGTCAGGTCCGGCACCACCCGGTTGTGGCGGCAGGTGACGCAGAAGACGTCCGGCTGCTCGTCGGGCACCAGCCAGTTGCAGGCGCCATGGGCCGCGTTGGCGCAGAAGCGGTAGCGCCGGCCGGGATGGGCATAGGCGTGGAAGACCGGGGTCTCGGCGAGGTTCGGCTGCACCGAGGTGCCGACCGGCTCGAGTGCCGAGACCTCGTGACGGTCGCAGACATAGCCGAGCCGGCGCTCGCAGCTCTCGCAGGCGGTGGCCTCGAAGGTCACCGGCTGGTCGCAGGCCTGGCACTGGAAGATCTTCATGGCCGGTTCCGTCGGCGGTCCCGTCGCCGAGCGCCCATCGATGGGCCGAGCGGCCGTGATGGGCAAGCCGCCGCGCCGGTGCCCGTTCCCGCGTAATCGCGACTTGACCGGCAAGGTTCCCGTCCTGCCTAACCGGCTAACAGGAATCCCTCCCTCGGTCGGACGGGAGGGCCGCATGGAAATTGCTTGGGGCTGCCCCGCTGCGCCATACCCAATGTCGCAGATATGCGAGAGCCTGCCGCGGCGTCGGCGTTCGACCTTCAAGACGAGAGTGACCGTGTCGATCAAAGCAGCCCTGCACCACGTCACCCACTACCGTTACGACAGGCCGATCAGCCTCGGGCCCCAGGTCATCCGCCTGCGCCCGGCGCCGCATGCGCGCGTGAAGATCCCGGCCTATGCCCTGAAGGTGACGCCGCAGAACCACTTCCTGAACTGGCAGCAGGATCCGAACGGCAACTGGCTCGCGCGGCTGGTCTTCCCGGAGAAGACGGACGAACTGAAGATCGAGGTCGATCTCACCGCCGACATGGCGGTGATCAACCCGTTCGACTTCTTCGTCGAGGACTACGCCCAGGCGATGCCCTTCGCCTACGATGCGGACCTGAACGGCCAGCTCGCCCCCTATCTCGTCCTCGACGAGGCGCAGGGCCCCGAGATCGACGCCTTCCTGGCCGCCCTGCCGCAGAAGACGCAGGAGACGAACACCGTCCGCTTCCTCGTCGCGCTGAACCAGATCGTCGCCAACGAGATCGCCTACGGCGTCCGCATGGAGCCGGGCGTCCAGACCGCCGCCGAGACCCTGACCCTGAAGAGCGGCTCCTGCCGCGATTCGGCTTGGCTGATGGTGCAGATCCTGCGCCGGCTCGGGCTCGCCGCGCGCTTCACCTCCGGCTACCTGATCCAGCTCGTGCCCGACACCACGGCGGTGGACGGGCCGGAGGGCACCAAGACCGACTTCACCGATCTGCACGCCTGGGCCGAGGTCTACCTGCCGGGCGCCGGCTGGGTCGGGCTCGACGCCACCTCGGGTCTGCTCTGCGGCGAGGGCCACATCCCGCTGGCCTCGACGCCGCATTACCGCTCCGCCGCCCCGATCTCCGGCCTCTCGGAGCCGGCCGAGACCGAGTTCGACTTCGCCATGGGCGTGGTCCGCGTCGCCGAGACCGCGCGCATCACCAAGCCCTACTCGGACGCCGTCTGGTCCGAGATGGACGCGCTCGGCGACCGCATCGACGCGGACCTCGCGGCGCAGGACGTGCGGCTGACCATGGGCGGCGAGCCGACCTTCGTCTCGGTGGACGATTTCGAGCATCCCGAGTGGAACACCGCCGCCGTCGGGCCGACCAAGCGGGATCTGGCCGACAAGCTGATCCGCCGCCTGCGCGACCGCTTCGGGCCCGGCGGCTTCCTGCATTACGGCCAGGGCAAGTGGTATCCGGGCGAGAGCCTGCCGCGGTGGGCCTTCGGCCTGTACTGGCGCCGCGACGGCAAGCCGATCTGGAACGACGCCGCGCTGATCGCGCCCGAGGCTGGCACCGACGCCACCATCACCCAGGCGCGCGCGCTGATCGAGGCGCTCGCCGATCGGCTGGCCTTGCGCGCCTACGTCATCCCGGCCTTCGAGGATTCCGAGTACTGGGAGAAGGAGCGCGAGCGCCTGCCGGTCAACGTCACGCCGATCCGGCCCGAGAGCGGCTCTGTCGAGTACGATGCCCGGATCGCCCGGGTGTACAAGCGCGGCTTCGGCGAGCCGGCCGGCTACGTCCTGCCGATCGCGAGCCTGCCCCGGAGCGGCGATGCCGACCGGGTCTGGATCTCCGAGGCCTGGGAGTTCCGCCGCGGGAACGCCTTCCTGGTGCCCGGCGATTCGCCGGTGGGCTTCCGCCTGCCGCTGGCCCAGCTGCCCCACGTGCCGCCGGACAGCTATCCCTATTATCAGCCGCAGGACCCGCTCGAGGCGCGGGCGGACCTGCCCGAAGCCGCCGGCCAGGCGCCCCGGCCGAACGGCGCCGGCATCGCAGGCGTCGCCGTGCGCACGGCGCTCGCCGTCGAGCCGCGCGACGGGGTGCTGCGGGTGTTCATGCCGCCGCTCCAGCGCGTGGACGAATATCTCGAACTCGTCGGCCATCTGGAGGCGGCCGCGGCGCAGTGCGGCCAGCCGATCCATATCGAGGGCTACGAGCCGCCCTACGACCCGCGCGTCAGCGTCATCAAGGTCACCCCCGATCCGGGCGTGATCGAGGTCAACGTGCACCCGGCCGCGTCGTGGCGCGAGGCGGTGGATATCACCACCGGGCTCTACACGGAGGCGCGCCAGACCCGGCTCGGCGCCGAGAAGTTCATGACCGACGGCCGCCACACCGGCACCGGCGGCGGCAACCACGTGGTGGTGGGCGGCGCGACCCCCGACGACTCGCCCTTCCTGCGGCGCCCCGACCTGCTCAAGAGTCTGGTGCTCTACTGGCAGCGCCACCCGGCGCTCTCGTACCTGTTCTCGGGTCTCTATATCGGCCCGACGAGCCAGGCCCCGCGCATGGACGAGGCCCGCCACGACGGGCTCTACGAACTGGAGGTGGCGCTCAACCAAGTGCCCGCGCCCGACCAGCCCAACATCCCGCGCTGGCTCGTGGACCGGATCTTCCGCAACATCCTCGTGGACGTGACAGGCAACACCCACCGGGCCGAGATCTGCATCGACAAGCTCTACTCGCCCGACGGGCCGACCGGCCGCCTCGGCCTCGTGGAGTTCCGTGCCTTCGAGATGCCGCCGGACGCGCGCATGAGCCTCGCCCAGCAGCTCCTGCTGCGCGCGCTGATCGCCTGGTTCTGGCGCGAGCCGCAGGCGGGAACCTGTGTCCGCTGGGGCACGGGCCTGCACGATCGCTTCATGCTGCCGCATTTCCTCTGGGCCGATTTCCTCGGCGTGCTGGATGATCTCGCCCGGGCCGGCTACGCTTTCGACCCTCTCGCCTTCGAGGCACAGAGCCAGTTCCGCTTCCCCGTCTTCGGGCGGGTGGAGCATGGCGGCGTGCATCTCGAGCTGCGTCAGGCGCTGGAGCCGTGGCACGTGCTCGGCGAGGAGGGATCGAGCGGGGGGACCGTGCGCTTCGTCGACAGCTCCGTCGAGCGCCTGCAGGTGAAGGTGAACGGCTTCGTGCCGGGTCGCCACGTCATCGCCTGCAACGGGCGCCGCCTGCCGATGACCGGCACCGGCACCGCGGGCGAAGCCGTGGCGGGCCTGCGCTTCAAGGCCTGGCAGCCGGCCTCGTCCCTGCATCCGACGATCCCCGCCCATTCGCCGCTCACCTTCGACATCCTCGATGCCTGGAGCGGGCGCTCGCTCGGCGGCTGCCGCTACCACGTCGCCCATCCGGGCGGGCGCAACTACGAGACGCATCCGGTCAACGCCTACGAGGCGGAGGGGCGCCGCCTCGCCCGCTTCCAGGCGCACGGCCATACGCCGGGCCGGGTCGCGATGCCGCGCGAGGAGGGGAATCCCGAATTCCCGCTCACCCTCGACCTGCGAACGCCCGGGCCGCAATGACGCCGCTCGGGGACCTTGGGGATGCGGCGGGCTGCGCAGAGCGGCTCGCCCGCTGGACTGCCGGGTACAGCCCCCTGCCGGGGCGGCCCGACGCCTATCTCGCCCCCGACGGGTCCCCGCGCGGTGCCTGGCCGCGTCTGCTCGACCGGCTCGGGCGCCTGAGCGAGCCGGAGATGATGGCCCGCTTCGTCTCGGCGGAGCGGCACATCCGCGATGCCGGGATCTCCTTCCGCGTCTACGGCGATCAGCGCGAGCATGCCTGGCCGCTGGGCTCCCTGCCCCTCGTCATCGAGGCCGACGAGTGGCGTGCCCTCAGCGCGGGGCTGGTCCAGCGCGCCGAGCTGATGGAGATGATCCTCGCCGATGTCTATGGACCCGGCGACCTGGTGGCGGGGGGCTTCCTGCCCGCCGCCCTGGTGGCGGGCTCGCCCGAGTTCCTGCGGCCCCTTCACGGCCTCCAGCCGCCGGGCGGCCGCTTCCTCAAGCTCTACGCCGCCGATATCGGCCGCGGCCCGGACGGGCGCTGGCAGGTGCTGGCCGACCGCACCCAGGCGCCCTCGGGCATGGGTTGGGCGCTGGAGAACCGGATGGTGCTCGCCCGCACCTTCCCCGACGTCTTCGACGAGCTGCGCGTCGAGCGCTTTCCCGCCTTCTTCCAGGCCTTCCGCGAGGGGCTCGCGGCCGGGGCCGAGCGGGCCGATCCGCGCATCTGCCTGCTGACCTCGGGGCCCTATTCGAGCACCTATGTCGAGCAGGCCGCGCTCGCCCGCTATCTCGGCCTGCTCCTCGTCGAGGGCGACGACCTCGTGATGCAGGACGGGCGGCTGCACGTGCGCACCGTCTCCGGGCTGAAGCGCGCCGACGCCCTCTGGCGGCGGATCGATGCCGACTATCTCGACCCGCTGGAGCTGAACCCGGCCTCCCGGCTCGGCGTGCCGGGCGTCTTGGAGGCCCTGCGTAACGGCAGCCTGGTGATGTGCAACATCCCGGGCTCGGGCCTGTGCGAATCGGGCGCCCTCGGCGCCTACCTGCCGGGTATCGCCCGGCGCCTGCTCGGCGAGGATCTGAAGCTCGGAGGACCGCCGACCTGGTGGTGCGGCGACCCGGACGGCCTCGCCCATGTCCGCGACAACCTCGACGCTCTGACGCTGCGCCCGGCTGCGACGCCGCAGCGCGGCGCCGGGCGCGATGCCATCCTCGGGCCGCAGGCGCTGGCCGCCGACCGCGAGCGCACGGTGGCGGCGCTCCGGGACCGGCCCTTCGACTATGTCGGTCAGGAACTCGACCCGCTCTCGACCATGCCGAGCTGGGAGCGCACCGGCTCCGGGCTGCACCTCGTGCCTCGTCCCTTCGTGCTTCGTGTCTTCGCCGCGCACACCCCGTCCGGCTGGCAGGTGATGCCGGGCGGCTTCTGCCGCGTCGCCGAGCGCGACAATCTCGACCCGACCGAGCTGCGCCTCGGCATCCGCTCGGCCGATGTCTGGGTGCTGTCCGACAAGCCGGTCGACAGCACCAGGCTCGTGCAGACACGGACGCCGCGGGTGCGCCGCATCCCCGGCCACCTGCCCGCGCGCGCCGCCGATGGCCTGTTCTGGTTCGGCCGCTACGCCGAGCGCGCGGAGGCGGTGATCCGCCTCGTGGTCGCGCATCTGCGCAGCATCGGTGACGCGCTCGCCACCGATATCCGGGGCAATCCGCACGGCCCGACCGCCGAGCGCATCCGGACCCTCCTCACCGAATGGGGGGCGGCGAGCGCGGCGGGCCTGCCGACCGCCATCCTCGCCCAGGAGGCGCTGACCGGCCGCGAGGTCCGCGGCTCCGCCCGCGCCCATATCGAATCGGCTCGTCGCAACGCTGCGATGCTGCGCAACCGGCTGTCCGGCGAGGCTTGGCGCGTGCTCGCCGATCTGGTGGAGCTGCTCTCCCTGGATCCCGGCCGCGCCTTCACCGAATCGCAGCTCCTCGGCCGGGCCGAGCGGGCGCTGAGCCACCTCTCGGCCCTGTCTGGCCTTTCCCAGGAGAATCTCAACCGGGCGGCGGGTTGGCACTTCGTCGATCTGGGCCGCCGGATCGAGCGGGCGATCAACACCTGCGACTTCGCCCTCGCCTTCGCCCATGACGAAGCGAACCCGGAGAGCCTCGGCGTGATGCTGGCTTTGTGCGACTCGCAGATCAGCTACGGGGCCCGCTACCTCGAGGGCGTCGCCCTCGATCCTGTCCGCGACCTCGTTCTGCTCGACCCCTACAACCCGCGCTCCATCGCCTTTCAGGCGGAGGCGATCGCGCGGCACCTTGCCGAGCTGCCGTCGCTCTCCGCCGACGGCGTGCCCGAGCCGCAATGCCGGCTGGCCGCGCGCATCGTCGCGGAGTTCCGGTCGAGCGAGGCGGCCGATTTCGACGCGGTCGGCATGGCCCGCATGGAGGCCGAGCTGGAGCGGCTGGCCGACTCGATCGGCGCCCGCTACTTCGCGCGCGGGCCGGAGGCCATGCGTCCCCACAAGCTTGCGGGGCTCGGGTGATCTACACGCTGCGCCACCGCACCACCTACCGCTACGGCCGGCCCGTGCGCTTCGCGAGCTGCTCGCTGCGCCTGCGCCCGCGCGACGGCGATGGGCAGGTGGTCCAGTCGAGCGCGGTGACGATCACCCCGAGCCCGGCCTCGGCGGTGGCCCGGCGCGACTATTTCGGCATCGAGGCGCTCGGCATCACCGTCGACGTGCCCCACACCGAGTTCGACGTCGAGGCGGTGTCGCGGGTCGAGGTCTCGCGGCCGGAGCCGCCTGCGCCGGAATCGGGGCTGCCCTGGGACGAGGTCCGCGACGCGGTGGTGGCCTCCCGCGATCTCGGCGCCGACGCGCCCATCCACTTCCTGTTCCCGAGCACGCGCGTGCCCCTGGTCCCGGAGGTGACGGACTACGCCCGCGCGAGCTTCGTTGCCGGCCGCAGCGCCTACGGCGCGGCCAACGACCTGATGCACCGCATCCGCACGGATTTCCGCTTCGACGCGCGGGCGACGAACGTTCACACCCCCCTGGCCGAGGCCTTCGCCCTGAAGGCCGGCGTCTGCCAGGACTTCGCCCACGTGATGATCGCGGGCCTGCGCGGCATGGGCCTGCCCGCGGCCTATGTCAGCGGCTATCTGCGCACAGCGCCGCCCCCCGGCCAGCCGCGCCTGCGCGGCGCCGATGCCAGCCACGCCTGGGTCGCGGTCTGGTGCGGGGATGCCTGGCGCGGCCTCGACCCCACCAACGACCTGGCCGTGCGCGACGACCACATCATCGTCGCCCGCGGCCGTGATTACAGCGACGTCGCCCCCATCGACGGCATCGTCGCCGGCTCGGGACGGCAGAAACTCAAGGTCGAGGTCGATGTGATCCCGGACGGCGAGGAGGCCTGCGGCGAGCCGGAAGCGCCGGCGCTGGCGCTCGCCGAGTGAGGCTCCTCAGGCTCCGGCCCGCCCCTCGGCGAAGCGCCGGAACGCCTCCAGCGTCTCGCCGCTCACATGGTGCTCGATCCCTTCCGCGTCGCGCCGCGCCGTCTCCGCGCTGACGCCCAGTGCGCAGAGGAAGCGCTCGACGATCCGGTGCCGCTCGCGCGCCTGCGCCGCCAGGATCTGCCCGGCCTCGGTGAGGAAGACGCCGCGATAGGGCCGCTGCTGCACCAGCCCGTCCTCGGACAGGCGCTTCAGCATCTTGGCGACCGTCGGCTGCGCCACGCCGAGGCGGGCGGCGATGTCCACCTGGCGTGCCTCCCCGCCATCACCGATCAGGTCGGCAATCAGCTCGACATAATCCTCCGCGAGTTCCGAGCGGCGCGCCTCGCGGGCCTGCCGGAAGCTCGCGACGTGGACCTCCGGGTCGACGAGATGGTCTTCCGCGGCTGCGGTCGGTCGGCGAGCCTGCATCGGTCGGGGCACCTCGGATGGACGTTCGGGGGCGTTTTGCCGACCTTCTACCCCAGGAGCGCCCCGCTCGGGAGCCCCCGCAGTCCCGGATCACGCAGGACTTCGGATCCGCGCCTCCGCTCATGCAGACCCGGATTTAGCTGTTCACAAGCGTTATAGCATTAGCTATATCTCGCGCAGTCCAGTCCCCGATCCGAACGAGCGCCGTGAACGTCCTTCCCCGCGACACCGCCTGGCGCCTCGGCCGGGTGCAGGATGAGCCGAGCCTCGGCGCGTTGAACGGCAGCGTGGCGGTGCAGGCCGGCGGCTCCTGGCTGCGCCGGCTGATGGGCTTTGTCGGGCCCGGCTACATGGTGGCCGTCGGCTACATGGACCCCGGCAACTGGGCCACCGACATCGCGGGCGGCGCCCAGTTCGGCTACACCCTGCTCGCCGTCATCCTGATCTCGAACCTGATGGCGATCGTGCTGCAGGCGCTGAGCGCCCGGCTCGGCATCGCCACCGGACGCGACCTCGCTCAGGCCTGCCGCGACGCCTATTCCCGGCCGGTCGGCCTCGCGCTCTGGCTCGCCTGCGAGGCGGCGATCATCGCCTGCGACCTCGCCGAGGTGATCGGCACGGCGATCGCCCTGAAGCTCCTGTTCGGCATTCCCCTGACGCTCGGCGCGGTGATCACCGCCCTCGACGTGCTGGTCGTGCTGCTGCTCCTGCGCCGGGGCTTCCGCGCGCTGGAGGCCTTCGTGATCGGCCTGCTGACCGTGATCTTCGTCTGCTTCGCCGCGCAGATCGCCCTGGCCGCGCCCCCCATCGAGGCGGTGCTCGGCGGCTTCATCCCCTCGCGCGAGATCGTGACGAACCCGGCTGCCCTCTACATCGCCATCGGCATCATCGGGGCCACGGTGATGCCGCACAACCTCTACCTGCACTCGGCCATCGTGCAGACCCGCGCCTATCCGCGCGATCTGGAAGGCCGGCGGGCGGCCCTGCGCTTCGCGGTGACGGATTCCACGGTCGCGCTGATGCTGGCGCTCTTCGTCAACGCCGCGATCCTGATCCTGGCGGCCTCGGTCTTCCACGCGGGCGGGCGTACCGACGTGGAGGAGATCGAGCAGGCCTACGAGCTGCTGTCGCCGCTGCTCGGCGCCGGCATCGCCTCGACGCTGTTCGCGGTGGCCCTCCTCGCCTCCGGCCTGAACTCGACGGTGACGGCGACGCTGGCCGGCCAGATCGTGATGGAGGGCTTCCTGCGCCTGCGGCTGCCGAACTGGGCGCGCCGCCTCGTCACCCGCGGCATCGCCATCGTGCCCGTGGTCGTCGTCACCGCCCTCTACGGCGATGCCGGCACGGCGAAGCTCCTGGTGCTGAGCCAGGTGGTGCTGTCGATGCAGTTGCCCTTCGCGGTGATCCCGCTCGTGCGCTTCGTCTCGGACCCGGCCAAGATGGGGGCGCTGGTGGTGCCGGGCTGGCTCAAATGGCTGTCCTGGGCCATCGCCGGGCTGATCGTGGCGCTGAACGTCAAGCTCTTGGCCGACACGGTGATGGGCGGCTGAGGGCGGCCCAATCCCGGGATTCCAAAGGGATCATCCCTTTGGTGGGGTGTTGGGGCGAAGCCCTGATCTGCATGCCCCAGGGCTCCGCCCTGCACCCCGCGAGAGGGATGATCCCTCTCGACTCCCGGGATTACATCCCCTGCCCTTCGGTCTCGACCAGGATCTCGCGCTTGCCCGCGTGGTTGGCCGGGCCGACGATGCCCTCGATCTCCATCCGCTCCATCAGCGAGGCGGCCCGGTTGTAGCCGATCTGCAGGCGGCGCTGGATGTAACTGGTCGAGGCCTTCTGGTCGCGCAGCACCACCTGGACCGCCTGCTCGTAGAGGTCGCCGCCGGTCTCGCCGAAGGCACCCTGGTCGAAGACCGCGCCGTCGATCTCGAGGTCGTTGCCGCCGCCCTTGGCCCCTTTGGCCGGGGCCTCGTCCTCGTCGGCGGTGACGGCGTCGAGATAGGCGGGGCGGCCCTGGCGCTTGAGATGGGCCACCACGCTCTCGACCTCGGCATCCGAGCAGAACGGCCCGTGCACGCGCGTCGTCCGCCCGCCCCCGGCCATGAAC
>NZ_CABFPH010000106.1 GCF_902141845.1 Methylobacterium symbioticum | reverse complement strand
CGAGCGCCGCGCGCAGCGCCAGCAGCAGCCCGGCCCCGGCGGCGAGGCCGGCGAGCAGCGGCGCCCGCGCGCCGAGGCGCCCGGGCAGGAGCGCGACGAGCGCGGCCTCGGCGGCAACGAGGAGGAGGATCGCATCGGCGATCCGACCGGACGCGAACAGGGAGGCGAGCGGATCGGCGAGAAGGCGGGCGAGCGTCTCCATCTCAGCCGCCCCGCGCATCGGCCGCGAGGCCGGGATTGAGCCGCAGGATGCGCAGGTTGAGGAAGGCGGCCACGCCGACCCAGCCGAGATAGGGCAGGAGGAGCAGGGCCCCGGCGAGGCTGAGGCGGGCGAGCACGATCACCAGCAGCAGGATCGACAGCCAGAGCAGCACGATCTCGGCGAGCGCCCAGTCCGGCCGGCGCAGGCGGAAGAACAGCACGCTCCAGGCGATGTTGAGCACGGCGTTGAGGCCGAAGGCGGCGAGCAGCAGGGCGCGCTCGGCCGTGCCCGCGCTCGCGCTCCAACCGAGGCTCGCGGAGGCCGCCGCGAGCGCCAGGATCACCGCCCAGATCGGGCCGAAGGCCCGGTCCGGCGGCTTCCAGGCCGGCACGCGGAGGCCGTGGTACCAGGCGTCGGTGCGCGTCGCGACGCCGCCGGCGAGCCCGACGAGGAGGGCGGCGGCGCCGGCGACGAGGACGGGGAGGGTCGCCCCGCTCACGGCGAGACCCAGCGGAACAGGTGGGCGAGGTCCTTCAGGAAGATCCGCACATGGGCGACGGGCTTCCTCCGCACCAGCTCCTTGTTCATGTAGGCGTCCCAGGTGAGCTGCTGCACGTCCTTGTCCCGGCAGATCGAGACGAAGCGCTCGCGCAGGCCGTCGCTCCGGTACCAGACCCACTGCATCATCCGCAGGATCAGGAAGACGCGCCCGTGCAGGCGCATGAAGCGGGCCCGCGCCCGGGCCAGCGCCCGCGCGTCGCCGGTGGCGAGGAAGGCCTGGGCCGCCTCCGCCGCGAGCCGGCCGCCGAGCATCGCGTAGTAGATGCCCTCGCCGGAGGCCGGGGCGACGATGCCGGCGGCGTCGCCCGTGAGGAGCACGTCGCGGCCGTTGTCCCAGCGCTTCAGGGGCTTCAGGGGCAGAGGCGCGCCCTCGCCGCGGACGAGGGCGCCCTGGTCGAGACCGGATTCGGCCCGCAAGGCTCGGATGGCGCCGCGGAGCGAGAAGCCCTTGCGGGCGCTGCCGGTGCCGACGCTGATCGTGTCCCCGTGCGGAAAGATCCAGGCATAGAAATCCGGCGAGAGCCGGCCCTGGTAGTAGACGTCGCAGCGGCTCGCCTCGCAGGCGGCGGGCGCGGCCGGCTTCCGCACGATCTCGTGGTAGGCGAAGACCTGCCGCATGGCGGCGTGGCCGGGGATCTCGGCGCGGCCGACCGCCGAGCTCGCCCCGTCGGCGCCGATGACGAGGCGGGCGGTGACGCTCCGCTCGCCCCCGCCCTCCCGGCCGCCCTCCCGGAAATGCACGGTCGCGCGCCCGTCCGCGCGGGTGATGCGGGTGAACAGGCCGTCGCGGCGCTGCGCCCCGGCCTCGGCGGCGCGGGCGCGCAGCCAGGGGTCGAAGTGCTCGCGGTCGACCATGCCGACGAAGCCCTCGCCCACCGGCATGTCGACGCTCTTGCCGGACGGCGCCACCATCCGGGCGGCGCGGATGCGCGCGACGAGGAGATGGTCGGGGATCGCGAAGTCGCGGATCAGCCGCGGCGGGATGGCGCCGCCGCAGGGCTTGATCCGCCCGGCCCGATCGAGGAGCAGCACGGAGATCCCGGCCCGGGCCAGCTCGGTGGCGGCGGTGGCGCCGGCCGGCCCGCCGCCCACCACCACGACGTCGAAGCTCTCCGGGGTCCGGGGCGCGGCGGGATCGGCCATGGCACTACCTCGCTTCGAGTTCCGGGTCCGAGGCCCCGCCCGATCGCGTCGCGATGGGGCAGGGCCTCGGCCTCTCATCGTGCCGCATGTCCGTGCGCCGAACCGGCCTCCGCTTCGGCGGGAAATGCGAGGGAGAAGCGCGCGGTCCGCGCGAGGGCATCGCCGCCGGCAGCCGGCGGCGCGAGGCGCAGCGCGATCAGGGCGGCCACCACGAACAGCCCGGCCTCGGCCGTGAAGACGGCGGCGTAGGCCTGGGCCGGCTCGGCGGCGGCGAGGCGGGCGAGGTCGACGGCGAGCGTCCCCAGGAAGCCGCCCGCGCCGAAGGCGACGCCCTGCGCCGCCCCCCAGACGCCCATGCGGGTGCCGCGCTCGGCGGCGCCCCCATCGCCCGCGAGCCCCATCATCGAGCCGATGGCGGCCACCGCGTAGACGCCGTTCGAGACCCCGAGCGCGAAGACCGCGGCCCGCATCGGGAAGTCCGGCCCGAGGGTTGCGCCCATCGCGATGGCGAGGAGGGCGACGGCCGAGCCGAGGCAGCCCGCCACCGTCCAGAGCCGCAGGGAGCCGAGCACCGGCCCGCCGATCCCCGCCGTGACCGCGGCGACGGCGAGCATGCCGGCGAGCACGCCGCCGTGCTGGAGTCCGGCGAGCGTGGTGGTCGCCCCCGGCGTCATCGCGAAGGCGAGGCCGGCATAGGGCTCCAGGATCAGCTCCTGCGCGCTGTAGGCGAGCATCGAGACGAAGATGAACACAGTGAAGCGCCGCGCCGCGGGCTCGGCCAGCACCTTGCGCAGCACCGCGGCGAAGGGCGCCTTCTGCGCGCCCGCTTCCGTCGGCGCGGATGTCCGGCCCTCGATCCCGGCGACGGCGAGGGCGGCCACCGCGAAGGCGACGAGCGAGACGATGCCGGAGACCGCCATCAGCCGCGCCCCCGAGAACGGGTCGAGGAAGTGCCCGGCGAGCGGGGCGGTCACCGCGAAACCCGCGATCATCATCACCCAGACGATGGTCGCCGCCGCCCCGCGCCGCGCCTCGGCGACGCCGCCCGCGAGCAGGACGAGGAGATTGGTCCCGGCCGCGCCCGCGCCCATCCCGACGAGGAGGAAGGCCAGGACCGCGAGCCCCATCCCGGCCGCGAGCCGCGTCTCGGCGAGCGCCGTGGCGCAGGCCGCCCCGAACCCGCCGAGGCAGAGGGCGGCCATGCCGCCGAGGATCCAGGGCGTGCGCCGGCCGTGCCGGTCGGAGCCGTAGCCCCAGCGCGGCCGCAGGGTCTGCACGGCGTAGTGCAGGCCGAGCAGGGCGCCCGGCACCAGGGCGGGCAGCGCCAGCTCCACCACCATGACGCGGTTGAGGGTCGAGGTGATCAGCACCACCACGGCGCCGAGCGCCGTCTGGACGAGGCCGAGCCGGGCGATCTGGATCCAGGAGAAACCAGAGGATGAGAACCCGGAGGACGGGATGCCGGCCATCACAAGCCCCCCTGCACGAGGGGGCGCAGCGCGAAGGCCGCGGCCAGCATGCCGAGCACGTAGAGGGTGGTGCCGGTGCCGTTGTACCAGGCGGCGCGCCCGCGCGGATCCCTCAGGAAGCGCGCCATCAGGGCGAGCTGCCCGGCGAGCAGCCCGGCGACCAAGGCGGCGTGCCAGGGCCGGTCCCAGTGGACGAGGAGCGCCACCACGGCGGCCTGCGGCAGGGCCATCACCCAGCAGGCGAAGCGCGCCGCCCGCGCCACCCCGAGCTGGACCGGCAGGGAGGCGACGCCCATGCGGCGGTCGCCCTCCACCGACTTGAAGTCGTTGAGCGTCATGATGCCGTGCGCGCCCAGGGAATAGAGCAGCGCCAGCCCGAGCACCCGCCGGTCGGGCAGGGCGGCGGCCATCACGGCGGCCCCGGTGAACCAGGGCAGGCCCTCGTAGCAGAGCGCCACCGCGGCGTTGCCCCACCAGCCGTTGCGCTTCAGCCGGACGGGGGGCGCCGAGTAGATCCAGGCGAGCGTCAGGCCGAAGGCCGCGGCCCCGAGGATCCAGGGCCCGAGCGCGGCGGCGACGAGGAGGGAGAGCGCCGTCCAGCCCGCGGCGAGGTAGAGGCCCCAGCGGCCCGGGATCCGCCCCGAGGGGATCGGCCGGCCGGGCTCGTTGATGGCGTCGACCTCGCGGTCGAACCAGTCGTTGGCGGCCTGGCTGGTGGCGCAGACCAGGGGCCCGGCGAGCAGGACGCCCGCCGCGATCACGGGCCATTGTCCCGAAGCCGGATATCCCGAGGAGACCACGCCGCAGGCGAAGGCCCACATCGGCGCGAACCACGTGATCGGCTTGAGGAGCTCGACGACTGCGCTCGGAGCGGGCGTTGCCATGCGGGAAGGCTAGGTTGCCCCGCCGCCGGGTGTCAAGTTCAATTTACACTTTGCGGCTGACACAGGCCGTACTGCGACAAGGCGTCCGCACGCTGCAGCGCACGAATATTGTCTTGTGCGCAGCAATATAAAAGTGAATGCAAAGTACAGCCGAATCGAGGGCGTTCCCGCCCTGGCCGGTGCCGACGGCTCCCGCCCTATGCCTCGTCCGCACCGTCGAGGTCGCCGACGCCGTAGCGGCGCATCTTGGCGTAGAGGCCCTGCCGGCTGAGGCCGAGCATCTCGGCGGCCGAGGCCCGGTTGTCGCGGGTGATGCGCAGAGCCGCCTCGATGCAGAGCTTCTCGATGAGGTCGGTGGTCTCGCGCACGAGGGTCTTCATCGAGACGCGCCCGACGAGCTCGGTCATCTGCTCGACCGAGCGGGGCAGGCTGCCGGAGAGCGGCGCGGCCGCCCGGCGCGGCCCGGCGCGGAAGGAGAAGCCGAGGCAGCCCCGGCCCGGCACCGCGACGGCGGCGATCTCGACATCCTCCACCGAGCCGTACTGGCCGCGCAGCACCGTGCTGAACCGGCGGACCGAGCCGTGGTCGCGCAGCGTCGCGAAGAGGGCCTGCGCCTCGGTCTCGTCGTGGCCGAGCCAGCGCTCCACCGGCTGGCCGCGGGCCTGCTCCTCCGTGGCGAGCTGCACCAGTTCGAGGAAGGCGGTGTTGGCCGCGAGCACGCGGTGGCCCGAATCGGTGACGACGAAGCCCTCGGGCAGGGCACGGATCAGCTCGGCCGCGTGGGTGGAGAGGCCTGCCCCCTCCTCGCGCGCCGCCGGCACGGCGAGCCGCAGCAGCACGCTGGTGCTGGTCTCGCCCCGGAACAGGGAGGCCGAGACGGTGGCCGGGCCGCGGTTATGGGCGAGACGCGCCTCGAAATCCGGCGCCTCGCCGGCGACGCGCAGGGTGGTGAACAGCACTTCGAGGTCGCGGGCGCTGCGGTCCTCGAACAGGTCGACCACGTCCTGTCCGGCGATGCGCTTCGGCACGCGGCCGATCAGGCGGGCGGCGGCCGGGTTCACCTCGGTGATGCGCCGCGTCCCGGCATCGACCACGAGGACCGGCTCGCCCGAGAGCTGGAAGAGCAGGCGGTAGCGCGTCTCGGCCGCGCGCAGGCGGTCGTAGTCGCGCTCCATCGCCTGCTGCGCCTCGGCGAGGCGCCGCTGCAGGGCCGCCACCGCACGCAGGTTCCGGCCGACCAGGATCACCGGCCCGTCGGAATTCGGCCGCAGGGCCGCGTAGCGCACCGGCAGGTCCGGCCCCTCGGGGCTCGGGTGGTTCACCTGCCGCCAGCGGGTGAGGGCGCCGGCCCGCGCCTCGCGCAGGAGCGCCTCCACCTTCGGACGGCTCTCGACGGTGACCGTGTCGCTGAGGGCCCGCCCGCGCCAGGCGGCCACCGCCTCCGGACCCGGATCCTCGCCGCCGGCGCTCACCTCCCGGATCACGCCGTCGGGATCGACCACGAGGGAGAGGTCGGTGGCGGCCGCGACGATCAGCCCCGCGCTCGCCCCGTCGAGGAGGGCGGCCGTGATCGGCAGCGCCGCGGACGGCGCGTGCGGGACGGGGCGGACAGGTGCGCTCACGGTCACCACTTCTGATGGGCCAAACAGGTCCTTTCAACAGGCTCGCGCCTGTATTTCAAGCAAGGATTCAGCGATATCCGGTGCGGAAGCCGCCTCCATCGCACAGGCATCCGCTCCGACCGCGGCGACCTGCCCGGGATGGCGCGCGAAATAGGCGCCGCCAACCAGAATTCGCAACTCAGGATTGCATGACGCCGCGCGCAGGGCGGCGATCGCCGGGGCCAGGGCCGGCAGGTAGACGTCGCTGGCGAGGCTCAGGCCGACCACGTCGAACGGCTCGCGGGCGACCGCGAGCACGCCCGAGCCGCCGTCCGGCAAACCGACCGTCCAGCCCGCCTGCCGGAAGGCGCTCGCCGCGAGGACGAGGCCGAAGACATGCGTCTCGCCGGGGCAGGGCAGGAGGAGCACGCTGCGCCCGCGCGGCGGCGCCTCGGTCTCGAGGCGGGCGCAGAGCATCCGCGCGATGACCTGGAGCCGGCCGAGCGCCGTCGTGACGGCGAGGAAGTCGCACGCATCCTCCTCCCAGAGGCTGCCGAGATGCCGGGCGGCCGGGGCGAGCAGGTCGGCGAGCAGGCTCTCCAGGGGCAGGCCGCGCGAGAGCAGGTCGGCGACGGCAGGGCGCACGTCGTCCCCGCCCGACAGGAGCGGGCCGGGACTGAGCAGCAGCGCGGCGAATCGGGCCGCCTCCTCCGGCGTCGGGCGCCGCGGCGCCTTCGCGCGCGGCGCGGAGGCCTGGGCGTGGACCAGCATCAGCCGGGGCAGGATCTCGCCCTCGATGAGGCCGGCCAGGACGTCCGGCCGATCGAGCGGGGGGCGTCCGACGGAGAGGGCCGGGGAGAAGTCGAGCAGCGCGCAGTCGAAGGCGAGATCGCCGGGATCCCAGCGGTAGCACCGAGCGTCGCCCATCGACAGCCTCCCTGATCGCGAGGGTCTCGAACCTCCTCGCAGGGTGCCGGCGAAGCGGCCGGCATCGTGGCGGACGGTGCCCGGCATCTGGTGTCCGGGCTTCCGTAGTGGCGTGGGCTTCCCTCGGGGGAAGTCTTCTTGCGGCGGCCGAGGGCAGGGCCGATGGAAGCCGGACGATACGCCGATACTGTGCGTTGGCAATGGTGAAGCCGAAGAAATAATGCATTTCTGTCATCCGCCACTGTCACATACAAATGACGTAAAGGCAGATTGACACTTCTGGGACGGCGGGCCTAGGTTCGCTGCCAAGCGGGGTTCCCGAATGGGACCCGAATGGCGACGAGGGCGGACGCGATGGGTCCAGGCCGGCCGACACCGCTCTACACGGAGGCCCAGCGCCGGCGCCGGGACGCCACGCCGTGGACCCTGGTGCAGGGCGTGCTCGCTCCCCTCCAGTTCCTCGCCTTCCTGGCGAGCCTCGCCCTGGTGCTGCGGGCGCTGGCGACGGGCGAGGGGATCTGGGCGGCCAATCTCTCGGTCGTGGTCAAGACCGGCCTCCTCTACGCGATCATGGTCACCGGCTCGATCTGGGAGAAGGCGGTGTTCGGGCGCTACCTGTTCGCCCCGGCCTTCTTCTGGGAGGACGTGGTCAGCATGCTGGTGCTGACGCTCCACACCGCCTACCTCGCCGCCCTGGCCGGCGGGCTGCTGGCGCCGGAGCCGCTCCTCGTCCTCGCGCTGGCGGCCTACGCCGCCTACCTCGTCAATGCCGGGCAGTTCCTGATCAAGCTGCGCGCGGCGCGGCTGCAGGGCGCGGCGGTCCCGGGCCACCTCGACGCCGCGGGAGGCCTCTCGTGAACGCCCCCGTCCCGGCCGAGACCTGCGGCATCGACCTCGTGCGCGAGCGCGGGCAGCGCGCGGTGTTCTGCGGGCTCACCGGCATCGTCTGGCTGCACCGCAAGATCCAGGACGCCTTCTTCCTCGTGGTCGGCTCGCGCACCTGCGCGCACCTGATCCAGTCGGCGGCGGGCGTGATGATCTTCGCCGAGCCGCGCTTCGCCACCGCCATCCTCGACGAGCGGGATCTCGCCGGAATCGCCGATGCCGAGGCGGAACTCGACGCCGCGGTGGAGCGGCTCGTCGCGCGCCGGCCCGACATCCGGCTCCTGTTCCTCGTCGGCTCCTGCCCCTCCGAGGTGATCAAGCTCGACCTGACCCGCGCGGCCTTCCGCCTCTCGCGCCGCCTCGCGCCGGTGCGGGTGCTGACCTATTCGGGCTCGGGCATCGAGACCACCTTCACGGAAGGGGAGGATGCCTGCCTCGCCGCCCTGGTGCCGGACTTGCCCGAGGCGGACGAGGGGGACGGCGCCCTGCTGGTGGCCGGCGCGCTCGGCGATGTGGTCGAGGACCAGTTCGCGCGGCTCTTCGCCGATCTCGGCATTCCGGTGCGCTTCCTGCCGGGGCGGCGGGCCGAGGCGATGCCGGCGATCCGCCCCGGCATGCCCTACCTGCTGGCGCAGCCCTTCCTGGCGGGCACCGCCCGGGCGCTCGACGGGCGCGGCCTGCACCACCTGCCGGCGCCCTTTCCCCTCGGTGCCGAGGGCACCACGGGCTGGCTGCGGGCGGCGTCCGAGGCCTTCGGCGTCGCGCCGGAGCGCTTCGCGGCGGCGACGGAGGCGGGGCGGCGCCGGGCCGCGACGGCGCTCGTGCCCCACCGGGCCGCGCTCGCCGGGCGGCGGATCTTCTTCTTCCCCGATTCCCAGCTCGAAGTGCCGCTCGCCCGCTTCCTGGCCCGGGAGATGGGGGCCGAGATCGTCGAGGTCGGCACGCCCTACCTCCACCGCGGCCACCTCGCCGAGGAGATCGCGTGCCTGCCGGTCGGCACCCGCGTGGTCGAGGGCCAGAGCCTCGACGACCAGATGGACCGCGCCCGCGCCGCCCGGCCGGACCTCTCCGTCTGCGGCCTCGGCCTCGCCAACCCGCTGGAGGCGGAGGGCCTCGCGACCAAGTGGTCGATCGAGCTCCTGTTCACCCCCGTCCAGGGCTACGAGCAGGCCGGCGACCTCGCCGAGCTGTTCGCCCGCCCGCTGCGGCGGCGCGCGCTCCTGGAGGTCTAGATGCAACTGACGCTCTGGACCTACGAGGGACCGCCCCATATCGGCGCCATGCGGGTCGCCACCGCGATGCGCGGACTGCACTACGTGCTGCACGCACCGCAGGGCGACACCTACGCGGACCTGCTCTTCACCATGATCGAGCGGCGGGATGCCCGACCGCCCGTCACCTACACCACCTTCCGCGCCGAGGATCTCGGCCGCGACACCGCCGAGCTGTTCAAGCAGGCCTGCGCCGAGGCCTATGCGCGCTTCCGGCCGCAGGCGATGATCGTCGGCGCCTCCTGCACGGCGGAGCTGATCCAGGACGATCCGGGCGGGCTCGCCCGCGCCCTCGGCCTGCCGGTCCCGGTGATCCCACTGGAATTGCCGGCCTACCAGAAGAAGGAGAACTGGGGCGCCTCCGAGACCTTCTACCGGCTGGTGCGCGCGCTCGCACCGGCGCCAGTCGCGCCGGCCCCGGGCACCTCCCAAGGGGCGCGCGACCCCCGTCTGTGCAACATCCTCGGGCCCACCGCCCTCGGCTTCCGCCACCGCGACGACCTCGTCGAGGTGCGCCGCCTGCTCGCCCGCCTCGGCGTCGGGGTGAACGTGGTGGCGCCGCTCGGCGCCAGCCCCGCCGATCTCGCGCGCCTGCCCGAGGCCGCCTTCAACCTCGTGCTCTACCCCGAGACGGGCCGCGCGGCCGCGCAGTACCTGGAGACGGCGCACGGCCAGCCCTTCGTGGAGATCCCGCCGATCGGCGTCGGCGCGACCCGGCGCTTCGTCGAGGCGGTGGCGGAGCGCGCCGGGGTCGCGGCGGGCCCCGTCCTCGACGATCCCGGCTCGCGCCTGCCCTGGTACGCGCGCTCGGTCGATTCGACCTATCTCACCGGCAAGCGCGTCTTCGTCTTCGGCGACGCCACGCACGCGGTGGCCCTGGCCCGGCTCGCGGCCCGCGAGATCGGCTTCCGGGTCGTCGGGCTCGGCACCTACGAGCGCGGCTTCGCCCGCGAGGTGCGGGCGGAGGCCGCCCTGCACGGGATCGAGGCCCTCGTCGCCGACGACTACCTGGAGGTCGAGGCGGCGATCCAGGCGGCGTCGCCCGACCTCGTCCTCGGCACGCAGATGGAGCGCCACGTCGCCAAGCGGCTGGGCCTGCCCTGCGCCGTCATCTCGGCGCCCGCCCACGTGCAGGACTATCCCGCCCGCCACGCGCCGCTGATGGGCTTCGAGGGCGCCAACGTCCTGTTCGACACCCTGGTCCACCCGCTGATGATGGGTCTGGAGGAGCACCTCCTCGGCCTGTTCCGCGAGGACCGCGAGTTCCACGCGGAGGCCGCGCCGTCGCATCTCGGGGCAAGCACCGTCCCGCCATCCATGCAGGACGAGGCGCGGGCCCCCTCTCCCGATCGGGAGAGGGTTGGGGTGAGGGTCGAGAACGCGCAGGACGAGGCTGCGACCGACCCGCTTCACCGTCGCGATCTCTCCGTAGAGTTCTCATCCCTCACCCCAGCCCTCTCCCGAACGGGAGAGGGGGCCGGTCGCGGCCCCGGTGACCGACCGGCAGCCACCACCGCCATCTGGGCCCCCGACGCCGAGCGCGAGCTGAAAAAGATTCCCTTCTTCGTGCGCTCCCGGGCACGGACCAACACCGAGACCTTCGCGCGCGAGCGCAGCATCCCGCTCATCACCCTCGAGACCCTCTACGATGCCAAGGCGCATTTCGGCCGATAGGGCGGATGCCGGCGCGCAGGGGCGCCCGGGCATCCGCGTCGTCATCGTGACGCTCGACAACCATCTGGCGAGCGCGGTGGAGCGGGCGCGCCTGCGGCTCCGGTCCGAGATGCCGGGGCTCGATCTGGCCTTCCACGCCGCCGCCGAGTGGGAGACCGCGCCGGACGCCCTGGCGCGCGCCGAGGCGGACATCGCAGGCGCCGACATCGTGCTCTGCGCCATGCTGTTCCTCGACGAGCATGTCCGCGCGATCCTGCCCGCCCTGAAGGCGCGCCGCGCGGGCTGCGACGCCATGGTCGGCTGCCTGTCGGCCGGCGAGATCGTGCGGGTGACGAAGCTCGGCCGCTTCGACATGAGCGGGGGCAAGCGCAGCGCCCTCGACTTCCTGAAGCGCCTGCGCGGCAAGCCGGGCGCGGAAGGCAACGCCGCCCGCCAGATGGCGCTGGTGCGCAAGTTGCCCAAGATCCTGCGCTTCATCCCGGGCTCGGCCCAGGACGTGCGGGCCTATTTCCTCACCCTGCAATACTGGCTCGCCGGGTCCGAGGCGAACGTCGCCGCCCTGGTGCGCTTCCTGGTGCAGCGCTACGCCGCCGGCCCGCGGAGCGCCTGGCGGGCGCTGGCGCCGGCGCCCGCGCCCCTCGACTACCCCGAGACCGGGCTCTACCACCCGCGCCTGCCGCGGCGCATCGGCGAGGATGCGGCCGCGCTGCCGGGCCTGCCCGGAGCGACAGGCCGGGTCGGCCTCCTGCTGATGCGCTCCTACGTGCTCGCCGGGAACACCGCCCATTACGACGGGGTGATCGCGGCCCTCGAGGCGCGCGGCCTCGACGTGGTGCCGGCCTTCGCGAGCGGGCTCGACAACCGGCCTGCGGTGGAGGCCTTCTTCACGCGCTCCGGCCGCGCCACGATCGACGCGCTGGTCTCGCTCACCGGCTTCTCGCTGGTCGGCGGCCCGGCCTACAACGACGCCGCGGCGGCGGAGGCGACGCTCGCCCGCCTCGACGTGCCCTACCTCGCCGCCCAGGCCCTCGAGTTCCAGACGATCGAGCAATGGGAGGCGGGCGCCCGCGGGCTGTCGCCGGTGGAGGCCACCATGATGGTGGCGATCCCCGAACTCGACGGCGCCACCGCGCCGATGGTGTTCGGCGGACGCTCCGCCGCGTCGGGCAGCGACAATGCCCGCGACATGCGCGCCCACCCGGAGCGCGCCGGCCGCCTCGCCGAGCGGGTCGCGCGCCTGGTCGCCTTGCGCCGTACGCCGAAATCCGAGCGGAGGCTCGGGATCGTGCTGTTCAACTTCCCCCCGAATGCCGGCGCCACCGGCTCGGCGGCGTTCCTGGCGGTCTACGCCTCGCTCCTCAACACCCTGCGGGCGTTGCAGGCCGAGGGCTACGCGGTCGAGGTGCCCGAGAGCGCGGACGCCCTGCGGGCGCGGATCCTCGGCGGCAACGCGGACCGCTACGGCATGCCGGCCAACGTCCATGCCCGCATCCCGGCCGACGACCATGTCGCCCGCGAGCCGCACCTGCCCGAGATCGAGGCGCAGTGGGGCCCCGCGCCCGGCCGCCACCAGAGCGACGGGTCCGCGCTCCTGGTGCTCGGCGCGTCGTTCGGCAACGTCTTCGTCGGGGTGCAGCCCGCCTTCGGCTACGAGGGCGACCCGATGCGGCTGCTGTTCGAGCAGGGCTTCGCGCCGACCCACGCCTTCTGCGCCTTCTACCGCTGGCTGCGCGAGGATTTCCGCGCCGACGCGATCCTGCATTTCGGCACGCACGGCGCCCTCGAATTCATGCCGGGCAAGCAGACCGGCCTCTCGGCCGCCTGCTGGCCGGAGCGGCTGATCGGCGCCACGCCCAACGTCTATCTCTACGCCGCCAACAACCCCTCCGAGGGCACGCTCGCCAAGCGCCGCTCGGCCGCGACCCTCGTCAGCTACCTGACGCCGAGCCTCGCCGCGGCCGGGCTCTATCGCGGCCTCATCGACCTCAAGGCCTCCCTGGAGCGCTGGCGGGCGCTGCCGCCGGAATCCGCCCACGAGCGGGGGGCTCTCGCCGCCCTGATCCAGGGCCAGGGCGCCGCCCTCGACCTCGTGGCGGGCGAGCCCGCCTGGACCGGCGAGAGCGGACCGGTGGAGGCCCTGCGGGCGGCCCTCGACGAGTTGGAGCAGACCCTGATCCCGCACGGGCTGCACGTGCTCGGCGAGCCCGTCGGGCAGGCCGAGCGGGCCGACCTGCTCGCGGCGCTCGCCGAGGCCTCGCACGGGCTGAAGCCGGGGCCGGCCGCGCTGGCGGCGCTGGCTGCGGGGGAGGGGGCGGAGACCGCCTTCCGCGCGAGCGGCCTCGCCGAGACGGCCCGCCCCGCCTTCGCGACGCTCGCCGAGATCAACGGGCAGCTCACCCGCTCGGAGGAGATCGCCGGCCTGCTGCGCGCCCTCGATGGCCGCTTCGTGCCGCCGGTGCCGGGCGGGGACCTGCTGCGCAACCCCGCCATCCTGCCCACCGGCCGCAATCTCCACGGCTTCGACCCCTACCGCCTGCCCTCCGCCTTCGCGGTGGCCGACGGGGCCGCCCAGGTGGAGCGGGTGCTGGCCCGCCACCGCGCCGACGGCAGCCCGCTCCCCGAGAGCGTGGCCCTCGTCCTGTGGGGCACCGACAACCTGAAGAGCGAGGGCGGCCCGATCGCCCAGGCGCTCGCGCTGATCGGCGCCGCGCCGCGCTTCGACGGCTACGGCCGGCTCGCCGGCGCCGCGCTGATCCCGCTGGAGCGGCTCGGGCGCCCGCGCATCGACGCGGTGGTGACGCTGTCCGGCATCTTCCGCGACCTGCTCCCCTTGCAGACCAAGCTTCTGGCGGAGGCGAGCTTCCTCGCGGCCACCGCCGAGGAGCCCGTCGAGCAGAACTTCGTGCGCAAGCACGCGCTCGCCCTCCAGGCCGAGCAGGGCTGCGACCTCGAGACGGCGGCGCTCCGCGTGTTCTCGAACGCGGAAGGGGCCTACGGCGCCAACGTCAACCAGCTGGTGGAATCCGGCCGCTGGGACGACGAGGCCGAGCTGACCGAGGCCTTCGCCCGCCGCAAGAGCTTCGCCTATGGCCGCTCGGGCCGGCCGGCGCCGCAGCGCGCCCTGATGCAGGCGGTCCTGGCGAAGGTCGACCTCGCCTACCAGAACCTCGATTCCGTCGAGGTCGGCGTCACGAGCGTCGACCACTATTTCGACGGGCTCGGCGGGGTCAGCCGGGCGGTGGCCCGGGCCCGGGGCGCGGCCGTGCCGGTCTATATCAGCGACCAGACCCGCGGGGAGGGCCGCGTGCGCTCGCTGCCCGAGCAGGTGGCGCTGGAGACGCGCACCCGCATGCTCAACCCGAAATGGTACGAGGGCCTGCTCTCGCACGGCTACGAGGGCGTGCGCCAGATCGAGGCGACCCTGACCAACACGGTCGGCTGGTCGGCGACCGCCAACGCGGTCCAGCCCTGGATCTACGAGCGCATCACCGAGACCTTCGTGCTCGACCCCGCCATGCGGGCGCGGCTCTCGGATTTGAACCCGACCGCATCCGCGAAGGTCGCGAGCCGCCTGATCGAGGCGCATCGCCGCGGCTTCTGGACCCCGGACCCGGCCACCCGCGACGCCCTGGAGCGCGCCGAGGAGGAGCTGGAGGACCGGCTGGAGGGCGTCGTCGACGCCGGAACGATCACCCCGGGAGTGGCCGCATGAACATCGCGATCCGAAACCCGGTCGCGCGGCGGGAGGAGGGCAGCCTCCAGGTCGCCCTCGACCCGACCCTGAAGATCGACACCGCCAAGGTCTTCGCCGTCTACGGCAAGGGCGGCATCGGCAAGTCGACCACCTCCTCGAACCTCTCGGTCGCCTTCGCCAAGCTCGGCAAGCGGGTCCTCCAGATCGGCTGCGACCCGAAGCACGATTCGACCTTCACCCTGACCAAGCGCCTCGCCCCCACCGTGATCGACGCGCTGGAGGCGGTGAACTTCCACTCGGAGGAGTTGCGCCCCGAGGATTTCGTGGTGCCGGGCTATGGCGGCGTGCTCTGCGTCGAGGCCGGCGGGCCGCCGGCCGGCACCGGCTGCGGCGGCTACGTGGTCGGGCAGACGGTGAAGCTCCTCAAGGAGCACCACCTCCTGGAGGATACCGACGTCGTCGTCTTCGACGTGCTCGGCGACGTGGTCTGCGGCGGCTTCGCCTCGCCGCTCCAGCACGCCGACCGGGCGCTCATCGTCACGGCCAACGACTTCGACTCGATCTTCGCGATGAACCGGATCGTCGCCGCGATCCACGCCAAGTCGAAGAACTACGGCGTGCGGCTCGGCGGCGTCATCGCCAACCGCTCGGCCGGCACGGACGAGATCGACCGCTTCAACGCGGCGACGGGCCTGCGCCGCCTCGCCCATTTCCCCGATCTCGACGTGGTGCGCCGCTCGCGCCTCAAGAAGGCGACCCTGTTCGAGATGGAGGACTCGCCCGAGCTGCGCGCGGTCACCGACGCCTACATGCGGCTCGCCGAGACGCTCTGGGCCGGGGTCGAGCCGTGCGAGGCCCAGCCGATGAAGGACCGCGACCTCTTCGAGTTCCTGGGGTTCGACTGATGGCGGGCACCACCTACGACGCCCGCCGCGGCGAGCTGACCGCCTATTTCGACCGCACGGCGGCCGAGGCCTGGGCGCGGCTCACCTCCGACGCGCCGGTGAGCCGGATCCGCGCCACGGTGCGGGCCGGCCGCGACGCCATGCGGGCGAACCTGCTCTCCTGGCTGCCCGAGGACCTCGCCGGCGCCCGCCTGCTCGATGCCGGCTGCGGCACCGGGGCGCTCGCCGTCGAGGCGGCCCGCCGCGGAGCCGATGTGGTGGCGGTCGACGTCTCGCCGACCCTCATCGGCCTCGCCCGCGAGCGCCTGCCGGCGATCGCAGGCGCCGGCCGCGTCGAGTTCCGCGTCGGCGACATGCTCGATCCCGGGCTCGGGCCGTTCGACCACGTCGTGGCGATGGATTCGCTGATCCATTACAGCGCGGCCGACATCGTGCGGGCGCTTGCCCGCCTCGCCCCGCGCACGGACGGCACGCTCCTCTTCACCGTGGCGCCGCGCACCGCGCTGCTCACCCTGATGCATGCGGCGGGCAAGCTGTTCCCCAAGGCCGACCGGGCGCCGGCCATCGTGCCGGTCACGGAACGCGGCCTGCGCCGCAGCATCGCCGCCGAGCCGGCGCTGGAGGGTTTCGCAGTCGCGCGCACGCACCGCGTGAACAGCGGCTTCTACCTCTCGAACGCGGTGGCGCTCATCCGTGGCGACGGGACCGGAGCAGCCCTTCCGGACGAGGCGCGGGTCCCCTCTCCCGTTCGGGAGAGGGACAGGGTGAGGGTCGAGAACTGTCAGGAGGGGACTCCGCACGAGCCGCTTCACCGTCGCGACCTCTCCGGCGCGTTCTCATCCCTCACCCCAACCCTCTCCCGAACGGGAGAGGGGGCCTGTCGCGGTTCCCACGAAGGTTCGGAAGGCGGCCAATGAGCGCCGCCCAGACGATGACCCGCGCCCTGATGCGCCTCACCCCCGCGATCCTGCCCTTCGCGGATGCGGCGACGCCGGAACTTCCCATGGGCCGGCTCCTGCGGCTCGCCCTGTTCCAGGTGACGGTCGGCATGGCGGCGGTGCTGCTCATCGGCACGCTGAACCGCGTGATGATCGTGGAGCTCGGCGTGCAGGCCTCGGTGGTCGCGGTGATGCTGGCGCTGCCGCTGGTCTTCGCGCCGCTGCGGGCCCTGGTCGGCTTCCGCTCGGACCGGCACCGCTCGGTGCTCGGCTGGCGGCGCGTCCCCTATCTCTGGTTCGGCACCCTGCTGCAGTTCGGCGGGCTCGCCATCATGCCCTTCGCCCTGCTGATCCTGTCGGGCGACACCACCGGGCCGCTCTGGGTCGGGCAGGCGGCCGCCGCCCTCGCCTTCCTGCTGGTCGGGGCCGGGCTCCACACCGTGCAGACGGTGGGGCTGGCGCTCGCCACCGACCTCGCCCCGGCCCGCGCCCGCCCCCGGGTGGTGGCGCTGCTCTGCGCCATGCTGCTCGCCGGCATGATGGCCAGCGCCGTCGCGTTCGGGCTGCTGCTGACGCGGTTCTCGCCCGTGCGGCTGATCCAGGTGATCCAGGGCGCGGCCCTGCTGACCCTGGTGCTGAACGGCCTCGCCCTCTGGAAGCAGGAGCCGCGCGATCCCGGCCGCACCCGCGCGGCGGCGCGGGGCCCGGGCTTCTCCGAATCCTGGCGGGGCTATGCCGGGCGCGGCCGGGCGCGGCGGCGGCTCTGGGCGATCGGGCTCGGCACGGCCGGCTTCTCGATGCAGGACGTCCTGCTCGAACCCTATGGCGGGCAGATCCTCGACCTCTCGGTCGCCGCCACCACCGCGCTCACCGCCATGCTGGCGGCGGGCGGCGGGCTCGGCCTCTGGCTCGCGGCGCGCTGGCTCGCCCGCGGCGGCGACCCGTTCCGGGTGGCGGCGGCGGGCTGCGGCACCGGCATCCTCGCCTTCTCG
>NZ_CABFPH010000105.1 GCF_902141845.1 Methylobacterium symbioticum | reverse complement strand
GGCGCACGGAAATGGCGGGCGAGGGCTTCGAGCAGGCGCTCCACCGCCGCCTTCGCCGCCGGCGCGAGGCGGCGCCGGTCGCGGCGCAGCTCCACGAGGTTGATCCCGACCCGGACCTCGGCCAGCAGGTCGGCGGTCCAGGCGGCGTCCTCGGGGGGCAGGGCGGCGAGCCGCGGCGCGATCAGGCCGACGCGGTCGAGCATGATCGCGGCGAGCTCCAGCCCGTTCTGGCGGCCCTCGCGCGCGGCGGCGCGGGCGAGGCTCCGCCGGTTGATGCCGCGCAGGCGCCGCGCGCTCCAGCCCGCCCCCACCGAGCGCACCAGCCGGGTGACGAGGGCCGCCGCCCACATGCCGAGGATCACCGCCAGGGCGGAATTGGTGAAGGCCGCGAAGTCGCCGGTGTAGCTCTCCTGCAGCGCCAGCATGGTGAAGCCGTTGACCGCGGCCCCCATGGCGATGGGCGCCGTGCGCCCTTGCGTCATCAGCACCCCCGCCAGGATCAGGGCGGGGCCGAGCGCCAGGGCCAGCATCTCGAAGGAGGTGGCGAGCGGCAGCACGGCGAAGAGGTAGAAACCCGCCACCAGGCCGCCGACGATGGCGGAGTTGGCAAATCCCAGGATCTGCGGGGCGGGATCGTCCTGCGCCGCGAAGAAGCAGCAGCCGACCGCGGCCATCATCGGCGCGCCCGCCCCGTCCGGCCAGCCGGTGGCGATCCAGATCGCGCTCGTCAGGACGATCGCCAGGACCACGCCGATGGCCGAGAGCAGCGCCATGCCGTGGTCACGGTGGCGGATGGCGCGGGCCGCCGCGGTGTAGCGGAAAGCGAGCGCCCCGCTCACCGGCCTGCCGTCGGCGATGTGCCGCTGCAGCAGGCGGGTGTCCTGGCGCAGATCGATGAAGTCGCGCAGCCGCGCCCGGAGGCTCGCGCGGACGAGGTCGTTCCAGTCCGGCCGGCGGGGCAGGGGCTCGTCGGCGGCGCGTGCCCGCAGCCGGGCGGCCGCCTCCGGATCGGTGCTGCCCGAGGCGATCCAGGCGGCCATGTCGGCGAGGAGGGCGCGCAAGGGGGCGGTGAGCGCGCCGGCCCGCTCCAGGGCCTCGATCCGGTCGGCGACGGCCGACACGATCGGCATGAACATCAGCATGTGCTGGCGGAGCGTGGCCATCGCCTCGGGCGAGCGCGGCGGCCCGCCCGCGTCGTAGCGCAGCGGCGTGGCGAGGGCGTCGAAGGCGATCGCGTCGGCGGCGAGGCGCAGGCGCTTCGCCTGACTATCCTTGGCCTGACTATCCTTGGCCTGGCTGTCCTTTGCCTCACCCGGCCCGGTCCGGCCGAGCACGTCGGCGACCCAGCCGCGCGCCTGGGCCAGCCAGAGGGTGAGGCGGACCTCGATCTGCGGCACAGCCGATTGCGGCAGCACCACCGCGGAGACGAGCGCCGCGCTCAGGATGCCGAGCGAGATCTCCTCCGCCCGGGCCACCGCCGTGTCGAAGATCGCGCCGGGCTCGGAGACGGAGGGGAAGCCGATCAGGGCGGCGGTATAGCCCGCCAGCATCATCAGGTAGCTGCGCGGCGTCCGGTCGAGGAGCGAGAGATAGAGGCAGAGGCCGACCCAGAGGGCGATGGCCAGCGTCAGCAGCTCCGGCGCGTTCACGAGGTTCGGCACGAGGGCGACCGCCACCGCGGCCCCCAGCAGGGTGCCGAGCACCCGGTAGAGCGCCTTCGAGCGCGTGGCGCCCGCGAGCACCTGGCTCGTGATGTAGACGGTGCCGACCGCCCAGTAGGGCCGCGGCAGGCCGATCCAGAGGGCGAGGAACAGGGCGAGCATCGCCGCCGCGTAGGTCTTGAGCGCGAAGGCCCAGTCGCGCCAGCCGGGCAGGGGGAGGGCACCGCTCATGGTTGGGGCTCCCGCTCGGGCCGCATCACCGCCCGGAGAACGTGGCAGGCGGCCTCCAGATCGGCGGGGGCGACCTCCGCGAACACCGCGGCACGCAGCGCGATCAGCTCGGCCTCGATCGCGGCGACCGCGGCCTCGCCCGCGGGCGTGAGGGAGAGGACCTTGGCCCGGCGGTCGGACGGGTCCTCGGCGCGCCGCACCAGGCCGGCGGCGGCGAGCTGGTCGAGGAGGCGGACGAGGGACGGGCCCTCGATGCCGACCGCCTCGGCGAGAACGGTCTGACGCGGCGCGCCGTCGAGGCGGCCGATCATCACCAGGGGCAGGGCGGTGGCATCGGAGAGCCCGTGGCCCTGGGCCACCGCGTCCGCCGCGCGCCGCCACTGGCGCCCGGCCAGGAGGAGGGCGTGGGTGAAGGTCTGCCGGAGCCTGTCGAGATCGTCGGTCATGCGCCGCCCGGGGCGAGCCGCGGCTCGCATCACATCCTCATAGATAGGATGCTATCTATTTTCGCGCAAGCACTCTGGCTTTTCAAACGCCTCAGGCCGCCGCGGCGCGGCCGTTGAGGACGATCTCGATCGCGGCAGGCGCCGGGGCGGGGCGGGCCAGGTGATAGCCCTGCATCAGCGGGCAGCCGAGGGCGCGCAGGGTCTCAAGGTCGTCGGCGGTCTCGATGCCCTCGGCGACCACCTCGATGTCGAGGGAACGGCCGAGGCCGAGCACCGCGTGGACCATCCCGCGCTTGTCGTCGGAGGTGGTGAGCCCGGTCACGAGGCTGCGGTCGATCTTGACCCGGTCGGCCCGGAGCTGCCGCAGCGAGGCGAGCGACGAGTAGCCGGTGCCGAAATCGTCCAGCGCGACGCGCACGCCCGCCTTCGACACGGTGGCGAGCTTGCCCTGGACCGCCTCGATGTCGAGGGCGGTCTCCTCGGTGATCTCGATCTCCAGCATGGACGGCGGCAAGCCGAGGGCGCGCAGGCGGCCGAGCACGATCTCGTCCACGGCGACCTGGGCCATCTCGCGGGGCGAGACGTTCATGGCCACGCGCACGTCCGGGGCGCCGCGCTCGCGCAGGGCGCACAGGATCGTCAGGACCTGCTCCAGGATGAAGCGCAGCAGCGACTCGGTGAGGCCCGCCATCGCGGCGGTGGCGACGATCTCGTTCGGCGGGATCCAGCCGTGCAGCGGGTGGCGCCAGCGCACCAGCGCCTCAAGCCCCACGGGCACGCGCCCGCCGCGGCCGAAGATCGGCTGGAACCAGACCTCGAGCGCATTCTCCGAGAGCGCCTGCGAGAGGTCGCGCTCGCAGGCCCGGCGCATCTCGCGGCGGCCGCTCAGCCCCTCGTCGAACAGGCGCAGGCGGTTGCGGCCGGCGGCCTTGGCCGCATAGAGCGCCTCGTCGGCGCAGCCGAGCATCTGCGTCAGGCTGGACGGCGGCCCGAGAAAGAGGCCCGCGCTCATGCCCAGCCGGCCGGGATCGAGGCTGCCGATCGGCGCCGCGATGGCGGCGATCAGGCGCTCGGCGAGGGCCGTGGGCTCCGGCCCGGCGACGGGATCGTAGCAGAGCGCGAACTCGTCGCCGCCGAGGCGGGCGGCGAGACAGCCAGGGGGCAGCGCCGCGGCGAGGCGCCGGCCGACCTCGACCAGCACCCGGTCGCCCGCGGTATGGCCGTAGACGTCGTTCACCGACTTGAAGCCGTCGAGGTCGAGCAGCATCAGGCAGAGATCGCCGCCGCCCTCGGCCCGCTCCTCGACGGCCTGGGCGAAGCCGGCCCGGTTGAGCAGGCCGGTGAGGCCGTCATGGGTGGCGCGCACCCGCATCTCCTCGGCGAGGGCGCTGGCGCTGGCATGGGCCGCCGCGCGCGAGCGGGCCAGCGCCGTCGCCTCGTTCTTCAGGCGGCTCGACTCACGGAAGAGCCGCTCGGTCGCGGCGCCGCTGCGCAGGAGCGCGGCGAGGTAGAGGAGCACGGTCGCCGCGAGGCAGATCCGGTCGAAGCCGCCGGCGTAGAGGAGGCAGCCGGCCGCCGACAGGAGCGGGGGCGTGATGAAGCAGGACGGGATGCGGGCATAGGCGATGCCGTGGGTCACGGCGCCCGCGGTGATGCCGCAGGTGACGGTCAGGTAGAACAAGGTCTCGGGCGCGGTGTAGCCCTCGCAGAGGAGCGGCAGGCAGGCCCAGACCAGCCCCGACAGCAGCGCCGCGAGCGAGCTGAGCGCGAGGTGCCGGTCGACGAGGCGCGCCGCGGCCTCGGCGGCGTCGGGGGGCGTGGCCGCGTCCAGGGCGAGGCCGGCGCAGGGTGCCCGGCAGAGCGCGATGCGCAGGACGTTGGCCAGCGTCGAGACGGCGAACCAGGCCGCGCCCATCTCGCCCCGTCCCGCCTGGACGGCGACCAGGGTGCCGGTCAGCCCGAGGATCATGTTGACGGGGATCGCACGCAGCACGCTCTGGCGGATGGCGTCGAGCTGGTCGCGGCGGATCAGCCGCCCGAGTCCGGGATCGACCTCCTGAAGTGAGCGCAACGCGCTGTGCGGGCCGTTCATCGCGCCATCCGCCATCGTCGCATCTTGAGGTAGCAGCAATGGGTAACGATTCGTGTCCATTCCGCCGGGCCGGTCTGCTGCTTTAATCCCGGCCTCTCACCTGCTCGTGCGGACGTGGTGTGTCAGCACACGATGATCAAAACAGGGGCACGATCGCTGCTGGATTGGGCAAATACGCTCGGCCGTCCATCAATGTGTGAGCCACATTGCATGGAGAAAGATCATCATGGTGAAATGCGCGGCACTCGTCGCCCTCTCTGCTGCGATCATGCTGCCGAATCTCGCGATGGCCCAGGCAGCCCGGCACGGGACGCGGCCGGAGGCGCGGCAGGCGATGCAGCCCGGGACGCAGCAGGGGAACTGGCAAGGCACTTGGCAAGGCACCTGGCAAGGCACTTGGAACGCCTATCCCGATTCCCGCATCTGGCGCGCGCCGCGGCAGAGCGTCGAGAGCCCGCGCGTCGGCAGTCCGCGCGATCCGACCGGCATCCTCCGCGGGCAGGGGGTGAGCAGCCGCTACGGCGGCATGGGCAATATGGGCGGCGGCTCCGGGCGCAGCGCCAATACCGGCGTCGGCCTCGGCGGCATCGGCGCCAACCAGGGCGCGCGCTTCTGAGGCCCTGTTCGGGCATGAACCGGAGCCGTCCGAGCCCTGGCGCGGGCGGATCCGGCCACCACGTCCGCGGAACATGCTCTAGCTGGGCGGATCCAGGCCGAGGGCGTCCGCTACGTGACCGAGCTTGTCCGGGTTGCGGGTGATGTAGACCCCGGTGATCCGGCCGTCCTCGACGGCGAGCGCCGTCACCTGCAGCACGCCGCCGCGCTCGCGGCTGACGAAGCCCGGCAGGCCGTCGACCCGCACCGCCCGGAGGAAGGCGGCGGGCTCGTCCGCGTGCTTGCGCGCGAGGCCGGCAAAGAGGCGCAGCGCCCGCTCCACCCCGAGAATCGGGTTGAGGAAGGCGATCACCCGGCCGCCGCCATCCGAGCGGATCTCCACCTCCGCCGAGAGCAGGCTGCGCAGCGCCGCCACATCCCCGCTGCGTGAGGCGGCGAAGAAGGCGTGGACGATCCGCTCGCCCTCCTCGCGCGGCACGGGGTAGCGCGGGCGGTCGGCCCGGACGTGGCGGCGGGCGCGCACGGCGAGCTGGCGAATCGCCGCGGCGTCGCGGTCGAGGGTGGCGGCGACCTCGGCGAGCGGCACGCCGAACACGTCGTGTAGGAGGAAGGCCGCCCGCTCCAGCGGCGAGAGCCGCTCCAGCGCCATCATCAGCGTCAGGGTGAGATCCTCGCCCTCCACCGGCTCCGCCTCGGCCATGTCGACCAGCGGCTCGGGCAGCCAGGCGCCGACATAGGTCTCACGCCGCGCGCGGGCCGATTTCATCGCGTCGAGGCAGAGGCGGGTGACCACCCGCGACAGGAAGGCGGCCGGCACCGCCACGCCCTCCGGATCGACGGCGCGCCAGCGCAGCCAGGCGGATTGCACCACGTCTTCCGCCTCGGCCAGCGAGCCGAGCATGCGGTAGGCGAGGCGCAGGAGCCGCGGCCGCTCCGCCTCGAACAGCGCGGTGCGCGGGTCAGGCCGCATCGCGGGACGGACCCGGACCGGAGGCGGGATCGTCCGCATGGACGCCGCGCAGGCCTACCTGCAGCCGGTTCCACAGGTTGATCATGCCGATCTGCAGGGTGAGCTGGACCTGCTCGGCCTCGCCGAACTCCGCCGCGAGCGCCCCGTAGTCGGCCTCCGGCGCGCCGCCCTCGGCGAGCCGCGTCAGGGCCTCGGTCCAGGCGAGCGCCGCGCGCTCGCGGGGGCTGTAGAGGCCGGATTCGCGCCACGCGTTCAGCAGGTGGATCCGCATCTCGCTCTCGCCCGCCTTCCGGGCGGCGCTCGCATGCAGGGCGATGCAATAGGCGCAGCCGTTGATCTGCGAGGCGCGCAGCTTCACCAGCTCCAGCAAACCGTGCTCCAGGGCGCCGGCCCGTAGGCTCGCCTCCACCGCCATCAGGGCCTTCACCGCCGCCGGGGCATGGGCGTAGGGATTCGTCACGCGCGGGTCCATTCTGCGGCTCCTGGTTGTTCGTGTCGATGGGTCGATGTCGGCGCAGCGGGCCTCGGCGTGAGCCGAGGCGTCGAGCGAAAGCCCGAGGCCGATTCAGCGGATCGGCGTGGTCAGCACGGTCTCGGCCGTGTCCACGACGAAGACCGCGAGCAGCCGCGCCGGCTCGGTCGTGCTGGCATTGGCGCTGACCGCGTGCCGGTCGCCCGGCAGCTCCGTGAAGCTCTCGCCGGCGCGGTAGGTGCGCTCGGGCCCGTCATTCACCCGGCTGCGGATGGCGCCCTCCAGCACCGTGGCGGTGATGAAGGCGCTCGGCGCGTGGGTATGGGCGGGCGAGAAGCCGCCCGGCCCGTAGACCACCATCATGCCGCGCAGGCTCTTGCCCGGGACGTTCGGCAGGGGTTGGTCGAAGACGAGGCTCACCCGGGCCTCGCCGGGCCCGGCCGGCGCCGCATCGTGGGCGCTGGCGCCGCCCAGCGGGCCGGCGGCGAGGGCGGCGAAGAGGGCCGGGAAGAGGGTGGCAGCTGGCAACGTCGTGCGCATGGTCGGGTCTCGTCCTGACTGTCTCGGGGGCAGGGGGCTCAGGCGGCCCGGGCGGGCAGCCAATCGTCGAGCCGCGTCGGGGCGAGGCGCGCAGCGGGACCGGGCAGCAGGGGATCGCCGGTCACGGGCGTGCCGAAATAGCCGGCCTCCGGATCGGCCAGGACGGTCCGGCCGTCGCCCGCGAGGACCCGGGCGAGCAGGGCGTCGAGGCGGAACGCCTCCGGTCCGGCGATCTCGACGAGGCCGCGGGCGGGCGGGCCCACCGCGATCCCGGCGAGCAACGCCGCCACGTCCGCGGCCGCGATCGGCTGGATGCCGGTGGGCGCGACGCGGACGGTGCCCGCCCTGGTCCCGGCCGCGGCGATGCCGCCCAGGAACTCGAAGAACTGCGTCGCCCGCACGATGGTGTAGGGCAGGGGCCCCTCGGCGATCAGCCGCTCCTGCGCCAGCTTGGCCCGGAAATAGCCGCTCGCCTTGAGCCGGTCGGTGCCGACGACCGAGAGCGCCACATGATGGCGCAGGCCCGCCTCCGCCCCGGCGGCCAGCAGGGTGCGGGTCGAGCGGGTGAAGAAGTCGAGGACCGGCCCATCCGCGAAGGAGGGGGCGTTGGCGACGTCCACCACCACCTCGGCGCCCGCGAGCGCCGCGGCGAGCCCCTGCCCCGTCACGGCATCGACGCCGGTGCGCGGCGAGGCCGGCAGCACGCTGTGGCCGGCCTCGGCGAGCCGGGCCGCGAGCCGCGTGCCGATCAGCCCGCTGCCGCCGATGATCACGATCCGCATCTCGTCCTCCTCAGCCGGGGGCCGGACCGGCCCCGTCTCCGCAGGCATGACGAGGGTGCGGGGCGCGGTGTGACATGCGGTGCGCGATTTTTTCGCGGACCGGCCGCTTTGCCGTTCGGAAGCCGGCATGGCACAGGACGACGACCCGTGGGTTCGGGCGCGTGAGCGGGGTCGCGATGCGGCGGGGCGGGACCGAGGCGGCGGGGGCGGGAGGCCCGGCGGACGGGCGCCTCGCCCTGCCCCGGGCGTCCGGGCTCACGCTGCGGCAGGTCCGGCTCGGCTCCGGCCTGGTGCTCTGCGCCTACGTGCTCACCCACCTCATCGTCCACGCGCTGGGCAATGCCTCCCTCGGCGCCATGGAGGCGGGGCTCGCGGTGAAGGCGGCGCTCTGGCGCAGCCCGCCGGCCCTGGTCCTCCTCTACGGGTCGCTGCTCGCCCATCTCGCCCTCGGCCTGTACGCCCTCTACGAGCGGCGCTTCTTCCGGATCGTGCCGGCCGAGATCGCGCAGCTCGTCCTCGGGCTCGCCCTTCCCGCCCTCCTCGTCACGCATGTCGTCGGCACGCGCCTCGCCTGGAGCCTGGAGGGGCTCGACCGGGGCTATGCGCAGGTTCTCTACGGCACCTGGATCGCCGCGCCCTGGCACGGGGCGCTGCAGGTGGCGGGGCTCGCTGCGGCCTGGCTGCACGGCTGCCTCGGCCTGCATTACTGGCTGCGCCTGAAGCCCGGCTACGGGCGCGCCGCGCCCTGGCTCATCGGGCTGGCGGTGCTGGTGCCGGCGCTCGCCGTCCTCGGCGCGGCGCAGGGTGCGCGCGATGTCCGGGCGCTCAGCGCCGAGCCGGCCTGGCGCGCCTCGGCGCTGGGCATCCGCCATATGGGGCTGCCCGATCAGGCCGCGCACCTGCTGGCTTGGCGCGACGGACTCCTGTGGGGCTATGCCGGAGCCCTCGCCCTGGTGCTCGCCGCGCGCGGCCTGCGCACCCGGGCCGAGACGCGCGGCGGCTTCGTGCGCGTCACCTATCCCAGCGGGCGCACCGTGCGGGTGCCACGCGGGGCGAGCGTGCTGGAGGCGAGCCGGCGCGGGCGGATCCCGCATGCCAGCGTCTGCGGCGGACGGGGACGCTGCTCGACCTGCCGGATCCGGATCGCCGACGGCGAGCATGGCGGCAGCCTGCCGCCGCCGGGCCGGGCCGAGCGCGCGGTGCTGGAGCGGATCGGCGCGAGCCCCGGCATCCGCCTCGCCTGCCAGCTCCGGCCCGAGCGCGACCTCACCGTGGCGCCCCTGTTCACGCCGCACGCGCAGCACGGCCCGGCCGCGGAGCGGGCGGAGACGGGGGAGGAGCGCTTCGTCGCGGTGATGTTCGTGGACCTGCGCGGTTCGACCCGGCTCGCCGAGGAGCGGCTGCCCTACGACACGGTCTTCGTGATCAACCGCTTCCTCAGCGCGGTGGGGCAGGCGGTGCGGGATTCAGGGGGCAGCGTGAACCAGCAGCTCGGCGACGGGCTGATGGCGCTGTTCGGGCTCGGCCCCGAGCCCACCGATCCCGGGACGGCCCCGAAGGCGGCGTCCCGCGACGCGCTCCGGGCGGTCGAGGCGATCGGGGTTGCGGTCGAGCGGCTGAACGCGGTGCTCGCCCACGATCTCGGCGAGCGCCTGCGCTACGGCATCGGCCTGCATGCCGGCACGGCCATCGTCGGCGCGATGGGCGACGCCCTCGACGCCCGCTTCACCGCGCTCGGCGACACCGTCAATGTCGCGGCGCGGCTGGAGGGCCTGACCGGCCCGATGGGGCAGGTGGCGATCGTCTCCGAGGCCGTCTACCGGGCCGCGCAGCTTCCGGCGGAGGACCTGCAGGAGCTGACGCTCTCGGGCCGGGCGCGCACCCTGCGCGCCCGCCTCATCGCCGCCCGGGACGCCTGATCCGGGGTCTTGAGGGGATCATCCCCTCGGCGGGGTATCGGGGCCGAGCCCCGATCTTCGATGACCAGGGCTCCGCGCCTCGAACCTGCCGAGAGGGGTGCCCCCTCTCGCCTCCCGGGATGGTGCTCAGAACGGCTCGAGGCCGAATTCCAGCATGCGGCGGCCATGGTCGCACCAGGCCTGCAGCATGCGGGCGAAGAGGCCGGGCTCGCCCGCGGGGGCGGCGGAGAGACGGGGGAGGGCGAGGCCGAGGACGCTCATGGCGGGCTCCGGATGGTGCGTTGCAGGATCGGGTGCGCCGAAGATGCGCCCTATGCTGCAGCGCAACAATCCGCCCAGGAGCGGATGATCCATGCATCTCTCGCATGGCATTGACGAAATAGTCACGGATTTGCGTTCCGCCATGCACGATCCTGCGTGATGGCGGCCGAGTGCCGTCCCCGACCGCGTTGCGATCGGGGACGGCACTCGGCTCTCGTTTTGACGCGCTCTCGTACGCCGAACCGGTGTCCACGTCGGCTCAGGAGCGCTCTCATCAGCCCGGCGGCCGTGCGGCGAGGCGGTAGAACAGGAGCAGGCCGCCCGCGAAGACAGCGAGGCCGAGGGCGAGGGCGGGCCACCCTGCGAACCCATCGAGGGCGAGTGAGCCGGAGCGGCCGGCCAGGGTGTCGGCCCCGGCGAGCACCACGCCGATGCCGCTCTCGCCGACGAGGAGGCCCGAGGCGAGCAGCACGCCCCGCCGCCGTGCGGCCTCGACCGCCTCCGGCGAGGCGCCCGCGCGGGCTAGGCGCCGGTCGGCCGCCCAGCCGAGGAGGCCACCCAGCGCGATCGTCACCTCGACGCTGAGCGGCAGGTACATGCCGATGCCGACGGTCAGCGCCGGGAAGCTCACCCCCCGGCGGCGCAGACGCGCCTCAACCGCGACGAGGACGCTGCCGAGGCCGAGCCCGGTCAGCACCATGCCCCAGGGTAGGGTGCCGCGCACGATGCCGTCGGCGATCTGCGTGACGAGGGCGGCCTGCGGCACGGCCATCGCGTCCTCCGGGACCATGCCGGGCCGGGGCAGAGCGCCGACGAAGCCGTAGGCCTCGTAGAGCAAGGCCATCAGCGGCGCGATCACGGCGGAGCCGACCGCGACGCCGAGGATCAGCACGGCCTGCTGGCGCCAGGGCGTGGCATCGACGAGCTGGCCGGTCTTCAGGTCCTGCAGGTTGTCGTTGGCGATGGAGGCGGTGGTCACGATCACCGCGGCGACGAGGAGCGCGGCGGCGACCACGAAGCGCGTCCCCTCCGGCCCCGCCGCCGGCCCGAGGACCAGCGGCAGGAGCAGGGCGGCGGCCATGGCGGTGATGATGCCGATCCCCGAGATCGGGCTGATGGAGGAGCCGAGCAATCCCGCGAGGTAGCCGCAGGCCGCCGCCATCAGGAAGCCGAACAGCAGCACGAAGGACACGGCGACCGCGACGAGGAGCGCGCCCCCGCCCGCGAAGTCGTGCACCAGCCAGGCGAGCGGCAGGGTGAGCGCCAGGGCGCCGCCCGCCACCAGCGGCAGCGGCAGGTCGCGCTCCTGCCGGGGGAGGTCGCGGCCGGAGGCGCGGGCCGCCGTCAGTCCGGCACGGAGCCCCACGAGGATCGGGCGAGCGAGCGTGCCCAACGTCCAAACAGCCCCCGTCGCCATGATGCCGGCCCCGATCAGGCGGACCTGCCCCGCCCAGACCGCCTGGGCCGCCTCGGCCGGGGCGAGATCCGCATGGGCGCCGAGCGCGGTCAGGATCGGAACGGCGATGCCCCAGGCGAGCACCACGCCGGTGAGGATGGCGAGGCAGGCCCCGATCCCGACGAGGTAGCCGATGCCGACGAGCGCCAGCGAGAAGCCGGTGCCGAGGCCGAACACCGCCGGGCCGAGGCTGACGGCGGTGCGCACGCCCTCGGCCAGCACCCGCAGGCCGGCGGTGAGGAAGCCGACGAGCCCGCCCCCGGCGAGGCCCGCGAGCAGCACGGCGAGCCCGCGCCCCGCGTCGCGGCCAGCGCCCTCTCCCGCCCGCAGGACCTCGGCCGCGGCCACGCCCTCGGGATAGGGCAGGCCCGCACCCATCACCAGGGCGCGGCGCAGCGGGATCGAGAAGGCGACGCCGAGGAGGCCGCCGACCAGGGTGATCCCGGCGGTCTGCCAGAACGGGAAGCCGTGCCAGTGCCCGATGAGGACGAGGCCCGGCAGGACCAGGATGACGTTGCAGAGCGTGCCCGCGGCGGAGGCCTGCGTCTGGACGATGTTGTTCTCGAGGATGCCGGAACCGCCGACGAGCCGCAGGGCCCCCATGGCGAGCATGGCGGCGGGGATCGAGGACGAGAAGGTCATCCCCGTCTTCAGGCCGAGATAGACGTTGGCCGCCATGAACAGGACGGTGATCAGGGCGCCGAGCACGAGGCCGCGCGGCGTGATCTCGGCACCGTGGCGGGTCCCGGCGGTCGCGGGCGGGGTCGGCTGGTCCATCGGGCTCCGGAGCGGCGCGCTTGCGGGGCAGGGGAGCACCGCCGCGCCCGGAGGGCAAGGGTCCGGGCTTGACGGGCCCGTCTCGACGATCGCTCCCGGAGCCTGTAGGCCCGGCCGGTCGGCATCACCCCGCGGAACCTCCCATGAAGCAGCTCGAGGCCATCATCGCCTGGACGCCGGTCCGCTGGGCCGAGCTGCGCCCCGAGACGGCGGGCCAGATCGCGGTGCTGCCCGCCCCCGACACGGACGGGGCCGCCAAGCGCTTCATGATGCGGGCCGGCGCGAGTTCCTCGGCGCTCCAGGCGCTCTCGGAGGAGGCGCGCATCGCCCGCCTGTTCATCGATTTCCAGACCATCGTGGTGCGCGACGGGCTCGACCCACAGGCGGTGCACAAGGCCTTTCTCGCCATCGACGAGTACCGCTTCCGCATCGCGCCGGACACCGAAGGCGCCGAATTCGAGGATCCGCCCGAGGAGGATTGAGCGGATCCGGGCGGCCTCCCCCTTGCCGCCCGGATCCGGATCGGGCCAATCACGGCTCCTCACGAAGCCGCGATACAGGATCCGACCGTGTCTCATCTCGACGGAACGGCGCTCGGCCTCGCCTGGACGCTCCCCTTCGCCGGCCTGCTCCTGTCGATCGCGCTGCTGCCGCTCCTGGCCCCGCGTTTCTGGGAGCACCGCTTCGGCCTCGTCGCGGCCCTCTGGGCGGCAGCCTTCCTCGTGCCCTGCGCCCTGCGTTTCGGCGCGGGGGTCACGGCCGCCGAGGTCTGGCACACGGCCGCGCTCGAATATCTGCCCTTCATCATCCTGGTCTTCGCGCTCTTCGTGGTCGCCGGCGGCATCCGCATCACCGGCGACCTCGTCGGCACGCCCGGCACCAACACGGCGATCCTCGGGCTCGGCAGCCTGGCTGCGAGCGTGCTGGGCACCACCGGGGCGGCGATGCTGCTCGTCCGCCCGCTGATCCGGGCGAATGCCGGCCGAGCCCGCAACGCCCACGTCTTCGTGTTCTTCATCTTCCTGGTCGCCAATATCGGCGGCTCGCTCACGCCGCTCGGCGACCCGCCGCTCTTCCTCGGCTTCCTGCGGGGCGTCGACTTCCTCTGGACCGCGCGGGCGCTCGCCGCCCCGATGGCGCTCGCCCTCGCGCTGCTCCTCGCCCTGTTCTACGCGATCGACCGCTGGCACTGGCGCCTGGAGACGCTCCCGCGGACAGGGGGCGCCCGCCGGATCCGGATCGAGGGCCTGCACAACGGGCTCTATCTCGCCGGCATCGTCGCGGCGGTGCTCGTGAGCGGGCTGTGGCGGCCGGGCATCGCCGTGCCGGTCGGCCTCGGCGTCGCGGTGCCCCTCCAGAGCCTCCTGCGCGACGCGATCCTCCTCGGCATCGGCCTCGCCTCGGTCCGCACCACGGCCCCCGGCATCCGCCTGGAGAACGCCTTCACCTGGATGCCCATCCGCGAGGTGGCGATCCTGTTCGCCGGCATCTTCGTCACCATCGTGCCGGCGCTCGCGATCCTGCGCGCGGGGCATGCGGGCGCGCTCTCCGGGCTCCTCGCCCTGGTGACGCGCCCCGACGGCACACCGATCGACGCCGCCTATTTCTGGCTGACGGGGCTCCTGTCGAGCGTCCTCGACAACGCGCCGACCTACCTGATCTTCTTCGACCTCGCGGGCGGCGATCCCGCGACCCTGATGGGGCCGCTGGCCCGCACCCTCACCGCGATCTCGGCGGGCGCGGGGTTCATGGGGGCCAACTCCTATATCGGCAACGCCCCGAACTTCATGGTCAAGGCGATCTGCGAGGAGGCCGGCATCCGCATGCCGAGCTTCTTCGGCTACATGCTCTGGTCCGCCTGCATCCTGCTGCCGCTGTTCGGGCTGCTGACGCTGATCTTCTTCGCCTGAGCCGGCTTCACGTCGGCCGGGGGTGAGGGGGCGATTCCTGGTGGAGTCTCATCCGGCACCGCCTCCTCACCGTCGCTCCGAATGCGCCCCCGCTTCCTGCCTGCACGCCAGGGTGCAGGCAGGCCTCTCCCCGTATCGATTCCGGGCCTGCCCGGGATCGACACTGGAAGACCGATGTCGGGCAGACCCGACTTCGGGCGGGGAGAGGGGGCGCCCTATTCCGAAGCCGTCAGATCAGGAACGGCATTACGCCGCGCGGACGCCTGCGAGGAAGCGGGCGACCTCGGCGTTGAGGTGCTCCGACTGGCGCGACAGCTCCGAGGCCGAGGCGAGGACCTGGGTCGCCGCAGCGCCCGTCTCCTCGGCCGCGCCGGAGAGCGCGGTGACGTTGGCGGTCACCTCGCGGGTGCCGGTGGCGGCCTGGGCAACGTTGCGCACGATCTCCTGCGTCGCCGCGCCCTGCTCCTCCACCGCCGCGGCGATCGAGGTGGCCACACCGCTGATCTCGCGGATGCGGCCGGCGATGCCGCCGATGGCCTGGACCGCCTGATCGGTCGAACCCTGGATCTGGCCGATCTGGCGGCCGATCTCCTCGGTGGCCTTGGCGGTCTGGTTGGCGAGTTCCTTGACCTCGGCGGCCACCACCGCGAAGCCGCGCCCGGCTTCCCCGGCGCGCGCTGCCTCGATCGTGGCGTTGAGGGCGAGCAGGTTGGTCTGCCCGGCGATCTGCGAGATCAGCGCCACCACGTCGCCGATCCGGCCGGCGGCCTGGGCGAGGTCCTGAACGAGGCTCGCCGTCTGGCTCGCCTCGCCGACCGCGGACTTGGCGAGCTCGGCCGAGCCGTCGACCTGCCGCCCGATCTCCGAGACGGAGGTGCCGAGTTCCTCGGCCGCCGCGGCGACCATGTTGACGTTGCCGGCGGCCTGGTTCGCCGCCGCGGCGACGCCGGTGGAGCGGCCGGCAGTCTCGCTCGCGGTCGTCGTCATGGTCTCAGCCGTCGCCTGCAGCTCGGCCGCCGCGGCCGAGACCCGCGCGACGATGCCGCCGACCGCATTCTCGAAGCTGTCGGCCATCTGGCGCATGCCGGCCTTGCGCTGCTCCTCGGCGGAGGCGCGGGCGAGCGCCGTGTCCGCCTCAAGCTGCCGCGTGCGGATCAGGTTCTCGCGGAACACCTGCACGGCGCCCGCCATCGCACCGATCTCGTCGCGGCGGCCGCCATAGGGGATGTCGGAGGCGGTGTCGCCCGCTGCGAGCCCGCGCATGGACGCCGTCATCCGCTCGATCGGGCGCGAGACGCCCAGGACGGCGAAGGCGAGGGCGCCGAGCGCGGTCAGGACGGTGAGGACGAGCATCGCCAGCGTCATGCGCGTGGCCGCCGCTTGCGCGGCGCGGATCTCGACATCGGCCGCCTTGCTGGCGGCGACGTTGACGTCGACCAGGGCGCGCGCCGCGGCGGCCACCGCGAGGTAGTGCGCGTTCATCGGCCCCCGGAAGAAGTCCATCGCCTCGGCGCGGCGCTCGACGGGGAAGCCGCGCAGCGTCTCCCAGTCGTTCCGCAGCGTCTTCAGCTTGGCCAGGAGATCGTCGTAGATCGTCTGCTCCTCGGCCGAGTTGATCAGGGTCCGGTAGGCCTCGACCTTGGCGCTGCGCTCGCGCATCAGCTCCGTGACACGGCCGATGCTCTCGGTCCGCGCGGCCTCGGTCTCGTCAGTCATGTAGCGGAACTGCCAGAGGCGCGTGCGGGTCACGAGCGTATTGATCGCGTGCGCCTCGTTCATCGAAGGCACGGCGTTATCGATCAGGCTCGCAGTCCTGTAACCGATGGCATCGATCCGCAGCAGGGATACGATCCCTTGCGCGAGAGACAGCCCGAGCATGGCGATGAAAATACCTGCCAGGCACCGCTTCAGACTGAGATTCATCGGGACAGCCAACCTTCCATTCACCGCGAACACACATTTCACAGCGTCGTGAAGCGATGCTTAATGCGGTGCAGCAAGGATCGGAATTCGTGAGGCCGAGCCGGCTCTTGTCGGGTCCTGTCCAGTCCGGTCCCGGTGCGCGGCGATGCGCGCTCAGGACTTGCGCAGACCCGCCGCCATGGCACGGACGAGGATCTCGAGCTGGGCGTGGATCACGGCCGGCGGCAGCGCCAGACGCTGCGGGTCGAGTCCGAGGGCGACGATGCCGTGCGTCGCCGAGAACAGGCTGCGGGCGAGCAGCCGGCATTCGGGCTCGGCGAGGTCCGGGCGCAGCACCGCCAGCGGCTGCTCGATCCGGGCGAACAGGCGCGCCTGCTCGGCCACGTACCAGTCGGGCGCGCGCTGGCCCGAGGGCGCGCGGTGGCGGAACAGGGCGTCCCAGCGCAGCGGGTGGGCGCGGGCGAAGGCGAGATAGGCCTGGCCGAGCCGCACCAGTTCGTCGGAGGCCGCCGCCTCATCGGCGATCCGCCTCGCGGGCGGCCCGAGCGCCGCCTCGAACAGGTTGAGGGTGCGCAGGTTCACCGCCAGCACCACGCCGTCGAGATCGGGAAACGCCGTGTAGATCGCCCCCACCGCACAGCCGGCGGCCTGGGCGAGCTCCCGCGCGCGCAGGCCGGGCAGGCCCTCCGCCGCGATCATCCGCTCGGCCTCGGCGACCAGGGTATCCCGCAGGGCGCGGCGGCGCTCGTCGGCGCTCATGCGAGACTCCCTCATTTGCACGTCGTGCAAAATCGCACTTGAACGGCGTTCATAGGCATGCGAGCGTCGATTTGTGAACAACGTTCATGAAGGGGACGACGCCCATGTTCAAGCTGTTCGAGACCCTGCTGAGAGGCCACGCGGCTCGTGCCGCGGATGAGATCTTCGACCGGAATGCCCTGCTGATCCTCGACCAGCAGATCCGCGAGACCCGCGCCGGGCTGGAGCGCAGCCGCCAGGCGCTGGCCATCGCGGTGGCGGGAGACCGCTGCGAGGCGCGGCGCCTCGAGGCGGTCGAGGCCCGCGCCGCGACCCTGGAGACGCAGGCCGTGGCCGCGCTCCGGGCGGCCCGCGAGGATCTCGCCGAGGAGGCGGCACGCGCGATCGCCGACCTCGAGGCCGAGCGCGACGCGATCAGGACCGCCCGCGCGCGCTTCTCCGCCGAGATCGCCCGGATCCGCGGGAGCGTCGCCGACGCGACCCGGCGCCAGGCCGAGCTG
>NZ_CABFPH010000104.1 GCF_902141845.1 Methylobacterium symbioticum | reverse complement strand
TGCCGGCGCCGCCCCGTTCCGCCTCGCCGGCCTCAGCGCGCCGGCGCCGTCGAGCCGGTGGCGTCCGGCGCCGGGCGCGCGGTGGCCGGCCGGCCCTGCGGATCGTTGAAGTAGCGGAAGAAGTCCGAGCTCGGGCTGATGACGAGGCGGGTGTCGTTGCTCTTCAGCCCGGTCTCGTAGGCCTGCATCGAGCGGTAGAAGGCGAAGAAGTCCGCGTCCTTGCCGAAGGCCTCGGCCAGGATCCGGTTCTTGTCGGCGTCGCCCTGGCCGCGCAGCTTCTCGGCCGTCTGCTGGGCGTCGGCGAGGATCACCGTGACCTCGCGGTCGGCCTTGGCCCGGATGGTGACGGCGATCTGCTCGCCGTTCGCCCGGATGTCGGCCGCCTCGCGCTCGCGCTCGGTCTTCATGCGCTTGTACACCGCCGAGGAGTTCTGCGCCGGCAGGTCGACCCGGGTCATGCGCACGTCGACGATCTCGATGCCGAGCGCGTTGGCCTGCCGGTTCACGTCCTTCTGGATCTCGTCCATGATCCGGTTGCGGTCGGTCTTGATGATCGCGTCGCGGTCGGAGCGGGCGAGCACGTTGCGCAGGGACGAGTTGATGAAGCTCTGCAGGCGCTGGTTGGCCAGCCCGACATTGTTCACCGACTGGTAGAAGCGCAGCGGATCGGTGATCCGGTAGCGGGCGAAGGCATCGACCTCGAGGTTCTGGCGGTCGGCGGTGAGCAGGGTCTGGACCGGCAGGTCGAGATCGAGCACCCGCTTGTCGAACAGCACCACGTTCTCGAAGAACGGCACCTTGAAGTAGAGGCCGGGCCGGTCCTCGCCGGTCTGGTTCAGCACGGCGCGCACGCGCCCGAGCTGCAGCACCAGGGCCTGCTGCATCTGCCCGACCGTGAAGACGGAGGCGTAGAGGGCGACCACGAGGGCCGCCAGGAGCACCATCAGGCCGGTGCGGAGGGCCTGGGCGTTCATCGGGCGGCTCCCGTCCGGTCGGAGGTCTGGGGACGCGGGGAGAACTCGGCGAGCGGCAGCACCGGGAGCACCCCGGCCGCGGCGCCGCCGGAGGCCGCGCCCTGCCCGCTCTGGTCGATGATCACCTTGTTCACGGAGCCCAGCACCTTCTCCATGGTCTCCAGGAAGAGCCGCTCGCGGCTGACCGCGGGCGCGACCTTGTAGGATTCGTAGACCTCGCTGAACCGGGCCGCCTGGCCGGTGGCGTCGGCGGTGGCCTTGGCCTTGTAGGCCTCGGCCGCCTGGACGATCTGCGCCGCCCGGCCGCGGGACTGGGGCACCTCGCGGCTCGCGTAGGTCTTGGCCTCGTTCTGGGCGGTGTCGGCGTCCTGCTGGGCCGCGTTCACGTCGATGAAGGCGGGCCGGACCTCCGGCGGCGGGTTGACCGAGACGAGCTGCACCACCTCGATGCGCACGCCGGCGCCGTACTCGTCGAGCGCGCTCTGGACGATCTCCTTGACCTCCTGCGCCACGCTCGACTGCTCGTTGGTCAGGATCGCCTGGATGTTGCGCCGGCCGATCACCTCGCGCATCGCGCTCTCGGCGATGGCCTTGATCGTGCCCTCCGGGTTCTGGAGGTTGAACACGAAGTCGGCCGCCTTGAGCGGGTTGACGCGCCACTGCACCTCGAAGTCGAGATCGACGATGTTCTCGTCGCCCGTGAGCATCAGGCTCTCATCGGGCACGTCGCGCAGGCGCGCCTGGGCGCCGGCGCCGCTGCGGTAGCCGATCTGGATCGAGTTGACCTGGCCGACATTCGGCTTGACCACGCCGCCGACCGGATAGGGGAAGTTGTAGCGCAGGCCCTCGCCCTTGGAGCCGACATAGCGCCCGAAGATCGTCTCGATGCCGACCTGGTTCGGGGCCACCGTATAGAAGCCGGTGAACAGCCAGACCGAGACGGCGATCGCGCCGACGACGAGGGCGCTGCGGCCGCCGCCGAGGGAGCCGCCGCCACCGCCGCCCGGAATCACGCCGCGCAGGCGATCCTGGCCGCGCCGGAGCAGATCCTCAAGGTTCGGCGGCGTCTTGCCGCCCCCGCCATTGCCCCAGGGTCCTCCGCCATTGCCGCCGCGGTTGCCCCACGGGCCGCCGCCACCACCGCCGCCGCTCTGATTGCTCCAAGGCATGCCAGCCGAATTCTCCTCCCGCGGCGAGTCAGTCCGCACCTCATGCACGGACGGTCGCCGCGCCCGCTTTCATCCCCTGGCCCGCTCTGATCGGGAGCCGCCCCGGATTGCCGCGTCCGGGGTTCCCTCAGCACCTGCGGGGCCAGCGCCCTTGCTGTCAAGGCTCGGAGGTGGGCATCGCGGGCCCGCTTGGCAACCGCAACCTTGGCAACCGCGACGCCATGCCCGCTCCGCCGCGACCGCGACCGTCAGCGGATCCGTTCCAGGGTGACGAAGGCGAAGGCGCTTTCGTCGTGCTCCCCCGCCGCATGCGCCTCGCGCGCGGTCTCGCGGAAGGCGGCGCGGTCGAAGGCGGGGAAGCGGGTGTCGCCCTCATAGACGCCCGCAACCTCGGTGAGGTGGATCACGTCGGCCTGCGGCAGGGCGAGGCGATAGATCTCGGCGCCGCCCACCACCATCAGCTCTTCCGCCCCACGTGCGGCCGCGAGCGCTCCCGGCCAGTCGTGCACCACCTCGACGCCCTCGGCGGCGAAGGCGGGATCGCGGGTCAGCACCAGGGTGCGCCGGCCCGGCAGCGGCCGGCCGATCGACTGGTAGGTCTTGCGGCCCATCAGCATGGGCTTGCCCATGGTGAGGGCCTTGAAGCGCTTCAGGTCGGAGCGCAGGTGCCAGGCGAGGCCGTTGTCGCGGCCGATGACTCCGTTCTGCGCGACCGCGACGACGAGGGTGATGCGGGGCTCTGTCATGCGGATCCCGTTCAGACGGCGACCGGGGCGGAGATCGCCGGATGCGGGTCGTAGCCCTCGATCGCGATGTCCTCGAAGCGGAAGGCGAAGAGGTCGCGCACGGCCGGGTTCAGGCGGAGGCGCGGCAGCGGGCGCGGCTCGCGGGCGAGCTGCAGGCGCGCTTGGTCGAGATGGTTCCGGTAGAGATGGGCATCGCCGAAGCTGTGCACGAAGTCGCCCGGCGCGAGGTCGGTGGCCTGGGCGATCATGTGGGTCAGGAGGGCGTAGCTCGCGATGTTGAACGGCACGCCGAGGAAGGCATCGGCCGAGCGCTGGTAGAGCTGGCAGGAGAGCCGCCCCTCCGCCACGTAGAACTGGAACAGGCAGTGGCAGGGCGCGAGCGCCATCCGGTCGAGGTCGGCCGGGTTCCAGGCCGAGACGATGAGGCGGCGCGAATCCGGGTTGCGGCGGATCTCGTCCACCACCCAGGCGATCTGGTCGACCGTGCCGCCGGAGGGCTTCTCCCAGGAGCGCCACTGCTTGCCGTAGACGGGCCCGAGATCGCCGTTCGCGTCGGCCCACTCGTCCCAGATGGTGACGCCGTTCTCGCGCAGCGCCCGCACGTTGGTGTCGCCCGCCAGGAACCAGAGCAGCTCGTGGATGATCGAGCGCAGGTGCAGGCGCTTGGTGGTGACGAGGGGGAAGCCCTGCGCCAGGTCGAACCGCATCTGATGGCCGAACACCGAGAGGGTGCCGGTGCCGGTGCGGTCCTCCTTCGGCGTGCCCTCGTCGAGGATGCGGCGCAGCAGGTCGTGATAGGCGTGCATGGTCCCTCTCTCGCGGCGGGATCATAGGCGGGCCGCATCCCGAACGCACGGGGCCGGGATGTGGACAGGTCTGGATGAGGGCCTCAGCCCGGCCAGAGCACGTAGGCGATCAGCGCGAGGTTGCTCCAGCCGTGCAGGGCGATGCAGGGCCAGAGCCGGCCGGTGCGCCAGCGCAGGGCCCCGAGGGTGAGCGCCAGGGGCAGCAGCGAGACCGGCCGGGCGAGGCCCCAGCCCGTGACGTGGGCGGCGCAGAACAGGAGCGCCGTGACCAGGATCGTGGCGAGCGGCCCGAGCACGGCGCGGGCGCGGCAAAACACCTCGCCGCGCATCAGCAGCTCCTCGGCGGCGGGCGCCAGCACCACCACATAGGCGAGCCAGGCCGCGACCGCGCCGGGGGTGAGGAGCGGCGAGAGCCGCGTGCCCTGGCCGAAGCTCGTGCCGAACAGGTCGGCGGTGAGGCTCACCCAGGCGATGTGCAGGACCGGCCAGAGCAGGAGGACGAGGAGCAGGTTGCGGGCCCGCATGCCGTTGGGCTCGGCACGGTCGAGGGCGAGGCGGTTCCGCCAGGAGCGCCCGTCCCGCCACGCCGCGGTGGCGAGCAGGAGGGCCGCGAGGAAGACCTGGCGCAGGATGTCGACGGCGAGTTCCCGCCGGGCCAGCGCCATCGCGCCGACGAAGGGCCGGCGCGACGGCGGCAGGAAGGGGTCGATCCCGGCGAGCAGGTCGGCCCCGACCCGCACCGCCGCCAGCGCCATCAGGCTCGCCGCGCCGAGATAGAGGAGGACGAGGGCGGCGAGACCGAGGAGGTGGAGCGCCACCGCACCCGCCCGGCGAAGCCCGGCTCGGAGCCCGGTCCGAAGCCCAGCCCGGCGGGCGGGCTGCGCGCTTCCGGCAACAGCCTCCGGCTCCGGCGCAGGAGCCTCAGGATCGGGCTTCAAAACCGGGGCGATCCCCACTATATTCCCCTTGCCGGTCGCAAGGCCGGCTATGGCGATAAACGTTCTTCGAAATAAACCTATCGGACCCGGGGGCGGTACCCGGCGCCTCCACCCGAGCCCAGGACATGCTGCCGCAAGGCACGTGGCTCGAAGCCTGGGCTTCGGCGGGGGCGAAATAGGATCGACGAGGGCGTAAAGGTTGAGCTTTCGCTCGGCATGGTTCCGCCGTTATCGGGCCATTGCAATAGTTGCCAACGACAACTTTGCTCCGGTGGCGGTGGCCGCGTAAGCGGTCCCCAATACCGACCTAAAGTCCTAGCGGGTAGCACCGCATAGGCGGGGTTCGGAGGCACCTGGCAACAGAAGCCTCCACTCGAATTTCCCCTGAGGCCCCGTCCGTGACGTTTCCGCGGTCAGGTCTATCGGGCAGGCGACGTCGGACAGACCGGACAGAACGACCGCAGATGGCAGACGACCTGATCCGCTACGACCTCCTCGTGCAGGAAGCGCTCCGAGGCGTCGTGCGCAAGGTGCTGACCGACGCGGCCCGGGACGGGCTGGTGGGCGAGCACCATTTCTACGTCTCGTTCCGCACCGAGGCCCCGGGCGTGCGCATGTCGCAGGCGCTTCGCGAGAAGTACCCGCAGGACATGACCATCGTCCTCCAGCACCAGTTCTGGGATCTGGGCGTCACCGAGCACGCCTTCGAGGTCGGCCTGTCCTTCTCCGGCGTGCCCGAGCGGCTGCTCGTGCCCTTCGACGCCCTCACCGGCTTCTTCGACCCCTCTGTGCAGTTCGGCCTGAAGTTCGACCTCAGCGAAGGGGCCGAGGCCGCCGGCGAGGACCAGCCTGGCCTGAAGGCCGGCCCGCGCGGCGCCGCCTCCGAGCCGAGCGAGATCAAGCCCAAGAGCACCGGCCTCGCCGCCCTCTCGCCCGGCGGCACCCCGAAGGTGCTGCCCGCCCCGGCCGCGCAGGGCGCGAAGGCCGAGGACAAGCCCGCCCGCCCGCCCCGCAAGGAGGGTGACGGCGAGGAGACCGGCGCCGAGGTGGTCAGCCTCGACGCGTTCCGCAAGAAGAGCTGAGACCGGGCTCCGCCGGGACGTTCCGGCTCTCGAAAGGCGAGCCGGCTGGCCGTTCAGGGGTAAGCCCTGACGGATTCCGGGCCCTGCCACACGAGCGCTCGGTGCACCCTCTCGCTTCCCGAACACGGGCACGGGTCTCCTCTTCCGTTCGGGAGAGGGCGCGCGTCGTGCTGCGTCCGAGAAGCCGAATGTCGTCGCGACGCCCGAACCCAGTGCCGGTCGGGCGATGCCCTGCAATCGAGAGAGATGGCCCTCTCGAAGCCGGTGAGCCCGTCAGGCCCGGCCGACGCTGCCCGAGAGCATGGCGGGATCGATGCCGATGCCCCGCAGGGCGCGCTCGTACTTGGCGTCGAGATCGGTGTGGAAGATCAGCGCCGGATCGGCCGGGCAGTTCAGCCAGCCATTGGCCATGATCTCGCTCTCGAGCTGGCCCGCCTGCCAGCCGGCATAGCCCAGCGCCAGCACCGCGCTCGCCGGCCCCTCCCCGCTCGCGATGGCGCGCAGGATCTCGACCGTGGCGGTGAGGCAGATGCCGTCGTCGATGATCAGCGTCGACTGGTCGATGTGGAAGTCGTCGGTGTGCAGCACGAAGCCGCGGCGCCCCTCCACGGGCCCTCCCATCAGCACCGGCATGTGCCCCACGCGCTCGCGCAGGCGGATGGCATCGGCCTCCTGCGCCACGTCGAGCTGCAGCAGCAGGTCGGGCATCGAGAGGTCGGTGACCGGCTTGTTGACGATGATGCCCATCGCCCCGTCCGCGGAATGGGCGCAGACATAGATCACGGAGCGGGCAAAACGCTCGTCCGCCATCCCCGGCATCGCCACGAGGAACTGGCCGTCGAGATAGGAGGGGTTGCCGGACGGAGGCATCTGCATGGCGCCATGCTACGCCGCGTCCGGCCTTTGTCCAGCGGACAAAGCGCGCGGGTGGCGCGCGGGCGGCGACGGACGGCAGGCGGGTGACAGGGGCCCCCGCCCGCCCCGCTCGACAGCCCCGGCGGCAGGCCCTACTTGAACGGCGGGCCGCCCAAGCGTGGCGGTTCCCATGAGGACTTCCAGGCCGGCGCCGCCGCGAACGGCGTCGCGTGACGACGGAGACGGCGATGATTCAGGTCGGCGACCACCTGCCCCAGGCGACGTTCCGCGTGAACGGCCCGGACGGCCCCCAGGCCAGGACCACGGACGACGTGTTCAAGGGCCGGCGCGTGGTGCTGGTCGGCGTGCCCGGCGCCTTCACCCCGAGCTGCCACCGCAACCACCTGCCGGGCTTCGTCGCCAACCGCGAGCAGATCCTGGCCCGCGGCATCGACGCGATCGCCGTCACCGCGGTCAACGACGTCTTCGTGCTCGACGCCTGGGCCAAGGCGAGCGGGGCCGAGGGCATCGAGTTCCTGGCCGACGGCAATGCCGATTTCGCCAAGGCGACCGGCCTCGACATGGACGGGACCGGCTTCGGCCTCGGCATCCGCTCGAAGCGCTACGCCATGCTCGTCGAGGACGGCGTGGTGCGGGTGCTCAACGTCGAGGAATCGCCCTCGAAGGCCGAACTCTCGGGCGCCGAGGCGCTTCTCAAGGTGATCTGACCGCGGCCTGGAGCGGGCCCGCAACCGCGGGCCCGGGGCCGGGCGCCCTCGTCCGGCCACGTTCTCGGTGCGACGTGCGGTCGACCCTTCACGGCTCAGGATCGACCGCGTGTCCTTTCTCCACGACCTGCCGATCGCCGACCTGATCGCGCATTACGGCTACCTCGCGATCTTCCTGATCATCACGCTCGAGAGTGCCGGCGTGCCGATGCCCGGCGAGACGGCGCTGATCTCCTCGGCCGTCTATGCCGGCAGCACGGGCGCGCTGAATATCGGGCTGATCATCGCCGCGGCGGCCTCGGCCGCGATCCTCGGCGACAATCTCGGCTACTGGGCCGGGCGGCGCTGGGGCATGCCGCTGCTCCTGCGCCACGGCCACCTGATCGCCCTCGACCACGGCCGGCTGAAGCTCGGCCAGTACCTGTTCCGCGAGCACGGCGGCAAGATCGTCTTCTTCGGCCGCTTCACCGCGATGCTGCGCGCCTACGCGGCGCTGCTGGCCGGCGTGAACCGGCTCGATGCGCGCCGCTTCATGCTGTTCAACGGCCTCGGCGGCCTCGTCTGGGCCGCGAGCATGGGGCTGGGCTCGTATTATTGCGGCCGCTCGATCGAGCGGATCGCCGGGCCGATCGGCCTCGCCCTGCTCGCGGTGGTGATCTTCGGCGGCCTCGCCCTCTGGCTGTTCGTGCGCCGCCACGAGGCGCGGCTCCTCGCCCAGGCCGAGGCCGCGATCCCCGGCCCCTTGGGCTGAATCCGGGTGTCGAGAGGGATCATCCCTCTCGCGGGTCCAGGGCGGAGCCCTGGGACTTCAAGCCAGGGCTCCGCCCCGGCACGCCGCCAAAGGGACTCGTCCCTTTGGGATCCCCGGGCTTAGCGACGCTTCTTGAAGGGGGCCATCGCAGCGACCGCGAGGGCGTCGACGCGGTTGTTGAGCGGGTCGCTGGCATGGCCCTTCACCCAGTGCCAAGTGACGGCGTGGCGCTGGCGCGCGGCGTCGATGCGCCGCCACAGATCCTCGTTCTTCACCGGCTTCCTGTCGGCGGTGAGCCAGCCGCGCGCCTTCCAGTTATGGATCCAGGCGGTGACGCCCTGGCGCAGGTACTGGGAATCCGTGAACAGATCGACGCGGCAGGGCCGCTTGAGGGCCTCCAGCGCCTCGATCGCCGCGAGCAGCTCCATCCGGTTGTTGGTGGTGAAGGCCTCACCGCCGGAGAGCTCCCGCTCCGTATCCCCGTAGAGCAGGATCGCGCCCCAGCCGCCCGGGCCCGGATTCCCCGAGCAGGCGCCGTCCGTGTAGATGCGGACGCTCGCGGGCGCCGCGCTCTCCTCGGTGGTCCCCATCTCAGGCGCGTCCGTAATCGCGGGCGTCGCGCGCCTGCCGGTGGAAGGTGAGGCGGCGGTCGTACTCGCGCGGGTCCTTCGGCTGCACCAGGGCGCCGGGCGGCACGTTGAGCCAATCGACGAGGCGGGTGAGCATGAAGCGGAGCGCCGCCCCGCGGGCGAGGATCGGCAGGGCCTCCACCTCGGCGGCCTCCAGCGGGCGCACCGCCTCGTAGCCCGCGATCAGGGCCGCCGCCCGGTCGCGGTGGAAGCTGCCGTCCGGCGAGAAGCACCAGGCGTTGAGGCAGATCGCGAGGTCGTAGGCGAAGGCGTCGGTGCAGGCGAAGTAGAAGTCGATCAGCCCCGACAAGTCCTCCCCGATGAAGAACACGTTGTCGGTGAACAGGTCGGCGTGGATCACGCCGCCCGGGAGCCCGGTCGGCCAGGCGGATTCGAGCAGGTCGAGGTCGGCGCGGGTGCGCGCGGCGAGGCCCGGCGAGACCGAATCGGCCTGATGCTCGGCCTGCGCGAAGAGCGGGCGCCAGGCGGAGACCGAGAGGCTGTTCGCGCGGGTCATGCCGAAGTCGCGGCCCGCCGCGTGCAGGGCCGCGAGCGCCTGTCCGAGGGCCCGGCACTGGTCGACGCCCGGCACCTTCACCGAGACGCCGTCGAGGAAGCTCACGATCACCGCCGGCCGGCCGCACAGGCGCCCGAGGGCCTCGCCTTGTCGGTTCCGCACCGGCTGCGGGCAGGCGAGGCCGCGCCGGGCCAGATGCTCCATCAGGTTGAGGAAGAAGGGCAGGTCCGCCTCGTTCACCCGCTTCTCGTAGAGGGTGAGGATGAAGTTGCCCGCCGTGGTGTGCAGGAAGAAGTTGGTGTTCTCGACCCCCTCGGCGATGCCCTTGTAGGAGAGCAGCGTGCCGAGATCGTAGGCGTCGAGGAAGGCGCTCAGGGCCGAATCGGGAACCTCGGTATAGACGGCCACGTGTCGCGCTCGGATCTGAAGCTGATGCGTCAAGGGGCGCCGGTCGGGCGCCCCTTCGGGAAACACGGTCTAGCGATTTCCAGGCCCGGCCGGAAGCCTTCGGGCCGGGACCGACCCTACTCGGCGGCCTCGTTGCGCAGCTCCCGCGGCAGCGGGAAGACCATGTCCTCGACCACCGTCGAGACGGTGTCGACCGTGACGTCGTAGCGGGCCGCGAAGGCGTCGATGATCTCCTCGACCAGCACCTCGGGCGCGGAGGCGCCGGCGGTGAGGCCGAGCTTGCGCACGCCCGCGAAGGCCGGCCAGTCGATCTCCTCGGCGCGCAGCACCAGGCGGGTGATCGGGCAACCGACGCGCTCGGCGACCTCGCGCAGGCGCTGCGAGTTCGAGGAGTTCGAGGAGCCCACCACGATCAGCGCGTCGACCAGCGGCGCGATCTGCTTCACCGCCTCCTGGCGGTTGGTGGTGGCGTAGCAGATGTCGTCCTTGTGCGGCCCGGTGATGTTCGGGAACTTCTGCTTGAGGGCGTCCACGATGTGGCGGGTATCGTCCACCGACAGGGTGGTCTGCGTCACCCAGGCGAGGTTGTTCGGGTTCTCCGGCTCCAGGGCGGCGATCTGGTCGAGATCCTCGACGAGGGTGATCGAGCCCTTGGGCAGCTGGCCCATCGTGCCGACCACCTCGGGATGGCCGGAATGGCCCACGAGCAGGACGTGGCGCCCGCGCTTGTGATGGATCTCGGCCTCGCGGTGGACCTTGGTCACCAGCGGGCAGGTGGCATCGATGGTGGTCAGCCCGCGCTCGACCGCGTTGGCCGGCACCGTCTTGGCGACGCCGTGGGCGGAGAAGATGACGGGCGCGCCGCTGTCGGGCACCTCGTCGAGCTCGCGCACGAACACGGCGCCCTTCCGCTTCAGGCTCTCGACCACATACTTGTTGTGGACGATCTCGTGGCGGACGTAGACCGGCGGCCCGTAGATCGCCAACGCCCGCTCGACCACGTCGATGGCGCGCACCACGCCGGCGCAGAAGCCGCGGGGCGCTGCGAGCAGGATCTCGAGCGGGGGTTTCCGGTCCGCCGCAGGGGCGTCGTCGGAGGCGACGGGGTTCATGATGTCGGCGCTCATGGGGGCGGATGTGGCGAGGGCAGGCCCGCCCTGTCAACAGGGCGCGGGGTCGAAACCGGCTGTGCGGTGCCTTCGCATAACACACTTGTGCGCGTTTGGCTTGCTCGTCCGCGCCACAGGACCGGACGGCCGAAAACGCCTCCATTCTGGGCATCCTGCCTGCGGCTTGGGCGACTTACGAATGTGGTAACCCCTTCAGGGATCGAGATTTCTCGCGCCGGCCCAGCCTCCGGTAAGGTTCTGTTGAGGGAGCGGACGTAAGACCGACGGATCCGTTCGGCAGCAGTCCGGGGCGCATGCCCGGGCCGGGTCCACGGGAGGCGTCCATGCTCGCGCACGACTTCATGGCATTCCGCGAGGTGTCCCGGCGGAACGGCGTGATCCTCTCCTTCGGCGGCGACCTCTCCGAGAGCGTGCTCTACGCGCTGGGCGAGGTTCTGAAGACGCGCATGCAGACGGAGGAGACCGACGCGGGCGTGGCCAAGCGCGTCTTCTCGATCTTCGTCGAGCAGGTCCAGAACGTGATCCGCTACTCCGCCGACCGCATCGTCCCGGAGGGCAAGCCGGACAGCGCCCGCATCAGCAGCGGCATGATCGTGGTCGGAACCGAGGAGGGCCGCTTCTTCGTGGTCTGCTGCAACGAGGTCGGCCGGGACGAGGTGCCCCGCCTGCGCGAGCGCCTCGCCCATATCGTCGGGCTGTCGAGCGAGGAACTGAAGCGGTACTACCGGGAGAAGCTGCGCCAGCCGCCGGACGAGGGCAGCCTCGGCGGCAGCATCGGCCTGATCGAGATCGCGCGGCGCTCCAGCGCGCCGGTCGAGTACGATTTCCAGGAGATCGCCGCCGACCGCAGCCTGTTCTGCCTCAAGGCCTATATTTGAGAGCCGCCCGATGAGCCGCATCCAGATTGCCGCCACCGAGCGCTCCCCGCAGGTGGATTTCGATTTCGCCACCGGGCGCCTGTGCCTGCGGGGCGAATCCTACCCCGAGGACGCCGCCGCCTTCTTCGGGCCGCTGCTGCAGGCCCTGCGCGGCCATCTCGGCGCCTCCGAGCCGGAGCCGATCACCTTCGAGGTGGCCCTCGCCTATTTCAACTCGTCGAGCGCCAAGGCGCTGATGAACCTGTTCATGCCGCTGGAGGACGCGGCCGCCGAGGGGCGGCCCGTCACCATCCGCTGGCTCTACGCGGCGGGCGACGAGACCATCGCGGAGGCGGGCGAGGACTTCGCGGCCGATTTCGACCATGCCCGCTTCGAGCTGGTGGCAGAGGGGCACAGTTGATGCCGCAGCGCAGCGCAACCGGCCTCAAACACGCCGTCGAGGACAATTTCAGCCTCTTCGACGCCGAGGAGGCGATCATCGGGCGCACCGAGGTGATGCTGTCGCGTCTCTCGGAGGTCGCGGAGGGCGTGCAGGAGCTTGCCGGCGCCTATCGCCGCGGCACGCGCGAGCAGCGCAGGCTGGTGCGCATGAGCGACCGCATGCAGCTCGAGCTGCAGCGGGTGAATCAGCGCATGGCCGAGCAGCAGCGCGAGCTGCAGGCCCTCAACGAGGCGCTCTCCGGCGAGATCGAGCACCGCACCCGGCTGGAGGCGGAGCTGCGCCGCCTCGCCGACACCGACCACCTCACCGGCGCGCTGACCCGGCGGCGCCTGCTGGAGATCGGCGAGCGGATCTGGGCCAGCGGGCCGGCCTGCCTGCTGATGCTCGACCTCGACCATTTCAAGCACATCAACGACGGCCACGGCCACGCGGCGGGGGACGCCGCCCTCGTCATCTTCGCCTCCGTCTGTCAGACCAGCCTGCGCCCCTGCGACGCCTTCGGCCGCATGGGCGGCGAGGAATTCGCCGCCTTCCTGCCGGAGACCGATGCGGCGGCCGGACGGGCCGTCGCCGAGACCCTGCGCCGCGCGGCGGCCGAGGCCGCCGTCCCCCTCGAGATGGGCAGCCTTTCGATCTCGGTCAGCGTCGGGCTCGCCGCCTCCCGGGCGGGCGAGACCCTGGCCGCGGCGCTCCGGCGCGCGGACGCGGCGCTCTACGCAGCCAAGGCGGGCGGCCGCAACCGCGTGTGGTGCCCGGAGACGGACGGCGCCTGAGCCGGCCGGCCGAAACGGTTCGATCCCCCTGGCCGCGTCCGCGAGGCGTGTCCGCAAGACGCGTTCGCGAGCCTCGGTCGTCGGCCGGCCAGGTCTCGCGGACGAGGCATCGCGGACCGGGCATCGCGGACGCGGTCGCGGCGGGAGGCATCTCTGACAGCAGGCCCTGAGCGACAGACCCGGGAGCCGCAATCAAGCAGGAGCGCGGCGATGCACGGAGCCGAGACCATGCCCGGGGCCAATCGGCCGGAGGATGCGGCCGGAACCGGCGAGGCAGGCGGGAGCCTTCTCGCCGGCCTCGGCTTCACCGAGGTGGCGGAGCCGGCCCCGCATGCCGCCCTGCACGCCGTCTCGCAAGCGGCGTCCCGGGAGGCTCCTCAGGGAAGTTCCCAAGGACGTTCTCTTGGGACCTCCGAGGACATCCCGGCGGCCGCTCCGCGCGCGCCTCTGCACATCGCCCCGGTCCGGCGTGGCGGCTCGCTGCGCGGGGCCGGGCCGATGCGCCGGGAGGACCTGCAGGCCGCACCCCGCTTCGCCGAGGCCGCCGAGGCCGCGGAGACGGACCGGATCATGAAGCCGGGCGCGCTGCGCGGGGCGGCCCGCGGTCGCGATCTCGACAGCCTGACCCGCACCCTGTTCCTGCGGATCTACCCGGTCATCGCCGCCGTCGTGCTGCTGACCCAGGCCGGCATCGCCTGGGTGAACTACGCCGACCAGTTCCGCCTCTATACCGAGCGGGCGAACCTGCTCGCCGGGCTGACCGCCGCGGCCATCGACCGGCCGGGCTGGGAGCAGGCGGCGGCCAGCTTCGGGCCGCAGCTCCAGGCGCTCGCGCGCGACCCGGCCTTCCGCTACGCGGCGCTGAAGGACGGCCAGGGCCGGGTCGTCGGCACCGCGGGCGAGACGCCGCGCGGGAAACCCTGGGACCTCGTGCAGGTGAGCGCGGCCCTCGAATCCGACGGCAGCCCCGGCACCCTCGCGCTGGTGCTCTCCGCCGAGGAGCTGCGCGACAATGCCGGCAAGCAGGCACTCCTCGCCCTCGGCACCAGCCTCGTCCTGATGCTCGCCTTCGTGGCGACCCTGCATCTCAACCTGCGCCGGCACGTGGTCGCACCGGTCAAGCGCCTGCTCGTCGCCATGCGCCAGGTCGAGCACAAGCACTGGACCACGGTCGATCTCGGCGGCGCCTACCGCCCGAGCAACGAGATCGACGCGATCTCGCAGGCCTTCAACAGCATGGTCGAGGGCCTGCGCTCGGGCGACGAGGCCAAGCAACTGCTCCAGGCCCTGGAGCAGGCGCATGGCGCGCTGGAGGCGGCCAACCGCCAGGTGATCGAGAGCATCGGCTACGCCCGCCGCATCCAGGCCTCGGTGCTGCCCGACCCCAAGGCCCTGAGCGCGACGGGCATCGACCTCGCCGTGCTCTGGGAGCCGCTCCAGCTCGTCGGCGGCGACTATTACTGGCTGGAGGAGATCGACGGCCTGTCCGTCATCGTGGTGGCCGACTGCACCGGCCACGGCGTGCCGGGCGCCTTCCTGACCCTGATCGTCGCCACCGCCCTCGACCGGCTGCTGCACGAGCGGGGTCTGCGCTCGCCCGCCGCCCTTCTCGCCGGGCTCGACGCGATGGTGCGCACGCAGCTCCGCCAGGACGGGCGCGGCGCGGAATCCGACGACGGGCTCGATTGCGGCATCTGCGTCTGGGATCCCGCCCATCGCAGCCTGCGCTTCGCGGGGGCCGGCCTCTCGCTCACCGCGATCCGCGAGGGCGCCGTCGCCCGCGTCCGCGGCAGCCGGCGCGGTCTCGGCTATCCCCGCACCGGCCGCGAGGCCCCGCCGGAGGCCGACAGCCTCGTGCCGGTGGAGCCCGGCACCACCTTCTACCTGATGACCGACGGCGTCACCGACCAGATGGGCGAGCCCGCCCCCGGCCAGCGCCCGCGGCTCCTCGGCCAGCGCGGCGTCGCCGAGCGCCTCGCCGCCCGCGCCGACGAGCCCCTGGCCGCGCAGGTCGCCGGGCTGGAGCGGGAGCTGGCCGCCTATCGCGGCGGCCAGCCGCGCCGGGACGACATGACCCTGGTCGCCTTCCGGCTGGGCTGAGGGGTTGGGGGCGCGCCGAGGGGGCATCCGGCGTGCCGAACGGCACCCGCCCGGCGCTCGCGCTGACGGCCGCGGCGGGCTAAGGGGGAAGGCGTTCCGAGCCAGCTCCGAGGTCTCCCGCCGGCCATGGCCACGCCTGCCGAACATGCGAGCTTCCTGCCGCCCGTCCTGACCTTCCTGTCCGCCGCGGTGATCGGGGTGCCCCTGTTCCGCCTCGCCGGGCAGAGCGCCGTGCTCGGCTACCTCGTGGCGGGCGTGCTGATCGGTCCCTCCGGCCTCTCGCTGATCGCCGAGCCCGAGACCGCGGCGAGCGTCGCCGAGATCGGCGTGGTGCTGCTCCTGTTCATCGTCGGGCTCGAACTGCACCTGTCGCAGCTCGTTTCGATGCGGCGCGACATCTTCGGGCTCGGCACCGCGCAGCTCGTCCTCTGCTCGCTCCTGCTCGGCGGGGCCGGCATCCTGTTCGGGACCGGGCTTGCGGCGAGCGCCGTGATCGGCATCGCGCTGGCGCTCTCGGCCACCGCGGTCGCCCTGCAGCTCCTGGAGGAGCGCGGCGACCTCGGCACGCCCTATGGCAGCCGCGCCTTCGCGGTGCTGCTGTTCCAGGACCTCTCGGTGGTCGGCATCCTCGCCCTGATGCCGCTGATGGCCTCGGCCGGCGGCGGGGGCGACGCGCCCTGGCTCGGCCAGGCCGCCGCCTCCACCGCCAAGGCGCTCGGCGCCATCGTCGCGGTGGTGCTGGTCGGCCGCTACGGCCTCAACCCGTTCTTCCGCCTGCTCGCGGCCTCCGGCGCCCGCGAGGTGATGACGGCCGCCGCCCTCCTCGTGGTGCTCGGCACCGCGCTGACCATGCAGGAGGTCGGCCTGTCCATGGCGATGGGCGCCTTCCTCGCCGGCATCCTGCTCGCCGAATCGAATTTCCGCCACCAGCTCGAGGCCGATATCGAGCCCTTCCGCGGCATGCTGCTCGGCCTGTTCTTCATGAGCGTCGGCATGTCGATCGACGGCGGCCTCGTGAAGGCGGTCTGGCCGGCCCTGTTCGGGGCGACCGTGGCGGCGATCCTCGTGAAGGTCGCGCTGGTGGCCGCCCTGTTCCGCCTGTTCGGCTCCGGCACCCTCGACGCGCTGCGCGGCGCCGCGGTGCTGGCGCCGGCCGGCGAATTCGCCTTCGTGCTGCTGCCCCAGGCCGAGGGGCTCGGCCTCACCGACGCGACGAGCACGCGCTTCGCCATCGCGCTGGCCGCGCTGACCATGCTGGTCGGCCCCGTCGCCGCCAAGGGCCTCGACAAGCTCCTGGAGGCGCGCCGCGCCCGCGAAGGCGTGGCCGAGGCGCCCGCGACCGACGTGGTGGAGAGCGCCGAGGCGCGCGTCCTGGTGATCGGCTTCGGCCGCTTCGGCCAGATCCTGACCCAGGTGCTGCTGGCCGAGGGCATCCCGGTCACGGTGATCGACAAGGATGTCGAGCAGATCCGCGCCGCCTCGCGCTTCGGCTTCCGCATCTATTACGGCGACGGCACCCGCCTCGACGTGCTGCGCGCCGCCGGCATCGGCCGGGTCGAGCTCGTCTGCATCTGCGTCGACGACGCCGAGGCCGCGCTCAAGATCGTCGACATCGTGCACGAGGAGTTCTCGGCCGTGCGCACCTATGTGCGCGCCTACGACCGCATGCACGCCGTCGAGCTGATGAACCGGGACGTGGACTTCCAGCTCCGCGAGACCTCCGAATCGGCCCTCCAGTTCGGCCGCGCCACCCTGGAGGGGCTGGGCTTCGCGCCTGAGGCCGCCGCCGCCCGGATCGAGGACGTGCGCAAGCGCGACATCGCCCGGCTCGTCCTGCAGCAGGCGGGCGCGGCGCCCGAGGCGGGCTGGCTGCGCAGCGTGCAGCCGGAGCTGAAGCCCGAGCCGCTGACCGCGCCCCAGCGCCCGGCCCGGGCGCTCAGTGCCGAGACCCGCGACATCATCGGCCACGACCGCCGCGAGGCGGCCGAGCGCCTGCTGGCGGGTCCCCCTGCCGAGACGGCGGCGGCGGACGAGGAGCCGGACGAGGAGGCGGAGGCGCTGCGGGAGGGCGCCGGGCGGCGGGCGGACGCCGCGCATGGCTGAAGGCCCGGCCCAGGGCCCGGATGCCGGCCGCTTCGTCGGCGGCTCGGTCCTGCGTCACGTCGTGGTGATGAGCGCCACCGGCTCGGTCGGCCTGATGGCGGTCTTCGTCGTGGACCTGCTCTCGCTCCTCTACGTGTCGAAGCTCGGCGATCCGGCGCTCACCGCCGCGGTGGGCTTCGCGGCGATCGTCCAGTTCTTCGCCATCGCCATCAATATCGGGCTGATGATCGCGGCGGGCGCCGTGGTCTCGCGGGCGCTCGGCGCCGGGGACCGCGCGGGCGCGCGCCGGCATCAAGTGCGGCTGG
>NZ_CABFPH010000103.1 GCF_902141845.1 Methylobacterium symbioticum | reverse complement strand
GGCGCGGGGCCCCGCTCCCACCGCACCACCTACGTAGCGCCTCGGCGCCCTCCCCCCCCCCCTCCCCCCACACGTGCCTCTCCCCGCACCCCCGCCCCCCCCACTCGCCCGGCGGCCGCCGTAGGGTCGCCCCACCCCGCCCGCCGCCGCTACGGCCGGGCGCTGGTCGAGGCGGCGCTCGCGGTGCTCACCGAGGCGAACCGGCCGATGCATGCCGGCGAGATCCTGGAGCATCTGGCGGCCCGCGGCTTCGCGGTGCCGGGGCAGGATCCGGTGGCGGCCCTCAACACCCGCCTGTGGAAGCGCTCGGGGCCCGGCGGCCCCCTGCGCCGCCTCGGCGACGCGGTCTACGACCGGGCCGACGGCCCCGGCTCCGCCCCGAGCTTCGGCCTGCCGGACCTGCGCTGAGATCCCGGGATCCCAAAGGCCTCAGGCCTTTGGCGGGTCCAGGGTGGAGCCCTGGGGGTCGACCGTGTCGGCGTCCCGGAAGGACGGGCTCCCTTCGCCCCCACCCGGACCGTCGAGCCGATCGCCGGCCCTGCCCGCCGCGATCGGACCCCGGACCTGGCGGCAAGTGGTCCAGCCGGAATTCAGAAAGTGGCGCTGGCACACGGACCAATCCGGCGCCACAGCGGCAGGACGCGCCGTGTGCGCCCGTTGCCGGATCAACACGATGGCCAGCTCACACTCGTCCGGACTGAACATTCGCCCGGTCTGTTCGGACGATCACGCCATCTGGCTTCCGCTTTGGACCGGCTATCTGACCTTCTACAAGGCATCGATCTCCGACGAGATCACGCAGACCACCTGGAAGCGCCTGCTCGACAACGACGAGCCCGTGCATGGCGCGCTCGCATGCGACGACGCGCATGGCGCCGTCGGGCTGGTCCATTACCTTCCCCATCGCTCGACATGGACCATCGGCCATTACTGCTACCTGCAGGACCTGTTCGTGGCCGAGGGCAGCAGAGGTCGCGGCGTCGGCAGGCGCTTGATCGAGCATGTCTATCAGGACGCCGACAGGATGGGCTGTTCGCGCGTCTATTGGCTGACGCATGAGACGAATCAGGCCGCGATGCAGCTTTACGGCAGGATCGCGGAGCGCAGCGGCTTCCTTCAGTACCGCAAGATGCTCGGCAACACATAAGAGCCTGCTTGCGCTGGATCGACTGACCCTCATGCGGAGAGTCTGCTCATCCCATCAAACCACCTCAGGATGAGGTCGAGGCGGGGATAGGCCGGATCAACACCGCTCGACCAGCCCAAACAGGCTCCAGGTCCTGCCGCCATCACAGGCGACCGGTTGCGCTGACAATCGGAGAATGGGGCGCCGTCTGATGAAAGCCATGCCGTCCGCGGTTCCCGCGGAGAGACGGATGTCCTCCGGATCCGCCCGTGTCACGGTCGGGCTCTTCGCCTTCGTCGTGGTGGCCTGGAGCCTCAACTGGGTCGTGATGAAGGTGGCCGTCCAGGAGGTCTCGCCGCTCTGGGCCGTTGCCATCCGGACCGCGCTCGCCGCCCTCGTGCTCTTCCCCGCCTTGCGGCTCACCGGGCAGCTTCGGCGCCCGCCGCGCGCCGACCTGCCCGTCTGGCTCACCATCGCGCTCTTCCACATGACCGCCTTCGCGGCGTTCATGACCGCCGGGTTGGCGCTGGTTCCCGCGGGCCGGGCCATCGTGCTGGGCTACACGACGCCGCTCTGGGTGGCGCCGGCCGCCTTCCTGTTCCTCGGCGAACGCCTCTCGACCCGGCAGGCGCTTGGCCTTGCCGTCGGCCTGGCCGGTCTGCTGCTGCTGTTCGGGCCGGCGAGCCTGGACTGGGGGAACAGGCAGGCGCTCCTCGGCCAGGGATTGCTGCTGGTGGCTGCCCTCTGCTGGTCGGTCAGCATCGTCTACACCCGGGCCCACCGCTGGGTGGCGACACCGCTCCAGCTCATGCCCTGGCAGTGCCTGCTCGCCGCGCTCGTGCTCACGGCCCTCGCGCTGCTCGTCGAGGGTGCGCCCCCGAGCCCCGCCCGGGTCAGCGCGCCTGCCGTCCTGGCCCTCGGCTATAACGGCGTGATCGGCACGGCGCTGGGCTTCTGGGCCATGACGGTGGTCGGCCGCCGGGTGCCGGCGGCGACGGCCTCGCTCGGTGTCCTCGCGACGCCGGTTCTCGGGATCGGGCTCTCCACCGTCATCCTGGGCGAGGGGCTCGATCCCATCCTCCTCCTGGCCGCCGCCCTCATCCTCGCCGGCATCGCCCTCGGCACGATCAGCTTCGGCACGATCGCCCAAGGGCGCGCGTCCCGGCCTCCGCGATGACCCCATGGCTGAACGTCGCCGCCTCGGCCTCGAGGCTCCGCCCCTCGCCCCGCGCTTCGGCCTGCCGGACCTGCGCGCGCGACCCCGGGATCCCGAAGGGATCATCCCTTGGGCGGGTTCGAGGCGCGGAGCCCTGGGGTCGAGACTCCGTCAGCGTGACGGCATGAAGGGCTCCTTTCGGCCCCACGAGGACCTCCGCGATGTCCGCTTCACGGCAGTCCATCTTGCGGGCCCCCTTGCCATCTTGCAGGCCCTCTCGCGATGGCTCTCGTTAGGATCCGCCGTGGGCCGCAGGTCGGAGCGCGCGGAGTATCGCGAGAGAAGGAGGCTTCGTGCCCAGAAGGTCGGCGAAGGTGAGCAGGGGTGATGAGGCCTGTCCCTTAGGAGCCGTACCGCCAGCACCCGTCGCGCACCGATCGGCTCCAGGTCCGTGTTGCGACGCGCTCTGTTTCGCCGAACCGGTATCCACGCCGACGGAGAGCGCTCCAGACGCGGCGTCGTCCCCGCTCACGATCCGGGTGAGGAAGGGGAGGACCTCCTCCAACACCGCCTCCGGTGCCTGACGCTGCGGGAAATGTCCGAGGCCGGGCAGGACCACGCGGCGGTAGCCACCGGCGAACAGCGCCTCCCTGTCTTCCGAGGTCGCCGGATCGTTGCAGGGGTCGCTGCCGCCGTGCAGCGTCAGGGTCGGCACGCGGATGACCGGATCGGCCGCGAGCCGGGCCTCGAGCGCGGCGTAGTGAGGATCCGGTTCGGCGTGCCCCCAGCGCACACGGTAGGAATGTACGGTCACCTCGGCCCAGTCCGGGTTGTCGAATGCGGGGGCCGTGGCGGTGAAGACCGCCTCGGGCACGGGCCAGCCGGGATTCCAGATCGTCCAGATATGGCGCGTGAGGCGGTGTCGGTCGTTCCGCACGAGGGCCGCGCCGCGCGGCAGAGCCATCAGCCAGTGATACCAGTAGTTCTGCGTCTGGCTCAGCGTCAGAGGCTGACCGGGATCGTTGGTGCCCCAACCGACCGAGAGGGCGATGCAGGCCGCGAGGCGGTCGGGCGCCGTGCAGGCCGCGATGTAGGCGGCCCGGGCCCCCCAATCATGGCCGATGACGGCGAAGCGGCCGAGGCCCAGCGCATCGGCGAGGTCGAGCAGGTCCGCCCCCAGGGCGGCGAGTTGGCCCGAGCGGGGACAGGCCTCCCCGCGGAAGCGGGTTGGGCCGAATCCACGCAGATACGGCGTGACCGTGCGGAAGCCGGCCGCGTGGAGAGCCGGAACGATGCCGTCCCAGGTCCGGACATCATCCGGCCAGCCGTGCAGCAGCAGCACGGGAAACCCATCGGGCGGACCGCCGGTCTCGTAGGCGATGTCGAGCCGAGGCGTCGGGGCCCTGTGCAGGTTCGTCGTCATGGGTCGGGTATGCAGCGGCACCGGCATCGCGACCAACGTTGCCTTGTGACGGCAGCGATCGCGATCTACGATGGCTGATGGATCTCCGCGGCCTGCATGCGTTCCGGATCGTCGCCGAAGCGTCCTCGATGACGGCGGCGGCCGAGCGGCTCGGCACCGTACAATCGGCGCTCTCGGCCCGGATCGGACAGTTCGAAGCCGCGATCGGCACCCGGCTGTTCGAGCGCCTGCCCCGGGGCGTCCGCCTGACCGCCGCGGGCGCGCGGCTGCTGCCCTACGCGGAGCGGATGGAGATCCTCGCCGCCGAAGCGGTCCAGGCCGCCCGGGGAACCGGGACGATCGGTCCGTTCCGGCTGGGCGCGATCGCGGTCGTGGCCGCCACCCTGCTCCCCCCCGTGCTGGCCCGGCTGCTTGCGGACCACGAAGGGCTCGACCTGCAGGTGGCCACGGGCGTCTCGCGCGACCTCGACGCCTCGCTGGCGAACGGAACGCTCGACGCGGCCATTCTCGGCCACCGTTCGAGCCATTCGGCGATCGTCTCCCGTCCGCTCGACAGCATCCCGCTCGCCCTGCTGCGTCCCGCGGGCGTCCCGGCCGAGACGATGGACCAAGCCTTCACGTTCGCTGCGGGCTGCGTGTGCCGCGAACGGTTGGACAGGGTGCTGCGGGAGCGCAGGATCGGCGCTCGGATCGTCGAACTTGGTTCGGTGGAAGGGATTCTCGGCTGCGTCGCTGCGGGTCTCGGCGTGGCGCTGCTGCCCGAGATGCTGGCGCAGCAGGATGGCATCGCCGTCGAGCGCGTCGGCCAGCTCGACATGTTCATCGGCTCACGGCCCGAGGCGGAGAGGCCGGTGCGGGCTCTGCTCGCAAGCTATCGCGCGTGTCGGACGGCCTTCGATCGTGGCCCATCCTGACGCAGCGGGGGGCGCCGTCATAGGCTCAGGATGCGAGATGAGCGCAGCGATCGGCGGGATCTCCGGTCCCGGCCGCAGTGGCGAAGCCCGCCTCCCGCCCGGAGCGTCAGGCCAGGGCTGCGCCCCGGCGCCCCGCCCAAGGGATGATCCCTTTGGAAACCCGGATCCATGCGATGGGACCGCGCGGGCCCGGGCGCGTTGTCCGGCAGGCGGGGCGGCCGGAGGAGGACGGGGATGACGAAGCTCTTCATCGCGCGGGTGCGGGGGCCTGCCGGCGAGCGGCCGCTCGTGACGGTGCGCGCCGCGGCCGAGGGCGAGGCGCGGCTCTTCGTGGAGGCGGCCTATCCGGAGGACGAGGTGGTGGACCTCGCCGAGCCCGGCGAATGGGTCAGCACCTCCGACACCGGCACCGAGGCCGGCGACGTGCGCGAGCATCCCGGCACCACCTGGCAGGCGCCGACCACGGGCCTGAGCTAGGGGCCGGGTTCCGGGTCCCATGTCCTGCCGGCCCGAGGACGTGCGCGCGCTGGCGCTGCTGCTGCCGGAGACGGTGGAGGGCGCGCATCAGGGCCATCCGGATTTCCGGGTCGGCGGCCGGATCTACGCGACCCTCTGGCCGGACGAGGACCGCGTCGTGGTCCGGCTGACGCCCGACGCGCAGGCGGCCCTGTGCGCGGCCGAGCCCGAGGCCGCCGAGCCGGTTCCGGGCCATTGGGGCGTCCGCGGCTGGACGCGCCTCGAGCTCTGGGCCCTGGACGAGGAGACCCTGCGCGCCGCCCTCCTCGCGGCCTGGAGGAACGCGGCGCCGCCCGGCCTCGTCGCCCGCTATGCGGGGCTCGCGGTCGATCCGTGACGCGGGCCGCCTCCCGGCGGCCCGGCCCCGCGTCGGCCAGAGGATTCGGGACAGGGGATTCGGGAAAGGGCTTGAGTCGCGCCCGGATCCGGGGTTGCACTGGGGCGGCGCGGACCGGCCTGCGGGGGCCGCGGGACATCGGGACGGGGATGGAGCGACGATGGCCGGCGAGACCTCCGGAGAGATCCCGCGCGGGCTCGCCTCCGCGCTCGGCTTCGTGGCGGGCTTCGTGGACGCGGCCGGGTTCGTGGCCCTGTCGGGGCTGTTCGCCGCGCACGTCACCGGCAACTTCGTGATGATCGGGGCGGGGCTCGTCGGCCATCAGGGCGGCGGGGTCGTGGCCAAGATCCTGGCGCTCCCCGCCTTCGTGCTCGCGGTGGCCGGGACGCGCCTCCTCGCCCGTGCCCTGGAGCGGGGGGGCCGCGCGCCGCTGCCCTGGCTGCTGGCGGCGGAGGCGCTCCTGCTCGCGGGCTTCACCGGCTTCGGCGCGGCCCTGGCGCCGCTCGGCGATCCCGACGGGCCGGCCGCCCTCCTCGTCGGCCTGCTCGCGGTGGCCGCGATGGGCGTGCAGAACGCCCTCGGCCGGCTCTGCCTGCCGCAGCTCGCCCCGACCACGGTGATGACCGTCAACGTCACGCAAGGGGTGCTCGACGCCCTCGACCTCGCCCGCGGCATCCCCCGCGATCACCCCGCCCGGTCGCGGCTCGCGCGGATCCTGCCGGCCCTCGCCGCCTTCGCGGTGGGTGCGCTCGCGGGCGCCTTCGGGGTCGCGCTCTGCGCCTTCTGGTGCGGGGCGCTGCCGGCCCTGATCCTCGCCGGGCTGGCCCTGCGCGTCGGCCTCACAAGGGGCGCACCTCGCCGGGCGTGAGCTTGAGCCGGCGCACCATGTCCCGCGAGAGCCCGCCGACCACCGCCGGGGCGCCGTCCCCGGGCCCGAGCCGGGCCTGCGCCGCCGCGAGCGCCTCCGCCTCGCCCGCGGCCGCCACCGCATAGACCCGCGGCGCCGCCCGCCCCTGCGGGACCGCCACGAGATAGGCGTGCCGCTTGGACGCCCCGGCGCCCGGCAGCCGGGCCGGGGCGCCCTTCGCGGAGGCATGCTTGGCGGAGCCGTCCTTCGGGGAGGCGTGCTTCGGGGGCGTGTCCTGCGGGGGAGCGGCCTTCGCTGCGGATTCCTTCGCTGCGGATCCCTTGGCCGCGGTCTTCTTCGCAGCCGGTTTCCCGGCGGCCGCCTTCTTGGTCGCGGCCTTCTTGGTCGTGGCTTTCTTGGCCACCTGCTTCTTGGCCGGCTTCTTGGCGGCGGCCTTCTTGCTCGCGGCTTTCTTGACCCTCCCCGTCCCGCCCGCCGGATTCGGCGCGGCGGCGATCTCCGGCTCCGTCGATCCGGATGCCGCGACCGGTCGGGCCGGCTCGGAGGGCGCGGGCTTGGAGGGAACGGGCTTGGCTGGCACGGGTTGGCGCGGGCCTTCGGTGTCGCACGGCGCGGGCCGCGGGGGGCTGCCGGAGCTTGCAGGATGCGGCGGGGCCGGTCGACTCCCGGATCCGCCAGCCGGACGGGCCGGGCCTGTCCCGTGTATGATTAGCCGGCGTCAGACATGCAATATCCCAAGATAGGTCCAAGATGGATCCAAAATAGGTCCACGATGGTCCCGGGATGGCCGGAGACGGGATGCCGTGGCGGACGGCGCCCTGTGCCGCCGCGCCGCGGGGCTGGCGCCTGGATGCGTTTCGTGTATGGTGCGCGCGGCCTCGACCCGGTGACGGGCGGGGCTTGACCCGCTTGGGGACAAGACCGTGCTGGACGACATCCCGGCACCGGCCCGCCCCCGGCCCGAACGGCGCGGCGCCTTGCAGGCCCGCCCAAGACCCCTCATCAGGAAGGCAGTTGCGATGTCGATCACGGCAGAGCGCAAGACCGCGCTCATCAAGGAATACCGCAAGGATCCCAAGGATACCGGCTCGCCGGAGGTCCAGGTGGCGATCCTCACCGAGCGGATCGCGAACCTGACCCAGCACTTCAAGTCGCACGGCAAGGACAACCACTCCCGCCGCGGCCTCCTGAAGCTGGTCTCCTCGCGCCGCTCGCTGCTCGACTACGTCAAGCGCAAGGACGAGGCCCGCTACCGCGCCCTCATCGAGCGCCTCGGCATCCGCCGCTGATTCGAGGGGCCGGGGCGTTCTATCCTCGTGGATGGGCGCGCCCCGGCTCCGACGGCCCCTCGGGCCGTCGCAAGCGCGACCGCGCGCCGCCGCCCATGCGGCGGATGCCCGCGAGGCCCGAAGGCATCGCGGGCAACCACACGAAGACCACAGGGCGACTTCGAGGCGCCACGTGCCGGGGACAGGATCGCCGGACGCTTCCCCCGCGAAGCGTCCGGCCGTCTTGCCCCTGGCGGCGCCGGGTCCGCCCGACCCGCGGCCGGCAGGGGCCGCCCGCGGGACCAGGCTGAAGGGACAAGACACATGTTCGACGTTCAACGCGAAGAGCTGATCTGGGGCGACCGCAAGCTCGTCCTCGAGACCGGCAAGGTCGCCCGCCAGGCGGACGGCGCCGTGATCGCCACCTACGGCGAGACCTCGGTGCTCGCCACGGTGGTCTCGGCCAAGGAGCCGAAGGCCGGCATCGACTTCCTGCCGCTCACCGTGAACTACCAGGAGCGCGCCTACGCCGCCGGCCGCATCCCGGGCGGCTACTTCAAGCGCGAGGGCCGTCCCTCCGAGAAGGAGACCCTGGTCTCCCGCCTGATCGACCGGCCGATCCGCCCGCTCTTCGTCGAGGGCTGGCGCAACGACACCCAGGTCGTCGTCACCGTGCTGACCCACGACCTCGAGAACGATCCCGACATCGTCTCGATGGTGGCGGCCTCCGCCGCGCTGACGCTGTCCGGCGTGCCCTTCATGGGCCCGATCGGCGCGGCCCGCGTCGGCTACGTCAACGGCGGCTACAAGCTGAACCCGCTGGTCACCGAGACCAAGGAGGAGTCGACCCTCGACCTCGTCGTCGCCGGCACGCAGGATGCCGTGCTGATGGTGGAGTCGGAGGCCAAGGAGCTCTCCGAGGACGTGATGCTCGGGGCCGTGATGTTCGGCCACAAGCACTTCCAGCCGGTGATCGAGGCGATCATCCGCCTGGCCGAGAAGGCCGCCAAGGAGCCGCGCGACTTCGCCGCCCCCGAGAACGCCGACGTGGAGAAGGCCGTCCTCGACATCTGCGAGGCCGAGCTGCGCGACGCCTACAAGATCACGGTGAAGCAGGAGCGCTACAAGGCCGTCGACGCCGTGAAGGCGAAGGTGGTGGCCGCCCTCTGCCCGGCCGAGGGCGAGCAGAAGTTCTCGCCCGAGAAGGTCAAGGCCGCCTTCAAGGAGGCCCAGTCGAAGGTGGTCCGCTGGAACATCCTCGACACCGGCTCGCGCATCGACGGCCGCGACGTGAAGACGGTCCGCTCGATCCTCTCCGAGGTCGGCGTGCTGCCCCGCGCCCACGGCTCGGCCCTGTTCACCCGCGGCGAGACGCAGGCCCTCGTGGTGGCCACCCTCGGCACCGGCGAGGACGAGCAGTTCATCGACGCGCTGGAAGGCACCTACAAGGAGACCTTCCTGCTGCACTACAACTTCCCGCCCTATTCGGTGGGTGAGACCGGCCGCATGGGCTCGCCCGGCCGCCGCGAGATCGGCCACGGCAAGCTCGCCTGGCGCGCGATCCACCCGGTCCTGCCGCCGGCCCACGAGTTCCCGTACACGATCCGCGTCGTGTCCGAGATCACCGAGTCGAACGGCTCCTCCTCGATGGCCTCCGTCTGCGGCGGCTCGCTGTCGCTGATGGATGCGGGCGTGCCCCTGCGCCGTCCGGTGGCCGGCATCGCCATGGGCCTCATCCTCGAGGGCGAGCGCTTCGCGGTGCTCTCCGACATCCTCGGCGACGAGGACCATCTCGGCGACATGGACTTCAAGGTGGCCGGCACGGAGGAGGGCATCACCTCCCTCCAGATGGACATCAAGATCGCCGGCATCACCGAGGAGATCATGAAGATCGCCCTCGCCCAGGCGAAGGACGGCCGTGGCCACATCCTGGCCGAGATGGCCAAGGCGCTCACCGCCGCCCGTCCCGAGCTCGGCGAGTATGCTCCGCGCATCGAGACCATGCAGATCCCGACCGACAAGATCCGCGAAGTGATCGGCACCGGCGGCAAGGTGATCCGCGAGATCGTCGAGAAGACCGGCGCCAAGATCAACATCGAGGATACCGGCATCGTGAAGATCGCCTCCTCGGACGGCAAGGCGATCAAGGCGGCCTATAACTGGATCCGCTCGATCGTGGCCGAGGCCGAGGTTGGCGTGATCTACGACGGCACCGTGGTGAAGACGATGGAGTTCGGCGCCTTCGTCAACTTCTTCGGCGCCAAGGACGGCCTCGTCCACATCTCGGAGCTCGCCGCCCAGCGCGTCGCCAAGGTCACCGACGTGGTGAAGGAAGGCGACAAGGTGAAGGTGAAGTTCCTCGGTCAGGACGACCGCGGCAAGATCCGCCTCTCCATGAAGGTCGTCGACCAGCAGACCGGCGAGGACATCACCGAGAAGCTGAAGGCCCAGCGCGACGCCGAGCGGGCCGAGCGCGGCGACGAGCCGCGTGAGCCCCGTGAGGGCCGCGAGGGTGGCCGCCACCGCGGCGAGCGCCGCCGCGAGGCCGGCGAGTAAGCCGCGCCCTCACATCCGCTGACGTTCGGGAAGCGCGGTCCTTCGGGGCCGCGCTTTTCGTTTGGGCGCGCCGCTGAAGCGCTCTCCGCCGAAGTGGAGGCCGGTTCGGCGTAAGAGCGCGCGTCGGAACAGCGGCTCTAGCAAGCTTGACTCCGGTCGGGGCGACGGGACACTCGTCCCGCATCCGAGCCGGAGGTCTGGTCCGTGGTCGCCGAGCCCCTCAACAAGGATTGCTTCCGCCCACCGAAGCGCGCGGCTCAGGAGCGGATCGCGCGCGGCTTCACCGAGCACGGCCAGAATGGCGGGATGTCCCAGGTCCAGCAGGTCCATCTCAGCCCCGGCCAGACCTATTACCGCTTCTGCGACGCGGCGCGGTTCGCCAAGGACCCGGCCGGGGCCGCTTCGGGCGGCTGGTGGATCGACTACGAGGTCTTCCTCAGGATCCGGAACGCGGCGCGCGATTCGGCGACCATGCGGGACTACGCCGCGCGTCACGGCCAGGCCGGCCTGAGCTACGCGGCCAAGCTCTACCTCGCCGTCCCCTATGAATGGGGGGATTGCGGCACGATCGTCGTCGCGCAGCTGAAGACGCGGCTCGATGCCTTCCGGGGCCGCGGCCTGACGGCCTATCTCGACGGGACCGACCCGCGCGACGGCGGCGCGAAGTATACGCCGATGCAGGACGCGACCATCTCGCAGCTCTACATCCCGGAGCTGAGGAGCCACTTCGCCACGGCGTTCACGATCGTCGAGAAGGGGCCGGCGACCGCGTTCGTATAAGAACGCGCCCGGGGCCGGCAGGGCGGCCGGGCGCGCGACGAGACAGGGAGACGATCGCGACGCGATCGCGCACGGGCTCCCGTCCGCTACCGGGGAGGAACACCATGAGCGACGCGGGCTGCGACGAGCTCGTCTTCTACACCGCGCCGATGTCGCGCGGGCGCATCGTGCGCTGGATGCTGGAGGAGGTCGGCGCCCCCTACCGCACCGAGATCCTGGGGTTCGGGCCGCCGATGAAGGGCGCGGCCTACCGGGCGGTCAACCCGCTCGGCAAGGTGCCGGCGCTGCGCCACGGCGAGACGGCGGTGACCGAGACGGCGGCGATCTGCGCCTATCTCGCCGACGCCTTCCCGCAGGCCGGCCTCGCGCCCCCGCCCGGCAGCCGGGCGCGCGGCCCCTATTACCGCTGGCTGTTCTTCGCCGCCGGCCCCGTGGAGGCGGCCGTGACCAACCGGACGCTGAACGTCGCCGTGCCGGACGATCCGCGCCTGCGCGGCATGGTCGGCTACGGCTCGCTGCCGGAGGTGCTCGACGCGCTGGAGGGCGCCGTCACCGGGATCGACTACCTCGCGGGCGGCCAATTCTCGGCCGCCGACGTCTATGTCGGCTCGCATCTCGCCTGGGGCATGGCCTTCGGCACCCTGGAGAAGCGCCCGGCCTTCGAGGCCTATACCGCCCGCCTGCTGGCCCGCCCGGCCGCCGTGCGGGCCCGCGCGATCGACGACCGGCTGCTCGCCGAGCAGGGGCAGGGATAGGGCGCCCGGGGCCGTTGCGGGGAGGGCGGGTCGGGTCCGGCGCAGCCTTGTTGTTGTATCCAAATGGATATAGCGATGGCGGTGCAACGGGCCGCCGAGCCCGGGGGAACGCGATGACGATGTCGGCCCGCAACCGACCCCGTGACTGTTCCCGTGCATATCGCGGTCGTGGCCGAATGCCGGCGCGCGGTCGCGTGATGCGGCGGGGTCTCGTCACCGTCGCCGCGCTGCTGTCCGGCGGTCTGGCTCAGGCCGCCGAGGTGGGGTGCGAGCCGCTCGCCTGGACTCTCGACACCGAGCGCGCGCTGATCGCGGCCGCCACCGAGGCCGGTGACCGGTCGAGCCCGCCCCTGGCCCGCCGCTTGGTCATGCGGCCGCTCTCCGAGGTGGCCCTGCCGAAGCCGCCGGAGCGCGCGCCGCGGGACGCGGGGGCGCATGCGGGCCTTGCGAGCGTGACGGTGCCCGAGCCGGGCCTCTATCGGGTGACCCTGGACGCGGAGGGCTGGCTCGACGCCATCCAGGACGGCACCTATCGCCGTGCCGAGGCCTTCACCGGGGTTCGGGACTGCCCCGGGATCCGCAAGAGCGTGCGATTCAGGCTCGATGCGGGCCCGGTGACGATCCAGGTCACGGGCCCGGGCGGCGCGATCGGTCTCGCCGTCACCCGCGAGCCGTGACCGCGCCCTCCGCCGAAGGGGAGGCCGCTTCGGCGAGAGCGCGTGCGTTGAAAACAAGGGCTGAGCGCCGTTCCCGATCGCGACGCGACCGGGAACGGCGCCACGATGTCAGGCCAGGGAACGCAGCTTCTGAGCCGGGACCTCGCGCCCCAGGGTGCGGTCCCACTTCACGACGACGCCCTGCTCGTTCTTGTGCACCGAGCTTCTGTTCTCGGTAGCCGGCAGGATGGCGTTGCCGGGGACCGGCGTGACCCACATCGAGACCTTGCCGCTGTGATCCCAGTGTCCACCGTCGCCGGCCCCGCCCTGAACGGCGTCGAGAGTGACATCGTCGAGCTTCATGTCCACTGCGTTCATTCTGGGAATGTCTCCGAAATCAGGTTCGATGCGTCGTTCGCATCTGTCTCGATTGATACCGGATCGCCCCGGTGCGGCTGTGTTCTGAAGCACATCGGCCGGCCCCGTCCTCCGCGCGATCCACAGGCCCCTGGCGCGGCGCGGCGGGACCGTCGGTCCTTCGGTTTCCGGCCCGGAGGGGCCCGCGCGCTGACGCGCCGTCCGGAGGCTCCGGCCCGGGACTTGCCCGGGCCCCGCGTCCCCGCCAGAGAGCCCCCGATGAGCGACACCGTCACCTCTGCCGCGGGCGCCGCGCCCGGCCTCGCCCGCGACCTCTCGGCCTTCAGCCTCGTCTGCATCGGGCTCGGCGCCACGATCGGGGCGGGGATCTTCGTGCTCACCGGCACGGCGGCGGCGGACTATGCCGGGCCGGCGCTCAGCCTCTCCTTCGTGCTCGGCAGCATCGCCTGCGCCTTCGTCGGGCTGTGCTACGCGGAGCTCGCCGCGATGATCCCGGCGGCGGGCTCGAGCTACACCTATACCCGGGCGACGCTGGGCGAGCTCGCCGCCTGGATCGTCGGCTGGGACCTCGTGCTCGAATTCGCCTTCGCGGCGGCCACCGTCGCGGTGGGCTGGTCGGGCTACGCGCAGAGCCTGCTCGCCGATGCCGGGCTCAGCCTGCCGCCGGCGCTCGCCGCCGCGCCGGGGGCGGGGGGCCTCGTCAACCTGCCGGCCGGGCTGATCGTGCTGGCGCTGACCGCGCTCCTCGCCCGCGGCACGGCCGAGGCGGCGCGGGCGAACGCGGCCCTCGTCCTGCTCAAGGTGGCGATCATCCTCGCCTTCCTCGGCATCGGCCTCGCCCATCTCAAGCCCGCCCTGTGGAGCCCCTTCGTGCCGGAGAACACGGGGACCTTCGGGCACTATGGCTGGAGCGGGGTGCTGCGCGGGGCGGGCGTGGTGTTCTTCGCCTTCATCGGCTTCGAGACGGTCTCGACGGCGGCCGGGGAGACGCGCGATCCGCGGCGCGACGCGCCGGTCGGGCTGCTCGGCTCGCTGGCGCTGACCACGCTCCTCTACGTGGCGGTGGCCATCGTGCTCACCGGCCTGGTGCCCTATCGCGATCTCGGCGTGGCCGACCCGATCGCCCGGGCCGTCGACGCGATCGGGCTCGGCGGCTTCGCCACCGTGATCAAGCTCGGCGCGCTGCTCGGCCTCACCACCTCGGCGCTGACGGCGCTCTACGGGCAGGCGCGCATCTTCTACGCCATGGCCCGGGACGGGCTCCTGCCGGCGGCCTTCGCCCGGGTCGATCCGGTGCGGCGGACCCCGGCCCTGAGCCAGGGGGTGATCGGGCTCGGGACCGCGCTGGTGGCCGCCCTCGTGCCGATCGAGGTGCTGGGCGAGCTCGTCAGCATCGGCACGCTCTTGGCCTTCTGCCTCGTCTGCGCGGCGGTGCCGATCCTGCGCCGCCGCGAGCCGGACCGGCCGCGGCCCTTCCGGGTGCCGGCGGCGCCCCTGGTGGCCGGCCTCGGCATCCTCGCCTGCCTCGCCCTGATGGCGGGCCTGCCCGGCGACACCTGGATCCGGCTGGCCGTCTGGCTGGTGCTCGGGCTCGCGCTCTACGGCGGCTACGGCCGGGCCAATGCGCGGCGGCTCCGGGCGCTCACACCGCCCGAAGCGGCCCCTCCAGCACGCTGAGCACGCGGGCGAGGTCGTGGCCGCGCTTCATCACGAGGCCGCCGGCCGCGATCACCGCGTAGGCGCCCTGGCGGCGGGCGAGCTTCGGGTCCTTCTCCACCCGGTAGAGCGGCATCTCGGAGCTGCGCCGGTAGATCGAGAACACCGCCTTGTCGCGGCGGAAATCGAGGGCGTAGTCGCGCCACTCGCCCTCGGCGACGCGCCGGCCGTAGAGGTTGAACAGGATGCGGAGCTCGTCGCGGTCGAAGGCGATCTGGGCGGCTGCGGCGGGGAAGGGGACCACGCGGGCCGTCGACTCGTCAGCCGTCCTCTCGCTCATTCTCGCTCCGTCATGTGCTCGCGGATGCCGGCTCGAACCCGGTTCGTGGGCGAATGATGGGCGCGCGGCGGCGCGGCCGCAAGGTGCTGAGCCGGCCAAGCCCGACCCCGCGCGGGCGCGGGACGCGGGCCGGCCTGTTGCTCCCGGGATACACAAAAGCGGAGAATCTTCACGATTTCGCCGTGATCGTGCCTTTCGCGGGCCTTGTTGCTGAGGCACAACAGGCCCTGAAATCTCCGTCGGGCCCGTGCCCGGAAGCCGTCCGAAACCCGTGCTCCCCAGCCCTCGGACGCCGACCGGACCCCACGACCCGACACTCCGAGGTTTCGAGACCCAAGGACTTCAGGCCGCCCCACCCCGGGCGGCCTTTTTTCTGGACCCGATCCGGCCCATAAGCGGCCCGCCGGATGTCCGGGGTTCCCAAAGGGACAAGTCCCTTTGGTGGGGTGTCGGGGCGAAGCCCCGACAGATCCCAGGGCTCCGCCCTGGACCCGCCAAAGGGGTGACCCCTTTGGAATCTCGGCGGATCTCAGGTGAGGATGACGGACGAGCCTCCGCGATTCGACGACGCCTTCCGCGAGCGCCTCCACGCGCTGTTCGCGTGGCGCCGCGACGTGCGCCGCTTCCGGTCCGACCCGGTGCCGGAGGCGCTGCTCGGCCAGTGCCTGGCGGAGGCCGCGCTCAGCCCATCGGTCGGCAACAGCCAGCCCTGGCGCTTCGTGCGCGTGCGCGACCCCGGGCGCCGCGCCGCGGTGGCCGAGAGCTTCGCCCGCTGCAACGCGGCGGCCGCGGCGGGCTACGAGGCGGAGCGCGCCGCGCTCTACCGCCGGCTCAAGCTCGAGGGTCTGCGCGAGGCGCCCGAGCACCTCGCCGTGTTCTGCGACGAGGCGACGGAATGCGGCCACGGGCTCGGCCGCGCCACCATGCCGGAGATGCTGCGCTACTCCGTGGTCGGCGCCGTGCAGAGCTTCTGGCTCGCGGCCCGCGCCCGCGGGCTCGGCGTCGGCTGGGTCTCGATCCTGGAGCCGGAGGCGCTCGCGGCCGCCCTCGACCTGCCGGAGGCGTGGCGGCTCGTGGCCTATCTCTGCGTCGGCTTCCCCCAGGAGGAGCATGCCGATCCCGAGCTCGTCCGCCACGGCTGGCAGGCGCGCGACCCGCGCGGGGCGCGCTTCACCGAGCGCTGAGCCCGCGTCGAGGCGCCGATCCGAGGTCTATCTAGTCCGGGATCTTGCCGGTCCGGGATCGCGCCTTTCCAAGATCTTGCCGGCCCGCGCCGCATTCGCGCAGAACCGGCCCGGCGCCTTTTACCGTGCCGCGTGTTTTTCTACGCAAACCACTCGTAAACCACGCGAATTTCCGGAACGGCAAGCGTGGCCGGCGCATTCCTCCGGGCAAGCGGTCACGCTTCGGCTCGGAGATCACGGGATGTCTCGGCAAATCAGGGTTCTGGCTGCGCTCGCGGGGCTCGGCCTCACGACGATCGGCGCCGCGCAGGCGCGCGAGGTGGTGCCCTTCCCCTATCACGCGGCGGCGGGCTCGGTGGTGGTCAGCGTGTCGGAGCGCCGGCTCTATCTCGTCAACGGGGACGGCACGGCGATCCGCTACCCCGTGGCGGTGGGCAAGCCCGGCAAGCAATGGTTCGGCACCGCGTCGATCGACGGCAAGTATGTGCGCCCGGCCTGGTCGCCGCCCTGGGAGGTGAAGCGCGACAACCCGCGCCTGCCCAATCTCATCGCGGGCGGCGCGCCCGGCAATCCGATGGGCGCGGCGGCGCTCACGCTCTCGGGCGGGCAATACGCCATCCACGGCACCAACCGCCCGAGCTCGATCGGCACCTGGGCGAGCTACGGCTGCATCCGCATGTACAACCAGGACGTGGTCGATCTCTACGAGCGCGTCGATGTCGGCACGCCGGTGACGCTGGTGCGGTGAACGGATCCGGTCCCTCCGCACCCTGGACAAGGGGGCGCGGGTCCCCTCTCCCGGTCGGGAGAGGGACAGGGTGAGGGTCGAGAACTCTCAGGATCGGGCGGAGCCGGAGCCGCCTCGCCGTCGCGACTTCTCCGAAGCGTTCTCATCCCTCACCCCAGCCCTCTCCCGAACGGGAGAGGGGGCCTGTCCGCGCCCGGCAGCTTTCGGTCGGGCCTACGCGGCCGGCGGCGCGGTGGCCTCGATCGCCGAGAAGGTCTCGATGATCCGGTAGGTGTGTTCCACGCCTGCCGGCACCAGCCAGGAATCGCCGGGCTCCAGCCGCACGGTCTCGCCCGCGAGGACGAGGTCGGCCCGGCCCTTGAGCACGTAGCCCACGGTCTCGTGGCCCGAGACCGTGGTCGGCTTGTCCGCGTTCGGCGGCTCGTCCCGCCAGAGCCGCAGCGCGAGGCGCTCGCCCCGGGCGAGGGGGATCTCGCCGTTCTCGCCTTCAGGCGCCGATCCGCTCGCGATCTTGCCCACCGTCATCGCCGTCACCCTCCGTCTCGTCGGGGATGAAACCGGGTGTGGCGGCGGGCGTTCCGGGCCTCACCAGCCGCGGTCGAACCGGTCGCAGTCGCGGCGCCAGCGGCGCGGGGCCCGGTAGCCGTCATCGTCGTCGTAGGCCGGGCGCTCCACATAGCCCCGGCGCGAGACGTAGACCGGCTCGTCCGCGTAGACGCGCCGGGCCGGCCGGTAGCCGTAGGCCGGCGCGTAGCCGCCATATCCGCCGCCATAGCCTCCGCCATCATCGTAGCCGTAGCCGACCGGGCGGGCCTGCGCGTCCGAGATCGCGGCGCCGAGGAGGGCGCCCGCGGCGAGCCCGCCGATCACCCCGG
>NZ_CABFPH010000102.1 GCF_902141845.1 Methylobacterium symbioticum | reverse complement strand
CGCGACGCGCCGGCGCTCGCCATCGTGGCCGGCCTGCAGGATGCCGGCGCCCGGGTGCGCGCCTACGATCCCGAGGGCATGGACCAGGCCCGCGCGCTGATGCCGGGGCTCGCCTATGCGGAGGATCCCTATGCCTGCGCCGAGGGAGCCGACGCCCTCGTCATCGTGACCGAGTGGGATGCCTTCCGGGCGCTGGACTTCGCCCGTCTGCGCGAGCGGATGGCACAACCGGTGCTTGTCGACCTGCGGAACGTGTACTCTGCCGAAGATGCCGAGAAGCATGGCTTCTCCTATACTGGCGTCGGCAAGAAATCCGCCTGACACATAAGGCTTGTCGAAGCTGGACACGTCCACAAGGGAACCGGAACTTGCGCTACGGCAATACGAAAAAGATCATGGTGACCGGCGGTGCCGGCTTCCTCGGCTCGCATCTATGCGAACGGCTCCTTGATCAGGGCCACGAGATACTATGCGTCGACAATTTTTTCACTGGCTCACGGCGTAACATTGCGCATCTACTCGGCAACCCTCGCTTCGAGATGCTGCGGCATGATGTGACGTTCCCGCTCTACGTGGAGGTGGACGAGATCTATAATCTCGCGTGCCCCGCCTCTCCGGTGCATTACCAGTTCGACCCGGTACAGACGACGAAGACGAGCGTCATCGGGGCGATCAACATGCTCGGCCTCGCCAAGCGGGTGAAAGCCAAGATCTTTCAGGCTTCAACCTCGGAGGTCTACGGCGACCCTGAGGTGCATCCTCAACCGGAAGAGTACTGGGGCCGTGTCAACCCGATCGGCTTTCGCTCCTGTTATGACGAGGGCAAGCGCTGTGCCGAGACGCTGTTCTTTGATTACCGCAGACAGCACAACCTACAGATCAAGGTGGTGCGGATCTTCAACACCTATGGCCCCCGGATGCACCCAAACGATGGGCGCGTGGTCTCGAACCTGATCATGCAGGCTCTCAAGGGCGAGGACATCACCCTGTACGGCGACGGCCAGCAGACCCGCTCGTTCTGCTATGTGGACGATCTGATCGACGGGTTCATCCGCCTGATGGACACCGGACCTGAGATCACAGGCCCGATCAACATCGGCAATCCAGGCGAATTCACCATCCGTCAGTTGGCCGATCTGGTGATCGAGATAACGGGTTCGAAGTCCAAACTGGTCCATCGACCTCTTCCTCCGGACGATCCCCGGCAACGCCGCCCGGACATCACGAAGGCAAAGGAAATTCTCGGCTGGTCTCCCACAATCGACCTGAAAGCCGGATTGGAGAAGACGGTTTTGTATTTCGATGCCTACCTCCGTGAAGCAAACAACAGGGACCAATCCTGATCGCCAGTCGGTAAGAAATCGCCGACGGTGACTATGGCTTGCGTTTGCGGATGAGGTGAGAGGGTGCGCTATTTCTACCGGGCCTTGTGGTCTCAGTACAATCCTGCGGAATATTGGCATCGCGTGAGTTCTGCTCAGGAGAGCTGGCGCGCGTCCCTGGTCGATTTGCTGGCTGACCATTTCCCGGTCGTTTTTGTCGACAGTACGCAGGAGACTGGTGAACTTATCGGTCGCGTTGCGATTGACAAAGAATCCAAGTTTAGCTTCGTAGACGCAAGCAAAATACACGACACAACCGCAGGACCCTGCGGGCTGGTTTACATGACGGATCCGGCGGACGTTCTGGCCGTCTTTGATAAGACATGCCAAGCCCTCCAGCCAGAGGCTGCGATTTTTCGGGTGTATCCCCCGCGTGCTGAAAAAATCGATCTTGTCAGCCAGTGGACCGAGCTATTCTCTCGATTGAGCGCACTCGGATACAGCGTTTTAGACCCCTGCGGCGAGGATTTTTCTGTCGAAGATCAGTATCTTCATTCCTCGACGTTCTATGCCATCGCACTCAAGCGCGGAGCCCATCACCCTGATTTGGCGAGCGTAACCGCGAATTACATCGATCAACTGGCGTTTGACGTCACGCGCACAGTCGTGGCGCCTGAATTTCTACATCAGTCGGCGGAGGTCGTTTCGCTCAGAACAGCCGCGTTGGCGTCGGGTGGTTCGTATCAGGCAGCGAGATCACCAAACGGAATATTTGAGATCAACCAAAGAAAGGTCGTTTCGTCGGATAGTGCGATCGAGCTCGCGCGTTTTGGATCTGCATTGGTCCTTCCGAAGCCCGGCTGGAAGGTGTTTGCCGACAATCGCTATTATGTCGAGGAGATCGGGCCGTCGGATTGGTCCGGCCTGTACAAAATTTCGCATTGGCGCAGCCTCGACGGTTTCTGGGGCATCAACGACAGTTCACCCGTGATCGAAAGGAGGGATATTCCGGAAGGAAGCTTTCTTCTCGGTGGAGACCCGGCCTATTATCACTGGATATTCAATTTTCTTCCGCGCCTCAAAGCGGCAGAATTGCTGCCTCATATGCGGCAATCGACCGATCCGCTTCCGATTCTGGTTCCAGATATAATGCCGGATCGTCTGCTGGGCTTTATTTCAAAGCTCGCCAAATTCCCCTTCACTCTCATACGGCTATCGGATCAGGCGATCTATAAAATCAAGAATCTTTATGTACCGAGCTACTATTCTTCACACGAGGCCTGCCTCGACGTCTCACAATTTTACAAAGAACGGCTCAATCTCTCAGGGACCAAGGGCTTTCGGAAGATTTATATCTCCCGATCGGATGCGCGTGACGCATCGACCCCGCGCCGGAAGGTTCACAACGAGGCCGAAGTGATTGATTTCTTGGAGCGCTATGGATTCGAGCCTGTCGCGCTCGGAGATGCATCGCCTGACGATCAGATCCGGATATTTTCCGAGGCGAGCTTCGTTATCGGATCCCATGGGGCCGCATTCGCCAACATGGTTTTTTCCCCGCCGGGCACCAGGGCGATCATATTTGAGAATAGCTGGAACCATACTTTTATGAAGGATGTCTTGATCGCCAATCTTATCGAAGCCAATACATTATTGTGCCAAGACGTCTTCGACGAAGCATATGAGGGCGCTGCCATCAGCCGTGGAGAATCTGCGGATGAGATCAGGCGATCGCGAGATATGATTGTCGATCTGAACAGTTTGCGGACCATGCTGTCCGAAGGTGTTTGATCCCGTGGTGTGGTGGTGCGGTTGACCACCATGCTGCGAGGCATGCGGCTCAGGGCCCAATGCTCGACGGCTGTGCCCGCACGGCGGAGGCGATCCGTCGCGCGATACAGCGACGTCGAGGGAGTGGGGGAGCGTTGGCCAAGCGCTCCGGCGTCAGCCCGACGACGATCCAGAAAAGGCGCGGACGGCAGCCGGCGGCCGATGCCGCCATGGGGCCGAAGGAACCTCGATCGACGGTCCTGACGCTCCCCGTGCCTCAAACCGCGATGCGGGCGGCCAGTGATCCTCTGACCCGGGAGATTTTTGCGACCGCGAACCGGCGGAGGGTGCAAGGGCGGCACTGGACGGGAGCGTGATAACGCAAGCAACGCGTCGAGGGAGGTCAGTCGGCGCCCCGCTGCGCTGATGAGCGGAGCGCGCGCCGGACTGAGTGCAGCGCTGCACGGGTCGGATAGATTTGAAAACCGCCGTCGACTATCCTGTGTAAGAACTTTCAATTTACTGTATCTTAAGGTATCAATACGATGCTCCGTTGGCCCTGCCCTGACCGGGCCAGCGCGGCTTGAGGCGAAGTCGATGATCCTCATCTTGGCAGCGGCGCTCATCTCCGGGTTCGGCAGCGTCGCCATCGTTGTCTGGACAAGTCCGCTCCTGGCCCTGGTGATCGGTCCGATCGTGGGCAGCGTGGCGTCCTTGCTCGCGGCCTTCTATCTGGCCTGGCGCCGGGGATCGCATCTGCAGAACGAGGCGAAGCTCAGCTTGCCGAGAGGCTCGATGGTTTCGGCCCTTCGTGACGTCGCACGGAAAGGACACGCATCGGCCGGGCCGTCATGAAGGCTGCCGATGACGCGATCCGGACTGATCGAGAGCGTATCCGGCTCGGCACCGATGGCTCAATGCGTGTGCCGGAGGGCCGTAATCTCTGAAAGGACATCATCGCACATCGCTTCGATGCACTCCAAGTCCTCGTCCTCGACGTCGAGGCCGCCGTTGCGGATGAAGCCGCCGATGGCCGCCAGCGTCAGCGTGTGGGCGAAGTTCGCGACCTCCTCGGTCTCTTCTCCGCCCAGCGCCAACCACATCTGCCGAACCGTTGTGACGGCTGCTGCCATGGCTGCGACACCGGCTTTGGACAGAGGCGGCGGCTCATCGATCTCAGGGTTCATCCGGCATCCCTTTTCGCCGTCTCTGGCCGCGAATAGGGCTGTCTAGCGCAATCGACGCCGCAGAACTTGCTATCGCTCAAGAAGGCGTGATGCGCCGCCAGAATGCCCGCGTCGCCGTATTCTGCGGCCCGACCCCAGCGGGGTCCGCCGACGCGCGCATGCGCTGGATCAGGCCGCATGACGGGGCGCGCGATGAGCTACCAGGTTCTGATGTCATCGCGCTCGGTTCGGGAATGGATCGGCGCCGGGGCCTCGACCCGGGGAGCCACGCAGGCCGCCCAGACGATCGCGGAAACGACCGTGAGCAAAGCGGTGACGATAGGAAAAGAGATCGATGCGGACATGGGACTTGGCGCAGCTCAGTTGAGTCTGTTCTAGGCTGCGGTGCGGACAGTGAAAACCAATCTCTGCGGAGATACGGTCGCGAATTTTACAATGTGTCTAAATCGCAACGCTCAAGATTTGCTATGATTCAAGTAAAAAACCGAACAAATTTAATGTAAAATTAGTTGAGTGTCTCCGATGCTGAACATCGCTGTCCGCTGGGCTGTATTGGCCGACATTCGGAGAGGTCAGTGCTTCACGATCTGCGGAACGCAATGCGCGGCCATCGGAGCAGGCGCTTGAAGGGCATCCGGCTTCCGTCGCCGGACCAGACCGAAGCGAGCGGGGACGACCCGCAGCAGGTCGAGGTGGCCATCACCATCATGCTCATTGCGGTCTGCGCGGTGATCGCGAGCGCGATGGTTTGAGCGCGCGGGGAGCGACAGATCCTGCGCGCTGCCTCCGGATGCCGGCTGATCCCTGCGATGCGGGCTGCGCTGGGCCCGCTATGGTCCATCCTCCGCCCCGTGCCCGCATGCCCTGTGCTCGGGCAGTGCGAGCGCGCCCCGCCGAGATGGACGCCGCTTCGGCGCGGGAGAGCGCGTCGAAGACAAGGACTTGAGAGCCGTTCCCGATTGCAATGCGATCGGGAACGGCTCTCGGGCACTCTCCGCCGAAGTGGATGCCGGTTCGGCGAAAGAGAGCGCGTCAAACCAGGGGGCGTAGAGCCGTTCCCCGATTGCAATGCGATCGGGAACGGCTCTCGGGCGCTCTCCGCCGAAGTGGATGCCGGTTTGGCGAAAGAGAGCGCGTCAAACCAGGGGCCTAGAGCCGTTCCCGATTGCAATGCGATCGGGAACGGCTCTAGGCATCGCGGAGGGTGACACGACATCCGGGAGGCGGTGGCATGGGTGTGGCGGCGGAGCCCGGCGGGGCCGGGCTGGAGCAGGTGGCGATCGAGGATGCCAGCCTCGGTGCCTTTTACCGCAGCATGAACCCGACCGAACGGCACACGTTCTGGGCCTGTGCCGCGGGCTGGGCGCTCGATGGCATGGACTTCATGATCTACCCGCTGGTGATCGGCACGATCATCAGCCTGTGGAAGGTCGATGCCGGTACGGCGGGGCTCGCAGCCACCGTCACGCTCCTCGCCTCGGCGCTCGGCGGCTGGCTCGCCGGCTACCTTGCCGACCGCATCGGCCGGGTGCTGACGCTGCAGATCACCATCCTCTGGTTCTCGTTCTTCTCCCTGGTCTGCGCCTTCGCGCAGAGCTTCGAGCAACTCCTCGTCGCGCGCGCGCTGCTCGGGCTCGGATTCGGCGGCGAGTGGGCGGCCGGTGCCGTGCTGATGGGCGAGACCATCCGGGCGCAGTATCGCGGCCGCGCGGTGGGCTCGGTCCAGTCCGGCTGGGCCATCGGCTGGGGCATGGCGGTGCTGGCCCAGGCCCTGCTGTTCTCCTGGCTGCCACCCGAGAGCGCGTGGCGCTGGATGTTCGCGGTCGGCGCGCTGCCCGCGCTCCTCGTGTTCTATCTCCGCCGCTACGTGAAGGAGCCGGAGGTCGCCGCCGAGACCCGGGCGCGGGCCGCGGCCACGGGCGACCGGCCGCGGATCTGGGAGATCTTCTCCGGGCCGGTGCTGCGCACGACCATCCTCGCCTCGCTGGCCGCGGCCGGCTGCCAGGGCGGCTACTACGCGATCACCACCTGGCTGCCGCGCTTCCTCACCACCGAGCGCGGCCTCTCGATCGTCTCCTCCACCGGCTATCTCGCCGCGCTCATCGTCGGCTCATTCGCCGGCTACCTCGTCGGCGCCTGGCTTGCGGACCGGCTCGGGCGGCGCCCGCTCTTCCTGATCTTCTCCCTCGGCGCCATCGCGGTCATCCTGGCCTATACCCAGCTGCCGCTCTCGAATGCGGTGCTGTGGGTGCTGGGCTTCCCGCTCGGCTTCTTCGCCTCCGGCTATTTCTCAGGGATGGGGGCGTTCCTGACCGAACTCTACCCGACGCGCCTGCGCGGCTCGGGGCAGGGCTTCTGCTACAATTTCGGGCGCGGCATCGGCGCCCTGTTCCCGGCGCTGGTCGGCTACCTGTCGGGGCAGGTCGGCCTCGCCTCCGCCATCGCGATCTTCGCGGCGGTCGCCTACGGCGTGTTCTTCCTGGCGGCCTTCGCCCTGCCGGAGACCCGCGGCCGCGTGCTCCACGCCGATTCCTGAGGAGACGGTTGATGACCGAGACGACGGCCGGAATCCGCGCCTGCCCGGCACCTGACCCGAACCCCGGCGGCCCGGCCCGCTACGCCGTCCCCGCAGGGGCGGTCGACACCCATGCCCACGTCATCGGGCTGCCGCCGGATTATCCCCTGGTCGCCGACCGCAGCTATACCCCGCCCGCCGCGCCGGCGGAGCGCTACCTCGCCATGCTCGACGCCACCGGCATGGCGAACGGCGTGCTGGTCCAGGTCAGCGTCCACGGCACGGACAACCGGCTGATGGTCGAGACCCTGCGGGCGAACCGGGCGCGCCTGCGCGGCGTCGCGGTGATTCCGCTGGGCCTGCCCGACCGGGACCTCGCCGATCTGAAGGAGGCGGGCGTCGTCGCCCTGCGGCTCAACGTGCTGTTCGGGGGCGGTGTCGGGTTCGAGGATCTCGAATCCTACGGTGCGCTCGCCCGCGAGATGGGCTGGCACCTGCAGTTCCTGGTCGATGCGCGCCAGTTGCCGCCGATGGCCCGGCGCCTCGCCCGGCTGCCGGTGCCCTTCGTCGTCGACCATATGGGCCACATGCCGACCGCGGCCGGCCTCGACGATCCGGGCTTCCGCACCCTGGTCGACCTCGTGCGCGACGGGGCCTGGGTGAAGCTGTCGGGCGCCTTCCGCACCTCGGTCGCGGGCGCGCCCTTCGCCGACACGATTCCCTTCGCCCGCGCGCTGAACGACGCCGCGCCGGAGCGCTGCCTCTGGGGCTCGGACTGGCCGCACGTGGCCGCCTGGGACGGGCCGCCCCCGGTCGGCGACCTTCTCGACCTCGTGGCCGACTGGATCCCGGACGAGGAGCGGCGGCGGCATTACTTCGTCGACAACCCGCGCCGCCTCTACGGCTTCCCCGGCTGACACGGCAAAGCCCGCCGCGGACGGGCCGGGCGGGCTCGATCGGATGGGGCCGGGGCGGCCGGTTCGCGGGCTCAGGCGCCTGTCGGGACCGCGCCGATGATGCCGGCGACCTGACCCTCGGTGCCGAGGCGGTCGGCGAGGGCGATGACGAGGGAGATCTGGGCGCCGGCGGCGAGAGCGACGAGGGCGGTGGCGGCGAGGAGGGTCATCGGAGGCGTCCTGCGGGCGGTGTGTGCATTGCGGTAGGCCTCATATCGCATCGCACCATGCTTTTTGGCATGCCATATTTCGCACTCCAATCATGTCTGCGCCGCATGGGCTGAACCTCGCGCCTGTGACGGCCCGGAGCGGCCCGCCTTCCACATGACCGGAACCTTTAAGCTTCTGAGCGAGACTGCCGCTGCGACCCCCTCGATCGGCGAGCGGCCTTGATCTCCCAGGATGCCCCTATCGGTCTGCCGAAGCCGGCCGCCGCGCGCAGGCGCCTCGGCTGGGTGGCGTTGCGCGAGCAACTGACGACCCTCGCGGTCCTGTGCGTGTTCGGCTGCTCGGCGATGCTGCTGACGCATATCGGCTACCGCTACGGCAGTACCGGCGGATCGCCGCTGGAGAAGTTCCACCCCTCGAGCCTGATCCTCACGGCCGCCTTCGGGATCCTCCTGTTCGAGCGCGGCTTCAGCCGCGGCGCGGCGGAGCTGCTCACACGCCACGCCCCGACGGCCATCTTCTTCGCCTGCATCCTCTACCACGCCCTGTACGTGGCGCTGATCGTGGGCCGCCCCGTCACCATGGTGGTCGACACCTTCCTGGCGCCCGGGATGCTCTTCCTGCTCCTGTGCCGCACGAGCCTTGCGGGCACGGTCCGGATCGCGGGGATCATCCACGGGATCATGGCGCTCAACGCGCTGATCGGCTTCTCGGAATCGGCCTTCAAGTGGCGGCTGATCCCCTATTACCTGAACGAGGGCGCCGTCACTTACGACTGGCGCTCCACCGCGCTCCTCGGCCACCCGCTCCAGAACGCCGCGATCACCGCGATCTACGCCTTCCTGCTGCTCGCCGGATCGCGCGGCGGCCTGCCGCGGAACCTCGTCCTGCCGGCCTTCGCCCTGCAATTCGCGGCGCTGCCGGCCTTCGGCGGCCGCACGGCGACGGTCCTGCTGCTGGTGCTCGGGCTCCTCTGGCTGCTGAAGGAGGGCGTGCTGATCGTGCTCGGCAAGCGCTTCCCGCTCGCGCGCCTGCTCTGGCTCTGCCTCGGGCTGCCGGTCCTGGCGCTCGCGCTCTGGTCCCTCTCCGATAGCGCCTACGTGACCGCCTTCCTCGACCGCTTCGTGGAGGACGAGGGCAGCGCCGAGACCCGCGTCATGATGCTGGGTCTGTTCTCGCATTTCTCGTGGTCGGACCTGTTCTTCGGCCCCGATGCGGCCCGGCTCGACACGATCGCCGCCAGCGCCGGCCTCGAATACGGCATCGAGAGCTTCATCATCGCGTTCCTGCTCCAGACCGGCATCTTCGCCGCGAGCCTGATCTTCATCGGGCTGGCCGCCTTCTCGCTCGATCTGGTTCGGATCCTGTCGCGGCCCGGCATCCTGGCGCTGGTGGTCTTCCTCGCGCTCAACGCCTCGACGACCGGGCTGTCGAGCAAGGGAACGACCTTCACCCTGTTCGTCGCGCTCGCCATGGCCCTCGACGGCGCGCAGCCCGGCACCTGGCTGAACCGCAGGCTCGCGGAGACCGGCTCGGCCTGACCCGGTCCCGAGCCCGGTCCCGCCGGCGGAGATCGTGTGCCGGAATGGGGCAGGCCGGCCCGGCACGGTGGTTGCGCCCGTCGCCCCGGCCGCAGCCGGCGGCCGCATGGGTGTTGCGAAGCGATGATGCGCCGTCCCGATCCGACGCGACGGGGCCTGCTCCTCGGAGCCGGTGCTCTCCTGGCCGCCGGCCGGGTGGGGGCGGCCGAGGCCGAGGACATCGCCGCCGTGCCCTCACTCGGCGCGCTGGCGGCGCGACGCGGCCTGCGCTTCGGCGCCGCGGTCGACCGCGCGGTGCTCGACGACCCGCTTGTGGCGGCCCTCTATCGCCACCAAACCCGCATCGTGACCATCGACACGGCCCTGAAATTCGCGGCGATCCGGCCCCGGCCCGAGGTCGCCGATTTCGCGGAGGCCGACGCCCTGGTGGAGTTCGCCCGGGGGGCGGGGCTCGCGGTGCGCGGGCACAATCTGATCTGGAACGAGGGCCAGCCCGATTGGGTCCGGCGGCTGTCCCGGCGCGAGGCCGCCTACTGGCTGGACCGCCACATTGCGGAGACGGTCGGCCGCTATGCCGGCCGCCTGCACTCCTGGGACGTGGTCAACGAGCCGCTCTGGCCGGATCACGGCCTGCCCGGGGGCCTGCGCGACGGCCCGTGGTCTGCGGGGCTCGGGCGCGATTACATCCGTCGCAGCTTCGTGGCCGCCCACAGGGCCGATCCGAAGGTGCCCCTCGTGCTGAACGAGGCCGGTCCCGAATGGAAGCAGGGTTTCGTGCCGGGCACGCGCTACCGGGCCGATTTCCTGCGCCTCGTGGACGAGCTGCAGCATGCGGGCGTGCGCCTCGATGCGGTCGGGCTCGAATGTCACTGGTTTCCCGGCTTCACCTTCGATCCCGACGCCTTCGCCGAGCTGGTGCAGCAGCTCGCCCGGCGCAAGCTCGACGTCTACCTCACCGAGATCGACGTGAACGACCGCGACTTCCCCGGCGGCATCCCTGAGCGGGACGCCCAGGTGGCGGCGCGCTACGCCGAGCTGATGCGCGCGGCCCTGCGCGAGCCGGCGATCCGGATCGTGCAGACCTGGGAGCTGACCGATGGCCAGACCTGGCTGCGCGACGTGCAGCGCGGCCCCCGCCGGCCGCGTCCGCTGCCCTTCGACGAATCCTGCCGGCCGAAGCCGGCCTACCACGCCATCGCCGCTGCCTTGGCGTGAGCCGGACGAGAGGAGGAATCCGATGCTGATCGGCCTGCAATATCTGCGCGGCGTCGCGGCCCTGATGATCGTGTATTTCCATGCGGTCGGTCCGGTGGAGCGCCTGACCGGCACGGCGCTGCCCGTCTCGTTCAGCGGCAGCGGCGTCGATCTGTTCTTCGTGCTCAGCGGCTGCGTGATGTGGCTGTCGACCCATGGCCGGGAGGTCGGTCCCGGGCCGTTCCTGCTCAACCGGCTGGTGCGGGTCGCGCCGCTGTACTGGATCCTGACCCTCGCCGTGGCCGGCCTCGCCTTCGCGGCGCCCGCGCTCCTGCGCTCGACCGCCTTCGATCCGGCCCACCTCGTCGCGTCCCTGCTCTTCCTGCCCTGGCCGAACCCCCGCTATCCGGGGCTCTTCCCGGTGATCATCCCCGGCTGGACCCTGAACTACGAGATGTTCTTCTACGCCGTCTTCGCGCTCATGCTGCCGTTCCGGCCGGCTTGGCGCGCCGCCGGCACCCTCGCCGGTCTCGGCGGCCTCGTCCTCGTCGGGCAGATGGTGCAGCCGGGCTCAGGGCTGGCCGCCTTCTACACCGACGCGATCGTGCTGGAATTCGGCCTCGGCGTCCTCGTCGGCGCCCTGTTCACGTCCCGGATCGCCGTTCCGCCGAGGGCGGCCCTGGCCGCGGCGGCGCTCGGCCTCGGCCTCCTGGCCGCCCTGGACGGCACCCTGCCGAAGCTCGTCGCGGCGAGCCTGCCCGCCGCCCTCGTCGTCGGCGGCCTCGCACTCTACGAGCGCGGCGCCGCCGTCCCGCGGCTCGCCCTGGCGCGGCATCTCGGCGATGCCTCCTACGCCCTGTACCTGTCGCATCCGCTGACGCTCGGCCTGCTGGCGGCCGTCGCCGCGAAGCTCGGCCCGGCGGCGTCCGCCCACTGGATCCCCGTCCTCGCCGCGCTGATGATCGGGTCGACGGTGGTCGGCAGCCTGGTCCACCGCCTGGTCGAGCGGCCGGCGACGGAGGCCGCGCGCCGGCTGGTCCGGCCGCGCGCGCAGCCCGCCCGCCGGGCCGCCGCCCCGGCGGCGTGACGCGGGCGGATCGCGGTCCGCGAGGCCCGTCGCCCGCTTGCGCTCGTCCGGGTGCCCTCCTATCACGGCCCGGCCGCTCGAGCCCGCCCCGACCGCGCTGCGATCGGGGCGGGCTGCACGCCATTGTTTCGAGGCGCTCTCCTCCGCCGAACCGGTATCCGCCGCGGCTGAGGAGCGCGCTCAAGGAGGGCCCCGGATGGATGCCGCCGACCTCGCCCCGCACGCCCATCAGGTGCTGACGGAGGCGACCCTTCCGGACCTGCCGAACCACTATCGCGGCAAGGTCCGGGACAATTACGACCTGCCCGACGGCCGGCGCATCCTCATCACCACGGACCGGATCAGCGCCTTCGACCGGGCGCTCGCTTCCATCCCCTTCAAGGGCGAGGTCCTGACCCGCACCGCCCGGTTCTGGTTCGAGCGCACGGGCGACATCTGCCCGAACCACGTCCTCGCCTATCCCGATCCCAACGTGGTGGTGGGGCGGCGCCTCGACATCCTGCCCGTGGAGATCGTGGTGCGCGGCTATCTCGCGGGCACGACCTCGACCTCGATCCTCACCCGCTACAGGGCGGGCGAGCGGACCATGTACGGCCACAGCTTCCCCGAGGGGATGCGGCCGAACGAGCGCCTGCCGCAGGCGATCATCACGCCCACCACCAAGGCCTTCGACGGCGGCCATGACGAGCCGCTGACCGAGGCGGAGATCCTGGGGAAGGGCCTGCTGACGGAGGCGCAATGGGACGCGGTCTCGCGGGCCGCGCTCGCCCTGTTCGCGCGCGGCCAGGAGATCGCGGCCGCCCGCGGCCTGATCCTCGCCGACACCAAGTACGAGTTCGGCCTGGACGCCGATGGCGCCATCGTGCTCGCCGACGAGATCCACACGCCGGATTCGAGCCGCTACTGGTTCGCCGGGAGCTACCCCGAGCGCTTCGCGGCCGGGGCGAGCCCGGAGAGCTTCGACAAGGATTTCGTGCGCAACTGGGTCGTGGCCCGCTGCGATCCCTACACGGACCCGATCCCCGAGATCCCGGCCGAGGTCGTGCTGGAGACGGCGGCCGTCTACATCCGGGCCTTCGAGACGATCACGGGCGAGCGCTTCGCGCTGCCCGACCCCGCCGAGGTGCCGCTGGAGCGCATCCGGCGCAACCTCGCGGCCTATCTCTAGGGTCAAACCTCACGCCGCCTGGCCGCGTGAGGGGCGGTCGAGGATGGCGACCGGGCTTCGATGCCGAGCCAGGACGCGGACGGTCCTTCATCGACCCATCTCGATCGCACGAGTTACTGTCCACGGTGCCCGGAAGCGGGCCTCAAGTCTGCGTCTTGCGGCTCGCCGGAGCTGGCCGAGAGTGACAGCCCTGCGCCGTGGCGGATGCGGTCAGACCTGCGAGGAGCCGCCCAGGAGATCACTGAGCAGCGATAGCGCCCCAAAGCCGGCCCCGGCGGCGCAGACGAGGGGCCAACCGCCCTGCGCCCAGGCATAGCCCGCGACCCCCGAGCCGGCCGCACCGCCGAGAAAGAAGATACCGACGAACAGCGCGTTGACTCGGCCACGCGCCTCAGGAGCCAGCAAGTTGACGGCGCGGCGCCCCAACGTCTGGTCGCCGACCACACCGACATCGACGACGATTGCGGAGAGCACGAGCAGCGCCAAGGCCGGTGTCATGCTGCCGCTCGTGCGATCGGCGAGCCAAGCGAGGCCGAAGGCGAGGATCGTGACACAGTGGGCGGCGACGAGGAGCGGGCGGCTCCAGCCGCGGTCGCCTGCCCGGCCTGCGAAGGGCGCCACCACCGCGCCGCTCGCGCCGGCGAGAGCGAACAGGGCGATGTGGCGTTGGTCGAAGCCGAATGGTGCCGCCGAAAGACGCAAAGCCACCGCCGTCCAGAAGACGCTGAAAGCGGCCATCCCGAAGGCCGCAGTCAGTGCGCGGCGCCGGAGCATGGGCTCGCGGCGCAGCAGTATGACGAGCGATGCGATCAGCGCTGGATAGCGCGTGCGCGCTTCCGGCCGGCGCATCGGCAGGCGCAGTCGCATCAGCAGGATCAGCGCGGCCATGCTCGCCCCAGAGAGCAGGTAGAAGGCGCGCCAACCGAGGAGATCGGCGACGAGGCTCGCGAGGGGGCGCGAGAGCAGGATGCCGACCATCAATCCGCTCATCACATCGCCGACCACGCGGCCACGCTCCGACGCCCTCGCCATCGCTGCAGCCATCGGCACGAGCACTTGGATCGCCGAGCAGGCCGCGCCGAGGACGAAGAGCAGGACGAGGAAGGGTACGGCCGACCGCGTCGCCGCCGCAGCGAATGCGGCGAGCACCGCAGCCCCGAGCAGGGCGACCGTCAAGCGCCGGTTCTCGACGAGGTCGGAAAGCGGGACGAGGAAGAACAGGCCGGCCGCGTAGCCGAGCAGGCTTGCCGTACCGACGAGCCCGGCTTGGGCCGGCAGCATCCCAAGATCCGAAGCGATCGGGCCGACCAGCGTCTGCGGCGCCGTCAGGTTGACGATGATGACCCCGACCGACAGGGCCAGGAACCACACCGTTCCGCGCGCGATCCCCTGTTCCGCCGAGGTCGCGGGCACCGCTTCGGCGGCAACGAAGCTCGCCATGTCTGGACGTGACGCCAACGCTTCCTCCATCCCCGTCATAGGCGGGATGTGCCGCGTCCCGTTTCATGATACAAATCAATGATTGTTAATCGAAACATGCGGGAATCGCATGAACACGCGCGATCTCGAAGCTTTCCTCGCCGTGGTCGAGACCGGCTCGATCATGGCGGCCGCTGCCCGGCTCAACCTGACCCAGCCCGGCGTGACGCGGCGTGTGCAGAGCCTGGAGGAGCAGCTCGGCACCGCATTGTTCGAGCGGCCGGCAAAGCCGCTGCGGCCGACGCTCGCCGGCCGCGAGGCCTACGAGCACGGCCGCCGGGTGATCCAATCGATCGAAGACCTGCGCAGCCATGCGGCGCCGAACGGGGCGATCCGTGGCGAGCTTCGCATCGGCGTCAGCCTCGACCTGTCGGAGGCGGCGCTGGCCGGACCCATCGATGCTCTGCGCGAGACGTTCCCGGACCTGTCGGTGCGGATCACGACCGGGTGGTCGCCCGGCCTGTCGGAGGAGGTGCTGCGCAACCAGATCGACGCGGCGGCGCTGAGCCTGCCGGACGGCACGCGCCCGCCCGAGGAACTGACCACGGAGGCGATCGCCGAACAGCCGGTGCTGGTCGTCGGCGCGCGCGACCTCGACCTATCGGAGACCGTAACGCTTCGCGACCTTGCCCGTTATGCCTGGATCGTCGGGCAGACGGGCTGCGGCTTCCGCACGACCTTGCGCCGCCGGTTCGAGGCGGAGGGCCTGAGCTTCGTCGTGGGCGTCGAAGCGCCGAGCACGGATCTGCGGCTGTCGCTCGCTGCGCGCGGCATCGGCCTGACCCTGATTACTCCGGCACGCCTGCTCCGCAGCTCCTTGTGCGGACGGGTCCGTGCAATTGACCTGGCGGACTTCGCTCCCGTGATCCGCTCTTGGCTGGTGCATCGGCCGAACCCCGGACGCCTGCGCCGGCCGATCACGCTGTTTCGCGACGCGCTGACGCGCGAGGTCCGAGGGGAGAGCGCAGTGTCCGGGGATCAAGGGCCGGTATCCGCTCAGGTTGAGCAGGAGAGCGCGGGCTGAGAGAGCGAAGCAGGCACTCGACGTCGGCGAGACGGAAGCCCTCCTGCTTGCTCGCGCCTCCCGAAAACGGACCGGCAGAAAACCACCCAACCCGGTCGTAGGGGCTGCTCGGCCAAGGCCCTGGATGCGGACCGTCCAGGGCCTGCTGTGGGTTCCAGGCAGCCTCTCGCAGGGTCGAGCGCGTTGCGTCTTGGCCCTGGGACGCTCCTGATCCGAAGGGGAGGCCGGTTCGGCGAAAGACAAGACGTCACGACACCGATCGGGCGCGGCGGCTCCGGGATCGGTGGGCAAGCCCCTCGCCCTGAATGCCGGGGCGGGCTATCTGCCCGCCCATGCCCGATACCGCCAGCCTCGCGCCCGAGGACATCGCCCATATCATCCAGGTCGCCCTGGCGCCCGCCTTCCTGCTGACCGCGCTCGCCACCCTCCTCAACGTGTTCTCGACGCGGCTCGGGCGGGTGGCCGACAAGGTCGATTCGGCCTCGGCCCGCCTGATCGGGGCCGACCCGGCAGAGGCGGGGCGGCTCTCGCGGCAATTGTCCTACCTGCGGCGGCGCTCCTTCGTGCTCGACGTGGCGGTGGTGCTCGCTTGCGCCGGCGCCGGGATGACCGGAGCGGCCGTGCTCACGCTGTTCGTGGGCGCGCTGCGGGACGCCGCCACGGCCTCCGTGCTGTTCGGCTGCTTCGGCGTGGCCCTGGTCTGCACGGTGGCTGCGATCGCCGCCTTCCTCGTCGAGATCCTGATGGCGGGCCGCGGCATCCGCGACGAGGTCGACCGCCAGAAGGATGAGGCGACCGACCGTGGGGCGCGGCCGGCGTGAGGGGCCGGGCGCGGACGATCCCGTCCGGAGCGGCGACCGTGCCGTCAATCCGCCCCGTTCTCGTCCCGGTTCCGCCCGAGGGCTATACCATCGGCCGGGGCCGTCGCTGAGCGGGTTGCCGTCGCCGCGGGATGCCTTCGGGATCCCGTGTCGGACCGGCCCCGGCTGATCCCTTCGGGATGGCGGATCTGGGCTTCGCTCAAGCGCCGCGTGGGCTTCCGGTACGGGCTCCGCTTCGATCGAGCGGCGCCCGTCTCGTGGACGAGGAGCGGGCAGGTGTCGAGGATGGGTGGTCCGGCTGGATCCGTGCAGCGCGCCGCCGCGCGCATGAGCGGTGGCCTCGGCTTCCTGGCGGGCGGGGGCGAAGCCGCCCGCATGATCCGTGAGCGCGACTGGTCCGGCCATCCGCTCGGGGCGCCGCAGGACTGGCCGGAGGCCCTGCGCGTCGCGCTCGGCCTCGTCCTGAACTCGCCCGAGTCGATGATCCTCGCCTGGGGCCCGGAGCTGCACTTCTTCTTCAACGACACCTATGTCCCGCTGCTCGGCCCGCGTCTCGCCTGGGCCATGGGCGAGCGCTTCGACCGGGTCTGGGCCGATGCCTGGGACCAGGCCAAGCCGATCATCGACGACGCCATGGCCGGGCGCAGCCGCCGCTTCCAGGACCTGCCCTGGACGCTCGGCACCGACCGCGGCGCCGCCGAGACCTGGTGGAGCTTCTCCTATTCGCGCGTGCTCGACGCGGACGGCCTCGTCGCGGGCCTGTTCATCCTGACGAGCGAGACCACCGAGCGGGTGCTCGCCGAGCGCCGCCGGCAGGAGGCGGAGGACGCGCTCCGGGCCGAGCGCGACCGGGCGCAGGGCGTGCTCGACAAGATGGACGAGGCCTTCGCGCTCCTCGACCGGGACCTGTGCATCCTCGACCTGAATGCCAGCGCCGAGCGGATGGAGCGCCGGCCGCGCGCCGCGATCGTCGGACGCTCGCATCGCGACCTCTATCCCGACGCCGATCCGCTGCTGGAGCAGACCTTGACCCGCGCCCTGCGCGCGGGCGTGCCGGCCGCGCTGGAGCACCGCTTCACCTGGCCGGACGGGCGCGTGAGCTGGATCGAGATGCGTGCCTATCCGGTCCAGGACGGGCTCGCCGTGTTCTACCGGGACGTGACCGCCCGGCGGGAGGACCAGGAGCGCCTGCGCCGGAGCGAGGCCTTCCTCTCGGCAACGCTGGAGGCCCTCCCGGTCGGCGTGATCATGGCCGATGCGGACGGCCGGATCCTGCGCGACAACGCGGCCAATCGCGAGCTCTGGGGCGTGCCGCCGGAGACCACGACCTGGGAGGGCTACGGCGACTGGGCCGGGTACTGGCCGGAAACCGGCGAGCGCCTGCGCGCCGAGGAGTGGGGGATGGCCCGGGCGCTGCTGCGCGGCGAGACCGTGCGTGGCGAGCTCGTGGAGATCGAGCGCTTCGATGGCGGCGGCCGGCGGCTCTTCCTCAACAACGCCGCGCCGATCCGCGGCGCCGACGGGGCGATTCTCGGCGGCGTGGTGGCCGAACTCGACGTGACCGACCGGATCGCGGTCGAGCGGCGGCTGCGGGCGAGCGAGGCGCTCGCCCGCGAGAACGTGGAGCGCGTCCAGCTCGCGCTCACCGCGGGCGCCATCATCGGCACCTGGATCTGGGATCTGCCCACCGACCGCTTCACCGTGGACGAGGCCTTCGCCCGCAATTTCGGCCTCGATCCGGACCTGGGCCGCGACGGCCTGAGCCTGGAACAGGTGATCGGGACGGTCCATCCGGACGACAAGCAGGCCCTGGTCGCGGCGATCGGGGAGGCGGTCCGGCGCGGAGGTCCCTACGCGCACCAGTATCGGGTGCGGCGCGCCGACGGAAACTACTACTGGTTGGAGGCGAATGGCCGCGTCGAGCACGGGCCGGACGGGACGCCGCAGCGCTTTCCCGGCGTCCTCATCGATGTCGAGGAGCGCCGTGCCGTCGAGGCCGAGCGCGACCGCGCCAACGCGCAGCTGCGCGCGCTCACCGACACGCTGGAGAGCCGCGTCGCCGAGCGCACGGCCGAGCTGATGCTCGCCGAGGAGGCGCTTCGGCAGGCCCAGAAGATGGAGGCGGTGGGCCAGCTGACGGGGGGTCTGGCGCACGACTTCAACAACCTGCTCACCGGCATCACC
>NZ_CABFPH010000101.1 GCF_902141845.1 Methylobacterium symbioticum | reverse complement strand
TCCAGGAGCGCGTCAGGGATGTGGGGTGCTTTGCGTCGTGCCATCGGGAACCTCCTTTGGGTCCACTATGGCCGCCCACACGAAATTCCTGACAGTCCCGCGCTCCACCGTTCTCACGGTCGAGGAGGAGGCGATCATCGTCGCTTTCCGACGGCACACGCTGCTCCCGCTCGACGACTGCCTCTATGGCCTGCAACCGACGATCCCGCACCTGACCCGGTCGTCGCTGCATCGCTGTCTGGAACGGCACGGCATCAGCCGACTGCCCGAGATCGACGGCGACAAACCCAAGAAGCAGCGCTTTGCGAGTTACGCCATCGGCTACGTCCACATCGACATCGCCGAGGTCAGCACCGCTGAGGGCAAGCTCAGGCTGTTCGTGGCCATCGACCGAACCAGCAAGTTCGTCTTCGTGCGGCTGGTCGAGAGCGCCGGCAAGATGGAGGCCGCTCAGTTCCTCCGCGACTTCATCGAAGCGGTGCCTTACCGCATCCACACTGTGCTCACGGACAACGGCATTCAGTTCACGTCACGCCAGCGGGATATCTACGACAGTCAGCACATCTTCGATCGTGTCTGCGACGAGCATGGCATCGAGCACCGTCTGACCAAGGTGAACCACCCTTGGACCAACGGGCAAGTCGAGCGAATGAACCGTACGATCAAGGACGCGACGGTCAAACGCTACCACTACGACAGCCATGCTCAGCTGCGAACGCATCTGCATCTGTTCGTCGATGCCTACAACCATGCCCGCAGGCTCAAGACGCTGCGCGGCCTGACGCCCACCGAGTTCATCCTGAACGCCTGGACGAAAGAGCCCGATCGCTTCAGGCTCGATCCGTCACACCTCATCCCGGGACCGTACACCTAACGTCAAGGCGGTGCTGTCCTGGGCAGCGCGCAGCCCTGCGTCTTGGGGTCGGAACAAGCTTTGTTCCCCCAGACACGCTAAGGTCGAACGGACCGTGAACCTTCGTCGCGAACCCGCATAATGGTCTGCCTGCTGGTCGCGAACTTCCGTGCGATCGCCGAAACGCTCATCCCCGTCGTGAGATCGCCGCGCACATCTTGCTTCTGTTTATCGCTCAGCGTCGAAGGACGGCCGAGGGCCTTGCCTTCCGACTTGGCGCGCTTGAGGCCGGATTGCGTCCGCTCGATCAGCAGATCCCTTTCGAACTGGGCGACGGCGTTGAGCACGTTCATGGTCATAGTACCGGCCGAACTGGTGAGATCGGCCCCGCCGAGCGCGAGGCAATAGACCCTTACGCCCATTTCGGCCAGCGTCCTGACGGTGGTGCTGACATCGATCGCATCACGGCCGAGGCGGTCGAGCTTGGTCACGATGAGAATGTCCCCGGACTCCAGCTTGTCCATGAGCCGGGAAAAGCCACGGCGCTGCACAATGGCCGTGCTGCCGGAAACCGTCTCGGTGACGATCCGTCGCGGCTCGACGTGAAAGCCGGCGGCCTCGATTTCCTGAATCTGGTTTTCGGTGGTCTGCCCGATCGTGGAGACGCGGACATAGGCAAAGGTGCGTGGCATGAGGTCAATTTCGTCCGAATAGGCTGTCCGAAATATCTTATTTGTTCGAAATCATGTCAAGATAATTTGTGGACAGCGAGTTTTACCCCTGTACGCAATCGCTCGTTTTTGGACACGAGATGACGCCGAGTTCGAGAGCGTGTTGGTTTCAATTAGAGAGCATATGAGTGGGCCGAAAAATTGATTAGAGTTCGTCCCAAATGAACCGCGAGCCGTTCCCACGCGGACCGTCATAGGCACTCCGGGTTTAGGGATCGACTATACGCTCGGTTGTCGCGATGGAGACGCACTGTCTCGAGTGGCGTTGAAAACTGTGATGGTGCTTTGTTCGAACGCCGCCAAGTCTCCGCGGGAAGCGACGGCGCGTGGCTCGGCAAACCGACCAGCGCAACGCTCGGCATGATAAAAAATTTCTGCTAAACAATTAAGATGATGAGTGCGGCAGAGGTTGATGAAACAAGTCGAACGAAAACGCTTCGGCTCATTGATCGCCTTCGGCATTTTTAGCACCGGGCTCTTCGCGCCGGTCCTGATCGCGCACCAGCCAGTGGACTGCTCCGAGCGCAAGAGCCGCGCCCGCGAGGGCGGCAATCTTGGCTGGCTCCGTCTCGCCAAGGTCGAGGATGATAAATTTGCGCGCGATCGCGAGGAGCGCGATCAGCACGATCGTGCGGACCTGGAGAACGCCGAAGCTGCGTTCTGTCGCCACAAGAAGGGAGCGCTTGAACTCGAGCGCAATTACAACGGTGAAGATCATTCCGAACACCACCTGGAAGGTGGCGTAATCGAGCGTGTCGAACGCTCCCAAGACCAACCGGTTCACGACCTCGCGCATCAGCGCCCAAACCGACGCCACGACGATAACCGCAATGATGGCGCTGAGGACGAAAATGACGACCTGTTCGAACTTCTCGTAGAGCGTCATCGCCGACCATTGTTCACGGGTTAGCCCGGATCGTTTCAGGTCTTTCATCATTCCCCCTCGAAAGCCGCCCCGGAGAAACAGGCTCCCCGGGGCTCACCAGACGGCGTGATATCAAACGGAGCTGAGCGGACGCCGCAAACCGGCGACACCCAATGTGGCAAATCAGCCGTTCTTGACATCGATGCGCTTGATCTTCGCCTGCGCCTCGGGTGTCTGGGGCAGCTTGATCGTCAGAACCCCGTTCTTGAAGGATGCCTGCGCCTTTTCGCCATCCACACCGGGAGGGAGCGGAATTGTCCGGTAGATCGCGCCGTAGCTGCGCTCGGACAGGTAATACCCCTTCTTCTCCACCTGGCGCTCGATCTTCTTCTCCCCCTTCACAGTCAACATGTCATCGTTGACCGTCACCTCGATGTCCTTCATCTCCATGCCCGGCAGCTCGATCGACACTTCGATCGCGTTGTCGGTCTCGACCATGTCGGATTTGGCTTCGCCGCTGCCCCAGGGCCATTCGAACTGACCGACCCGGTTCCAAAAGTTCTCGAACACATGGTTCATTTCGCGCTGGAGCGTCGCGATCGGGTTGTCTTGGCTGCTCTTCGCATCTGGCGTGCTGTCCTTGCGCGCCCAGGGAATGAGGTCTTTGATCTGCATGATTGGTCTCCTTAGGTTTTCAGGCGCCCTTGACGGCGATCCTTTTCGGCTGCGCTTCAGGGGCCCGGGGGAGCGTTAAAGTTAGGACGCCTCCTCGCATCTCGGCTTCGATCCTGTCGGGGTCGAAGTCCTCGGAAAGCGTGAAGGCACGCTCGAAATCGCCCTCGCCATATTCGGCATAGGCAAGTTCGAGGTTTTTCGGCCGCACCGGGTCAACCTTGCCGCGGATCGTCAACACACGATTTTCGAGCGTGATTTCGATCGCATCGGCGGCGACCCCAGGCATTTCAAGCATCATGGAGAAACCCTGATCGGTCTCGACGATATCGGTCGACGGGCGGTAGATGCGTCCGCCGCCGGTGGTCTCAGGCGAGTCGGTCGGCGTCTTTTCGGCGGCTTGCGAAATGTCGGTGCTCATCGTTCCAGCTCCTCTCAGGCTGCCTTGATCTCGATTTTCTTCGGCTTCGTTTCCTCGGGCCGCGAGATAACGATCCACAATACGCCGTTCGCCATCCTCGCCTCGACCTTGTCATCCGAGGCCACGAACGGCAGCCGGATCGCGCGGGAAAACCTGCCGTAAACGCGTTCGTTGTGGTGCCAGCGCGCACCGTCGGGAACCTCGGGCGCCTTGCGTTCGCCCGACAGCGTCAGGACGTTGTCCTTGACCGAAATTTCAATGTCGTCCGGTTCGATGCCGGGAAGTTCAGCGGTGACTGCAACGGCCTCAGGGCCTTGCCAGACATTTACCGCCGGGAACGCCGCGCGGGACGGCGGCCAGAAACCGCGGTCGAGATCGCGCATCATGGAGCGCATCAGCGCAAAGGGATCGCTGCGGCGCAGATATGTCGGGTAGAGCATTGCTGGCCTCCTGTTGCTGATCGATACCCCCGAACCGTCGGCAAGGAGGGACCGGGCAACGGTGCCGGCCGGATGTGGGTTCGGAGAACGCCTATCAAGATAGGCCGTTCCATTTATTATGCAAGCATGTATGATGGGTGCATTGCGTTTTGGATGGGGGGCGGTTTCTCCTGTGTACCATGCAATCGGAGGAGGGATAACCATGATCTCTTCGGACATCGCGCTGATCGGGACGACGATCCACCGGGTCGCGCAGCTCATCCAGCAGCGGATCGACCAAGACATCCGCGGCAGCGGCCTGACCCGCCTGTCCTGGATGGCGGCGGCGCATGTCGAGGATGCGCCTGGGCTGACCATCGGCGATCTGGCCGACCTGCTGGAGGTCGGCCAGGCCACAGCCGGCCAGCTCGTCGATCGCATGGTCCGGGGCGGCTGGGTCGAGCGGTCGCCCTCGCCCGACGACAGGCGGGCGCAGATCGTCACGGCAACGTCGAAGGCCCGGGCGATGCTGGAGGAACTCGCGCCGCGGCAATCGGCGCTCGAACATGAAATCTTCCAGGATCTGTCGGCGGACGAAAGGCGCGCCCTGCTGGCGCTGCTCGAGCGGATCAAGGCGCGGCTCGGGCGCCAGTGAAAGGGACAAGCGGCATGGAAAGGAAGACCGAATACAACATCTGGTACTGGGTGGTGGCTTTCATAGCCGTGCTTTTCATCCAGAACCTGATCGCCGGCTGGCAATCCGTCGCGCCGATCAGCTACAGCCAGTTCGAGAAGTATCTCGCTGACGGGAAAATTTCCTTTGTCGCGGTCGGGTCAGACACGATCACAGGCACCTTCGCCGAACCGGTCGACGGCAAGAAGCAGTTCGTGACGACCGTAGTGAATCCCGCAATCCTGGAACGGATAGACCGGTCAGGTATCGAGATCACTGGCGTTCCGCAAAACACTTTTCTCGGCACGCTGATTTCCTGGGTGGCGCCAGCGCTTATCTTCTTCGGAATCTGGATGCTGCTGTTCCGCAAGTTCGCCGACAAGCAGGGCTTCGGCGGGTTCATGCAGGTCGGCCGCAGCAAGGCCAAGGTTTACATGGAAAAAGAAACCGGCGTCAGCTTCGCCGACGTGGCCGGTGTGGACGAGGCCAAGGCCGAGCTCGAGGAGGTCGTGGAGTTCCTCAAGAACCCGGCCGAATACGGAAAGCTGGGCGCACATATCCCCAAAGGCATATTGCTCGTTGGGCCGCCGGGCACCGGCAAGACGCTGCTGGCGCGCGCGGTGGCGGGTGAGGCCGGCGTGACCTTCTTTTCGATCTCGGGATCAGAGTTCGTCGAGATGTTCGTGGGCGTCGGTGCCGCGCGGGTGCGCGACCTCTTCGAGCAGGCTCGGAAATCCGCGCCGGCGATTATCTTCATCGACGAACTCGACGCTCTCGGGCGGGCGCGCTCCTCCGGCCAGGTCGCTGGCGGCCACGATGAGCGTGAGCAGACGCTGAACCAGCTTCTGACCGAGCTCGACGGCTTCGACCCATCAGTCGGCATCGTGCTGCTTGCGGCCACGAATCGCCCGGAGATTCTCGATCCGGCGCTGTTGCGGGCCGGACGCTTTGACCGGCAGGTGTTGGTGGATCGGCCGGATAAGAAGGGACGTGTGCAGATTCTTGGCGTTCACATGAAAAAGGTGAAGCTCGCCCCGGACGTCGATGCCGAGAAGGTCGCAGCGCTCACGCCCGGCTTCTCGGGCGCCGATCTTGCCAATCTCGTCAACGAGGCAGCATTGCTCGCCACGCGCCGCAAGGCCGATGCGGTGACGATGGACGACTTCAACAATGCCGTGGAGCGCATCATCGCCGGGTTGGAAAAGAAGAACCGCGTTCTGAACCCGCGCGAGCGCGAGATCGTGGCGCACCACGAGATGGGGCACGCGCTTGTGGCGATGGCTCTGCCGGGGGTGGACCCGGTGCACAAGGTCTCGATCATCCCGCGCGGAATTGGCGCGCTCGGCTACACTATCCAGCGCCCGACCGAGGACCGCTTCCTGATGACGCGGGAGGAGCTGGAGAACAAGATCGCAGTCCTGCTTGGCGGGCGCGCGGCCGAGAAGATCATCTACAATCATGTCTCGACCGGGGCGGCCGACGATCTGGTCAAGGCTACCGATATCGCCCGCGCCATGGTCGCGCGGTACGGGATGGACGAAGACCTCGGGCATGTCAGCTACGACACCGATCGGCCAGGCTTTCTCGGCACCGGCGACCAGTCGTCGTGGCTGAACCGCCGCTACAGCGAGGCCACTGCCGAGCGGATGGACTCGAAGGTGCGCGACATCGTGGATGGCGTGTTCAAGCGCACCCTCTCGCTTCTCGAAGCCAACCGGGCGCTGCTCGAGCAATCCGCGCAGGATCTCCTGCAACGCGAGACACTGGACGAGCCCGATCTGGTGGCAATTGGGTCCAAGGTGAAAAGAACGGAAGCGGTCGCTGCGTAACACTGTCACTGGCGCAGATGATTGGCGGACAACCCTGACTGGATAAAGAAACGGAGAAGACGAATGGCAAACGGAGCTTGCGATATTTGCGGTCGCCCGGCGACGGCGCGCGTGCGCGCCTCGGTGAACGGCAGGGTTCAGAACATGGAGCTGTGCGATCAGCACTACAGCGAAATAGCGCGCCGGTCGGGTCGCAGCGCCTCACCGCTGGAGTCCCTGTTCGGGCGGCGTTCCCTTCTTGACGAATTCTTCGGCGAGAGCGGTTTCGGCAGCCTCTTTGGTGACAGTCCGCTGCGAGGCGGCACGCTCGGCTCTATGGGTGATGGCGATGACGCTGTCGTCGACGCCACTTTCGGCGAGGGCGCGCCGCGGCGTGGATCGCGGCGCGGCGGCGGACGCACCATCGCCGACCGGCTGAGCGAACAGGGCAACAAGCTGCTGCAGGATGCAGCACAGAAGGCCGGGGAATTCGGGCGCAGCGAGGTCGACACCGAACATCTGCTTCTGGCATTGACCCCGTCTGACGTCGTCAAGACGATCCTGGAACAGTTCAAGGTCGATGTGGATGATCTGCGGCGCCAGATCGAGAAGGAAGCGAAGCGTGGAGACGCCAAGACGGAGGGTGAAATCGGCGTAAGCCCTCGCCTGAAGGACGCGCTGAACCGGGCCTTCATCGCCTCGAACGAACTCGGCCATTCCTATGTCGGTCCCGAGCACCTTCTGATCGGACTTGCCGAGGAAGGTGAAGGCCTGGCCGCGGCGATGCTGCGCAAGCTGGGGTTGACGCCGCAGGCGCTGCGTCAGCAGGTGACGAAGGTGGTCGGCAAGGGAGCCGAGGAAGGCCGCGTCGAGACTCCGTCGAACACCCCCGATCTCGACCAGTTCAGCCGTGACCTGACGAAGCTCGCCCGCGATGGCAAGCTCGATCCCGTCATCGGCCGCGCCCGCGAGATCGAGACGACGATCGAAGTGCTGGCCCGCCGGAAAAAGAACAACCCGGTGCTGATCGGCGAGCCCGGCGTGGGCAAGACCGCCATCGTCGAGGGACTTGCACAACGGATCGTCGCGGGCGAAGTGCCCGAGGCGCTGCGCGACAAGCGGCTGGTCGAGCTCAACATCAACTCGATGGTGGCCGGGTCGAAGTATCGCGGCGAGTTCGAGGAGCGAGTCCAGAAGATCCTCAAGGAGATCACCGAGGAGAAGGACAGCCTGATCCTGTTCATCGACGAGATGCACACCATCGTCGGCGCCGGCCAGGGCGGTGGCGAAGGTGGTCTCGACATCGCCAACACCTTCAAGCCGGCGCTGGCGCGGGGCGAGCTGAACCTGATCGGCGCGACGACGCTCAACGAGTACCAGAAATACATCGAGAAGGACGCGGCGCTCGAGCGACGGTTCCAGCCGGTTTATGTGGACGAGCCCACGGTCGCACAGACGATCATGATTCTGCGCGGGCTGCGCGACACGCTCGAAAGCCACCACAAGGTGACGATCACCGACGAGGCGATCATCGCCGCCGCGGAGCTTTCGGATCGCTATATCACCGGTCGCTTCATGCCCGACAAGGCGATCGACCTGATCGACCAGGCCGCGGCGCGGGTGAAGATCTCGGCCACTGCGCGGCCCGTGGACGTGCAGGAGCTCGAAGCCGAGGTCGCGCAGATCAAGCGCGAACAGGACTATGCCGCAGCCCGCAAGCAATTCGACCGAGCAGCGGAACTGAAGAAGGAACTCGAGCAGAAGCAGAAGGAGCTTGACGAGCTTCTGGAGATCTGGAAGCGCGACCAGGCTTCGGCGACCGCCGAGGTGCGCGCCGATCATGTCGCGCAGATCGTCTCCAAGATCACCGGCGTTCCGGTCACGGAGCTGACCGCCGAGGAGAAGGACAAGCTCCTGAAGCTCGAGGAGAAGCTGCACGAGCGCGTCATTGGCCAGGAAGAAGCGATCCGCGCCGTGGCCGATGCGGTGCGCCTGGCGCGTGCGGGTCTGCGCGAAGGTTCCGGTCCGACCGCGACCTTCCTGTTCCTCGGGCCGACCGGGGTTGGCAAGACGGAACTGGCCAAGACGCTCGCCGAGGTAATCTTCGGCGATCAGGACGCGATGATCCGTATCGACATGTCGGAGTATGGCGAGCGCCACTCGGTTGCCCGGTTGGTTGGCGCACCTCCGGGCTACGTCGGATACGACGAAGGCGGGCAGCTGACGGAGAAGGTGCGCCGTCGGCCCTACTCGGTCGTGCTCCTCGACGAGATCGAAAAGGCGCATCCCGATGTCTACAACATCCTGCTTCAGGTTTTCGACGATGGCCGCCTGACAGATGGCAAGGGCCGCGTGGTGGACTTCACTAACACCATCATCATCGCCACCTCGAACCTCGGTTCGGACATCATCCAGCGCAACCTCACGAAACGCGGCAGCAGGGAGTTCGACGAGGCCAAGCAGAAATCCGAACTGATGGAGGTGTTGCGCGGTCATTTCCGGCCAGAGTTCATCAACCGGATCGATGAGATCATCGTCTTCCATTCGCTGAACCAGTCGGAGATCCGCCAGATCGTCGAGTTGCAGCTGAACCGGGTGAAACGGACCGCCCTCGGCCAGGGCGTCGAACTCGAATTCGACGTGAGCGTCGTGGATCACTTCGGCGCGGTCGGCTTCCGCCCCGAATTCGGCGCCCGCGAGCTGCGCCGGCTGATCCGGTCGGAGTTGGAGACCGAGTTGGCCCGCGAGATGCTCTCCGGGCGGATCGAGGATGGTGACAAGGTCCGCGTCGCCTGGTCGGAAGACGAACAGAGGGTCGTGTTCGAAAAGATCGTAAAGGACACCGGTGACGACAGCCCGGACGATCAGGCCAAGGCCGGGATCGAGGAGCCCAGCGAAGTTGCCGAAAACAAGACGGACGTTCCAAAGCCCAGCGTTGAGGATGAGGTGCAGTCCAAGGACGACAAGTCCGCCGAGTGACAGCGCAAAAGACTGGCCCGGCGCGATATCGGTCGCGCCGGACCATCTCTTCGGAGAGTTATAGGAAGGTCCACGGCATGAACGTCATTAGATCATTCCGCAATCTCGACCGGCACGGCCAACAGCGCGCGCCTGAGGTCATCGAGGAGGAGGTGCGGCAACTTGAACCGCACCTTGCGCGCTTTCGCGAGGATCTGGTCCGGCTCGAAGTCGTTGCCTCGCAGACGAGGGGCAAGAAGCGCATCAAAGTCAGCCTGCGCCTGCAACTGCCGTCGGGCGTGATCGCGGCGCGGGAAGAGGGATTCGAGATCGAGCCTGTCCTGCGCAAGGCCTTTGCCGACCTGCGCCACCAGGTCGATCGGCATGTGGCGCGCCTCAAGCACGAGCCTGAATACAAGCGTCCCGCCCGCCGGCGCCGGATCGGCGCCCCGCTGCCGCCCGCGCGGGATGCGGCGGAAGCGGACCGGCGCCAGCTCTTCTTTGACCTGATCGAGGATCATCTCGATACGATCTATGACACCGTCAGGCGCGAGTTGACCTATCTCGAATGCAGCGGATCGGTACCGGAGGGATATCTGAGCGTTCGCGGTCTCTTCGATGCGACGATCCTCAAGGGGCTGGCCCGCTTCGAGGATCGGCCTTCGGAGTTTTCCGTCGGCGACTGGCTGAAACGGCTGGCTTTTGAGACCATCGAGGAAGAATCCCGCGCCGCCCGCCGCGCCGTGCCTGAGGATGCCGCCTCCATCGAGGCGGAACCCGAGGCCCCGGCGGAGGATCCGACCGAGGCGGATCAGGCGATGTTCGAGTTCTACCAGCCCGACGAAGTGCTGATGCTGGAGGACCTCCTCGCCGACGACGGCGGCACAGACCCCGAGAGCCAAGCGGATCGGCATAAGATCGCCATGGTGCTGCACCGGGCAATCGCCGATCTTCCGTCGGTCGAACGCCGCGTTCTCTATCGGCTCCACCTCGACAACGCTACGATCGCGGAGACGGCAGACCTTTTCGGCCTGACCGAGACAGTGGTCGCCGAGATCGCAGAAAATGCGGGCGCGACACTACGCGCGAGGCTTGCCGAAGCCGGGTTGGTCAGAGATCCATCAGGCCGCGCGCCCATCGAACGGGAAATCGCTCACACGCGGCGTCTGCCTCAGCCGATCGAGGATCGCCGCCGCGTGGCCGCCGCCCTAACCGGCGAGGAGGCCGGCTCCGACACCTGACATGGAACTGAATAGGAGATCGACCAATGACCATAGCCTCTGAAAACCCGACTGATAAGATGCAGGACATGCTGTGCAGCCTGTCCCGGAATTGGTGGGCATTCGTGTTACGCGGCGTGCTCGCATTGATCATCGCAGTGCTAGCCTTCGTCATGCCTGCGGAAGCGCTTCTGGCGCTCACGCTGGTCTTCGGCGCGTTCGCCTTTGCCGACGGCGTGTTCGGCCTCGTCGCCGCGATACGTAACATCCGCAAGGGCAAACGCTGGGGCTGGCTGATGTTCAGCGGCATTCTGGGCATCGCCACGGGCGTCGTCGTGGTTGTCTCGCCTTTTGTCGCGACGCTTGTGCTTGCGACATTCCTCTGGGCCAGCATCGCATTCTGGTCCGTGTTCTCGGGTGCCCTCGAGATCGCGGCAGCGATCCGCCTGCGAAAGGAAATCAACGGCGAAATCTGGCTGATCCTGAGCGGCCTTCTCTCGGTCGTTCTCGGTGTCGTCGTGACCTGGATGCTGCTGACGCGCCCGGTCGAAAGCTTCCTCGCGCTCGGCTGGCTGATCGGCTTCTACGCCGCGGTCTTCGGGGTGATGATGATCCTCCTCGGGCTACGGCTTCGCAAGGCGGATCGTTCGGACGGTGCGGCCTTCGATGACGCTCCCCATCGGCAAAGGCGTGAGGTGCCCTGTGGTGGATGACGGGCGACTTGCCGGCGAGGAGGACGATTTCACCCGATGGGACGAAACGATCTTCGACCGTTGCCTGAGCACCGGCTTCAATCCGTTCGGCAGCGGTCCGACGCCAATCTTCCTGCGGCACCGGGACGCAGAGGCGCCGGACGCCGATGCAAAGCCGTGCATGCCACCTGGCACCGAAAATGCGAGGTGCTGATGTCGAACCGCCTGCCTGACTTGGCATTTGCTGCTGCGGCCGCTGCCTTGGGCATCGGCATCGTTTTCGTTTTTCGTTCGATGTATCTTGCCGAAGACATACTGCCTTTCGCGCAGGAGATGACGCTCATCTTCCTCGGCGCTGTCGTGACGATCATTCTGACCGCGGCGCTTCTCAATCGCCAGACCGATCTCGAGCTTCGCAAGGAAGGAAGGGTCATCATCCTCCAGCAGCAATGCGACATTTACATGGCCTGCATCGAGAAGGTCGCAGAGATCGTGGAAACCGCAAGGCACGATGCGAAGCTGATCGATGAACTGCGTGTTCTCAGCCACAAGCTGGCTGTGGTCGCGAGTGCAGGGGTCGTGTCCAGCTTCGAGCAGGTACTGGAGAGCTTGCAGTCCGGTTTTGCTGACGGCACGCTCTCGGACGGGGACGGAGAGGGCGTGATGAATGCCGTCGCCGATCTCACGATAGCGATGCGGTCGGACGTCCTGCACGCTGCTGCCTTTCCTTCGCAGAACACCGAACGCGCCGTTCGCCTGAATTCGAGGCGAATGGAAAAACTCGGCGATCTCGAACGTCACCTTCTCGTATCCACCGACTCCCGGGAGAACTGATATGCGCGGCCATAATCGCCCACCATTCCCGCCGAAAATTCCCGGAACCGATCTGCCATCCTGGGACGTTCCGACGGCAATCATCTACCGTCCTGCCCGTTCCGCGATGACATCGGCGCCTCGGCCCAACTACTGGGTCCTCGAGTTCGAGCCGTCCCGGCCGCCGCAGATCGAGCCGCTGATGGGATACACGTCCAGCGGCGATCCCTATCGTCCGATCCGGCTGAAGTTTCCGGATCGCGACAGCGCTGACCTGCCACTGAGTTTTTCCTCCATCTGAGATTAGAGTCCGGCCTCGATTGAAGGACGGACAGATGAAGCGGAAGCGGTTCACTGAAGAGCAGATCATCGCCGTTCTGCGCGAGCATGAGGCGGGTGCGAAGGCGGGCGATCTGGCCCGCAAGCACGGTGTCAGCGAGGCGACGCTGTATAACTGGAAGGCCAAGTATGGCGGGATGGACGTGTCCGACGCCAAGCGCCTGAAGGCCTTGGAAGACGAGAACGCGAAGCTGAAGAAGCTGCTGGCCGACCAAATGCTGGAAGCCTCGGCACTTCGCGAGCTTCTGTCAAAAAAATGGTAGGGCCCGCCGCCAAGCGCGAAGCCGTCGCGCATCTGCAGGCCGTCATGGGCCTGTCGGAGCGTCGGGCCTGTTCCTTCGTCGGTGCCGATCGCAAGATGATCCGCTACAGGTCATGCCGTCCGCCGGAGACGGAGTTGCGCGGCAAGCTGCGTGACCTCGCAAACGAGCGCCGGCGTTTCGGCTACCGGCGCCTGTTCGTCCTGCTGCGGCGGGAGGGCGAGACGTCTGGCGTCAACCGCATCTACCGGCTCTACCGCGAGGAGGGCCTGACGGTGCGCAAGCGCCGGGCGCGGCGACGCGCGGTGGGCACGCGGGCGCCGATCCTGGTCGAGGCAAGGGCGAACGCGCGCTGGTCGCTGGACTTCGTGCACGATCAGTTCGCCTGCGGGCGGCGCTTCCGTGTGCTCAACATCGTCGATGACGTGACGCGCGAATGCCTGGCAGCGATCCCGGACACGTCGATCTCCGGTCGCCGCGTTGCTCGTGAGCTGACGGACCTGATCTCCCGACGCGGCAAGCCGGGCATGATCGTCTCCGACCACGGCACGGAGTTCACCTCGAACGCGATCCTCGCCTGGTCGAAGGATCATCGCGTCGAGTGGCACTACATCGCGCCCGGAAAGCCCATGCAGAATGGCTACGTCGAGAGCTTCAACGGCCGGATGCGCGATGAGCTCTTGAACGAGAGCCTGTTCTTCGGCCTCGACCACGCCCGCAGCGCCATCGCCGAATGGAGGCAGGACTTCAACACCGCGAGACCGCACTCCTCGCTCGGATACCAGACCCCGGCGGCCTTCGCCGGAACCCTTACCGCAACCGGCTCCGACGCTTCGCTCGATAAGGGCTTCGCGTCTCCGCCCGTTGCTCAACCCGCGCCCAACGGCGTAACAGAAACGGTCGAGACTCTAGGTGTATGGTCCCGGGATGAGGTGTGACGGGTCGAGCCTGAAGCGTTCGGGCTCTTTCGTCCAGACCTGAAGGACATGCTCGTAGGGCGTGAGACCGCGCAGGGTCTTCAGCCGGCGGGCATAGTTGTAGGCGTCCACGAACAGCTGCAGGTGCACCCGGAGCTGTTCGTGCGTGTCGTAGTGGTAGCGCTTGACCGTGGCGTCCTTGATGGTGCGGTTCATCCGCTCGACCTGACCGTTGGTCCAAGGGTGGTTAGGCTTGGTCAGACGATGCTCGATGCCGTGCTCGTGGCAGACGCGATCGAACATGTGCCGGCTGTAGAGGGCTGTCGGGCCTGAGCGGTTGCGCGGGGCATGGCAGAATTGCACCCCGTTGTCGGTCAGCACCGTGTGGATCTTGTACGGCACGAACGCGACCAGCGCGCGGAGGAAGTCCGATGCGGTGTAGCGGTTGGCCTCCGTCTCCAGCTTGGCGAAAGCCAGCTTCGAGGTTCGGTCGATGGCGACGAACAGGTAGAGCTTGCCTTCTTCTGTCCTGACCTCTGCGATATCGATGTGCATGTAGCCGATGGGGTAATCGGCGAAACGCTTCTTCTTGGGCTTGTCGCCCTCCATCTCCGGTAGGCGGCTGATGCCGTGCCGCTCAAGGCAACGGTGTAGCGACGAACGGGTCAGGTGCGGGATCGTGGGCTGCAGGCCATAGAGACAGTCATCCAGCGGCAACAGGGTGTGCCGCCGGAAGGCCACGATGACCGCCTCCTCCTCTGGGGTCAGAACCGTCGACCGAGCTTCTTTCGGCCCCATGGCGGCATCTGCTGTCGTCTGCCGAGTTCGCCACTTCTGGATCGTCGTCGGGCTGACGCCGTAGCGCTTGGCCGCCGCTCTCACACTCTCTTGACGTAGCTGTATTGCGCGACGGATCGCCTCCGTCGTGCGGGCGCTGCCGTGGAGAATTTGGCCCATAGCGCATCCCTCGCAGCATGGTGGTCAACCGTACCACCACACCGTGGGATCAAACAGCCAGACGGCGGATGCGGCCGGGCGCCTCGGCCAGTACGGCTGGCGCGGTCGTCACGTCGCTGGCGTTGCCTGGCGTCAGCAGAAGGACGCCGGGGCGACCGAGGACGTCGGTGAGCGCGTGGACCTTGGTCGTCTGGCCGCCGCGCGACGGGCCGATGGCCTGCGTGCGAGCCCCCCTTTGCCACCGTGGGCGGAGCGGTGGGCCCGGACATAGGTGCTGTCGAGGGCGGCCGCGTCCCCAGCCCATCCAGCCTTGGCCAGGGCGGCCAGCATCGCGCGCCAGAAGCCGCGGCGGGACCACCTGTTGAAGCGGTTGTAGACCGTGGTGGACGGGCCGTAGGTATCCGGGCAGTCGCACCAGCGGCAGCCTGCGGTGATCACGTGCAGGATGCCGGAGATGATCCGCCGGTCGTCCTTGCGCTCGGGTCCGGGCTGATTGCGGGGCAGGAACGGCTCGATCACCGCCCACTGCTCATCCGAGAGCCAGAACAGATCCGCCACCGCCGCCTCCGCGCTGCAAACGGCAGCCTCGAATCATAAAACTACAGCCCACGCAACACCTTGATGCGGTTTTGACCCTAATCGCCGCTGGATGAAAGTTCAGTGGCAGGTCACTTTGTGCGCAGCTTTGTCTTGCCTGACAACGTTGATCCGACCAAGGTGACGGCTTCGATGAAAGACGGCGCGCTGGAAGTGCGGCTTGTCAAGGCCGAGCAAGCCAAACCGAAACAGATTGAAATCTCAGTCAACTAACTTTAATTAGGAGCCCAAGATCATGAATATCAAACAGCCCCAATCAACCTTCTCCGCACTTGCCCTGGCGGTCGTCGTCGGACTTAGCGGACCGGCTCAGGCCCAATCGGCGGCAGGTTCTAGCCCAGGTGCTGCAGCACCCTCTGCCGCATCCAAGGCGGCGCAGCCACAGGTAGATGACAAGGCCGCCCGGGAAGCCGAAAAAAAGCGTGCTGAGCTCACTCAGGACGCCATCACGGCGCTCACCAAGACCCAGGAGGCTTTGACACTCCTTGATGCAAAGAAGACCAAGGAGGCGCTCGCTGCGCTGGAACTGGCCAGCGGAAAGCTGGAACTGGTATTGGCACGCGACGCCAAACTTGCTTTGGCGCCGGTCGATGTACGCGTCATCACCCACGATATCCACGCCAACGTGGAAACGGTGAAGAAAGCGGTCAAGTTGTCTCGGGAGTTGTTGGGTGATGGCGAGGTGCAAAAGGCCCGGCCCATCGTCGCCAATCTGGCCAGCGAAATCGTGATCGAAACCGACAACCTGCCGATGGCAACGTACCCGGCAGCGATCAAGTCGGCCGCACGGCTCATCGACAGCGGCAAGATCGACGACGCCAAGGCGGAACTCGCCCGAGCACTGAACACGCTGGTGGTGACCTCGGTCGCCTTTCCTCTGCCCGTGCTACGGGCTGAAGCCGCGATGGCAAAAGCTGAAAAGCTGGCCGAGACCGACAAGCGCGATGCCAAGCAGAACGAGGAGCTCAGCACCTTGCTGTCGTCCGTGCGCACGGAGATCGAGATGGCGCAGATCCTGGGTTATGGCAAGAAGGCGGATTTCAAACCCATCTTCGATCAGGTGGAGTCCATTGAGCAAAAGTCGGCTGGTGGCAAAAGCGGCAAGGGATGGTTCGACGAGTTGAAGACGCGCCTCCAAAAGCTGTTTTGAGGTGATGAAGGGGCCGACTGTTCGGTCGGTCAGTCTCGCGATGTTCGCAGTCAGCCCCAATAGATTCGCCTATTTTCACTAACTCATACGAGGCATATCACCATGAATGAGCAAACATCGAATCCCAATGCGACGAACAAAGAAATAAACGAACAGGCCGCGGTAAGCAGCCTTCCTGTCAGTCCAGAGGCCAAGCCTGAAGTCGTCACGGAGGTACAGCCTGAGGTTCAGAAGGAAACGGGCTCGCAGGCGGCAGACAAACGTAAACAAGTCCTCGATGAGGCCGTCTCGGCCTTGGCGCTGACCAAATCAGCGCTGGCCGCACTTGACGGCAAGGACGCTGCACGCGCATTGGCAATGCTGGCCGAAGTGACTGGAAAGCTGGAGCTGATTGTTGCGCGCGAACCCACGCTTGCCCTGGCCCCCGTTGATGTGCGCACCATCGTGCACGACTTGTTCGCCAACACGGAAACCATTGAGGCGATGACCGACGAGGCGCTGGATGCCCTCAAACATGGCGAGGTGCAACAGGCACGTCACGTGCTGGCTTTGCTGGCCAGTGAAATCGTGATCGCGGTCACCAACATCCCTCTGGCGTCCTATCCCGCAGCCGTGAAGTCAGTCGTGCCGCTGATCGATCAGGGCAAGATTGAAGAAGCCAAAGCCGCGCTGCAGGCAGCGCTCAGCACGCTGGTCGAGACGCGCAGCGTGCATCCGCTGCCCGCCCTGCGCGCCAGGCTGCTCCTGAAGCGCGCCGAGACCTTGGTAGAAGATGGTCAGCGGAGCGAAGCGTCCAATGAGCGCCTGGAGACATTCTTGAACGAAGCGCGGCAGCAGTTGGAAATGGCAGAACTGCTGGGCTATGGAAAGAAGAAGGACTTTGAGCCCCTGTATGCTGAACTCAGGAAAGTCAAGCAAAAGACGGCTGGGGGAGGCGGCGGAAAAGGCTGGCTCGATGAAATCAAGGCAAAGCTGTCCAAGTTGTTCTGAAACCGCTGGATAGGGCGTAAGAGGGGCGCGTCGCGCCCCTCTCTTTGCTCAGGAGTGTATGCTTTTTCACCCCATTAGGCCGCGTGGACGAACCTGATCCATAAGCGGATGCAGCCGAGCAGGGCGAAGCCGAGAAAGCTGGAAGCGGTGTGGTCGTAGCGGGTGGCCACGCGGCGGCAGTTCTTGAGACGGTTGATGAAGCACTCGATGCGGGAACGCAGGGCGTAGAGGCGTCGGTTGACGCTGTGCTGCACCTTGCGGCTCCGCTTGGTCGGGATCTCCGGCTGGGCCCCCCGGTCGCGCGCATCCTGCCGCAGGCGGTCACTGTCGTAGCCCCTGTCACCGAGCAGCACGCCGGGATCGCTGTCGCGCTCGGCCATGAGGTCGTCATAGGCGATTAGGTCGTGGGCCTCGCCGGGCGTCAGCACGACGCTGATGGGCAGGCCATCGGCATTGGCACGCAGGTGGAGCTTGGTCGAGAAGCCGCCGCGCGAGCGGCCGAGAGCCTGACTTTGGGTCCCCCCCTTCCTCCTGACCTGACCGGCTGGCTTTGGACCGGGCTGATTGAGAGGATCAGCCAGGACTGAAGGAGCTGGACATGAAGCGAGGTCAGAAGGCGGGTGCTGAGCAGGTGGTGCTGAAGCTGCGCCAGATTGAGGTGCAGACGGCTCAGGGTAAGAGTTTGGCGATAGCGTGCCGGGAGGCGGAGATCTCCGAACAGAGTTATTATCGCTGGCGCAAGGAGTACGGCGGCCTGCAGATCGACCAAGCCCGTCGGATGAAGGATCTGGAGCGCGAGAACGCTCGATTGCGCCGGCTCGTGGCTGACTTGTCCCTGGAGAAGCAGGTGCTGGCGGACGTCGCCGCGGGAAACTTATAGCCCCGGAGCGACGCCGGCAGGCAGTCGACGGCATTCGTGAGAAGTATGGTCTCTCAGAACGCCATGCCTGCCGGATCGTTGGCCAGCACCGGGGCACGCAACGCTACGTGCCCACCGTGCCAGCTGACGAGGATACGCTGACCCGCGCCATCATCGCCCTGGCGTCTGAGTACGGACGCTACGGCTACCGCCGCGTCACCGCGCTGCTGCAGGCAGCTGGGTGGCAGGTGGGCAAGGACCGGGTTCAGCGGATCTGGCGTCGTGAGGGGCTCAAGGTCCCGCAAAAGCATCGACCACGCAGCCGGCTGTGGTTGAACTGGGATTGCCCCGGTTTGATGGACACCGAGATCGCTTTCGCGTGAGGTGTTTGCCCGATGCCCAAGACCCGCCCCGCATACCCCGCCGAGTTCCGGCGG
>NZ_CABFPH010000100.1 GCF_902141845.1 Methylobacterium symbioticum | reverse complement strand
CCACGGCTGGATCATGGACACCTACCTCCTCCGCCGTCCCTGATCCCGGGGTTCGAAGGGGATCATCCCCTTCGCGGGTCCAGGGCGGAGCCCTGGGGCGTCAGGCCAGGGCTCCGCCCCGGCACCCCGCCAAAGGGATGATCCCTTTGGGATCCCCTTATTGGGTGCGGCGGGCCTGGGCGACGGCGAGGGCCGAAACCAGCGGCTCCGCGTAGCTGCTCCCGCCCGCGATGCGCTCGGCATCGGCGCTGCTCTGCGTGGCCACCGCGAAGATCATCAGCGCGCCGGTGGCGAGACCGCCGAGGGCGGCGACCGCCCAGAGATAGCCGCGCTCCACCAGCCGCAGGAGCGGCAGGCCGGGCTGGATCAGGGCAGGGGAGGAGATCGGGTCGCTCATGGCCGGCAGTCCCGCGCATGGCCGAAAGGGCCCGCGCGCAAGCGTTCAGGCACCTAGCATTCAACGTGCCTGAACGGCGCGCGTTCGCGGCGCCGTTCCACTTTTTTCCACAAGCCGCACAGGGCGCGGCTAACGGAGGGTGAAGGCCGGGCGCGCGGGCGCCCGGCCGTTCGGCTCAGCCCTCGCCGCCGAGCACCTTGCCCAGCGCCGCCTGTGCCGCGGCGAGGCGGGCGATCGGCACGCGGTAGGGCGAGCAGGACACGTAGTCGAGCCCGACCTCCTGGCAGAAGCCGATCGAGGCCGGATCGCCGCCGTGCTCGCCGCAGATGCCGAGCTTGAGGCCGCTGCGGACCTTCCGACCGCGCTCGACGCCGATGCGCACCAGCTCGCCCACGCCGTCCTGATCGATCGTCACGAACGGGTCGGAGGGCAGGATGCCCTTCTGCGTGTAGGGCCCGAGGAAGGTCGCCGCGTCGTCGCGGGAGATGCCGAGCGCCGTCTGCGTCAGGTCGTTGGTGCCGAAGGAGAAGAACTCCGCGGTCTCGGCGATCTCGCCCGCCTTCAGGGCGGCGCGCGGCAGCTCGATCATCGTGCCCACCTGATAGGCAAGCGTGGCGCCTTTCTCCTCAGAGACGGCCTTCGCCATGGCGTCGATGCGGGCCTTGACGATGTCGAACTCCGCCCGGGTGAAGACGAGCGGCACCATCACCTCGGAGGTGACCGGGCTGCCGGTCTCCTCGGCCGCCTGCACGGCCGCCTCGAAGATCGCCCGCGCCTGCATCTCGGCGATCTCGGGGAAGGCGATGGCGAGACGGCAGCCGCGGAAGCCGAGCATCGGGTTGAACTCGGAGAGTTCGCGCATCCGGTGCCGGATCTTGTCCTCGGCCACGCCCGTGGCCGCCACCACCTCCTGCACCTCCGCATCGGTGTGCGGCAGGAACTCGTGCAGCGGCGGGTCGAGCAGGCGGATCGTGACGGGCAGGCCCGACATGATCTTGAACAGCTCGACGAAGTCCTGGCGCTGGTAGGGGAGGATCTTGGCGAGCGCCGCGCGGCGGCCCTCCGTGTCGTCGGCCAGGATCATCTCGCGCACCGCGACGATGCGGTCGCCCTCGAAGAACATGTGCTCGGTGCGGCAGAGGCCGATGCCCTCCGCGCCGAAGTTGCGCGCGGTGTGGGCATCGGTGGGCGTGTCGGCGTTGGTGCGCACCTTCATGGTGCGGTGCGCGTCGGCCCAGCCCATCAGCGTGGCGAAGTCGCCGGAGAGCTCCGGCTCCAGCATCTTCACCTCGCCCAGCAGCACCTGGCCGGTCGAGCCGTCGATGGTGATCTTGTCGCCGGCCTTGAGGGTCTGGCCGCCGACCGACAGGGTCTGGGCCTTGTAGTCGATGCGGATGCTGCCGACGCCGGAGACGCAGGGCTTGCCCATGCCGCGGGCGACCACGGCCGCGTGGCTCGTCATGCCGCCGCGCGTCGTGAGGATGCCCTCCGAGGCATGCATGCCGTGGATGTCCTCAGGCGAGGTCTCGATGCGCACGAGGATGCACTTGCGCTCGGCCTTGCGGCAGGCTTCCGCGGCCTCCGAGTTGAACACGATCTCCCCGGTGGCGGCGCCGGGCGAGGCAGGCAGCCCCGAGGCGATCACCTTGCGCTCGGCCTTCGGGTCGATGGTCGGGTGCAGGAGCTGGTCGAGGGCCCCCGGCTCGACGCGCAGGATCGCCTCCTCCTGCGTGATCAGCCCCTCGCTGGCGAGGTCGACGGCGATCTTGAGAGCGGCCTTGGCGGTGCGCTTGCCGTTGCGGGTCTGGAGCATCCAGAGCTTCCCGCTCTCGATGGTGAACTCCATGTCCTGCATGTCGCGGTAGTGCTTCTCCAGGATCCCGTAGATCCGGGTCAGCTCGGCGAAGCTCTCGGGCATCGCCGTCTCCATCGAGGGACGGTCGGACTTGGCCTCGATGCGCGCCTTCTCGGTGATGTCCTGCGGCGTGCGGATGCCCGCCACCACGTCCTCGCCCTGGGCGTTGATCAGGAACTCGCCGTAGAGCGCCCGCTCGCCGGTGGAGGGATTGCGGGTGAAGGCGACGCCGGTCGCCGAGGTGTCGCCCATGTTGCCGAACACCATGGCCTGCACGTTGACGGCCGTGCCCCAGCTCTCGGGGATGCTGTTCAGCTCACGGTACTTCTTGGCCCGCGGGATCATCCAGGAATCGAACACCGCGCCGATCGCGCCCCAGAGCTGGTCCTGCGGCTCCTGCGGGAAGTCGGAGCCGTGCTCGTCGCGGACGATCTTCTTGTAGGTCTGGATCAGGGTCTTCCAGTCCTCGGCCCCGAGCTCGGTATCGAGCTCGACGCCCTTGCGCTCCTTGTAGTGCTCCAGCGCCTCCTCGAAGGCGTGGTGCTCCACGCCGAGCACCACGTTCGAGTACATGGTGATGAAGCGGCGGTAGGAATCATAGGCGAAGCGCGGGTCGCCGGCGCTCTCGGCGAGCGCCGCCACGGTGGCGTCGTTGAGGCCGAGATTCAGCACCGTGTCCATCATGCCGGGCATCGAGGCGCGGGCGCCCGAGCGCACGGAGACGAGGAGCGGGCTCTTCGCGTCGCCGAAGGTGCGCCCGGTGAGCGCGCCGACCTTGGCCAGCGCCTCGTCGACCTGCGCCTTCAGCTCCGGCGGATACTGCTTGTCGTGGGCGTAGTAGTAGGTGCAGACCTCGGTGGTGATGGTGAAGCCGGGGGGAACCGGCAGGCCGAGATTCGACATCTCGGCGAGGTTCGCGCCCTTGCCGCCGAGCAGTTCGCGCATCTGCGACTTGCCCTCGGCCTTGCCGTCACCGAAGGCGTAGACCCACTTCGCGTGTCCCGCGGTGCCCTCGCTTGCCATGTCGATCCCGTCCGTTCTGAAGGGTGCGTGACCGTGACCGGTCCGTGACCGCGGGTTGGACCATCTCGCGGTGCAACGCAAGGTGAACGCCCCCGACATCGTGTCGGATCGGGGGCGATGTTTCTGCGGATACGCGCCCGATTCAGGTCCGCGCCGCCCTCAGGCGAGGCCGCGGAACAGGCCGAGTCCGATCAGCCCGACCAGGATGAGGTAGGCGGCGACGATGTAGTTCAGGAGCCGCGGCATGATCAGGATCAGGACCCCGGCGATCAGGGCGATCACCGGCTGCAAATTCGTGATGGTGATGGTCATCGGATCCTCGGCGGGAGGGTCGGGCGGGGGCGCGAGCCCGAAGCTTGGGCGCAGAGCGTGGCCATATGGCGGCGCGATGCCGTCGGATCGGCTCCGCGGGCGCTCGGGACGCTGACGGCGACGGCGGGCATTATCGGGGCATTAACCACGTCTTGAGAGGCTGGCCCCGCCGACAAGGATTGTTCACGCCATGCCGAACGCCGATCCTCTCCTGCCGCGCCCCACCCTCGTCAGCCCGAGCCATCTCGCCCGCGCCCTGGATGCCCTGCGCGGGGACGCGGCGTCCACCGCCGAGGTCTGGCAGAAGCTCACGCAGACCTACACCGTCGATCTCGATGCGGTCGCCGCCCTGATGCCGGCCGAGGAGCCCGAGCCGGTCTGGCTCGCCACCCGCCGCTGAGCCGCCCCGGGCGCGGGCCCCAGGCCCATACCGCACCGCAAAAACCCGGGCCGGGCGCCGGGACCAGACGCAGCCTTGAGGCGCCTCAGGCGACGACGCGGAGGGCATCGCCGGCCTGGATCGCGCCCCCCGCGATCACCTCGGCATAGATGCCGCAATCGCGGTGCCCGAGACGCGCGTCGAGCGTCCAGGGGATGTCGAGGTCGCGGATCCCGCTCGTCGGATCCACGTTGGTGGCCGCGCAGCGCTGCGTGCGCTGCGTCAGCTTGAGCCGCAGTCCGCTGGGCGCCTCGAGCACCGCCCCCGACAGGCCGAGTTCCGCCCAGGGCTCCAGCCCATCGACCAGGAGGTTTCCGCGGAAGCGCAGCGGATCGACGGGCGCGCCGACGAAATCCTCGATCGCCCTCACGCTGGCGAGGTTGATCAGCGAGACGAAGCCGATCTTCGAATCGGTGAAGCGGTAATGGGGCGGGGCCTCGAGCACCCGCGGCGCGCCGCGCAGGGCCTCGGGCACGAAGCGCCGCATCAGATCCTCCAGAGCCGCGCGCCCCTCCGGCGTGTCGAGCTTGGCCGCGACGGTCTCGCCCTCCGCCTCCACATGGAGCGTCGCGGTCGCATCCTCGTAGCGGGTGCGCAGGCGGGCCAGCGCCTCGTCGCGCATCAGCATCAGGTACTTGGTCTTGGGCTGGTGCCGCACCGCCACCGGATCGAAGCCGGACGGACCGTTCTCGATGGCGTAGAGCCGGTCCCCCGGGAAATAGCCGCTCGCCTCCAGCTCGGCGGACGCCACCGGCTCGGGGCTAAGGCCCTTCACGGGGTAGCGGTAGAGGGCGTGGATCGAGAGCGAGGCCATGCGCCCAGCGTGGCCCTGAAATGCCGTCTCGCGCAAGAGCGCCGCCGGGTCTTGTGGTGCGGATATGCAACACCACATGCCGGATACCGGCGGCCAACGGCGCCGGGGCCCTCGCGCGACGGAGAGTCGGAGGGCGACGTTTCGGTGGCGCCGCGCCTCATGTCGGGCGGCGGATGCCGGTACGGGAGGGTTGTGCATGAATTTCGAAAAGTACACCGAGCGCGCCCGCGGCTTCGTGCAGGCGGCTCAGAACCTCGCGATGCGCGAGGGACATCCCCAGCTTCAGCCGGGTCACCTCCTGAAGGTGCTGCTCGACGATCCGGAAGGGCTCTGCGCCGGCCTGATCGACCGCGCGGGGGGGCAGTCGCGCGTGGCTCTGGCGCAGGTCGAGCAGTGGCTCGCCAAGCAGCCGAAGGTTTCGGGCAACAGTGCCGCGCCCCAGGCGACGCGCGACCTCGTGCGCCTGTTCGACACCGCCGAGAAGGCCGCTGAGAAGGCGGGCGATTCCTACGTCACCGTCGAGCGGCTGCTGCTCGCGCTCGCCGTCGAGGGCAATACCGAAGCCGGCCGCGCGCTCCAGGCCGCGGGCGTGACGCCCGCCTCGATCAACGGGGCGATCAACGCGCTGCGCAAGGGTCGCACCGCCGACAATGCCTCGGCCGAGAACGCCTATGACGCGCTCAAGAAATACGCCCGCGATCTCACGGAGGCGGCGCGGGAGGGCAAGCTCGACCCGGTGATCGGCCGCGACGAGGAGATCCGCCGCACCATCCAGGTCCTGTCCCGGCGCACCAAGAACAATCCCGTGCTGATCGGCGAGCCCGGCGTCGGCAAGACCGCCATCGTCGAGGGGCTGGCGCTGCGCATCGTCAACGGCGACGTGCCGGAATCCTTGCGCGAGAAGAGCCTGCTCGCCCTCGACATGGGCGCGCTGATCGCGGGCGCGAAGTATCGCGGCGAGTTCGAGGAGCGGCTGAAGGGCGTGCTCTCCGAGGTCCAGGCGGCCGAGGGCGGCATCATCCTGTTCATCGACGAGATGCACACGCTCGTCGGCGCCGGCAAGGCGGACGGGGCCATGGACGCCTCGAACCTCCTGAAGCCGGCCCTCGCCCGCGGCGAGTTGCACTGCGTCGGCGCGACCACGCTCGACGAGTACCGCAAGCATGTCGAGAAGGATGCGGCGCTCGCCCGGCGCTTCCAGCCGGTCTTCGTCTCCGAGCCGACCGTGGAGGACACGGTCTCGATCCTGCGCGGCATCAAGGAGAAGTACGAGCAGCACCACGGGGTGCGCATCCAGGACTCGGCGCTCGTCGCCGCCGCCACCCTGTCGAACCGCTACATCACCGACCGCTTCCTGCCGGACAAGGCGATCGATCTCGTCGACGAGGCGGGCTCGCGCCTGCGCATGCAGGTCGATTCGAAGCCCGAGGAGCTCGACAACATCGACCGCGAGATCGTGCGGCTGAAGATCGAGGGCGAGGCGCTGAAGAAGGAGACGGATTCCGCCTCCCGCGACCGGCTGCAGCGCCTGGAGAAGGAGCTCGCCGACCTCGAGGAGCAGTCCGCCACCATCACGGCGCGCTGGAAGGCCGAGAAGGACAAGCTCGGCGCGGCAGCCGAGCTGAAGAAGAAGCTCGACGAGGCCCGCAACGACCTGGCCGCCGCCCAGCGCCAGGGCCAGTACCAGCGCGCGGGCGAACTCGCCTACGGCGTGATCCCGGGCCTGGAGAAGCGGCTCGCCGAGATCGAGGCCGCGGCGGAATCGGCGGTCGCCCGCGACGGCATGGTCGAGGAGGCGGTGACGCCGGCCCATATCGCGGGCGTCGTCTCGCGCTGGACCGGCGTGCCCGTCGACAAGATGCTGGAGGGCGAGCGCGAGAAGCTGCTCGCGATGGAGGCGGCGCTCGCGAAGCGCGTCGTCGGCCAGCGCGAGGCGGTGGAGGCGGTCTCGACCGCGGTCCGCCGGGCGCGGGCCGGCCTGCAGGATCCGAACCGGCCGATCGGCTCGTTCATGTTCCTGGGGCCGACGGGCGTCGGCAAGACCGAGCTGACCAAGGCGCTCGCCGGCTTCCTGTTCGACGACGACACGGCGCTCGTGCGCATCGACATGTCCGAGTACATGGAGAAGCACGCGGTCGCCCGCCTCATCGGCGCGCCTCCGGGCTATGTCGGCTACGAGGAGGGCGGCGCCCTGACCGAGGCGGTGCGGCGCCGGCCCTATCAGGTCGTGCTGTTCGACGAGGTGGAGAAGGCGCATCCGGACGTGTTCAACGTCCTCCTGCAGGTGCTCGATGACGGGCGCCTGACGGACGGACAGGGCCGCACGGTCGACTTCCGCAACACCCTGCTGATCATGACCTCGAATCTCGGGGCCGAATATCTCGTGAACCAGCCCGCGGGCCAGGATTCCGAGGCGGTCCGCGACGAGGTCATGGCTGTGGTGCGGGGCCACTTCCGGCCCGAATTCCTGAACCGGATCGACGAGATCATCCTGTTCCACCGCCTCGCGCGGGGCGAGATGGGCGCGATCGTCGACATCCAGCTCGGGCGGCTGCAGAAGCTCCTCGACGAGCGCAAGATCACGCTCGACGTGGATGCGGAGGCCCGGACCTGGCTCGCCGACAAGGGCTACGATCCGGCCTACGGGGCGCGGCCGCTGAAGCGGGTCATCCAGAAGAACGTGCAGGATCCGCTCGCCGAGCTGCTGCTCTCGGGCAAGATCCATGACGGCGAGACGGTGCCGGTCATCCTCGGGCCGATGGGCCTGATGCTCGGCGACGTGGCGGTCGGCGCCGAGCGCCGGCCGGCGAGCGCGACGCTGAATTGACCCTGAGCGGGCCCCGGCGCGGATGCGCCGGGGCCTGCGCGTTTCGGATTGCAGCGGCCGCCGGTTCAGCGCACCTCGACGTGGTAGCGGAGCCGGCGCGGGACGCCGAGCGGGCCGACGAATTCGAGCGTGAATTCGTCCTCGCCGCGGAAGTCGGCCGCCGATTGATAGCTCACGACGAGCGCCGGCACGCGATGCGTGTTGCAGCGCGAGCGCGTGTTGAAGCTCGGAAAATTCGGGAATTCCCGGCCTTGGGTCGTGACGATCTGACCGCTTCTCGGGGGCTCCAGGATGTTGACCTGGGAGAGGCCCATCGACTGGCAGGTGGGATCGAGACTGATGACGATGTCGATCTTCTGCGTTCGACCCGAGGCGACGACGCGCTGAAGCGTCGGCATCGGCGGCCCGAAGGCGAGCGCCTCCGTTCCGAGCAGCACGAGAGCCGCGGCACTCCACACCGACCGACGCATGGTGACATCCCGAGGAATCGAGGGATGTATTGTCTAATCCGGCCCCGAATTCCGGACGAGCCTGAGCATTTCCAAACTGAGCCGCGTCGTTTCAAAAGCTTGTGAGATCTGCAATCGAGAATTGAAACTCTATTCAGATCCAATCTGCGCTCCGGGGCATGCCCGGCGCGCACGGATCTCGTTCCCGGCGCGTGGTTGCGAAGGAGCGCCGTTTGCGTTGTGATGGCGGGGATGTGTGCCGAACCGCTCACCTACGCCGTCGGCGACATCCACGGCTGCGCCGACCAGCTCGACAGGCTGCTGGAGGGGATCGAGACGCATGCCGCGGGCCGGCCGCGCCGGCTCGTCTTCCTCGGCGACTACATCGACCGCGGGCCCGCCAGCGCCCGGGTGATCGAGACCCTGCGCAAGCTGCACTGGCGCGAGCCGGATTCGGTGGTCTGCCTGATGGGCAACCACGAGGCGATGCTGCTGGAGAGCCTGCGCACGCCGGGCGCCGACGCGCATTGGATGGTCAATGGCGGCCTCGCCACGCTCGATTCCTTCGGCGTCGAGGAGCCCGCGGCGCTGCCGAGCGACGTGCTCGACTGGATCGAGGCGCTGCCGACCCTGCACGCGGATGCGCGGCGCTGGTACGTGCATGCCGGCTTCCATCCCGCGAGCCCGGCTCCGGACCCGGATGCCCGCAACCGCCTCTGGATCCGCGAGCCGTTCCTGACCGAGGATCGCGATTTCGGCCGGCACGTGGTCCATGGCCACACGCCGCAGGGCGGCGGGCGGCCGGAGGTGCGCGCCTACCGCACCAACCTCGATACTGGCGCGGTCTATGGCGGCCCTCTCACGGCGGGCGTCTTCACGGATCGGGCGGCCGCGGCCGAGACATTCCTGCAGGTCCGTTTCGGCTGAGCGCGATCGGCGCTTGAAGCGGCGCCGGGCGCCGGCCGATCAGGGAGCGGCCGCGGCCCTGCGCCGCCTGGGGAAGGCCGATGCCGATGGACGCACCCGTCACACCGCGTGACCGCGCGAAGGACAGCGCGCTCGCGCGCCTCGCGCTCCGCTTCACCGACTGGGCGGTGAAGTGGTTCCCGGACGCCTTCGTCTTCGTCGCCATCGCGGTGGTCGTGGTGGCGCTCGCCGCGCTCCTCAACGGCGCGCCGGCCCAGGCCGTGACGAAGAGCTTCGGCGACGGCTTCTGGAGCCTGATCCCCTTCACCATGCAGATGGTCTTCGTGACCATCGGCGGCTACGTGGTGGCGACCTCCGCCCCCGTGCAGGCGCTCATCGACCGGATGGCGCTGGTGCCGAAGACCGGCCGCGGCGCCATCGGCTTCGTGGCGCTCGCCACGATGCTGTCCTCGTTCCTGAGCTGGGGCCTCAGCCTGATCTTCGGCGGCCTGCTCACCCGCGCGCTCGCCCGCCGCACCGACCTGCGCATGGATTACCGCGCCGCGGGAGCGGCGGCCTATCTCGGCCTCGGCGCCACTTGGGCGATGGGCCTGTCCTCGTCGGCCGCGCAGCTCCAGGCCAACCCGAAGAGCCTGCCGCCAAGCCTGCTGCCGATCACCGGCGTGATCCCCTTCAGCGAGACCATCTTCCTCTGGCAATCGATCCTGATCGCCGCCGTCCTCGTGGTGCTCTCGACGGTGATCGCGCTCGCCTCAGCCCCCGGCCGCGAGACGGCGGTGACGGCCGAGGCGCTGGGCGTCGACGTCGCGAAGGAGGACGACCGCCTCCCGCCGCCGACCCAGCCCGGCGAGTGGCTGGAGCACGCGCCGATCCTGACCGTGCTGATCGGACTCCTCGCGGCCGGCTGGCTGGTGCAGGAATTCGCGCGCCAGGACTGGAAGATCGCGATCTCGAACCTCAACACCTACAACCTGCTGTTCCTGATGCTCGGCTTCGTGCTGCATTGGCGCCCGAAGCGCTTCCTCGCCGCCCTCGGCAAGGCGGTGCCGGCCACCGCCGGCATCCTGATCCAGTTCCCCTTCTACGCGGCCATCGCCGCGATCCTGACGGGGGCCAAGAACGGGGCCGGCCACAGCCTTTCGGACGTGATCGCCCACGCCTTCGTGGCGCTCAACACGCCGGGATCCTTCCCGCTGGCGATGGGGATCTACTCGGCGATCCTCGGCTTCTTCATCCCCTCCGGCGGCGGCAAGTGGCTGCTCGAGGCGCCCTACGTGATGCAGGCGGCCAACGAGCTGAAGGTGCATCTCGGCTGGGCGGTGCAGGTCTACAACGCGGCGGAAGCGCTGCCGAACCTGATCAACCCGTTCTTCATGCTGCCGCTGCTCGGCATCCTGAAGCTGAAGGCGCGCGACATCGTCGGCTTCAGCTTCCTTCAGCTCCTCGCGCACCTGCCGGTGGTGCTGCTCCTGCTCTGGGCGCTCGCCTTCACGCTGGAATACCATCCGCCGGTTATGCCCTGACGCGGGTGGCGGCCGGGGCCGGCTGCAAGCCCCGGTTGCACGACCGCATTGACCCGGCAGGCCCGCGCATGCTCGCTTGCCCGCGACGAGAGTTCGGGAGGCCCCATGCAGCGCGGTGGTTTGCAGCACGACGGTTCGGGGGACGGCGCGGCGCCGGCCGGGGAGGCGGGCCTCTCCGGCCTCGTCACGCCGCCGCTGTCGCGGCGCGGTTTCGTGATGACGAGCCTGATGAGCGGCCTCACCCTGGCGACGACGCGGGTGGAGGCGCAGGTCATCCGCACCGACAGCGACGGGATCGAGGCCGGCGAGGTCAGGATCCCGGCCCAGGACGGGCCGATGCCGGGCTACCGCGCCGTGCCGGAGGGGCCGGGCCCCTTTCCGGTGGTGCTGGTGATCGAGGAGATCTTCGGCGTCCACGACTACATCAAGGACATCTGCCGGCGGCTCGCCAAGGCGGGCTATTGCGCGGTGGCGCCGGAACTCTACGCCCGCCAGGGCGACCTCTCGACGATGACGGACGTGCAGCAGATCGTGCGCGACGTGATCTCCAAGACGCCGGACGCGCAGTGGATCGCCGATCTCGACGCGGCCGCCGCCTATGCGGGCTCCGCCGCCAAGGGCGATCTCGGACGGCTCGGCGTGATGGGCTGGTGCCGGGGCGGGCGCGGCGCCTGGCTCTACGCGGCGCATCGTCGCGACCTGAAGGCGGCGGTGGCGTGGTACGGGCCGCTCGGCGGCCAGCGCAGCGACATCCAGCCGCGCACGGCCGGCGACGTTGCGGACGAGCTGAACGCCCCGCTGCTCGCCCTCTACGGCGGCGCCGATACCGGCATCCCGGTCGCCTCGGTGGAGGCGGCGCGCGACGCGGCGAAGTCGGCCGGCAAGTCCGTGGAGTTGGTGGTCTATCCCGAGGCGCCGCATGGCTTCCATGCCGACTATCGGCCGAGCTACCGCAAAGCCGCCGCCGAGGACGCCTGGTCGCGCGCGCTCGCCTTCCTCAAGGCCAATGGCGTGGGCTGACCGGGTCACGACGGCCCGGCTCAAGTTCCGCGGGCTGTGCCCTGCGGGACACGGCTTCGCAGTGCGGAATATGCCAGGGTGTTCAAGCGGATCCGCGCCTGCCCGGATCCGGGAACCCGTTTGGCCGAACCGCGGCGGACGGGTGCCGGCGGCGGCGACGATGCGTTGATCGATTGGACGGACGCACCGTTCAGCCCCTGATGTGAAGTGTCCCGGCCCATGAGCGACGCGAAACCGCCAGGACATAAACCCGTGATCCTCGTGGTGGAGGATCAGCCGGACGAGCGCTTCCTCGCCGCGACGCTGCTGGAGGATACCGGCTTCCGCGTGATCGAGGCTGAGACGGCCGAGATGGCGCTCGCCATCCTGAACGATCGCGCCGACGAGGTCAGCGTCGTGTTCTCCGACGTGCGCACGCCAGGCCCGATCGGCGGTTTCGAGCTCGCGCGCATCATCGGGGTCACCTGGCCGCGTGTGCGGGTTCTGCTCACCTCGGGCGATGCCGGCGACCAGCCGAGCGACCTGCGCGTCTCGGCCACGTTCATCCCGAAGCCGTGGCGGGCGGAGGACATCCTGGCCTGGGTCGAGGAAGCGGCTGGGCGCCCGCCGAGCGCCGGTTCGGGCCCGACGGTGATCGGCCCGGGCGGCAAGATTATTTCCGGCGGCATGGAAACCTGAGGCCCGGCACCCGTTGATGGGGTCCGATCGTGCCCTAGGGCGGTGCCGTCTTCCGCCAAGCTCTCCGCTTCGGCAGAGCGCGCCGGCCGCACGGACAGCACCGGCACGCCGAGCCCATCATGAAGATCATCGCCGAGAATCACGCCGCAGACCTGCTGCGCCCCGACGCGGGCACCGCCCCCACCCCCCTGATGCTCGACGCGATCGCCTGCGACCTGCGCGCGCTCTACGGCGAGACGGCAGAGGCGCTGCCGGAGCGGCTCCTGGCGCTGGCACGCCGGCTCGACAGCGGATCGCAGCGCGGGGCCGCGCAGGCCGCGTGACCGGACGGCGGCCCTATTCTGCTCAGGCGCATCGCCAGGCCGGCGAGATCTGCTATGAAGCCCGCCGCCGGTCTTGCCGGCACCGTCCCGCGTGATCGAGCCCTCCATGCGTCCGAAAGCCAGCCGCGTCCTCCTTGCCGCCGGCCTTCTCGCCGCCTCGGGCCTCGTCGCGCCCGCGCTGGCGGCGGCCCCGCCCGGACAACCCAAGGAGGGCCCCGGCGGCATCGGGGACAAGCAGGTCGCGGTCACCAAGCGCGCCGTCGGGCGCGCCAGCGCGGCGAGCTTCGTCTTCCACGCCGCAGGCCCGGCTCCGTCGTCGGGGCGGCCGGTGGTGGTGTTCCTGCACGGCTGGGGCGCCGTGAACCCGCAGAGCTACGGCGCCTGGATCGACCACTTGGTGCGCAACGGCTACCTCGTGCTGTTCCCGCGCTTCCAGGAGGTGAACCGCACCCGCCCGGCCGATGCGAGCGCGCTCGCAGGGCGCCTGGTCAAGGCCGCCCTCGACGAGCTGGTCTCGGATGCCGAGGCCAAGCCCGATACGAGCCGCCTCGCGGTGATCGGGCACCTCGCGGGCGTGCCGATCGCCATGAACCTCGCCGCCGAGGCGGCGGGCCTCGGCTTGCCCGCGCCGAAGCTCGTCTTCGGCACGATGCCGGGCGGCATCGCCAGCGGGCCGAAGGCGCGGGGCATTGCGCTGGCCGACCTCTCCGCGGTCCCGGCCGCGACGATGATCATCACCGTGATCGGCGACCGCGACGCGCGCGCCGCCGACATCGCCGCGCGCCGCCTGCTGCGCGAGGCCGACAAGGTGCCCACCGAGCGCAAGCTCTTCGTGCGCGCCCTCTCGGACGATCACGGCTTCCCGTCCCTCACTGCGACGCTCGCCGCCCCGGCCGGGGTCGATCCAGCCTACGATAGCGGCGCGATCAAGCTGCCGCCCGAGCCGAAGGATTCGAAGCCCGCCCCCTTCAAGTGGTCGGCCGACATGTCGCTCACGGGCGAGCAGCAGACGCTGGTCGCGCAGATCAACAACGCGCGCACCGACACGCTCGACTACCTCGCCTTCTGGAAGACCTTCGACCTCGCCGCGACGGCGGCCTTCTCGGGCAGCGACGCAGCCTCCCTGAAGATGAACCCGCGCTTTGCCGACATGGAACGCTGGAGCGACGGCTGGCCGGTGAAGCGGCTGGCGGTCGAGACGCCCCGGGCGCCGGCACCGCATCCGGCGCCCGCCACCGCGCAGGGCACCGCCCCGGCCGCCCGTCGCTAGGGCCGTCGCGCGGCCTGTGACGGCAGCGCAACAAGCTTGGCTTTTCACGGGCGCCCAGGCGATTTGCTGGCGCATCGCTTGCTACGCTCACGCCCTGGAACACGGGGGTGCGAAGCCATGCCTGATTTCGTCGCTGCGCTGCTCTCGGCAGTCGCCTTCTGCGTCGCGCTGGTGGCCTTGAACGCGCTCACCCGCAGCCTCGTGCACTGGCACCTCGCCCCGCATGCCCTGTCCGAGAACGGCATCCTGCAGTTCGGCGGCGCCCTGGCACTCGCCCGCGTCGCCTACCGGCGGGCTCCCACGCGACGGATCCCGAGCTGATCGGTTCGGGTGTCGAGAGGGATCTTCCCTCTCGCGGGGTGCCGGGGCGGGGCCCCGGTATCGTCCCAGGGCTTCGCCCTGGACCCACGAAAGGGGTGACCCCTTTCGAAACCCAGGATTTCAGGGATAGAGGCGCGAGCGGCTCCACCCGGTACCCGCGCGGGTGAAGCGCACCCGGTCGTGCAGGCGGTAGTCGCCGTTCTGCCAGAACTCGATGGCAGCGGGCGCGATGCGGAAACCCGTCCAGTTCTCGGGCCGCGGGATCGGACCGTTCTCGTACTGGGCGGCAAGCTCTGCCACCTCGGCCATCAGGGTCGCCCGATCGGCGAGCGGACGGGACTGCCGGCTGGCGCGGGCGCCCAGCCGGCTCTGCGGGTGACGGCTCGCGAAATAGGCATCCGCCTCCTCGGCCGTGACCCGCGACACGGGGCCGCGGGCCCGCACCTGCCGGCCCAGGCTCTTCCAGTACAGCACCAAAGCGGCCTGCGGGTTCTGCGCCAGTTCCTCGCCCTTGGCGGAATCGGCGTTGGTGTAGAACACGAAGCCCCGCTCGTCGAAGCCCTTGAGCAGGACGATGCGCACGTCCGGCAGCCCGTCCAAGCCGGTGGTGGCGAGCGCCATCGCGTTCGGATCCACCGGCTCGGCCGCTTCCGCCGCGCGCATCCAGTCCGAGAACAGGGCGAAGGGATCCTCGGCCAGGGTGAAGTCCGGAACCGCCGGATCACCGTTCCTTAACGCTCCCACTGGCTATGTCCTCTCGTGGCATCCGGGTCGGGGGCACCGATGTGGAGCCAGCACGTTAGGCCCCGCATGGTCATGATCGCACGGTGTCAGGTGTAATGCGTCGCCGCGGCTGTAAATACCCCACCACCCCCTCCATCCTCGGCCCACACCCGCGTTCCGTCGCCCTCTCCCTGGGGCTGCTCACCCTGCTGGGCGGATGCAGCCAGCCGCTCCTCGTCTTCCGCGGCGAGGCTCCGGCCGAGACGGCGGCCGCAGCCGCTCCGGCGGAGGAGCCCGTGGTCACCGGCAGCATCTCGAAGCGGCCGGCGCGGTTCGGGTCCGATCTCGGCGAGGAGGATTGGCGGCGCGCCAATGCCGCGCTCGGGGTCGCCCTCGATCCGCAGGGCAACGGGCGCCCGGTGAAATGGGACAATCCGGAGACGGGCCTGCGCGGCTCGATCAACCCGACGAGCCTGCCTTACGTCTCGAACGACCTGATCTGCCGCGACTTCCTCGCCTCGGTGATCGGTCCCGAGACCAGCCGATTCGTCCGCGGGACCGGATGCAAGCCGTCGGGCGGCTCCTGGGAGCTGCGGAAGCTGCGCACGGCGAAGAGTGCTTGACGGGACCGCGGAACGGGCCGACTTTCTGCGTTCGAACCGTTGCAGGGATGCAACATAGACACCACATGCCGATCGAAAACCGCCGATCGGCGACGGTGTACGGCAGGCAAGTTTCGAACGTAAGCGATGCGCAATCCCTACGACGTGCTGGGCGTCTCCAAGACGGCGAGCGAGGCCGAGATCAAGAAGGCCTACCGCCGGCTGGCCAAGGAATTTCACCCCGACCGCAACAAGGACGACGTCAAGGCGAAGGACCGCTTCGCCGAGGCGAACTCCGCCTATGAGATCATCGGCGACGCCGAGAAGCGCAAGCAGTTCGACCGCGGCGAGATTGACGCGGACGGCAAGCCGCGCGCGACCGGCTTCGAGGGCTTCGGCGGCTTCAGCGGCCGCGGCGGCGGCTTCGAGGGCTTCCCCGGGGGCCGCGGGGGCGGGATGGGCGGCGGAGGCATGGGCGAGGACATCTTCTCGCACATCTTCGGCGAGGCGTTCCGCGCGGGCGGGGCCGGGCCGACCGGCGGCTTCCAGCGCCAGGCGGCGCGCGGCGAGGACGTGGCGGCCGAACTCAGCGTGACGCTGGAGCAGGTGGGCGCTGAGGAGAAGCTGCGCCTGGCGCTTCCCACCGGCCGCGAGGTCGACGTGGTGGTGCCCAAGGGCGTGGCGGACGGCCAGACCATCCGCCTGCGCGGCCTCGGCTATCCGGGCGGCAGCCCCCGCGCCGAGCCCGGCGACGCGCTGCTCACCATCCGCATCCTGCCCCATCCCCGCTTCAAGGTGGAGGGCGCGGACCTGCGCGTGACGGTGGACGTGCCGCTGGAGGAGGCGATCCTCGGGGGCAGCATCCGCGTGCCGACCCTCACCGGCGCCGTCGAGATGAAGATGCCGGCGATGACGAGTTCGGGCCGCACCTTCCGCCTGCGCGGCAAGGGCCTGCCCAAGAAGGACGGCACGCGCGGCGACCTCTTCGCCACCACTGCGATCACCCTGCCGGCCGCGGACGAGGCGGCGCTCACCGAGTACGCCCGCAGCCGCCGCGCCGCCCGGGCGGCCTGAGCACGGGTTCGCGTTCACGCTCGGCCGGCCTACAGGTCGGCCTCCCTGTGGCCGCTCCGCCCTTCCGTCCCCCGCCAGCCTCCGCTAAGGAAGCCGGCGGCGCGCGGCGTCCCAGGATCCGGGCCGCCCATCCGCGTCGGCGGCAATGTCAGGTGAGTCATGGCGGAAATCGGCGCGGGTGAGGATCGCGGGGCACGCGCCGGGGCCGGCCTGCTCGCCGGCAAGCGCGGCGTGGTGCTCGGTGTCGCCAACAACCGCTCGATCGCCTGGGGCATCGCCAAGAGCGCCCACGCGCACGGCGCCGAGCTCGCCTTCACCTACCAGGGCGAGGCGCTGAAGAAGCGGGTCGAGCCGCTCGCCCGCGAGCTCGACGCCCGGGTGATCGGCCATTGCGACGTCACCGATCCCGTCTCGATCGACGCCGTCTTCGCCGAGGCCGCGAAGATCTTCCCCGAGGGCATCGACTTCGTGGTCCACTGCATCGCCTTCTCGGACAAGGACGAGCTGACCGGCCGATACATCGAGACCAGCGAAGGCAACTTCACCAAGTCGCTGCTGATCTCGTGCTACTCCTTCACGGCGATCGCCCAGCGCGCCGAGAAGATCATGCGCCCCGGCGGCTCGCTGCTGACGCTGACCTATTACGGCGCCGAGAAGTGGATGCCGCATTACAACGTGATGGGTGTCGCCAAGGCCGCGCTGGAGGCCTCGGTGCGCTACCTCGCCGCCGATCTCGGCCCGAAGGACATCCGCGTCAACGCGATCTCGGCCGGTCCGATCAAGACCCTCGCGGCCTCCGGCATCGGCGACTTCCGCTACATCCTGAAGTGGAACGAGTACAACGCGCCCCTGCGCCGGACGGTGACGATCGGCGAGGTCGGCGAGACGGCCGCCTATCTGATCTCCGACATGAGCCGCGGCATGACCGGCGAGATCCTGCACGTGGATGCGGGCTACCACGTCGTCGGCATGAAGAATCCCGAGGCGCCCGACCTCAGCCTCGACAAGGATTGAGGCCCGCGAACCGGTTCGGCGAGCCGGTCTGCCGGTGAGCCGAGGCGACCGGCTTCGTCCCAGGCAACCACCTCATCCTTCGAGGCCGCTGGCGCGGCACCTCAGAATGAGGTCGGGGGGCGGGATGCGCCGGTTGAACAGGCGCTCAGTCCGGCACCTTCAGGTCCGTGATGCCCTTCGCGGCCTCCGGGTAGCGCGGGTCCATCGCCTCGAGCGTGTCGGCCACGGTGCGGGCCACGACGAGGTTGCGGAACCACTTGCGGTTCGCCGGCACGACGTGCCACGGCGCGTCAGGGGTCGAGCACTGGGTCAAGGCGTCCCCGAAAGCGGCCTGATAGGCGTCCCAGGACTTGCGCTCGACGAGGTCGGCGGGATCGAACTTCCAGTGCTTCTCGGGGTCCTCGATCCGGGCCTCCAGCCGCGCCTTCTGCTCCGCCTTCGAGATGTGCAGGAAGAACTTCAGGATCGTGGTGCCCGAGGCGGTGAGCAGCCGCTCGAAATCGTTGATGCGGTCGTAGCGCGCCCGCCAGACCTCCTCAGGCACGAGGCCCTTCACGCGCACCACCAGCACATCCTCGTAATGGCTGCGGTTGAACACGCCGATCATGCCGCGGCCGGGCACCTTCGCGTGGTAGCGCCAGAGGAAGTCGTGATCGAGCTCCTCCGCGCTCGGCACCTTGAACGAGGTCACGGCGCAGCCCTGCGGGTTCACGCCCTGGAGCACCGCCCGGATGGTGCCGTCCTTGCCGCCCGTGTCGATGGCCTGCAGCACGACGAGCAGGCTGCGGCGGCGCTCGGCATAGAGACGCTCCTGCAGCGCCTGGATCCGCGCGCGCTCGACATCGAGCGCGGCCTTCGCCTCCGCCTTGTCGAAGCCGCCATCCGCATCGGGATCGACGTCGGCGAGGCGGAAGCCGGGCGTCACCGTGACGATGCCCGCCGCTGCGCGGACCGGCAGCCCGGACATCCCCGGCACGCGCGCCTCCAGCGCCGGCGCCGCGCCCGCCCAGAGGGCGGAGGAGGGCGGGCGCCCGGCGGCCAGGCCGTGGCGGGCCG
>NZ_CABFPH010000099.1 GCF_902141845.1 Methylobacterium symbioticum | reverse complement strand
GGAAGCCGACGCCTGCGACGATCCTCACGGGCGGGTCCAGGCCCATTGGGTGACCGGCATCGCCGCCCGCCAGCCATGCATCCCGCCGACCGGGTCGGCCCGCGCCACCGAGAGCCGGCGGAGGCTGCCACCCCGCGCGGAGAAGGCGGCGAGCAGGGCGGCCTCGCCCTCCAGCGTCACCGCATTGGCGACGCAGCGCCCGCCGGGGCCGAGCGCGTCGCAGGCCGCCGCGATCACGCCCGGCTCCGAGACGCCGCCGCCGATGAAGACCGCGTCCGGTGCCGGCAATCCGGCGAGGGCGGCGGGCGCCGTGCCCCCGACGACGGCGAGGCCCGGCACGCCGAGCGCCTGCGCGTTGCGGCTGATCCGCGCGGCGCGCTCGGGCCTCGCCTCGACCGCTACCGCCCGCATGGCGGGGTGGCGCAGCATCCACTCGATGGAGATCGAGCCGGAGCCGCCGCCGATATCCCACAGCACGTCGCCCCGGCAGGGGCTGAGCGCGGCCAGCGTCACCGCGCGGATCTCGGCCTTGGTGAGCTGCCCGTCGCTCTCGAACAGGGCGTCGGGCAGGCCGGGGGCGAGCGTCAGGATCCGCGCCCCGGGCCCTCCGGCGACTGCGACGGCGAGCGTGTTGAGCGGGTCGATCCCGTCGAGGTCGAACCGGTCGGCCACGGCCTCGCGGATTCGCTCGCGCGGGCCGCCCATGGCTTCGAGCACGGTCAGGCGCGAGGCGCCGAAGCCGCGCTCCGTGAGGAGCCGCGCCACCTGTCCCGGCGTGGTGCCGTCCCAGGACAGGACGAGCGCCTGCGCGCCCGGCTGCAGATGGGGCAGGATCAGCGGCAGCGCCCGCCCGTGCAGGGTCAGGCACGTACAGTCCGGCAGCGACCAACCGAGGCGGGCACAGGCAAGGCTGAAGGCCGAGGGCTGCGGGTAGGCGCGGAACTCGGCGCGCGGCACCAGCCGGGCGATCTCGGCGCCGATGCCGTAGTGGAACGGGTCGCCCGTGGCGAGGATGCAGGTCGGCCGCCCGCGCCGGGCCAGGATGTCGGGATAGGCTTCGTGGATCGGGCTCGGCCAGGCCCGCGTCTCGGCGGCGAGCGGCGCGGCGAGCGCGATGTGGCGGCGCCCGCCCCAGACCACCTCCGCGGCATCGAGCGCCGCGGCCGCGGCCGGGCTCAGGCCCGCGCGCCCGTCCTCGCCGATGCCGACGATCGACAGCCAGGGGCTCGACGGGGGCTCAAGGGAGGGCGAGAAGGCGGCCATGCGCATCCTCATCCTCGGCGGTACCGGCGAGGCGGCCGAACTCGCCCGCGCCATCAGCCGCGATCCTGATCTCGACGCCACCCTCTCGCTCGCCGGCCGCACGGCCGCGCCGCAGCCGCAGGCGCTTCCCGTCCGCATCGGCGGGGTCGGGGGCGCCGAGGGCTTGGCCGCCCATCTCCGGGCCGCGCGGATCGACCGGCTGATCGACGCCACGCACCCGTTCGCGGCGCGGATTTCCGCCAACGCCGCGACGGCGGCCGAGGCCGCCCGCGTGCCGCTGCTGGCGATCCGCCGGCCGGCCTGGACGCGCGAATTCGGCGATACCTGGACCGAGGTCGGCAGCGTCGCCGAGGCCGCCGAGGCTCTGGGCGAGGCCCCGCGCACGGTCTTCGTCACGGTTGGCCGCAACGAGGTCGCGGCCTTCGCGGCAGCGCCGCAGCACCGCTACCTCGTGCGCACGATCGAGCCGGTGGACGGCGCCCTGGCGGTTCCGCATCTCGTCGAGATCCGGGCGCGCGGGCCCTACGACGCGGCCGCGGAGGAGGGCCTCATGGCCCGGCACGGCGTGGATGTGCTGGTGAGCAAGAATGCCGGGGGCGCGGCCACCGCCGGCAAGATCGCCGCTGCGCGCCGCCTCGGCCTGCCGGTGGTGATGGTGCGCCGGCCCGAGAAGCCCGCGGTCGAATCGGTGACGGACGCCGCCGGGGCGCTCCGCTGGCTCGGGATCAGGGCTTCTGGCTGAGCGCTTCGAGGTCCGCGCATCCCCCTCTCCCCGCGTGCGGGGAGAGGCCTGTCTGCACCTTGTCGTGCAGACAGGAAGCGCAGGCGGAGCCGGAGCGGCGGTGAGGGGGCGGCTCAGGAGGAGGCTCGTCCGGAATCGCCCCCTCACCGTCGACTGCCGCCTCGCCACGCTCCCCGACGAGGGGGAGACGTGGCCCTCTCCCCGCACGCGGGGAGAGGGGAGGCCATGGTTTCCGAAGAGACCATCCGGAAACGATCTCATCGCGCGGCCACGCTCCGCGCCGTGTAGACGAAGGGATGCTGCCCCACGCCGCGGGGGATCAGCCGCGTGGTCGAGGCGCCGATCAGCACGAGGGTCGCCATGTCGGCCGGGGCTTCGCGGGCCTCGGCCAGCGTCATCACCCGGATCGCCTCGTCCGGCCGGCGGACCGCGCGGGCGAAGGCCACCGGCGTCTCGGCCGCCCGGATCCCGGCCGCGATCTCCAGCGCCGCCCCGAGCTGCCAGGGCCGCGCCTTCGAAATGGGATTGTAGAGCGCCACCACGAGGTCGGCCCGCAGCACGGCCTCCAGCCGCGCGGTGACGACCTCCCAGGGCTTCAGGTTGTCGGAGAGCGAGAGCGCGCAGAAATCGCCGCCGAGCGGCGCGCCGAGGCGGGCGGCGGCGGCGAGCATCGCGGTGATGCCGGGCTCTACCGTGATCGCGAGCTGCCGCCAAGCCGGGTCGCCGTGATCCACCGCCTCGAACACGGCTGCGGCCATGGCGAAGACGCCGGGATCGCCGCCGGAGACCACCGCCACGTGGCGGCCCGAGGCGGCGAGTTCCAGCGCGTGGCGGGCCCGGTCGATCTCGACGCGGTTGTCGCTGGCATGGCGCACGAGGCCGGGCCGCTCCGGCACGCGGGCGACGTAGGGGATGTAGCCGATCAGGTCCTGCGCCCGGTCGAGGGCGGCGCGGGCGGAATCCGTCAGCAGGTCCGGGTCGCCGGGGCCGAGGCCGACGACCGTCAGGCTGCCCGTCACGGGCGCCGCCCCTGGCCCGGCACCAGCACCATCGAGAAATAGGGTGCCTCGTCGTCCGCCTTCTCGGCGAGCGGCACCACGCGCTCGTCCGCCATGGTGCCGCGCTCCACATAGACCGCGCGCTCCAAGAGGCCCGCCTCGCGCAGGACCGCGCGGACCTTCGGCAGGTGGCGGCCGAGCTTCATCACCACGGCGGCGTCGGTGCCGCGCAGGCGCTCGGCCAGAACGGCGGCGGACAGGGTCGCGGGCAGGACGGTGAGCACGTCGTCACCCCAGGTGATCGGCGTGGCCGCCCGGGTCCAGCAGCCGGACATCCCGGTGACGCCGGGCACCACCTCGACGGGGAAGCGGTCCTTCAGGCGGCGCCAGAGATGCATGAAGGAGCCGTAGAAGAAGGGATCGCCCTCCGACAGGATCGCCACGTCCCGGCCCGCGCCGAGATGGTCGGCCAGCCGCCCCGCCGCGTCGTCGTAGAAGCCGGCCAGCGCCGCCACGTAGGCCGGGTCCTCCGGATGCAGCTCGGTGGTGTAGGGATAGGCGAGCGCCATCTCCCGGGCCGGGTCGCGCACCACCGCGTCGGCGATGGTGCGGGCGTTGCCGCGCCGGCCGCGCTTGCAGAAATGGACGAGGACGGGGGCCCGCTCCAGCACGCGCAGCGCCTTCAGGGTCAGGTAGTCCGGATCGCCCGGGCCCATGCCGACGCCGTAGAGCGTGCCGGTGGTGACCGGGGTCGGGCTCTCGGCCGTCTCAAGGCTCTCCGTCACGAGGCCGGCTTCCATCACTCGACCTCGTTCGCCAGCGCGTTGACGGCCGCCGCCGTCATGGCGCTGCCGCCGCGGCGGCCATGCACCACCACGAAGGGCACGCGGCCGTCGCGCGCCAGCGCCTCCTTCGATTCCGCCGCGCCGACGAAGCCCACGGGGATGCCGATCACCGCGGCCGGCGCGCCCACGCCCTGGTCGAGGAGCTCGAGCAGGCGGAACAGGGCGGTCGGCGCGTTGCCCACCGCGACCACGCTGCCAGGCAGGTGCTCGCGCCAGAGCTCCATGGCCGCGGCCGAGCGGGTGGTGCCCATCTCGGCGGCGAGCGCCGGCACGCGCGGGTCGCCGAGCGTGCAGATCACGTCGTTCCTCGCCGGCAGCCGGGCGCGGGTGACCCCGTCGGCCACCATGCGCACGTCGCAGAGGATCGGCGCGCCGGCCTTCAGCGCCGCCTCGCCCTTGGCGGCGAAATCGTCGGACATCTCCACATCCGCCGGCAGGTCGGTCATGCCGCAGGCGTGGATCATGCGCACCACGACGCGCTCGGCGGCGCCGGACCAGCGCGCGAGATCAGATTCGGCGCGGATCATCGCGAAGGATCGGGCGTAGATCGCGCCCCCGTCGCGCAGGTAGTCGAGGCGCGCGCTCATGGTTTCGTCCTGAACAGGTCTTCGAGGTTGGCCGTTTGCGCCCCTCTTACGCGTTCGAGAGCCGCCTCGATAGTCAGCCATTCGACCGGAGGATCGCCCGCTGCGCCGCCCGGCACGGCCCCGTAGAGGCCGTTCGCGGCGACGAGGGTGAGGGCGCGCCGCCGCGGCTCGGCGCAGCCCTTGGCGCAGCCGGAGAGATGGGCGGTGAGGCCTTGCGCCGCGAAGGGCCGGAAGGCCTCGGCAAGCCGGGCGGCGTCGCGGAGCGTCGGCGTCGAGCCGGAGGCGCAGGCGGGCGCCCCCGGGCAGGCGGCGACCGCGCGCCGGGGATCCTCGGGATCGGTGACGAACGCCGCCGCGAGGCGGGCGCGGGCGGCCTCGGCACGGGCCGGATCGACGGCGAGGACGAAGCCGCGGCTGGGGCTGAGCCGGATCTCGGAGGCGGCGGCCCCGTCGGCCGCATCGGCGAGGCGATCGAGCATATCCGCCGTGCAGCGCCCGAACGGGGCGTCGACGGCGAGGATCGCGAAGGGCTGGCGTTGCCCTCCCCCCTCCATCCCAAGTCGGGCCTGCCCGACTTGGGCAGAGGGATGCGGATCTCGGGCAGGCCCGAGATCCGAGGGGGGAGGGAGGGGATCTCGGGCAGGCCCGAGTTCCGTGGGGGCAGGGAGCGCGGCGCGCTCGGCATCGGTCAGGTCGCGCATCCGGCGCGCGCCGGTCCGGGCGAAGGCCCTCAGAAGGTCGGCGGCCGCATCCGGGATCGCGTCCTCGGGCCACGTACCGAGCCAGACCGGGTCAGCTCCGGTCGCCAGCCCGATCGCGGCCCGGCCGGGCTCGCGCGCCCGGATATGGATGTCGGCCTCGATCCCGGCGAGGTCGCAGGCCCCTCCGGCCTCCACCGCGACCAGGGTCTTGGCCGGCAGCGGCGCCACCGCGCGGCCGAGCGCCTCGATGCGGGCCGCGACGGCGTGGCCGTCGATGAGGGCGCCCGCGTCGAGACCGCAGAGGGGGCTCGTGAGGGTCAGGCGCTGCGGGCCGCCGTCGCCGCGGCTATCGCCGAGGCCGATCGCGGTGAGGGCCTCGGCCAGAGACCCTTGCGTCTCCGGCCGCACGCCGCGGACCTGGAGGTTCGCCCGGGCCGTCACGTCGAGATGGCCGTTGCCGCAGGCGCGCGCGGCCTTGGCGACGGCCCGCATCTGCTCCGGGTTGAGCAAGCCGAGGGGCGGGTGGATGCGGGCGAGGAGGCCGTCCCCGGTCGGCATCGGCCGGGCGAGGCCGGGGCACCAGCCGCGGCGGGTGGGCGCGGCCGGGCGGACGCGGCGCCCGCTCATCCGGCCGCCTCCGCCATCAGGGCGTCGGTCGGCATGGCGTTGCGTCGGGTCTGCCAGAGCCCGCGGGCCCGCAGCTCCTCGAAACGGTCGAGGATGGCGCGGGCGGCGTCCGGGTTCGCCGCGCGCAAGCGCTCGAACACGGCGGCATCGGCGATCCAGGCGCCGTAGAGCCGGTCGAGATCGGCATGGGATACCGCGTCGGTGGTGGCGGCGAGCACGAAGACGGCGTCGATGCCCTGCGCCAGTTCCTGCGCGCCGCGATGACCGTGGGCGAGCTGGGCCGCGATCCAGGCCGGCGCCGAGAGCCGCGCGCGCACCAGCCGGGCCACGTCCTCCCGCGCGCTGCGCGCCTTCGGGCGCTCCGGCTCGGATACGTCGAGGCTGAACAGGGCGGGGTGGGCGCCGAGCGATTCGGCCGCGGCGTGGAAGCCGCCGAGGGCCTCGGCGGCGGCGTCGCCGTCGAGGAGGTCGCGCTCGGCCACGTCGAAGGCATGGAGATAGGCGTCGGCCCGCGCCACGCGCTCCGCGAAGCTCCTCGATGCGCCGGCCGCGTCGCCATAGGCGAAGCCGGTGGCGTCGAGATAGGCCGCGCCGAGGTCCTGGCGCCGCTCCCAGGTCCCGTCGAGGGCGGTCTCGGCCGCGCCGGCGCCGTAGCGGCCGGGCGCGGCGCCGAAGACCCGGGCCGGGTCCTCGCCGCGGCGGCGCGCGGCAGCGAGAGGGTTCTCCTCGTCCGGCTCCTCGCGCAACGCCACGGCGCGGGCGGCCCGGTCGATCAGGGCGAGGGTCTCGGGAAAGGTGTCGCGGAAGGCGCCCGAGATGCGCACCGTCACGTCGATGCGCGGGCGTCCCAGCAGGGCCGGCGGCAGCACCTCGAACCCGGTCACACGGGTCGAGGCGTGGTCCCAGAGCGGGCGCACGCCCATGAGGTGGAGGGCATGGGCCACGTCCTCGCCGCCGGTGCGGAGCGTCGGCGAGGCCCAGAGGTCCATCACGACCCGCTCGGGATAGGTGCCCTCGTCCTGCAGGTAGCGCGTGACCACCGCCTCGGCAGCCTTCGCGCCGAGGGTGGCCGCGGCCCGGGTCGGGATGGCGCGCGGGTCGAGGGTCGTGAGGTTGCGGCCCGTCGGCAGCACGTCGGCCCGGCCGCGAGAGGGCGAGCCGGAGGGGCCCGGTGCGACGAAGCGTCCGTCCAGGGCGGCGATCAGGCTCGCCCGCTCGGCCGCCGCGCTGGCGCGGCGCGCGGGCGGGGCCTCCTCGGGCGCCCGGCCGAAGACGTGGAGTCCGTCGCGGAAGGCGGTCTCGCCGAGGTCGCAGAGATGCGCGTCGAGGGCTGCCAGTGCCTCCGGCATCGGCGTGCCGGGCGCGATGCCGGCCGCGGAGAGGTGGCCCAGCGCCTCGGCCTCGTCGAGGATCGCCCGGGCGATCAGCGCGGCCCGGCGCGGATCGAGGAGGCTGGCGGCGGCATATTCCTCCACCTGCTCGCGCAGGCGCATGGTCTCGGGCTCGCGCCCGCCGCGCTGGATCTCGGGCGTCAGGTGACCGAGCGCGATGCCGCCGAGCCGGCGCTTCAGGGGCGCGGCCTCGCCGGGATCGTCCACGATGAAGGGGTAGATGACGGGGAGCCGGCCGACCGCCAGCGCCGGCCAGCAGGCCGGCGACAGGGCCACCGCCTTGCCCGGCAGCCACTCCGTGGTGCCGTGGGTGCCGAGATGGACCAGCGCGTCGAAGCCGCGCTGCACGCCGAGATGGAAGGCGAGATAGGCGTGGGTCGGCGGCTCGTCGGGGTCGTGATAGCCGGCCTTGCGGTCGCCGGCCCGGCCGCGGTCAGGCTGGAGGAAAACGGTGAGCCCGCCTCTCCCTCCCCCCTCTGCGGGGGAGGGTGCCGAACGGAGTGAGGCGGGAGAGGGGAACCCGGCTTCCGAGGAGGGCTGCGCAGAGGTGAAGGCCTCGGCCCGATCCGGCTGCGTCGCACCCCTCACCCGACCCCTGCTGACGCAGGGGCCACCCTCCCCCGCAGAGGGGGGAGGGGGAGACGCGGGCACGGATCTGAACCGGAAGGCGCCGTCCCGGCAGGCGGGATCGTCCTCCGGCGCACCCCAGCGCTCGGCGAGGGCTGCCTGGGCCTCGGCCGGCAGGCGGGAAAGCCAGTCCCGATAGGCCGCGAGGCTCACCGTGAAGCCCGGCTCGCCCGCGGTGAGCGCCCGCATCAGGTTGGGCCCGTCCGGCAGGTCGCCCAGAGCGTAGCCGGCGGCGGCGAGGTCCGCGGCGATGGCGCGGGCGCTCTCGGGCGTGTCGAGGCCGACCGCGAAGCCGGCCCGGCCGCCGCGGGCGGGATAGTCGGAGAGCACCAGCGCCACCCGTCGCTCGGACCGGCGCAAGTGGGCGAGGCGGATCCAGGCGGCGGCCCGGTCGGCCAGTGCCGCGATGCCGGGGGCGTAGGGCACGGCCCGGCGCTCGGCAAAGCCCGCAACCTCCGGCGCCTCCCCCTTGAAGGAGATCGGGAAGCCCGCGAGCCGCCCGTCGAATTCGGGCAGCGCCACCTGCATGGCGAGGTCGGCGGCGCCGAGACCCCGGGCCGAGGCCTCCCAGGCCTCCCGGGCCGAGCCCACCGTATAGGCCTGCAGGACCGGGCAATCGGCCGCGTCGAGGACGAAGCCAGCATCGTCGCGGGCGGCGAAGGCGGTGGCGGCCACGATCAGATCGGGACGCCGCGCCGCGATCGCGGCGCGCACGGCCTCCGCCGCCTCCGGGTCCTTAAGGCTGGAGACGGCCACCACCAGGGTGCCGATCCCGCGGGCGGCGAGCGCCGCCGTCAGCGCTGCGGCCGGGGCGAGGTCGCCGCCGAGCGCCGCCGAGCGGTAGATCAGGACGAGGGCGTGCGCCGGTCCGGTCGCGGCGCCTGCCGCGAGGGCCTGCTCCAGCGGCACCGGCCCGCAACCGGGACAGCACGGGAAGCCGCGCGGCAGCGGCCGGGGCTCGGCATAGGCGAGGTCGTGGCCGATCTCGGCCGCGAGCCGGCGCAGCATCTGGCGCAGGTTCTCCCGGCCCCCCGCGCGGAAATAGGCGTCGAGGACGGGGGCGAGCTCCGGCGCCGTGGCGTAGGCGGAGAGCCGCGGGTCGGGCCGGTCGTCGCCCGGCAGGACGACGAGGCGCACGCCGTTCGCCCGCGCGGCCTCCGCGCAGCGCTCGATGCCGTAGCGCCAGTAATCGAGCCCGCCGAGGCAGCGGATCACCACCAGCCTCGCCCGCGCGACCACGCTCTCGACGTAGAGGTCGACCGAGAGCGGGTGGCGCAGGCGCGCCAGCCGGGCGAGGCGCAAGGCGGGCAGAGACTCTCCCTCGGCCGCCGCGGCCTCGGCGATGCCGGCGAGGTCGGAATCGGTGAAGGACAGGACGACGATGTCCCCGGGCTCCTGGCCCAGATCCACCGCCGCCTCGCCCTCGTCGAGGGAGACCGTATCGATGCGGACGAGGTGCATGCCGCGAGTCTAAACCCGGGCCCGCTCTTCGCCTAACCGGCGAGCGCGGCGGCGACCGCGTCCCTGTCGAAGCCCTTCAGGCCGATCACCACGAGGGTGCCGTCGCGGGACTCGCCCGCCCGCCAGGGCCGGTCGAAATGATGGCCGACGCGCCGGCCCACCCCCTGCACCACGAGGCGCATCGGCTTGCCCTCGACCTCGGCGAAGCCCTTGATGCGCAGCACGCCCGCCGTCTCGGCGGCCTTCTCGACGCGCGCGGCGAGGTCGGCCGGGCTCGCCGCCGGGCGGACGGCCAGGGCGACCGTCTCGAAGTCGTCGTGGTCGTGGTCCTCGCCGTCGCCGTGGTGGGAGGGGCGGGCGTTGAGGTCGTCCTCGGCCGCCGCGCCGAGGCCGAGCAGCACGCGCGGGTCGATGGCGCCGTTCTCGGTCTCCACCACCTTCACGGCGCGGGGCAGGTGTCCCTCCACCTCGGCGCGCACCCGGGCGCGGGTCTCGGCGTCGATCAGATCGGCCTTGTTCAGCACCACCAGGTCGGCGCAGAGGAGCTGGTCCTCGAACACCTCCTCCAGAGGGTTGTCGTGGTCCACGGCCTGGTCGGCGGCGCGTTGCGCCGCCAGGGCCTCCGGATCCTCGGCGAAGGCGCCCGAGGCGACGGCCGGGCCGTCCACCACCGCCACGACGCCGTCCACGGTGACGCGGCCGCGGATCGCCGGCCACTGGAAGGCCTGGACCAGGGGCTTGGGCAGGGCGAGGCCCGAGGTCTCGATCAGGATGTGCTCCGGCGGCTCGGGCCGCTCCAGCAGTGTGGTCAGCGCCGGCACGAAATCGTCGGCGACCGTACAGCAGATGCAGCCGTTCGGCAGCTCGACGATGGAGTCCTCGGTGCAGCCCTCGACGCCGCAGGCGGCCAGGAACGACTTGTCGAAGCCGACATCGCCGAACTCGTTGACCAGGATGGCCAGGCGGCGGCCGCCGGCATGCTCGACCACGTGGCGCACCAGTGTCGTCTTGCCGGCCCCGAGGAAGCCGGTGACGATGGTGCAGGGGACCTTCTGGACGATGCTCATGGCTTGAGCCTCTCAGCCCGCGCTGGATGCGGGAAACGGGGGGATGCGGGCGACGACGCCCTTGCGGAAGGCCTCCGGCCGCTCGCGCCAGGGCACGAGGCCGTCCGGGGTCGCGGCGTAGCGGCCGAGGCCGTCGAGGATGGTGCGGGCGGAGGACGCAGGGTCGAGGTCGCCGTAGACGTAGGTCCAGCGGTCGGGGCTCGCCACCGCCACCGTGCAGGGGCGCTTGCAGACCGAGAGGCACTCGACCCCCTCGACCCGCAGGGCCGCCGCCGGGTCCGTCTCCGGGCGCCCGGCGATCTCGGCACGCAGGGCGTCCAGCAGGCGCGCCCCGGCGCGGGGCGCGTCGGGAGGATCCTCCGCCGCGCGGCAGGTGGTGCAGACGTAGAGGACGGTCTCAGGCACGCGCCGGCCCGCTTGCCGCCCGCCCGCGTCCGAAGACCTGCCAAGCCCAGCCATAGGCCAGCCCGATCACCGCCCAGAACACGAACCCGACCGCGAGCGAGCGGGCGGCGAACTGGGCCGCGAGGCCGGCCGGCAGCTCGGATTTCGCGGCCGCCACCTCCGGCGCGCCGACGATGTGCGGCGCGACGATCAGGACGAGGCCGCCGACAATGCTGATCGCGGCGCGGCGGATCGCGATGAGGTAGAGCCCCATGGCGGTCGCCGCCGCGGTCATCAGCCACCAGGCCTGCCGGGCGGCGAGCGGCGCCGCCTCGCTGCCCGGCAGTTCCGGCGGCAGCCCGAGGCCGGGCGCCAGCGCCACGCTGAGGAAGCCGGCGATGGCGAAGCTGAGGGCCCGCTCCGGCGTCGGCTCCCGGCCGAGCGCCAGCATCACCGCGCCGAGCAGCAGCGCGTAGCCCACGCCGCCGATCAGCGTCGCGAGGCCGGTGAAGGCCATGCGCGGCAGGCCCTCGCCGGGCTGCCAGGCGTGGGGTGCGTCCGGGGCCGCGCCGTGATCGTGGCCGCCATGGACCAGCTGGAGGTGGGCATGGACGATCGGGAGGGCAGGCGATCGCGTCATGGCCGCCTGCGCGTCAGGGGTCTCGTAGCGCTCGGCTTCGAGGATGAGCGGCGAGGTCAGCGAGAGCTGGAGGCCGGTCGAGACGACGGCCGCGAGGAAGCCGGCGGCGAGCGCCGCCGACAGGAGCCGGCTGATCATGAAGCGGGTGGCTTCAGGCGGTCAGTGGCAGGGGAAGTTCTGGGTGTGGCGGAAGTCGTGCGCCGCGTTGTGCAGCACGGAGGCCGGCGCGAAGCCGGCGCAGAACACGAGGCCGAGGCCGAGGAAGGCCGCGAGCACGATCGCCGAGAGGCGCTCGTTCGTGCGGGTGCCGGACAGGGTCTGGATCGCGGTCGTCATGGCGAAATCTCCGGCCGCCCCACCGGCGGCGTTGCGAGGGTCTTCCCGGTGGACGGCAGGTCTCCTGGCTCGCGGATCCTCGCGCCTGCCGCCTTCCCGGATCGTGCCGGTGGCTGGTGGCAGGAACTCGCCGCTCACAGTTGCGGGGGCAGCCGCGGAGTCGGGTCTCCCCTCACCGCATTCCCTTTTCACCCCCGGAGGGGGCACCGTCCAGGATCGCTCATAGCCTGTCGCGGACGGGCGCACAACGCGTCGTGCGGGCACTATTCGATCTTCCGCGGCTCGGCGCGCTCAGGGAGCGCCCACACGAAAGCCGCGGCGGCGCCGAGCCCGAGGCCGCATCGGACCGCGTGCAGGCGGCCCCAGCGCAGGATCAGGTCGCGGCTGCGCGCGTCCGCCTCCTGCGGCGGGATCGCCATCAGCAGGCGGTTGGTCGGCATGATCGCGAGCAGGGTGTAGGGCCAGTTCAGGAGACTGAGCGCGCTCCCGACCAGCCAGCGCGCATCGCCGGTGCCGCCCCATGCCCCGAGGCCGAGGGCGGTGGCGACCAGGGCGAGCGCGCCCTGCATCCGCGTGGCGCGCCGATAGCTCGGTTGCCATTGCTGGAGGAGCGGCCCGTCGGCCAGCCGGAGGCGGGCCGGCTGCTCCACCAAGCTGACATAGACCGCCGCCCCGGCGAAGGCTGCCGCGGCGAGGAGGGCGAGCTTCCCTGCGATCATCGTCACGTCTCTTCGGTCTCCGGCATCCTGCTCGCGTTCGTGGCCCGGTCTCCCAGGGTGCGCAGGAGGGTGCGGGCCGTGTCGAGCGTGCCGGGATCGAGACCCCGGCCGATCGCTGCCGCCCAAGGGGCTTGGCGCGCGCTCGCCGCCGCGAAGGCCGAGCGTCCGGCCTCGGTCAGGGTGACGAGCCGCGCGCGCCGATGGTGCGGATTCTCGGCAAGCTCCACGAGCCCGAGCCTCAGGAGGTCGTTGACGGTGCGTTGCACGCCCTGTCGGGTCTGCCCCATCTCGCGGGCGATGCGGGCAACCGTCGGGGGCTCCGCCGCCAGGGTCGCTGCGCCCAGGACCTGCCAGCGGGCACTCGTGAGGCCGATCTCTCCCACGAGACGGTCGCCGGCGGCGAGAAGCGCTCCGTTCGCCCGGAAGATCTCCAGGATCAGCGCGGTGGTCGCCCGGATGGCTGAGTCGTCTGACATGGCAACAGATTGCTAAAATGACAATCTGTTGTCAATTCTATCTTTGACCGGAGCGACGGCGCAGGGCAAAGGAGGCCCATGCTTCAGCCCGGATCCCGGATGACCCTGGTGCTCGGCGGCGCGCGCTCGGGCAAGAGCGCCTATGCCGAGGCGCTGGTCGAGGCCGCGCCCGCACCCTGGACCTATTGCGCCACCGCCCAGGCCTTCGACGCGGAGATGGTCGAGCGCATCGCGCACCACCGGGCGCGGCGCTCGGGCGGCTGGATCACGCAGGACGTGCCGATGGCGCTGCCCGAGGCGGTCGCTGCCGCGGCGGGGCCAGTCCTCGTCGATTGCCTGACCCTCTGGCTCACCAACCTGATCCTGGCCGAGGCGGATGTGGAGGCGGCCTCCGAGGCCCTGCGCGCAGCCTGCCGCGCGGCGCCGGGGCCGGTGGTGCTCGTCGGCAACGAGGTCGGCCTCGGCATCGTGCCGGAGAACGCGCTCGCCCGGCGCTTCCGCGACGCGGCGGGGCGCCTGCACCAGCAGCTCGCGCAGGATTGCGACCGCGTCGTCTTCATGGTGGCGGGGCTGCCCATGATCGTGAAAGGACAGGCATGACCGAGGAGTCCGGCGACGAGGCCGCGCGCCACCGCGACAAGATGGCCAAGCGCAAGGCGGTGCAGGACGCCGAGGTCGCGGCCAAGACGATCGAGAAGGGCCTGCTCATCGTCCATACCGGCCCGGGCAAGGGCAAGACGACGGCGGCGCTCGGCCTGATGCTGCGGGCGCTGGGGCGCGGCTGGCGCGTCGCCTGCGTGCAATTCATCAAGGGCGGCTGGGACACGGGCGAACGCCGCGCCGTCGAGGTGTTCGGTCCTCAGGCCTCCTGGCACACGCTCGGCGAGGGCTTCACCTGGGAGACGCAGGACAAGGCGCGCGACATCGCCGCCTGCCGCCACGCCTGGAAACGGGCGGAGGCCCTGATGGCCGATCCCGGGATCCGCCTGATCGTCCTCGACGAGCTGAACATCGCGCTCCGCTACGACTATCTCGACCTCGAGGCGGTGGTGGCCACGCTGCGGGCGCGCCGGCCGGACCTCCACGTCGTCGTCACCGGGCGCAACGCCAAGCCGGCGCTGATCGAGGCCGCCGACCTCGTCACCGAGATGGGCAGCGTGAAGCACCACTTCGCCGCCGGCGTGAAGGCCCAGGAGGGGATCGAGTTCTGATGGGCGCCCGCGCATGACCCGCGCCCTGATGATCCAGGGCACCGGATCGGATGTCGGCAAGTCGCTGATCGTCGCGGGCCTCGCCCGGCTCTTCGCGAGCCGCGGCCTCAGGGTGCGCCCGTTCAAGCCGCAGAACATGTCGAACAACGCCGCCGTCACCGCCGATGGCGGCGAGATCGGCCGCGCCCAGGCGCTCCAGGCGCGGGCGGCGGGGGTCGCCCCCTCGGTCCACATGAACCCGGTGCTCCTGAAACCGCAGAGCGAGGTCGGCGCCCAGGTCGTGGTGCAGGGCCGCATGCTCGCCACCGTGAAGGCGCGCGACTACCAGGCCTGGAAGCCGCGGCTGATGCAATCCGTGCTCGACAGCTTCGCGCGGCTGCGCTCCGAGGCCGATCTCGTCCTGGTCGAGGGCGCGGGCTCGGCCTCCGAGGTGAATCTGCGCGCCGGCGACATCGCGAATATGGGCTTTGCCCGCGCCAGCGGCACGCCGGTGGTGCTCGTCGGCGACATCGATCGCGGCGGCGTCATCGCGAGCCTCGTCGGCACGAAGGCCGTGATCGATCCGGAGGATGCCGCGATGGTCCGCGGCTTCCTCGTCAACCGCTTCCGCGGCGATCCGAGCCTGTTCGCGGAGGGCATGGGCCGCATCGCGGAGGCCACCGGCTGGCCGGCGCTGGGCCTGATCCCGCACTTGGCCGAAGCCGCCCGCCTTCCGGCGGAGGACGTGCTGGGCCTGGCCGGCTCCGCTCCGGGCGGCTCCAGCGGCCGCGTGCGGGTCGCCGTGCCGGTGCTGCCGCGCATCGCCAATTTCGACGACCTCGACCCGCTCCGGGCCGAGCCCGGCATCGAGGTGGTGCTGGTGCGCTCCGGCGAGGCGATCCCGGGAGACGCCGCGCTGGTCCTGCTGCCGGGCTCGAAGACCACGATTCCCGATCTGGCGGCGCTCCGCGCGGAGGGCTGGGACATCGACATCCGCGCCCATCTGCGCCGCGGCGGCCGGGTGCTCGGCCTGTGCGGCGGCTACCAGATGCTGGGGCGGACCCTCTCCGACCCGCACGGGATCGAGGGCGCGCCCGGAACCGTGCCGGGGCTCGGCCTCCTCGACGTCGAGACCGTGATGACGCCGGAGAAGCGTCTGGTCGCCGTCACCGGCACCAGCCTCGCCGACGGCCTGCCGTTCACCGGCTACGAGATGCATATCGGCGAGACCGTGGGGCCCGATGCCGGCCGGCCGCTGCTGCGGCTCGCCGACGGCCGCCTCGACGGGGCGGTCTCAGCCGACGGGCGGGTCTGCGGCACCTATCTGCACGGGCTCTTCGCCGACGACGGCCAGCGCGCCGCCTGGCTCGCCCGGCTCGGCGCGGCCTCGGACGGGGCCTCCTACGAGGCCGGCGTCGACGCGGCGCTCGACGCGCTGGCGCGACACCTTGAGATCCATGTCGACTGCGACAGGCTGCTGGCGCTGGCGCGCTAGCGCGCATTCGCCCTAACTCGGATCTCCACGCCCCCGCATGAAGGGGCGGGAGCCGGAAGGAGGAGCCCGATGACGCCACCCCCGCCTCAGGTCGACGCACGCCTCGCGCACGACACCGTCCGCACGGTGACCCTGCGGCTGATGCCGCTCCTCGGGCTGATGTACCTCATCGCCTATATCGACCGGCAGAACATTTCTTACGCCAAGCTCCAGATGGTCGGCGATCTGGGCTTGAGCGAGAGCGTCTACGGACTCGGCGCGTCGCTGTTCTTCCTCGGCTACTTCCTGTTCGAGGTGCCCGCCAACGTGATCCTGGAGCGGGTCGGCGCGCGGCGCTGGTTCGCCCGCATCATGTTCACCTGGGGCCTGATCACGGTGCTGCTGGGCTTCACGCAGAACACGGCGATGTTCTACGTGCTGCGCTTCCTGCTCGGCGTGGCCGAGGCAGGCTTCTTTCCGGGGGTGCTGTTCGCGCTCACCCTGTGGTTCCCGCAATCGCACCGGGCCCGGATGATCGGCTGGTTCATGATCGCGAGCGCCTTCGCCAACGCGGTGGGCGCGGCGATCGGCGGCGCCCTGCTCGACCTCGACGGGCTCTTCGGCCTGAAAGGCTGGCAATGGGTCTTCGTGGCGACCGGGCTGCCGGCCCTGATCCTCACGGTCGTGGTGCTGCGCATCCTGCCGGACGGCCCGGAGCGGGCGCCCTGGCTGACGGCCGAGGGCAAGGCGTGGCTCGCCCGGCAGCTCGCCCACGAGCGCGAGAGCGGGGGCCAGGTGGAGCACCACAACCCCTTCGCCGCGCTGCTCGACCGGCGCGTCTGGATGCTCGCCTCGGTCTACGTCGCCTTCCCGCTCGCGGCCTATGGCTTGAGCTACTGGCTGCCCACCGTGGTGAAGAGCTTCGGCGCCTCGAACACAGCCAACGGCTTCATCAACATCATCCCCTGGATCGTCACCGCGCTCGCCCTGTGGTGGGTGCCCCGCCGCGCCGCGCGCACGGGCGACCAGATCTGGCACGTGGTGGTGCCGGGGCTCGTCGCGGCTCTGGCGCTGGTGCTCAGCGTCGTGCTGCCGGGCGCGGCGGTGAAGTTCGCCTGCCTCTGCGTCGCGGCGGCCGGGGTGTTCTCGGCCCAGCCCGTATTCTGGTCCCTGCCGCCGACCTTCCTGAAGGGAGCGAGCGCGGCGGCCGGCATCGCGGCGATCAACTCGGTGGGCAATCTCGGCGGCTTCGTCGCGCAGAACGCGGTGCCCTTCATCCGCGACCAGACGGGCAGCAATCTCGCGCCGATGTACTTCCTCGCCGCCGCCCTGGCGCTCGGGGCCTGCCTGATGTTCGTCGTCCTCACCGCGCTCCGCCGCGACGCCGCCCGCCGCGCCACCCCGGCGGAGCCGGTCCTCCCGCGCACGGCCTGAGCCGTCAGAGCAGGAGGCCCAGCGCCGCCGCGCCCGCGGCGAGGCCCCAGAGCAGGGCGCAGGCCGTGCGGTGGAGCGCGAGCGCCCGCTCGATACCGGTGGGGCCCGCCTCGGGCCGACCGCCGCCCATCCAGGCATCCTCGCCCGCGTGCCCGCCATAGACCCGGGGGCCCGCAAGGGCGAGGCCGAGCGCCCCGGCCATGGCGGCCTCCGGCCAGCCGGCATTGGGCGAGCGATGCTTTCGCGCGTCGCGACGGATCGCGGCCAGCGCGCGGCGGGGCGCGTGCGCGCCGTGGAAGGCCGCCGCCGCCACGATCAGCCCGGCGGTGAGCCGCGAGGCCGGCAGGTTCACGACGTCGTCGAGGCGTGCCGCCGCCCAGCCGAAGGCCTCGTGGCGCGGCGTGCGGTGGCCGATCATGCTGTCGGCGGTGTTGACCGCCTTGTAGAGCGCGCCGCTGGGCAGGCCGCCGATCCCGATCCAGACGGCCGGTGCGACGATGCCGTCGGAGAAATTCTCGGCGAGGCTCTCGATGGCGGCGCGGCAGACGGCCGCCTCGTCGAGGGTCGCGGGGTCGCGGCCGACGATCATCGAGACCGCCCGGCGCCCCCCCTCCAGGCCCTCGTCGCGCAAGGCCGCGGCGACCCGGGCGACGTGGTCGTGCAGGCTCCTCTGCGCCGGCAGGCTGGCGCAGAGGAGGGCGAGCGGGACGAGCCCGGCCAGGGGGCCCGCCAGTCCGGCGAGCGCCGTCAGCGTCAGCGCCGCGGCCCCGACCACGGCGAGGAGGACGAGCACCGCCAGCACGCCGCCGGCGCGGCGCCGGGCGAAGGAGCCCCGGTTCAGCGCCGCGTCGAGGGCCGCGATCAGCCGGCCGATCCAGGTGACAGGGTGGCCGAGCGCCCTGTAGAGCGCGTCCGGATAGCCGGCGGCCGCCTCGATCGCGAGGGCGAGGGCGAGGACGGCGAATGTCAGGGGCGGATGAGCGAGCGCAAGCCAGGACATCTGTTCGGCATTTCCGAGGCCGCGCCGGTCCAGGCCGCGCCCGTGGCGCATGGCGGCGACCTCGATGCCGCGCGCGCGCTGTTCCCGGACGCGCCCGAGCCCTGGATCGACCTCTCGACGGGGATCAATCCGGTTCCCTATCCCTGGCCGGCCCCGGACGCCAGCCTGTGGCAGCGCCTGCCCGCATCCGCCGACGAGCGGGCCCTGCGCGCCGCGGCGGCGGCGGCCTACGGCGTTGCCGATCCGGCCCGCGTGGTGGCCGCCCCCGGCACGCAGATCCTCATCGAGACCCTGCCGCGGCTCGTGGCCCCGACCGATGTCGCCGTGGTCGGTCCGACCTATGCCGAGCACGCGGCCGCCTGGGCGCGCGGCGGCCACGCGGTGCACGCCGTGGCCGGCCTCGCCGAGGCCGCCGGGGCGAGGGTCGCCGTCGTCGTCAACCCGAACAACCCGGACGGGCGCGTCCACGCGGCCGGCGATCTCCTCGCGCTGGCGCGGGAGAATGCCGGGCGGGGAGGCCTCCTCGTGGTGGACGAGGCCTTCTGCGACCTGGAGCCGGCCGAGAGTCTCGGGGGCCATCTCGTGCCGGGGCTCGTGGTGCTGCGCTCCTTCGGCAAGACCTACGGGCTCGCCGGCCTCCGCCTCGGCTTCGCGCTGGCGCTGCCGGAGGCGGCGCGGGCCATCGCC
>NZ_CABFPH010000098.1 GCF_902141845.1 Methylobacterium symbioticum | reverse complement strand
CGGGCGGCGGCTCGGCCGGGGCGGCGGGCTCGGGCGCGGGGACCGGGCGCGGCGGCGTCATCAGGAAGGCGGGAAGGCCGGCGGGAGCCTCCTCGACGGGCTGGCGCTCCTCGCGACGGCGCTCGCGGCGGAAGCTGCCCTCCTGGCGCTCCGAACGCTCCTGGCGCGGCTGCTCGGACCGATCCTGGCGCTCCGGACGCTCGGCCCGCTCGGTGCGGTCCTGACGTTCGACGCGGTCCTGACGCTCGGGGCGATCCTGGCGCTCGGCGCGATCTTGACGCTCGGCGCGATCCTGGCGCTCCGGCCGGTCGCCGCGGTCCTGACGATCCTGACGCGGGTAGTCGCCCCGCTCCTGGCGGTTGTCGGACCGGTAATCCTGGCGCGGCTGGTAATCCTGCCGGCCCTCGAACCTGTCCTGGCGGGTCTCCTGGCGCCCGTCCTGACGGCCCTGGTTGTCGAAGCGGGGGCGGTCGTTCCGGTTCTGGAAGCGGTCGCGCCGGTCGTTGCGGCGGCCGTCCTGCTCGCCGCGGCTCTCGTAGGGCTGCGGCTGCTGGCCGGGATCGTACTCGTCGCCGTAGGCGCCGTAGCCCTGGCCGTTCGGGCCGGCGCCCTGACCCTCGTCCTCGCCGTCCTCGATCTCGTCCTCGAAGGGCTGGCGGGCATAGCCGGCACCCGGCTGCGGCCGGTTCTGATCCTGGGCGCTCGAAATGATGCGGAAATAGTGTTCGCCGTGCTGGAAGTAGTTCTCGGCGGCGACAGGGTCGCCCGCCGCCAGCGCGTCGCGCGCGAGCTGGGCGTACTTGTCGGCGATGTGCTGGGCGGTGCCGCGGATCTTAACGTCGGGGCCGTTGGATTCGTATGAACGGGTTAGCGGGTTAGGTCCCTTCGGCCGGTTGCGGCCGCGCATCCGTCGATTCTGGTTTGGTCTCATCGGTCTCAGATGACCCTCGTTCACGCGAAAGGCGTCTGGTCTGCGGCTTTGGCCGGTCGAGCCTGATCCGGGGCCGACTTGCTCCGGCGGCCCGCTCCAGCAGGATGCGCCACGACGATCCGGGCACTGCGCCTGCCTGTCTCGATCGCCCGGGCCCGTCGCCGGCGTCGCAACACCGCTCGATTGTCAGGTTCGAGTGGCACCGGACCACTGCACGGGCTCGATCACGTGCTTGTCCGGTGGTGTAGAGATCGGCGAACAGCTCGGCGGAATGGTCGCCGACGATCCTACGGACGTCCGTCTTAACGAAACGTTCGCGATCTGCAAGCCGACTTTAGCGGCGATCGCGAAACTCAACAAGCATTTTTCCATTCTCCCCCGAATGGACGGCCGCGCCGGACGGCTCCCCGTCCTGGACTAGGATCGTGACGCGTTCATGGCCGGCGAGGTCGCGCCGGACCTCACGCACGGTGAAGCCCGCTTCCGGCCCCAGCCTCCGCAGGGCGGGCGCCTGATCGAAGCCGATCTCGAACAGAACCGGCGCGCCAGGCGCGAGATGCGGCCCGAGCCCGGCCAGGATGCGGCGATAGGCGTCGAGGCCATCCGCGCCGCCATCGAGGGCGGCGGCCGGATCGTGCGCCCGGACCTCGCGGGCGAGACCCGGGATCACGCCGCTCGCAATATAAGGTGGGTTGGACACCACGAGATCGAAAGGGGGCCCCGACACGGCATCGCACCAATCGCCGGCGAGGAAGGCGGCGCGCGCGCCGACGCCGTTCCGCCACGCGTTCTCCCGGGCGGTGCGCAGGGCCCCCTCGGACCGGTCGAGGCCGACGCCGAAGGCGGCGGGGCGCTCGCTCAGCAGCGCCACCAGGATGCAGCCGCTGCCGGTGCCGAGGTCGAGGATGCGGATCGGCGCGGCCCGGTCCGGCACCAGGCGCAGGGCCGCCTCCACCAGGGTCTCGGTATCCGGGCGCGGCACCAGGGTCTCGGGCGACAGGCGGAACGGCAGGCCCCAGAACTCCCAGGCGCCGAGGATGCGCGCCACCGGCTCACCCGCGCGGCGCCGGTCGAGCGCCGCGGCGAGGCGGGCCGCGCCGTCCGGGCCGATGGCTTCCCCGCCGCCGCCGACGAGGTCGAAACTCTGCAGCCCGAGCAGGTCGAGCAGCAGGAAGCGCGCCTCGCCCGCCGGGTTGTCGATGCCGGCGGCCTGGAGGGCTTCGGTCAGATGGCGCAGGGCTGCGCGACGGGATGTGGTGCCGCTGATCCCTCCCCCCTCTGCGGGAGAGGGGGGAGGGGGCGCAGCGCGGGCAGGCCCGAGCTGCGCGGGGGGAGGGGATGCGGCGTCCCGGTTCACGCCATCCCCTCGGCGGCGAGCAGCTCCGCCTGATGCTCGGTCACCAGGGCGTCGACGAGGTCGTCGAGGGCGGGGCCGGCGAGCACCTCCTCCAGCTTGTACAGCGTCAGGTTGATGCGGTGGTCGGTGACCCGCCCCTGCGGGAAATTGTAGGTGCGGATGCGCTCCGAGCGGTCGCCCGAGCCGACCTGCGCCTTGCGGTCGGCGGCGCGGGCCGAATCCTTGGCCGAGCGCTCGGCGTCGTAGAGCCTGGACCGCAGCAGCGCCATGGCGCGGGCCCGGTTCTTGTGCTGCGAGCGCTCCTCCTGGACGAAGACCACGATCCCGCTCGGGATATGGGTGATGCGGATCGCCGATTCCGTCTTGTTGACGTGCTGGCCGCCCGCGCCCTGCGCCCGCATGGTGTCGATCTTCAGGTCGGCCTCGTTGACCGCGATGTCGACCTCCTCGGCCTCGGGCAGCACCGCGACGGTGGCGGCGGAGGTGTGGATGCGCCCCTGGGTCTCGGTCTCGGGCACGCGCTGGACGCGGTGGGCCCCGCTCTCGAACTTGAGGCGGGCGAACACGCCGCGGCCCTTCACCTCGGCGACCACCTCGCGGTAGCCGCCCATCGTGCCCTCGCTCTCCGAGATCACCTCGACGCGCCAGCCCTTCGACTCGGCATATTTCGCGTACATGCGGAACAGGTCGCCCGCGAAGAGCGCCGCCTCGTCGCCGCCAGTGCCGGCGCGGACCTCGAGGATCGCGCTCTTCTCGTCGGCCGCGTCCTTGGGCAGCAGCATGAGCTGGAGCTCGCGATGGGCCCGGAGCAGGGCGCCTTCCGCCTCCGGCTTCTCCTCGGCGGCGAGCGCCCGCATCTCGGGATCCGAGCCCGGCTCGTCGATCATCGCCTCGATCCCGGCGAGATCGGCCGCAGCCGCGCGGTAGGCATGGATGGCGGCGACCACGGGGTCGAGATCGGAGAGCTCGCGCGAGAGCTGCACCACGGTCTCGGACTCGATGGTGCCGGCGGCGAGCGTCGCGGTGACGATGTCGTGGCGCGTCAGGATCGCGTCGAGGCGCTCGGGAGGTATCGGGATCATCGCCGTGCTGTGTTCCGAGAGGTGTTCCGGCGCAAGGGCTTCGCCGCATGCCGCCCCTGTGCGGCCGGCGTTCCTCGCCCGGTCCGGCGCGGGCGCGCCCCGGACCGACGGAGTCTAGATGGGCACGCCGCGTGCCTTCGCGAAGGCCGCGAGCACCGGTCGCAGGCTGTCGCCGTCATGCATCCGGGCGGTCTCGGTCTCGATCAGCGCGGCGACCTCCGCGGCCTCGATGGAGAGCACCATCGCCTTCACCGGGCCGATCGCGGCCGGCGACATCGAGAAGTTGCGAAAGCCCATGCCGACGAGGGCCATCGCGTCGAGCGGGCGCCCGCCGATCTCGCCGCAGACCGTGACCGGGCAGCCGGCCGCCGCCGCCCGCTCGGCGATCAGCCGGAAGGCGCGGATCGCGGCCACCGAGAGCGGGTCGAAGCGGTCGGCCACCCGCCGGTTCTCGCGGTCGACCGCGAACAGGAACTGCATCAGGTCGTTCGAGCCGACCGAGAGGAAATCGGCCTCACGGGCGATCTCGTCGATCTGGAACAGGAGCGAGGGCACCTCGACCATGGCGCCGAGCTGGCAATCCGCCGGCAGGGTGTAGCCGTGGCGGCGCAGATGCGCCTTCTCGCGCTCCACGATGGCCCGCGCCCGCACGAACTCGTCCACCGTCGCGACCATCGGGAACATGATCTTGAGCGGATGCCCGTCCGAGGCCTTGAGCAGCGCGCGCAGCTGCACGCGCAGGAGCGCCGGCCGGTCGAGCCCGATCCGGATCGCCCGCCAGCCGAGCGCCGGGTTCTCCTCCTCGAGCTTGGGCATGTAGGGCAGGATCTTGTCGCCGCCGATGTCGAGGGTCCGGATGGTGACGGGCTTGTCGCCGGAGGCGGTGAGCACGGCCCGGTAGAGCGCCTGCTGCTCGGCCGCCGACGGCATGCGCTGCGCCACCATGAATTGCAGCTCGGTGCGGAACAGGCCGACGCCCTCCGCCCCCGTCTCGTTGAGATGGCCGAGATCGACGAGGAGGCCCGCATTCAGGTGGAGCCCGATGCGCACCCCGTCGCGGGTGATCGCCGGCACGTCGCGGAGCGCCCGGTACTGCTCCTGGCGCCGGGCGCGCAGGCGCACCATCTCGGCATAGGAGGCCTCGACCTCGGGCCCCGGGCGGACATGAACCTCGCCCGCCACGCCGTCCACGATGATGGCATCGCCGGAATCGCAGAGCGCGGCGGCGTTCTCGATCTCGCTCACCGCCGGGATGCCCAGCGCCCGGGCGACGATGGCGACGTGGCTCGTCGGCCCGCCTTCCTCCAGCACGAGGCCGCGCAGGCGCCCGGGCTCGTAGTCGAGGAGCGCGGCCGGGCCCATGGAGCGGGCGACCAGGATCGCGTTCTCGGGCAGCATCCCGGGCAGGCCCACGGCCTCGTCGCCGACGAGCTCGCGCATCACGCGGTTGGCGAGATCGTCGAGATCGTGCAGCCGGTCGCGCAGATAGGGGTCGCTCTGGCGCACCATCCGGGCGCGGTTGTCGGACTGGACCCGCTCCACCGCGGCCTCGGCGGTGAGACCGGAGCCCACCGCCTCGCGCATCCGGCGCAGCCAGCCCTTGTCGTGGGCGAACATGCGCACGGTCTCGAGCACCTCGCGGGACTCGGCCGTGCCCATCTTGTCGCCGCGCTCGACCAGGGCGTCGATCGCCGAGCGCACCTTCTCGATCGCCGTCTCCAGCCGCGCCATCTCGCGCTCGCTGTTCTCGGCGATCAGGGTCTTCACGATGATGCGCGGCTCGTGCAGCACCACGTAGCCGAGCCCGATCCCCTCCGCGAGCACGGTGCCGCGCACGCTGATGGCGCGCCGCGCCGCGGTGCCGGCATCGGGGGCGAGCCCCTGCAGCTCGCCCGAGGCGATCATCTCCGAGAGCACCATGGCGGTGGTCTGGAGCGCCTCGATCTCCTCCTCGGAATAGACCCGGTAGGTCTTGTTCTGGACGGTGAGCACGCCGAGCGTGTTGCCGGCCCGCAGCAGCGGCACGCCGAGGAAGGCGTGGAACGCCTCCTCGCCCGTCTCCGGGCGGTAGGAGAAGGCCGGGTGCTGCTGCGCGTCGGAGAGGGCCAGCGGCTCGGCCGTCTTGGCGATCAGGCCGACGAGGCCCTCGTCCGCGCGCATGCGGGTGAGATGGACCGCCTCGCGGTTCAGCCCCTCCGTCGCGAACAACTCGAGGATGTTGTCGTCGCGCAGGACGTAGACCGAGCAGACCTCGGCGACGACGTTCGCCGCGATCAGGACGACGATGCGGTCGAGGCGCGCCTGGGGGCTGACCGGCTCCGCCATCGCTTCGCGAAGGCGGCGCAGCAGCAGGCGCGGGCCTCCGGGCGCAGCGGGCATGGTCTCGTCATTCCAGCGTCAGGGGCCGGTGCGGCGTCGGTCAGTCCTGCAACCTTGACGCCAGATGGCCACCGCCCCCTGGCGCCCTCCCCGAGAGTCAGGCCTGATCGAGGCCGTATAGCGAGTGGAGCGTGCGAACGGCAAGCTCCGTATAGGCCGCATCGATGAGGACGGAGAACTTGATCTCCGAGGTGGTGATGGCGCGGATGTTGATTCCCTTTTGGGCCAGCGCCCGGAAGGCCTTGGCCGCCACGCCCGCATGCGAGCGCATGCCGACGCCGATCGCCGAGACCTTCACCACGTCGGTGGCGCCCTCGATCTGGGCGAAGCCGATCGTCTCGGCCTGCGCCTGCAGCACGGTGCGCGTGCGCTCGTAATCGGCCGCCGGGACCGTGAAGGTCATGTCGGTGGTCGACTGGTCGCCCGACACGGTCTGGATGATCATGTCGACGTTGATGTTGGCATCCGCCAGCGGGCCGAAGATCGCCGCGGCGACGCCGGGGCTGTCCTTCACGCCGCGGAGCGTGATCTGCGCCTCGTCCCGCGAGAAGGCGATCCCGGTGATGATCTGCTGTTCCACGATGTCGTCCTCGTCGCAGATGAGAGTGCCGGGACGGGCCGCGTCCGGCGGATCGAAGGAGGAGCGCACGGTGGTCGGCACCCGGTGCACCATGGCGAGCTCCACGGAGCGGACCTGCAGCACCTTGGCGCCGAGCGAGGCCATCTCCAGCATCTCCTCGAAGGTCACGCGCTCCATGCGCCTGGCCTTCGGCACGACACGCGGGTCGGTGGTGTAGACGCCGTCCACGTCGGTGTAGATGTCGCAGCGCTCGGCGCCGATGGCGGCGGCCACCGCGACCGCGCTGGTGTCCGAGCCGCCGCGGCCGAGGGTCGTGATCCGGCCGGTCTCGGCATGCATGCCCTGGAAGCCCGCGATCACCGCGACCTCGCCGCGCTTGAAGCCGGCATCGAGCCGCGCGCCGTCGATCTCCGCGATGCGGGCCGAGCCGTGCGCGTCCGAGGTGAGGATCGGGATCTGCCAGCCCTGCCAGGAGCGGGCCGCGATGCCCATCTTGCGCAGGGCGACCGCCAGCAGCCCCGAGGTCACCTGCTCGCCCGAGGCGACGACCGCGTCGTACTCGGCTTCCGCGTAGAGCGGGTCGGCGTCCTTCACCCAGGCGACCAGCTCGTTGGTCTTGCCCGACATCGCCGAGACCACGACCGCGACCTCGTAGCCGGCCGCGACCTCGCGGGCCACGTGCGCGGCCACGTTGCGGATCCGGTCCACGTTGGCGACGGACGTGCCGCCGAACTTCATCACCAAACGGGGCATGGCGCGTCCGCGTTGTCCTGCAAAGAATCGGACCCGGCGGCGCGGACCCGAGGTCCCGCGTCTGTACCGGGTCGGGTTCGGGCGGGTACAAGCGGCGGCAGGGGCTGTCAACACGCCGGCCGGCAGGCCGGAGTCACTCTAAACCTGGAGTACGGGTCGGGCATGGCCGAGACGGGAACGGACGGGCACCAGGGTCGGGTCGACGCCGCGGAGGTGGCGCGCTTCGACGCGCTGGCGGCGACGTGGTGGGACGAGGCGGGGCCGATGCGGGTGCTGCACCGCTTCAACCCGGTGCGCCTCGCCTATATCCGCGACAGGGCCTGCCGCCATTTCGGGCGCGACCCCGACCGCCCCTTCGCCCTCGAGGGCCTGAGCGTGGTCGATATCGGCTGCGGCGGCGGCATCCTGTCCGAGCCGCTCGCCCGCCTCGGGGCCGAGGTCACGGGGCTCGAGCCCGCCGCCCGCAACCTCGCGGTGGCGCGTGCCCATGCGGAGGCGGAGGGCGTGCCGGTGACCTATCGCGCCGACACGATCGAGGCCGTGGCGGGCGAGGGCGCCCGCTTCGACGTGGTGCTCGCCATGGAGGTGATCGAGCACGTGCCGGATCCGGCCGCCTTCCTGCGCGCGGCCTGCGCGGCGGTGAAGCCCGGCGGCCTCCTGTTCGCGGCCACCATCAACCGGACCCTGCGCTCCTTCGCGCTCGCCATCGTCGGGGCGGAATACGTGCTCGGCTGGCTGCCGAAGGGCACGCATGACTGGGACAAGTTCCTGACCCCGGACGAGCTGAAGCGGATGCTGCGTGACGGCGGCGTGAGCCCGGTCGACACCACGGGCGTGGTCTACAATCCCCTCACCGACGGCTGGCGCCCGAGCCGGGACGTCGGCGTGAACTACATGGTCGCGGCCGAGAGGCCGGCCTGAACCGGATGATCCCCTCTCCGTTGATCCCGGTCATGCGGAGACCGAGACCCCGATGCTGGAAAAGCTGCCGCACGCCGTGGGCGAGGCCCTGTCGGGCTTCCGCGCGGGCCTGGAGACCATCGCCTACCGGTCCGCGTTCGCCGGGACGGCCGAGGGCATCGCGCTGACGAGCCCCGCCTTCGCGGACGGCGCGCCGATGCCGGCCCGCTTCACGGCGGACGGGGCGGGCGTCGCGCCGCCGCTCGCCTGGGCCGGCCTGCCCGTGGGCACCGCCGGGCTCGCGCTCCTCGTCGAGGATGCCGATGCCCCGACGCCGCAGCCCCTGGTTCACCTGATCGCCCCCGACATCGACCCGGCGCCGGGCGCCGTCGCCGAGGGGGCGCTGTCGGGTGGGGAGCTCGGGCGCAACAGCGTCCTTCAGACGGGCTGGCTGCCGCCCGACCCGCCGTCCGGGCACGGGACGCATCGCTACTGCTTCCAGCTCTACGCGCTCTCGGCCGCCCTTGCCGTGCCCGGCGGCCTCGGCCGCAGCGGCCTGATCGAGGCGATGCGCGGCCGCGTGCTGGCCAAGGGGCTGCTGATCGGCACCTACGCGCGGCCCTGAGCCCTTGCGGTCCGGCTCGGCTCCGGGCATCGCCGGTTCAAGACAACCGGGAGGACGCGATGCGGGCGCTTGTGTGCACGAGGCTGGGGAAGCCCGAGGATCTCTCCGTCGAGACCCTGGCCGATCCGGTGCCCGGGCCCGGCCAGGCTCTGGTGCAGGTGCAGGTCGCCGCGCTCAATTTCTTCGACACGCTGATCATCGCCGGCCGCTATCAGGTGAAGCCGGGCCTGCCGTTCTCGCCGGGCGGCGAGGCCTGCGGCACGATCGCGGCGCTGGGATCCGACGTCGCAGGGTTCGCGGTCGGCGACCGGGTGATCGTCCACGCCAAGTTCGGCACCTGCCGCGACCTCGTCCTGGCCGAGCCCGCCCAGCTCACCAAGGTGCCCGACGGCGTCTCGGACGAGCAGGCGGCGGGGCTCACCATCACCTACGGCACCTCGCTCCATGCCCTGCGCAACCGGGCCCGGGTGCAGCCCGGCGAGTGGCTCGCGGTGCTCGGCGCCTCGGGCGGCGTGGGCCTCGCCGCGGTCGAGCTCGGCCGGCTCATGGGCGCGCGGGTGATCGCCTGCGCCTCCTCCGAGGACAAGCTCGCGGCGGCGAAGGCGCACGGGGCCGAGATCGGCCTCGTCTACGACCCGGCGACCCTGAAGGACGCCCTGCGCGAGGCCTCCGGCGGCGGGGTCGACGTGGTCTACGACGCGGTGGGCGACGCCTTCGCCGAGCCGGCGCTCCGGGCGCTGCGCTGGCGCGGGCGCTACCTCGTCGTCGGATTCGCGGCGGGCGAGATCCCGCGCCTGCCCCTCAACCTGATGCTCCTGAAGGAGCTCGACGTGCAGGGCGTCCATTGGGGCGCCTTCCTCGACCGGGACCCGGACGCGCATCAGGAGAACCAGCGCCAGCTCCTCGCCTGGGTGGCGGAGGGCCGGCTCACCGCCAAGGTGCACGGAGTCTACCCGCTTGAGGAGTACGGGGAGGCGATGGGCCTCCTCACGCGCCGCGAGGCGGTGGGAAAGGTGCTGCTGCGGCCGTGAGAGGCTGGGGCTCCTCCTCCCATCGGGAGATGGGCCCCTGAGCGGGCAGCCCCGCTTCCGGATCGGTTCGGAAACCGCGACGCGCGCCCTCTCCCGTTCGGGAGAGGGGACCCGCGCCTCGATCGGCAGCGTCGCTTCTTCTCTGGCCGTGAGGGAAAACGGCGGCTCGTGAAACGGTCAGGGCCGGGGCCCGTCAGAGCAGCCCCTTCTTCTTGGCGAGGGTGACGAGGTCGACCTGCGGCCGGGCGCCGATATGCTGGATGACCTGGCCCGCCGCCAGCACGCCGAGCCGGGCGCAGGCGACGTTGTCGAGGCCGCGGGCATGGCCGGCGAGGAAGCCCGCCGCGAAGAGGTCGCCCGCGCCGGTGGTGTCCATCACGGTCTCCACCGGGGTGGCGGGCACGGCGCGGACCTCGCCGCCCTTCACCACAAGCGCGCCCTCTTCGGAGCGGGTGACGAGGCCGAGCAGGTGAATGCCGCGGCCGTTGCGCTCCTCGCGCAGCGCCGTCACGGCGGCCTCGGCATCCTCGGTCTCGTAGAGGCTCTTCAGCTCGCCGATATTGGCGAACAGGATGTCGATGCTGCCGTCGCGGATCAGCCCCAGGAACTCCTCGCGGTAGCGGCCGACGCAGAAGGCGTCGGAGAGGGTCAGCGCCACCGCGTTGCCGGCGCCGTGGGCGATCTTCACCGCCTTGCGGAAGGCCTCCTTGGCCGCCGGCGGATCCCAGAGATAGCCTTCGAGATAGATGACACGGGCGCTCTCGACCACGGCCGGATCGACATCCGCAGGCGACAGGCCCTGGCAGGCGCCGAGATAGGTGTTCATGGTGCGCTCGCCGTCCGGCGTCACCAGCACGAAGCAGCGCGCCGTGGCCGGCCCCTCGGTCGCGGCGGAGACGGGGAAGGCGACGCCGGCCGCCTTCAGCTCGTGCGCGTAGAGCCCGCCGAGCTCGTCGTCGCGGACCTTGCCGATGAAGGCGGTCTTCGCCCCCAGCATCGCCGCGCCGACCGCGGTGTTCGCGCCCGAGCCGCCCGAGACCACGGTCGTCGGTCCCATCGCGGCGAACAGGGATTCGGCCCGCGGCTCGTCGATCAGCTGCATCGCCCCCTTGGTCACGTCCTGCGCCGTCAGGAAGGCGTCGTCGGTGCGTGCGATCAGATCGACGATGGCATTGCCGAGCACGAGGAGGTCGAGGGAAGCGGTCATCCGGATATCCTGCTGCGGTTTGCCGGGCTGTCGCATCGGCTCATCGGCCGGTCAAGCCAGGAGAAACGCACCACGCGCGCCTGACGACCGCGGCGGAGACCCTTGAACAGGCCCGCGCTACTGCAGCGTCTTCACCTCACACTGGGCGTAGTCGTTGGCCGCCTTCACGTAGGCGTTGAGCTTCTTCAGATAGGCCTCGGCCAGCGGGCGGAAGGCCTGAGCCTGCAGGTTATAGGCCTTGATCTGGTCGTTGTAGGTATAGGCCTCCCAGCCGGGGCAGCCGCCCTTGGCGTCGAGGCAGGCCGGCTTCTGCGGGAGCGGTGGCTTCTCCGGGCGCTCCGCGACGGGCGGCGCGGGCGCGGTGCAGGCCGCCGCAGCGGGCCCCGACAGCAGGAGCGCGCAGGCCAGGACCGTGTTCCGCATGGGCATTCCCCGTGCGGCCCGGGCGGCCGCGGTCAGGGTTTCTGCGCCATCGCGCGGGCGGGAACAAGGCCAGGCGCGCGCCGCGCCGCCGCGGCCCGGCCGCCTTCCGGCGTGCCGCGCACGAGGTTCAGGAGCGGCAGCAGCAGGCCGATCCCGAGCACCCACCAGGCCGGGCGGATCGGCCCGGAAAAATCGAGGTTCGCGCCGAGCACGAGGCTGGCCGGCACGCCGCTCTTCACGCCGTACCACGCGGCCTCGAGGAGCGCGGTGAGGAGCGCGGTGCCGATCGCGAGCAGCGCCAGCGACCAGGGCCGCGTCGGCGCACGCAGACGCTGCATCAGGCGCCAGCCCATCAGCAGCAGGAACAGCCCGGTCCAGAAGACCGGGTTCGTCACGTCGATCTTGGCCTGCAGGAAGTAGTGGAGCAGCCCCAGCGCCGCGATTCCGTAGACGATCCGGTGCAGCCGGTTCCAGGCCTGGCCCATCCGCCGGATCGCGGCGTCGGTGGAGGTCCAGCCGAGCACGACGAGGCCGGCGAGCGCGACGAAGCCGATGGTCAGGTAGACGCGCAGCGCGATCTCCGAGACGACCTTCCCGAGATCGAAGTTCTGGTCCACCACGTAGAGCGCGAGATGGGCCAGCGCGTAGGCGAGCGCCGCCAGTCCGAGCATGCGCCGCAGGTTGATCAGCTTCGGCCAGTTCGCGACGCGCCGCAGCGGCGTCACCGCGAGCGTCGCGAGGAGCAGCCGCATCGACCACTCGCCGGTGGCGTGGATGAGGGTGGTGATCGGCTTCGCGCCCAGCGCGTCGTGGGCGTAGGCCCAGGCGAGGTCGAGACCCGGCGCCAGCACCAGCAGGAAGACGCAGAGCTTCAGCAGCGAGAGGCGGCCGGCGCGGTCGAGCCAAGGCAGCGGCAATGTCGGGCGTGCGGGCGCGGAAGCGGGCATGATCTATGGGGGCTGTCGGGGACTCGGCGGGAAACCGCCGGACGGGTCGAACGATGCGTGCCCCGGACTCTTCGCCGCGGCGGCGCACCGGTTACAGGGCGGCGCCGGCGAGGCGGGCCCGCGCAGGCGTCGCATGATCCCGCTCGGCACCCGGATTCAGAGGCTTTGCAGGAGCGGCTCGACGGCGGCGAAATGGCCGGTCCAGTCGGGCGGGCGGTAGCCGTCGAGGCGGCGGGCGAGGGCGGCGCGCCGACCCGAATCCGGGGCCGCGATCTCCTCCACCGCCCGCATCCAGCCGGTGCCGTCGAGCGGGTCGAGGAAGTCGCAGAAGCCGGCGCCGATCTCCCGGTGGACGGGAATGTCCGAGGCGACCACCGGCAGGCCGGAGGCGGCGGCCTCGACGATGGGGATGCCGTAGCCCTCGGCGAAGGAGGGCATCAGCAGGGCGGTGGCGCCGCGCATCAGGGCGGCGAGGCCGTGGGTGGAGAGGCCGGAGACCTCCACGACATGCGCGCGGATGGCTGCGCAGCGCTCCAGCATGTCCACGATGTTCTCGGCCTCCCAGCCGCGCCGCCCCACGAGGACCAGGCGGGGCGTCGCCGGCCCGAGCCGCTCGGCCAGGGCCCGCCAGAGGTGGAGCAGGAGCAGGTGGTTCTTGCGCGGCTCGATCGTGCCGCAGACGACGAAGGTCGGGTGCGCGCAAGCCAGGCGCGTGCCCTCGCGCCCGAAGGCCGGCTCGACGCCGAGATGGCCGATTGCCATCGGCGGCGGCCGGACGCCGTCGCGCGCGAGATGGGCGCCGGTGCGCTCGGCGGTGTCGGCCGAGTTCGCCAGGATCGCGGCCGCGTGGCGGCCGACCGTGCGCATCCGCTCGGCATGGCGCTCGGCCTCGCCGGGGCGGCCGTATTCGGGATGGGTGATGGGGATGAGGTCGTGCACGAAGAAGGCGGCGCGCACGTCGCGGCGGTCGTAGAGCCAGTCGAACCGGCCCGGCTTGTCGAGGCGCAGATGCGAGCTGTGCAGGTAGAGGCTCCCCTGCGGCAGCGCCGCGATGGACGCAGCCCGCAGGATCGTGGCGCTCGCCCGCGCCTGGATCGCCCGGCGCGACCCGGCCGAGGGCGCGGGGCCCGGCGGCGGCGCGCCCGCGACCCCGCTCCCGAGTTGGGCCGCGAGGCGGCGATAGACGGGATCGGCTTCGGCCGCCCCGTCCTCGACCCAGCCCGCCGCCACCGCCTCGACGATGGCGAGCGCCCGCGCCCGGTCGAGCACGCGCGGGCCGAGCGCCGTCGATACCACCCCGAAGCGATCACCCGCGGTTCCGAGCACGCGCCGGGCATAGGCCAGGTCGACCCGGTCGATCCCCGAAGGACTCGCATGCCGCAGCCGCGTCACCAGCCGCGTCAGGTCGAAGGCGAGGGGGCGTTCCATCCGGGCTCCGTCGATCGGCGCAATGCCCCCGGTTACCTGCCGCCGCCGACGAGGACCAGAGGACAGGCCGGCGCCCCCCTGCTCGACGCGGGCCCGGCCCAGAGCATTCTCCGTGATCCAAGGATCACGGAGAATGCTCTAACGGATTGAGCGGAGCGCATTTTCTTTCGCGGAACCGGCGACCACTTCCGCGGAACATGCTCCAGCGCGCGAGGGGCTTGCGCACGGAGCAGGAGTCGACATCCCCGCCTGCCGTCCGGTGCGTCGGAAGCGAAGCGCAGCCCGGTTCGCGGACACCGGTTTGAGGCGGTATGCCCGTCCCGCGCGCATGCCCAAGGCGACGCAGGACCCGAGCAGAAGCTCCCATAGGCGCGACGGCAAGAGATGGAATGCCACGCTCCGATGGGTCGTCAGCATCAACTCCGCCAAGAAGGAGGCTAGGCACAACGCAAAGCAGATGGCGAGTGATCGGCGGCCGTATTCAAAGATCACGATGATCAAGGTCGAGGCGATGAGGTCGAATTTCTCCTCGATACCGAGCGACCACGTGTGAAGCAGGGGCTTCATCTCGGCTGGGCGGTTGAAGTAATCGTCGTCCAGGTAGAAGGTACCATCTGATTCCATGTGCCATGCTACCCTGCCAAGCGGGCGGCAAATTTGGAGTTGGTCAATTTTGATCGGACCCTACCAGAGCTGAATACCGAGAGAGGGTGCGCGCCAGCGCGGCCGGCCTGTTGAAACGATGGCTGGAGGCGGCCGCGAGGAAGCGCGGCGCCTGCGTCACGGCTGAGGCCGATATCCGCGACGGAGATGCTGGCGAAGGCCGGTACAGGGCCGAGATCGACGCAGTGTCGAACCTCCGCTTGCAGGCACTGCGGCGATGTCCGCGTTACAACCGATGTCGGACGCCCTGGCTGCACGGTATGAATGTCCGCCTCGGCGGACCTGTCGTGGTTCGTGTTGCACGTCGAGCGTGAGACAAAATCGGGTCGGGTGCGTCGACGTCACATGCACATTCTCGTAGCGCGCCAGCTCCGAACCGGACTCCAGCTCCGAACCGGACTCTTGAGGTGCCCCTGGCTTCGGCCGGGGGGGGCGCCTTTCGCGTTTCGAGCCCGGACCGTCGGGCGAACGGGGCGTGGGACTTCCGTGGGACTTTCCGTGCGCGCCGCTGCCATACGCTGCGCTTTCCTGCCATTCTTGGCCGGCGGGGGCTTGCGTGTTCCGAAGCCAAAAGCTAAATCCCCGCCTGCCCTTCGGGGCGTCGGAGCGTAGCGCAGCCCGGTTAGCGCACTAGTCTGGGGGACTAGGGGTCGGAGGTTCGAATCCTCTCGCTCCGACCATAAAATTCTCAGCCGGATCAGATATTTACAATGGGCCGCCTGAGGGTGGCCTTCGTCGTTTCGGGGACTCTGGTTTCGGACTGGGTCCGATCGATCCGCCTCCATCGCAGGGGTCCGCCCTTGGGTATGGCTTTCGAGCCAGGAGGGCGGGTGGCATGGCCAAGCCCCCGGAGCCCGAGGCGATTGTTGCCAAGCGACGGCACGTGGATGTGCTGATCTCACAGGGCCAGAGCCTCTCCGAGGCCATCCGCCATCGGCGTGAGTTCAGTGACGTATTCCCAGTGGTGGCGTGACTTCGTCGGCCTGAAGAGCGACCAGGTTCGCCGTATGAAGGATCTGGAAGCCGGGAGCAAGCGGCTACAACGAGAGGCATATATTGATCTCGTTCTAGCGGGTGAATGCATCTTGATCCGCGCGCCGGAGGTGACAGTCGGACTGCTGCCGTCGTTGATCAAGCGAAAGCCCGCGGCGGCTATGTTCTCGGCTGTTGATGCACGTCCTTCCAGCATCGGCCAGTCGCTACAGATCGTGAATGCGAGGGATCTGCCTCAGCCTGACTATATGCGTCCTGGCTAAGTGACGTATGCTTATGATCAGTCTGTTGCGGGGTCCGTCTTTCCTGGCGCCATACGCTCGGCGTCATGCCCGTCCAGCGACGGAAGGCGTGGGTAAAGGCGGAGGGTTCGGAGAACTCGAGAGCCGCGGAGATCTGCGCGAGGCTCAGATCGGTATCGACCAACAGCTGCGCGGCGATGGCGAGTCGGGTCTCTCTCGCCACCAGCCGGAAGGACGTGCCCTCCGCCTTCAGGCGCCGGCTCAGGGTACGCCGGTGGATGGCCATGGCCCGGGCAACCTGTTCGGCGCTGAGGTGCTGGTCGGCCATCGTCACGCGCAGGCGTCGGCGCAGATCATCCGCCGCGTCCGGCAGGATGGAGGCCTCGATCTGCCGGAGGCGCCGCTCGACGCTCATGCGCGTCAGCGGGTGCGCGTCTCGAATCGGTTGTCGCAGAAGGCTCGCCGGGACCACGAGCGCCGCGATCTCCTGGTCGAAGCGGACCGGCGCCTGGAAGAACTGGGCATAGGGTTGCCGATCGGTCGGCTGCACGCGCGGCAGCAGGACCTCATCGGGCGCCCAATTCGCATCGCCCAAGGCCCGCAGAGCCTGCGTGACGGCCGCGATCGCCCGCTCGCAATGCAGCCCGATCCCCGCGATGTCGGGCTCATAGGGGGCGTAGGACACCAGGGCCAGGGAGCCGTTGGTCGACAGGCTGATCACGGCGCCGCGGTTGAGCAGGCCGTGATGCGCCTCGAGACCTCTCAGCGCGTCGCCGATCGTCTCGGAGTGCCGCATCAGCAGACCGAGGAGGCCGAACGATGCGAGGGTCGTGCGCTGACCGACCATGAGCCCGAAATGCGGGCAGCGCGTGCGCTCCGCGCACAGCGCCGTCAGCCGGCCGAGCGCGGCGAACGAGCTGGCATCCGCAGCGTCGGGCGCAGGGGCGGACAGCCCGGCGAGAGCCATGAGTTCGTCCGGCTCGACATCGCGTTCCCGCAGGAGATCGCGGATCGCCCGTACGGCGGCGCCGTGAATGAGATCCGTGGGGTTCGTGCCGTCCGTCCCGCACAGGCAGGCATCGGCCCGCCGATCATCGACCGGATCGCGCATGAGGTGAGACCCCGTCTGCAGATCCAGGATCTGCGATGAGAGAATCGACGCGGGACGGATTTTTGTAAATGTTCTTGCTGAGACTTCATCCTTCCAGGCGAAGACTTATAAATCTCGGACTGCAAGTGGATTCGACTGTGTTCCTTGTGTGTGGGCGAGCGGAGGCCTGGCCTGCCTACGCCTTCGAATCCCGGATGCGACGCCGGATCCAATGCGGCCTGCCCCAAGTATCGTCGACCCTACACCCGACCGCTTTTCGAATTCGATCATAAGGCATGATATTAAGCGCCGCAACGTCCGTCTCAAACGAATATTGCTTCGCTAAGATTTTACGCTCATACTCATGCGGCGCCATTCGAGACTGAATCGGTATTGAGGATTGTCTCCACCAATTCCCTGTCGCACAACCGGTCGGCAGCATTGCGACGCAGGATGCTAGAGTGCGCATCGATCATCGAAATTGATCTGGATCAAGGATCGGATCCGTTCGGCCGGTCCGGCTGCGGCTTCCGGCTGAGACCCGGCAGGTGCCGTCCCAACGGAACAAGCGTGCGCCCGCGGCTGCTGTAGCTGTCACGGCCTCGGCTTGGCCATGTTCGAGGGCCGGACGATGCCGATGCGCCGCCATGTCGGTCCCGCCGTGCTTCTGATCTGGCTCCTCTGCGCGATGGAGGTCCGGGCGGAGAGGGGCGCGAGGCCGCAGGTCCGGACCGTCTACCAGGATCCGGGCCCGGGCGACGCCTCGGAGATCTACCGTGAGGTGAGGGAGCGCCGGGTGCTCGAAGGGCTTCGAAACCTCGTCTCGGATCTCCGCCTGCCCCGAACGCTGACGCTGCGGATGGCCGGGTGCGGCGGCGAGCCCAATGCGTGGTACGTGCCCCGCGAGCGGACGGTGACCGTCTGTTACGATTACATCCGGGACGTGCGGGAGCGGGCGCCTTCCACCGTCACGCCCGACGGCCTGACCCGTCAGGCCGCCATCTTCGGCGGGTTGGCGCAGGTCTTCCTCCACGAGGTCGGCCACGCCCTGTTCGACATCCTCGACATCCCGGTGCTGGGCCGTGAGGAGGATGCGGCCGACCAGTTCGCCGCCCTGGTCGTCCTCCGGCTCCCGCCGGCCAAGGCGCGCCGCGTGATCGACGGGGGCGCGCATCTGTTCAGGAGCTTCACGGCCGAGGAGACGGCGGTGCAGGCAGTCCTGGCCGATTCCCACGGGCTGTTCGCCCAGCGCCTCTACAACCTCCTGTGCCTCGCCTACGGCTCCGACCGCCGCGCCTTCGCCTATCTCGTGGACCGCGCCAGCCTGCCGAGCGAGCGCGCGGTCGAGTGCGCCGCGGAGTACGGCCAGGCGGCGGATGCGATGGACCGGATGCTGTACCGCCACCTGCGGGGCGCGCGCCTCGGCCGCGGGCAGATCCGCCGGGCGTTCCGGTGGATCTTCTGAGGGCGGCCTGCCGCGTCCCAGAACAGGCCAACGTCGTCCCCCGCACGGGGGTGTTCCAGGGGGCCCGAGCGACACGAGGGTAGGCAGACCATGAAGCGCTTCAGACCGATCGTGATGGCGGGCACCCTCCTGGGTGCCGTCCTGGGCCTCGGGCCGATCGAGAGAGGGATGATCGGCTCCGCGGTGGTGCTGGCCGCGCAGGGCTGCGGCCCCGGTTTCCACCGCAACGTCTACGGGGCCTGCCGGCCGAATGCCTACGCGGCGCCGGGCTATTACCGGCCCTATGGCGCCTACGGCTATCGCGGCGGCTATGGCTATCGCGGCGGCTACGGCTACCGCGGCGGCTACGCGTATCGCGGCGCCTATGTCCGGCGCGTCTATGGCGGCCGCGCTTATGGCGGTCGCGTCGCGGGCGGTCGGGTCGGCGTCGGGCGCGCCTATGGCGGCTACCGCGGCGGCTTCCGCGGCAGGCGATAGGCCGGCTTCATCCGGGAGGCTTGCCATGGACCGGGCGGCGTCCGCGCACGCGAACTGATGCGGTGGATGCCCCCACCGACCGGCATCTCGTATGCCTGATGGTTGAATCGGAACCGATCATAGGGGTCATCGATGACGACGATCAGCATG
>NZ_CABFPH010000097.1 GCF_902141845.1 Methylobacterium symbioticum | reverse complement strand
TCGAGAGGTGGACGGACGCCTTTTGCGGGGAGGCCGGGGCGGGGCGACACGCCCCGGCCCGCGGCCTCAGTTCGAGGACTTCTCCTTGACGCGGACGACCCGATCTCGCGCCGGGCTGTTACAGCTGTTACAGAGATTTTCCCTGAAACTGTTTCACGAACACAATATTGATAGATCTAACACGGCCAATCATGGCCTGAGATCTGCATTCGACCTGTGGCGATGCCGCATCAGGCGGCGCGCTTCTTGAGGATTCCCACCAACAGGGCCGTGATCACGGTGCCGGCGAGGAGAGCGATCACCGCTCCCGTGAGGTTCGTGACTGCGTTCGGGATCGGTAGGACGAACAGGCCGCCATGGGGCACCTTCAGGGTCACGCCGAGGCTGAGCGCCAGGGCGCCGGCGACCGCCGAGCCCGCGACCATCGCGGGGATCACCCGCAGCGGGTCGGCGGCTGCGAAGGGGATGGCGCCCTCGGTGATGAAGGCGGCGCCGAGCACCGCCGCCGCACCGCCCGCCTCGCGCTCCGGTGCGGTGAAGCGGCCCGGGAACAGGCGGGTGGCCAGCGCCAGCCCGAGCGGCGGCGTCATGCCGCCGAGCATCACCGCGGCCATCGGCGCGTCGACGCCGGAGGAGAGCAGCGCCGCGGCCGAGGCATAGGCGGCCTTGTTGATCGGCCCGCCCATGTCGACGGCCATCATGCCGCCGAGGATCAGGCCGAGCACCAGGGCGCTCGCCCCCTGCATGCCCTTGAGCCAGCCGGTGAGCGCGGCGAGCACCGCCGCCACCGGCACGCCGACCACGTAGATCATCAGGAGTCCGGTGATCGTGGTGGCGAGCAGCGGCAGGATCAGGACGGGCTTCAGCCCCTCCAGATTCTTGTGCAGGCGGATATGCCGGTTGAGGAACCGCGCCGTGTAGCCGGCGATGAAGCCCGCCGCGATGCCCCCAAGGAAGCCCGCCTGGAGATTCGCCGCCAGCATGCCGCCGATCATGCCGGGCGCGATGCCGGGCCGGTCGGCGATCGAGTAGGCGATGTAGCCGGCGAGCGCCGGGACGATCAGCGCGAAGGCGGCCTTGGCGCCGATCTCGCCGAGCGCGTAGCCGAGCGTGCCGGCATTGCCCGGACTCATTGCGTCGATGCCGCCGACCGCGAAGGCGATCGCGATGAGCAAGCCGCCCGCCACCACGAAAGGCAGCATGAAGGAGACGCCGGTCATCAGGTGCCGGTAGGCGCCGGCCTGTTTCTCGGCCGCGGCGGGGCGGGCCGGCCCGTCGGCGGCCGCCCCCTCGGCCGGCTGAACCTGCGCCTCGGCGAGGGCGGTGGCGATCAGGCCCTTGCCGTCGCGGATGGCGGCCTTGGTGGTGGTGGCGTAGACGCGCTTGCCCGCGAAGCGCGCCCGGTCGACGCCCTTGTCGGCGGCGATCAGCACGAGATCCGCGGCAGCGATCTCGGCCTCCGAGAGAGGATCGCGGGCGCCGACCGAGCCTTGCGTCTCCACGCGCACGTCGTGGCCGAGCGCCGTGCCGGCCGCCTGGATGCCCTCGGCCGCCATGAAGGTGTGGGCGATGCCGGTGGGGCAGGAGGTGACCGCCACGATTCTCTTCGGGCTGGCCGCTGCGGAGGCGGAAGCCGGCGCGCGCGCGGCGTCGGTGCTTCCTGCGAGCGCCCGGTCGAGGACGGCGCCGGCATCGGCGAGCACGTCCTCGATCGCGGCGCGCACCGTGGCGAGCGCGCCGAAGCGGCCCTCGCCGAGATCGCCCTGCCCGACGAGCAGCACCGAGCGCCCTTCGGCGATCGCCGCTTCGGGCAGCGGGTTGCCGCCGCGCAGTTCCAGGGCGATCGGCTGGTTGCGCCGTCCGGCCGCCTTGCGGAGTGCCTCGAGGGCGAGGACGGCGTGGGTCGAGAGGTCTCCGCCTCCGACCACGGCCAGAAGCTGGGCCATGGGTTTCCTCCGGTGTGCGTCTATGGGTCGTTCATCGGTTCGGCGGCCGCCTTCCCTCTCCCGCAGAGGGGGGAGGGAAACCGCGCCCCGCCCGAAGCGGGGTGTGAACAGGCAGGCCTCAGCGGAGGAGAGACGGTGCGGGTCCCCCTCATCCCACCGTCTCGACCCGCACGGTCGCCGCGATGGCCTCCACCTCCGCCCGGGGCGGCAGGTTGGCGCCCTCGCGGGTGAGTTTGGCCGAGGCGAAGGCGAGCGCCCGCCGGGCCATGTCCTCCAGGGCGAGCCCGTCCTGAAGACCGGCGACGAGGCCGGCGACCAGGGCGTCGCCCGCCCCGACCGTGCTCGTCACCTGCGTCGCGGGCGGGCTGGCCTGGACCGCGCCGTCCGCGGAGACGAACAGGGCGCCGTCCGCCCCGAGCGAGACCACGACCAGCGCAATGCCGCTGGCGTGCAGGGCCCGGGCGGAATCGAGCACGTCGGCGAGGGCGGGGAGGGGGCGGCCAGCCCATTCCTCCAGCTCGTGCCGGTTCGGCTTCACGGCATAGGGCAGGGCGTCCGGCTCCGCGGCGAGGGACGCGGAGAGCGGCCCGCCCGAGACATCCAGGACGACGCGCGCGCCGCGGGCCTTCAGGCGCCGGGTCAGGTCACGGTAGGTCTCGGGCGGCAGGCCGCCCGGCAGGCTGCCCGCCAGCACCACGAAGGAGCCCGCCTCCGCCAGATCGAGGAGAACGGCGCGGGCAGCGTCCAGCGTGCCGGGGGTCACGGCGAGCCCCGGCAGATTGATGTCGGTGGTGTCGCCGGAGCGCCGGTCGAGGAGCTTCAGGTTGGTCCGGGTCTCGCCCGGGATCCAGACGAAGCGGTCGTCGATGCCCTTCTCGGTGAAGACCTGGGTGAAGGGCGCCGCGTTATCCGAGCCCAGCACGCCGGCGGCTGCGACGGGCAGGCCCCAATCGGCCAGGCAGCAGGCGACGTTGACGCCCTTGCCGCCAGCATGGGCGTGCACGGCGCGGGCCCGGTGCACCTGGCCCGGTGCCAGCGCGTCGAGCACCACGGTCTGGTCGATGGCCGGGTTGAGGGTGAGGGTCAGGATCGGGCTCACGCCGCACCTCCCGCGCTGTCGAGGGCGCGGACGGCGGCCGCATCCTCCTGCTCGCAGGCGCGGAGCGCCAGCGCCTTCAGCGCGCCGAGATCCGAGCCCCGCAGCCGTGCCTTGACGCCGGGCAGGTCGCGCGGGGTCATCGACAGCTCGTGGACGCCGAGGCCGGCGAGCAGGCAGGCCCCGAAGGGATCGCCCGCGATGCCGCCGCAGACGCCCACGAAGCGCTTGTGGCGGGCGGCGCCCTCGCAGGCCATGTGGATGAGGCGCAGCACCGCCGGGTGAAGGGAATCGGCCTCGGGCGCGAGCTCGGTGTTCTGCCGGTCGATGGCGAGCGCGTACTGCGTCAGGTCGTTGGTGCCGATCGAGAAGAAGTCGCAGTGCCGGGCCAGCGCGTCGGCCTGGATCGCGGCGGCAGGCACCTCGATCATGATGCCGAGCGGCACTTCCGGCGCGCCGATCTCGGCGCGGATCCGCTCCGCCACCGCGCGAAGCTTCAGCACCTCGGGAATGGAGGTGATCATCGGCATCATGATCGCGAGGGGCGCGTCCTTGCCCTTGGGCGCGTCGGCCGGGACATGGTCCCTGGCGGCCCGGTAGAGGGCACGCAGCTGCGGCTCCATCAGGTCGGGCCGGCGCAGCAGCAGGCGGGCGCCGCGCACGCCGAGAAAGGGGTTCTCCTCCCTCGGAAGCTGGAGGTGCGCGACCTGCTTGTCGCCGCCGATGTCGAGCGTCCGCACGATGAGCGGGCGGCCTGCGAGGGCCTTCAGCATCCCCGCATAGGTCTCGTACTGGTCGTCCTCGGAGGGCGTGTCGCCGCGCTCCAGGAACAGGAACTCGGTGCGCATCAGGCCGACGCCCTCGGCGCCCTGGTCGAGGGCGAAGGGGACCTGCTCCGGATTGTTGACGTTGGCGCCGATGGCGATGCGGTGGCCGTCGCGGGTCTCGGCGGGGCGAGCCCGCTCGCGCGCCTCGGCCTCGGCCTGCTCGTGCTGCCGCTCGCGCCAGGCGGCGGCCGAGGCGATGTCGGCTTCGCTCGGGTCGAGGTAGAGGCGGCCCGTGCTGCCGTCGAGGATGGCGGTGGCGCGGTCCTGAAGCGCCAGCAGGCCGGGACCGCCCGCGACCACCGCCGGGATGCCCAGCGTGCGCGCCAGGATCGCGGTGTGCGAGGTCGGGCCGCCCTGGGCGGTCGCCAGCCCGATCACCCGGGTCGGGTCGAGGCCGGCCGTGTCGGAGGGGGCGAGGTCGGCGGCGATCAGGATGCAGGGCTCGTCCGGCAGGTCGTGGCCGCTGGTCAGGGCCGGGTCGATCTGGGCGAGCACGCGGCGGCCGACGTCGCGCAGGTCCGCGGCGCGGCCGGCGAGGACGGGATTGCCGAGGGCCGAGAGCTGGCCGGCCATCCGGTCCACCGCCGCGTTCCAGGCGAAGGCGACGCCGTGGCCCTCGACCATGAGCTGGCAGGCGAGCGTGATCAGGTCGGTGTCGGCGATGAGCTCGGCTTGCGCCCGGAAGATGCCGGCATCGGCCTTGCCGAGGCGCCGCTCTGTGTCGTCGGCGAGCGCCGCGAGCTGGCCGGCGGTGGTCTGCAGCGCCCGGTGCAGCCGGTCGGCGCCGGAGGTGAGGGGCTCCGGCTCGTCCGGCACCGCGACCTCGGCGGTCGCCAGCACGTGGACCGGGCCGATGGCGATGCCGGGGCTCGCGCCGATGCCGGGCACGATTGTCGGGGCGCCTGTCGGGTTCCAGCCGGCGACCGGGGCGGTGGCCTTGGCCGCGGCCTCCGCGGCGCGCTGGGCGGCGGCCTTCTCGCCGGCGCTCAGACCCGTCACCGCCGCGCAGATCTTCGCCAGCGCCCCGGCCTCGTCGTCGCCCTCGGCCGAGATCGTCACCGCGTCGCCGCAGCGCAGGCCGAGCTGGAGGAGGGCGATCAGGTTCTTCGCATCCGCGACCTGAGACCCGTGCCGCACCTGGATACGGGCGGGGCAGGACTTGGCGACCTCGACCCAGTGGGCGGCCGGGCGGGCATGCAGCCCGGTCGGGTAGTCGACGCTCCACTCGAAGCGCTGGCGCAGATCGGTCGCCGGGCCGGCCGCCCCCGCGGAGGCGGCGTCCTCGTTCAGCGCCGCGGCGATGTCGGCCTCGCGGCTGGTGGTGCGCAGCCGGTCCAGCCGGGCCTCGTCCTGGATCAGGCGGGTGAGGCGGCGCAGCACGGTGATGTGGGTATCGGATTGGGCGGCGATGGCGACGACGAGATGGGCGATCTGGCCGTCGTGCCATTCGATGCCGCCGGGCACCTGCAGCACGGCGAGCCCGCTCTCGCGGACCAGATGGCGGTCATCGACCATGCCGTGCGGGATGACGACGCCGTGGCCGAGATAGGTGTTCGACACGTCCTCGCGGCGCAGCATGCTCGCGCCGTAGGCGGCGTCGATGCATCCGGCGGCGGTGAGGAGCTGGGCGGCCTCGCGGATCGCGTCCTCCTTCGAGGCGGGCGCGGCGGCGAGACGCACGAGCAGGCGCGGGGTGAAGATCGGCGTCGGTGCGAGCATGGCGTGCTCTCCTCCCGGCTGGGTCCGGCTGCTTCGCCGGCTCGCTGTTGCCATTACTGAAAACGTTTTCACAAACTGTGTCAACTCCACCTCTCCGGTGGCCGCGGTGCGCTCTTGCTGTCTCGTCATAGCAATGGCACAACCGGTGACATGTTCGTGAAAACGTTTCCGCGGCCATGACGGTCGGCATCCGCGACGTGGCCCGCGCTGCGGGCGTCTCGACGGCGACGGTGTCGCGGGCGCTCGGCCGCGGGCCGGTGAGCGACGCGCTGCGCGAGCAGGTCGAGGCAGCGGTGCGCGCCACCGGCTACCGGCCGAACCTCTCGGCCCGGCGCCTGCGCTCGCAATCGGCCCAGACGATCGGCCTGATCGTGGCGGATATCCGCAACCCGTTCTTCACGGCGGTGAGCCGGGCCGTGGAGGATGCCGCCTTCGCCTCGGGCATGCGGGTGATCCTCTGCAACACCGACGAGGATCCGGCGCGGGAGGCAATGTATCTGCGCCTGATGGAAGAGGAGCGCGTCACCGGCGTGATCTTCGCGCCGACGCAGACCACGGCCGATTCGCTACGGGAGACGCCGCTCGGCTTCCCGGTGGTGCTGATCGACCGCACGGGGCCGGCCGGCACCCATGACAGCGTCGTGCTCGACAACCCGGCGGCGGGCGCTGCTCTGGTGGACCACCTCGTGGCGCAGGGCTACCGGCGGATCGGCGGCCTGTTCGGCTCGACGAGTTCCACCGCCCGGGAGCGCCGCGCCGGCTACGAGGCGGCAATCGCCCGCCACGGCCTGACGCCCGCGATCCGCACCGTCGCCCCCAACGCGGAGGCCGCGGAGGCCGAGGCCGGGCGCTGGCTCGGCGAGACGGACCGGCCCGAGGCGCTCGTCCTCTCGAACGGCCTGATCCTGATGGGCGCCGTGCGGGCGGCCCGCGCGCACGGCCTCGCGCTACCGCGGGATCTCGCGCTCGCCGGCTTCGACAACGAGCCCTGGACCGACCTCGTCGAGCCCGGCCTCACCGTGATCGAGCAGCCGGTGGCCGAGATCGGCGCGCAGGCAATGCGCCTGCTCTTCGAGCGGATCGAGAGTCCCGAGCAGCCCGTGCGCAAGGTGATGCTGAGTGGGCGGATGATCGCGCGGGGCTCGACGCGGGGACGCTGAGCGGGAGCGGACGGGCTGGCCGGGCCCCTCCGCATCCTCCGCGCCCGCGCTCGTCCGGCCCCCCACCCGGATGGGAGGGGGGTATTCCGGTTCCGGCCTTCCCTGACGCCTCAGCCACGCCGTACGGGTTGGCGGTTCCCAACCCCGGAGCAAATCCGTGCCAGACGCCGCGGACGGCCTGCCTCTCGTCCTTCTGACGAACCCGATCCATCCGGAGGCGGTGGAACGGCTCGAAGCCCATGCCCGCGTGGTCGTCGCGCCCGATACCGGGTTCGACACCCTTCGCCGGCTGGCGGCGGACGCGGACGGCCTGATCGTGCGCGCGCAACTGCCCGACGACATCCTCGACCACGCGCCCGGCCTGCGCGGTCTCGTCCGGCACGGGGTCGGGCTCGATTTCGTGCCGCTGGCGGCGGCGACCGCCCGCTCCATTCCGGTGGCGAACCTGCCGGGCAGCAACACGCGGGCGGTGGCCGAATACGTCTGCGCCGCCCTGCTCGACCTCCGGCGCGGCCTCGGCCGTCTCGACCGCTCCTTGCGCGAGACCGGCTGGCTGCCGGCCAAGACGCAGGCGAATGATCGCGCCGAGATCGGTGGCTCGACCCTCGGGATCCTCGGCCTCGGCGAGATCGGTCATGCCGTGGCGCGCATTGCCACGGCCGGCTTCGGCATGCGCGTGCTCGGCACCTCGCGCAGCCCCAGGACCTGCGACGGGCTGGTCGAGCCGGTTCCCATCGAGACGTTGTTCGAGCAGAGCGACGCCGTGGTGATCGCCTGCCCGCTGACGCCCGAGACCCGCGGCCTCGTGGGCGCCGGCCTGATCGGCCGGATGCGGCGGGACGCGGTCCTGATCAACGTGGCGCGCGGCCCGATCGTGGAGGCGGAGCCGCTCGCCGACGCGCTGGAGGCGGGCCGGATCGGCGGCGCGGCCCTCGACGTGTTCGCGATGCAGCCGCTGCCCGCCGGCCACCGCCTGTACGCCTGCCCGAACCTGCTCCTCACGCCGCACGTCGCCGGCACCACCGCGACGAGCCTGCGCACCATGGGCCTCGGCGCGGCGGATCTGATGCTGGCGGTCCTGCGCGGCGAGCGGCCGGCAACCGTGGTGAACCCGGAGATCTACACGGCCTGATCTGGAGGCCCGGTCGGTTTCGAGCCGGGGCCGCCGCGATGCCGACACAGGGACCGTGCTAGGATGGCGACATGCGCGCCGCCTCCCTGCTGCTGCTTCTCCTCGCCGGCCCGGCCCTTGCCGAGACGCCCAAGGCGGCCAGGCCCGCCGGGTCCTCGACGGTCGCCTGCCCCTCGCTGGCGAATTACCGCCTCCTGATTCGGCAGGCGAAGGATGCGGCGGGTGCCGCCGCGCGGCTCGCCGACCCGAAGGCCGACCATCTCGGCTGCGCCGTGACGGCGCGCGAGGCCGTCACCGGGATCGGCGACCACGTCGCCCTCGACGGACGCGCCTACGAGTGCCTGAGCCTGCAGACCACGAGCATCTGCCAGTGGACGGCGGCGGGCAGCATCGCCGTGCCGGCGGAGAAGCCGGCGGCTGCGGCCACGCCGAAGCCCGGCGCCGATCCGGCCAAGCCTAAGCGGTGAGCCCGTCCGGGCCGGGGCGATAGCGTCCCTCGATCCGGGGCGGCCCATCGCAGGCCGCGAGCCCGCGCTCGACCAAGTCCTCCACATGGGCGAAGACCGAGAGCATCGCCGCCCCCGTCAGCCGCGGGTCGAGCCCCTGGTAGATCGCCGCGACGATGGTGCGGATATCGCCGTCGCCGGCCTGGATCCGGCCGCGGATGGCGGCCTCGCGCTGGCGGCGGTGGTGCAGGAGCGCCCGCACGAAGCGGCGCGGCTCGCGCACCGGGCCGCCATGGCCCGGCCAGTAGACCGTCTCGGGCCGGTCGCGCACCCGTTCCAGGGCTTCCATATAGGCCCGCATCGACCCGTCCGGCGGCGCGACGATGCTGGTGGACCACGCCATCACGTGATCGCCCGAGAACAGGGCGTTCTCCTCGGGCAGGGCGAAGGCGAGGTGGTTCATGGTGTGGCCGGGCGTCTCGACGGCCGTGAGACTCCAGCCCTCTCCCGAGACGGTCTCGCCGTCGCTCAAGATCCGCTCCGGGTCATGCGCGCGGTCGGCGCTGGCGTCGAGAGCGGGCAACTCGCCCTCGGCCAGAGCCCGGGCGGCCCGGTGCGGGCCGCAGCCGAGGATCGGCGCGCCGGTGCGGGCGGAAAGCAACCGCGCGCCCGGTGAATGGTCGCGGTGGGTATGGGTGACGAGGATATGGCTGACCCGCTCGCCCGCGAGGTCGCCGAGAAGCGCCGCGACATGGGCCTCGTCTTCCGGCCCCGGATCGATCACCGCCACCGTGCCGCGTCCGACCACGTAAGTGCAGGTGCCGCTCGCGGTGAAGGGCGAGGCGTTGCCGGCCACGCGGCGGCGCACCAGGGGGGTCAGCTGTACCAGCTGCCCCGGCTCCGGCATCGCCGTATCGAAGTCCGGCTGGCCGGTGGCCTCGTCCGCATCGTCGCGCGCCTGCGTCATCGGCTGCCTCTCATCCGCCCCCCGCGCGGACTACGCCATCGCGCCGACCCGCACAAACCGGGCACGGCCGGGGCCGGCACGGGGAAGAGGACAACACCCGCACCGTCGCAAATGCAGCGCGCGCTCGGGACAGCGTTCAAGACCGCGTGTGCCGAGTGGAACGCGCCCGGAGAACGACTGAAGTCCGGACTGGCATGCCGCGAGAACGGCGCGATGCCGTCATTCGCCGAGAATTCAAGCGAGGAGACCTTCTTGAGCCGCCCCGCGACAGGTCAAACGCGTCCGGAACGGTGCAAGGCTCTGGCTATGCGGCCCTGGATGGCGCCCGAAACAAAAAGGATCACGCGCCGCGCCGTCGAAACCCGCCGCGACGGGCTGTGGCGAGGCTCAGCGCCCGTTCGACCGCCGCCGGCTGCGGACGCGCACCGGGACGAGCTTTGCCTGGGGCTGCGGCCGGACGGCATCGAGCACGATCTCGGCTGCACGCACGAGCGCGTCGGACAGGGTCTCGGCAAGACGTTCGGCGAGCGCGCGGGCATTTCTCATCGCGGATCTCGTAAATGGCTCCTCGACGGGACGAACGCGGCCGATATGCCCTCCGTTCCGCCCGTCACGGGAGCCAATATGGGCGTATTCTGCGCCCGATGCGAGGGCCTGCGACAGTCGGGACGGCGCCGGGACTGAGCCTGCGCACGATCCCGCGGCCTCCCTCATCCGCGGCCCGACCACTGCATTCGATCGCTGGAACCGAAGTCAAACCTTGGCGTTTTCATGACCAGAAGGCCGCGGGCTTGAGCCGCGGCGAGACTATCGAAGGACAGGAACATGCTCGGTTGGGCCGTAACATTCCTCGTGGTGGCCCTGGTGGCCGCTCTCCTCGGCTTCGGCGGCATCGCTGGCACGGCGATGGAGGCCGCGAAGCTGGTCTTCTTCGTCGCGATCGTCCTGTTCGCCATCTCGGCCGTGATCGGCCTGATGCGTGGCCGCTCGCCGACACTGTAACGTGACGACCGGCCGCCGCGCCGCGGGCGCGGCGGCCCTACGGACCATCAACAGAAGGCCGCGGCTTCGGTGAATCAGCCGTTGCCCGGCGCAATCAGACGAGCCTGCCGTCGCGATCGTCCTCGTTCGACGCAGGCTGAGAGCCATCCTCGCTCGCCTCGAGGCGGGCGATCAGGTCGCGGAAACGATCCGGGACGGGTTGCTGCACCACTTGGTCGTACATGGCACGCAGATGCGTGCCGAGACGGGTGCGGGTCAGATCGTCGAGCGTCGTACCGGGCTGGGCAGGCAAGGGGCGGCTATCCGCTGTCTCGGCAGGCCGGATATCCCCGTCCGCCGACACACCTCCCGACCGGAGGGCCTTCACCTCATCCTTCATGTACCAACGCCCCTCTGGTCCGTTAGACCGGACTGCCACATTGTCTTGCGGCTTGACATACGCCATGGCTGCCTCGGCAACGCCGCGATCCAACTTCGGTTCCGACTCCTGGCAGGGTCGCCGGAACGGAGCGGGGCCGCCCGCGTTGGGGCGGAAGGCACGCAAGAACACGGCAGCCACAGGGGATCTAATGTCCACATCGCAACTCGTTGTGCAGCACCTGCCTTATCTCCGGCGCTACGCACGCGCGCTCACGGGCAGCCAGGTGGCGGGCGACGCCTACGTCGCTGCGACCTTGGAGACGCTGGTCAACGAGCCCGAGACCCTCGGGCGCAGCACGAACGTGAAGGCCGACCTGTTCCGTGTCTTCACGCGGATCTGGAACTCGCTCTCGGTCAACGGCCGCAGCGAGCAGGTCCAGCACGATCTGCCGGCCGAGGTGCGGCTCGGCCAGATCACGCCGCTGCCGCGCCAGGCCTTCCTGCTCTCCTGCCTGGAAGGGTTCTCCGAGGAAGATGCCGCCATCATCCTCGACGTCGATGTCTCGGAGGTGCGCGACCTCGTCGACGAGGCCGGCCGGGAGCTCGCCGCGGATATGGCGACCGAGATCCTGATCATCGAGGACGAGCCGCTCATCGCGATGGACCTCGAGGCGCTGGTCGAGGGCCTCGGCCACAACGTGATCGGCGTGGCGCGCACGCGCTCGGAGGCCATCAAGATCGCCGGCGAGGGCGGTCGCCGCCCCGGCCTGATCCTGGCGGACATCCAGCTCGCGGACGGCTCGTCCGGCCTCGACGCGGTCAACGACCTGCTGAAGACCTTCGAGGTGCCGGTGATCTTCATCACCGCGTATCCGGAGCGGTTCCTGACCGGCGAGCGGCCCGAGCCTGCCTTCCTCATCGCCAAGCCCTTCCAGCCCGCCAACGTCTCGGCGGTGATCAGCCAGGCGCTGTTCTTCCAGCAGACGGCCCGGCGGCGCGAGGCCAAGACCGCTTGAGCCCGTCGACCTGAGGCGGCCGCCCGAGCGTGCGGCCCGCCTCTTCGCCGGGTCCGCGACGATCCGGCACGCAAGCCCCGGCTCCGCCGGGGCTTTTTCGTTTCGAGGGGTCTCCGCCGGCCTGCGGACAGAAAAAACGGGCCGGAGAAAGCTCCAGCCCGTGATCAGGTTCCGGCCGATGCACAAGGGGAATGCGGGGAGGACCAGGTGGCCGGGTGCATCAGAAACGGGTTGCCCGCAGGCCCGGTTCCGTCCGGACGCAATCTTTTTCCCGGCGACCGTGCCTTATCGGCAACATCTGGACGGCTGTGGACAATCCGGTGCCGTCGCGCACATCGGCGAAGATCCGCGACGAATACTGATGTGTTCCGAAGCGGGGCAGTCGTGGAACCGTCGCGCTGAGAAAGCGTTGATAGGACAACCTGTCAAGCTCTCCTTCGGAGGTCGCTGCGATGCTTCGGTCTGGTTTCATTCTGGGCGTGAGTGCACCGGCCGCGATCCTGACCCTGATGGTGCATCCGATGGTCCGCGACGTCGCCGACCGCTGGGTCGCCCCTGTCGCGCATGCGGCCCCCGCCTCCATGCCGGCGCCGCGGCCGCTTCCGGGCATGCGGCCGGCCTCGCTGGCGATCAATCCGACCCGCGTCGCGGGCGTTCCGCGCATCGAGAGCCGTTCGACCCCGGTCGCGACGCAGGGCCTGGAACCGGCCGACCGTCCTGCCCTGCGGCAGCCGCGTCGCATCGTGCGCGAGGGCTGCGAGACGGCGCTCAGCGCGCTGGTCGGCCCCGAGGCGCGCCGGATGACCCCGGGGCGCTGCATTTCCTGAGACGGCAAGACCGATCTGTCACGGACCGGATCGCCGCCCCATCCAAGGATCGGGGCGGCCTCGTCGCATCTGGTCAACGCCTGAAGGCCCCATACGAAAGCGCCCCGCTGTCGAGGCAGGGCGCTTTCGTATGGGGTGATCTCGCGGCGCCGGCGCGGCGCCCACCCTCAGGCAGGCGCCGCGCGGCCGATGGATGTCACTCTGCGCCGCCGCGACCGGTACCGGTGGCTTGACCGCCCTTGCGGCCGGCCGACGAGGCCAGCTCGCGATCCTGCGAGAACGATCGCTTCTCGGCCGGAACGCTGCGTCCGCCCTTGCTCGCGATCTCGCGCTGCCGCTCGATATCCATGGACGCAAAACCTCGCTTCGAGGTCGAGCCACTCGATGCCATCAGTTCCTCCTCAGGCTTCGCTTCACTTCGACACAACCTTCGCTAATAACCGATGGTTCCTCCTGAGGCATTTGGTGCCATCGCCGGCAACCGTGACGGTCCTCGTCGGTTGATCGGCCGAGAATGGCATGCGGAGCGCGTGCCGCGGCGCAGCGAAAGCTTGGCCGTAACGAGATCAGGGACGAACCGATGACCAACCGCGAGATGGCCAAAGGCGCGTTGACGGAGGATCGGGGCCAGCATCCGAACGCGTTGCCCCTGCCGCCGATGCCCGCCCCCGAGGACAGCCGGACGCCCACGACGGAGATCGAGCCGGAGGACTCGCCGCAGCCGAACGCCTCGGCCAAGCGCCGGCCTCCGGAAGAGGGCGAGATCGGGCTCGTGACGAGACGGTGAGACGGTTGCGGCCGGGGCCGCTTCAGGCTCGGCCCGCGCGCCGGCCGAGGACGAGGATCAGCAGGGCGATGGCCAGGACCGTCGCCGCTGCGGCGCCGGTCAGGATGCGCCGGACCAGCGGCGTATAGATGCCTTTGGCCGCATCGAAGCCGTAGCATAGCAGGGCGAGCCGGTCGGCGAGGCCGCCGCTGCGCCCCTCGCCCGCCTCCACCAGGGCCAGACGCAGATCCCGCCCGTTCAGGGCCAGCGGCGCGAGCACGCGGGCGACCCGGCCCTCCGGCGTGAGAAGGATCGCGGCGGCGGGATGGGCGATGCTGTCCGTATCGGGGTCCGGCACGAAGCGGTAGCCGAGGGAGCCCGTCAGGGCAGCCACGGCGCCCGCCTCGCCGACGAGCGCGCGCGGCCGGGCGTCCCCGGCAGGCTCGGCCCTCAGCAGGGCCTGCGCGGACTCCGGACCGTCGCGCGGGTCGAGGCCGACGAGGAGGAATGCGTAGTCCCGGTCCGGATCGAGCCCCGTGGCGGTCAGGGCCGCCGCGGTCAGGGCCAGCATGGGATCGCAGACGTTGCGGCAGGTATAGTCCACCGGGAGCAGCAGGAGCGGGCGCCCGGCCCCGGCCTCGGCCAGGGTCCGGCGGGACCCGTCAGCGGCGTCCGCGAAGACGAGGTCGAGGGGGGCGCGGGCATCCGGTGGCGGTGCGACGGCGACCCGCGCGAGGTCCGCCTGACTCAGCCGCGCCCCCGCCGGGCCGATCGAGAGGAGAGCGAGCCCGATCACGAGGCCGAAGCCCGTCGCGCGCCGATGGCGCATCCGCCACCTCGTCCCTTGCACAGGAGCCGGACCGCTCCCCCTGGACAAATCCGGACCCGTCCGCATGGATGCGCGGCTACCGGCAGGAAACGCCCGGAGCGACACCATGACCCTCGACACCGAGGTCTCATCCCTGCGGCAGGTGCCGCTGTTCCGCGAGGTCGAGCCGGCGCGGCTGAAGCTCCTCGCCTTCACGAGCGAGCGGGTGCATTTCGAGGCCGGGCAGCGCTTCTTCACCCGCGGCGATCCGGCCGATGCCGCCTACCTGATCCTGGACGGCGAGGCGGCGGTCAGCCTCGATGGACCGGCGGGCCCGATCCGGCTGGCGCTCCTCGGCGCCAACGCGCTGGTGGGCGAGATGGGCATCCTCGCCGACCAGCCCCGCTCGGCCACCGTCACGGCCGAGGGGCCGACCACGGCGCTGCGCATCGACCGCGGCGTCTTCCTCGAACTGCTCGCCCAGTTCCCGCAGATCAGCATCGCGGTGATGCGCGAGCTGGCCCTGCGCCTCGAGCAGACGAACCAGGCGCTCGTCCAGAGCCGCGCCTGAGGCGCGCCGCGCCTCAGGCGGCGCCATAGATGATGAACTCCATCAGCGATCCGTCGGGATCGCGGAAATAGACGCTGATGCCGGGACCCGCCGCGCCGTTGCGCTCCACCGGCCCGCGCTCCACCGTCACGCCGTGGCGGGCGAGATGCGCCATCGCCTCCTCCAGGGTGCCGGGCCAGCGGAAGCAGAGATCGCTGCCGCCCGGGCTCACGGGCTTGGCGGCGAGGGGTTCGGCGACCACGCCCGGTCCGTGACAATTGAGCTGCACGCCGCCGAAGCGGAAGGCCACGGCCGCGCCGCGCTCGACCACCTCCGCCCCGAGCACGTCCCGGTAGAAGGCGGTGGCGCGCGCCCAATCGGTGACGTGGATCACGCAATGATCGAGATGGATCGCGGGCCGGGTCGGGATCTCGGTCACGGTCTGGGCGGGCTCTCCCTCTGGCAGGGTCTCGACATCGGGCATGGCGGCTCTCCGGCTCCTTCCGTCCGGAGGAGATAGGGCATGCAGGCCGACACGGCGCGGCCAAGGTGGCCCCGGCGCTTCACCGGAGCCTGCGGCCCAAAAGCTACATCGCGGGCGGGAGCCAGAGGCTAGTCAGGACCCTTGACGCGCCGTCCGGGCGGGCCGGAGCCGGTCCGCGGACGATGCGCGAAGGACGAGACCAGCCCCAGGGACTCCTTGATGCCAACCCGCCGCACCCTCCTCGCCGCCCTCGCCGTCGTGCCGCTCGCGGCCTGCCAGCAGAGCCGCGGTCCCGTGCAGGTGTCGGCGGCCGACGACGAGGCGGCCTGGTACATCGGCACGAAGCCCGACAAGCCCTACGACGTGCCCCTGGTCGATACCGGCCGGCTGGATCCGAAGTATCGCCGGCAGGTCGTGAGCTATACCGGGCCCGAGAAGCCCGGCACCATCGTGGTCGACATCGACGAGCGCCAGCTCACCCTGGTCCAGGCCGAGGGCAGCGCGATCCGCTACGGCGTCGGCGTGGGCAAGCTCGGCTTCTCCTGGAAGGGCGAGGCCCGGGTCGGGCGCAAGGGCGTCTGGCCGGACTGGAGCCCGACCACGACCATGGTCTCGCTGAATCCGGACCTGCCGCGCACCCGCAAGGGCGGCGTCGACAACCCCCTCGGCGCGCGGGCGCTCTATCTCTACCAGGGCAACCGCGACATCCTCTTCCGCATCCACGGCACCAACGAGCCCTGGAGCATCGGCGAGCAGATGTCCTCGGGCTGCGTCCGCATGCTCAACGAGGACATCGTCGATCTCTTCGAGCGCGTGCCCGTGGGCACCCGGGTCCTGGTGAAGCGGAACGGCAAGTACCGGGTGTAGGCACGGGCCGGCTCGGACGGTCTCAGGCGGCGCCTATCCCACCCGCTCGGGCCCATTCGTGAAGTCCCGCCACAGCAGCACCAGCGCCGCCATCACCGCGGGCCCGACGAAGAGGCCGAGCAGCCCGAAGCTCTCGACGCCACCGAGGATACCGAGCAGCACCCAGAGGAAGGGCAGCTTGGTGGTGCCGCCGATGAGCACGGGACGGACGAAGTGGTCGGCCACGAAGGTCACGACCAGGCCTGCCCCGACGATCACCAAGGCCGCCACCGTCTGGCCCTGGGCCAGGACGAGCAGGGCCGCGAGGCCGAAGGCGACGGGCGCGCCGAACGGGATCATCGCGGCGACCGCCGTGAAGGCTCCGAACAGGACCGGATGGGGCACGCCTGCGAAATAATAGACGAGCCCGAGCAGCACGCCCTCGCCGAGGCCGACCAGGACCAGCCCGTCCACGGTGCCGTGGACCGAGGCCACCATCTGGCGGCCGACCCGCTCGCCGCGCGGCCCGAACAGGCGGTTGCAGGCGGTGAGCGCCTGTCTCCGCACCACGTCGCGGTCGCGGAACAGGAAGAACAGGGCGACGAGGCTGAAGCCGAACAGGACGGCGCGGTGCACCACCTCCCGGCCGAGATTGCGCGACAGCCCGGCGGCACGCCCGGTGTCGAAGCGGTGGAGCAGGTCCGAGGCCGCCTCAGGATGGCCGAGCGTGTCTGTCCACCAAGCCTGCGCCTGCGCGGCGCCGAAGGGCAGGTGGGCCAGGACGTCCGGGGCCGGGATGCCCTCGCGCTGGGCGGTGCGGGTGAAGGCGATCACGTCGTGCGCCTCACGCGCCGCCTGCACGGCGAGGACGACGAGGGGTGCCAGGAAGACCAGCGCCACCAGCAGGGTGGCGAGGCCGGGAAGAAGCAGGTTGTGCCGGTCGCGCGGCAGGCGGCGCTCGGCGCGGTCGTAGAGGGGGCCGAGCGCGATCGCCAGGACCACCGCCCAGGCCAGAGCCGGCAGGAACTCGCGCAGGATCCACAGGCCGAGAGCCGTCAGAGCCATGACCAGGGCGATGCGGGCAGCCCCCTGCGCGCGCGGGCTCTCGGTCGGGGCGGCCGGACCCGGATCCCGTTCCACCGGCAGGCCCGGCTCGGCCATGTCGCGCCGTACGAGATCCACGGGATTCGCCTCCACTGAGCGTCTCTGACACAACCACACAACGCCCGCTGCACCGTCGTGGCCGGGGAGAGGCCTTCCGGTGTCGGTCGTCGCGTGAGGCGCACGCAACGACCGCTCATCTAGGATGCTCCCTGGCCGCCTGGAATGGCAGGGAGAGCGGGGAGCGCCGATCCCCTCTTCACGAAACCGACACGGTTGCCCGTCCGGACCCCCTCGTGTAGAGGTCGCGCCCATCCGAAGGGCCCTCCCGCGAGGCCCTGCACCGCGACGGCTCGCCCGGCCGGGGGCGCCGGCCCCGGCGCCTAGCGCCATGCCTGACCCGTCGCGGCGTCAGAACGATGAGAATCGGCGAGAACGCATGTCTGAGCCTCAAACCGGCAGCACGGCCACCTTCGAGCGCGTGGCCGACATCATAGCCGAGACCGCCGACATCCCGCGCGAGAAGATCACGCCCGAGAGCCACGCCATCGACGATCTCGGCATCGACAGCCTCGCCTTCCTCGACATCGCCTTCGCGGTGGACAAGGCCTTCGGCATCAAGCTGCCGCTGGAGCGCTGGACCCAGGAGGTCAACGAGGGCAAGGTCCCGGCCGAGGAGTACTTCGTGCTGAAGAACCTCTGCGCCCGCATCGACGCCCTGGTGGCCGAGAAGGCCGCCAAGGCCTGAGCCCCGGCCGACCCTCCCTGCCAGAAGTCCTGCCATGCGCCTCGAATATTTCGAGATGATCGATTCCGTCCGGCACCTGGACCGGGCGGCGGGACGAATCGAGGCGCTGGCCCGGGTGCCGCAGGAGAGCCCGGTCTTCGAGGGCCATTTTCCCGGCTATCCGCTGGTGCCGGGCGTCCTGCTCACCGAGACCATGGCGCAGGCCTCCGGCTACCTGATCCTCGCCCATCTCGATTTCGCGTCGATGCCGTTCCTGATGGCGGTGGACAAGGCGCGCTTCCGCAACTTCGTCGGCCCCGGGGCCGAGTTGAACGTGGAGGCGAGCCTCGTGCATGACGGCTCGGGCTACGCCGTGACCAAGGCGGCGATCCGGGTCGAGGGCAAGGCGCTGGCCGACGCGGAGTTGCGCTTCCGCACCATGCCCTTCCCGAACGGGCTCGACGCGCCGATGCGCGCGCGCGCCCGCAGCATCGGGCTTCTCGACGGAGCCGCCGCGTGAGCCGGGACGTCGTCGTCACGGGCCTCGGCCTCGTCTCCTGCGCCGGCGAGGGGGTCGCGCCCCATCTCGCCGCCTACGAGGCAGGGGGCGCCCCGCCGACCGATGCGGAGCGCTTCGCGCCCTATCCCGTCCATCCCGCGCCGACCCTGGCCTGGGACGGGCAGATCCCCAAGAAGTCCGATCAGCGGCAGATGGAGCCGTGGCAGCGCCTCGGCGTCTACGCGGCGGGGCTCGCCCTCGACGCGGCGGGGGTGAAGGACGATGCGGCCTTCAAGCAGGGCCTGCACCTCGTGGTCTCGGCCGGCGGCGGCGAGCGCGACTATGCCGTGGACGGCGCGATCCTGACCGGCTTGCGCGGGGCGGGCGAGGCCGGCCCCTATCTGAACGAGCGGCTGCAGAACGACCTGCGCCCGACCCTGTTCCTGGCCCAGCTCTCCAACCTGCTCGCCGGCAACATCGCCATCGTGCACGGGGTCACCGGCGCCTCGCGCACCTTCATGGGCGAGGAGGCGGCGGGCACGGACGCGCTGCGCATCGGCGCCGCGCGGGTGGCCTCCGGCCAGATCGACGCGGTGCTGGTCGGCGGCTCCTACAATGCCGAGCGGCCCGACGTGCTCGTGATCCACGAGATGGGCGGCTACCTGCGTCGCGGCGCCTACGCGCCGGTCTTCGAGCGGGCGGACGCGCCGGGCTTCATCCTCGGCAGCTGCGCCGCCTTCCTGATGCTGGAGGCCGCCGAGACGGCCGCCGCCCGCGGCGCCCGGGCCCTCGCCCGCCTCGCCCCGGTCGCCAGCGACCTGACCCGGCGCGGCCCGGGC
>NZ_CABFPH010000096.1 GCF_902141845.1 Methylobacterium symbioticum | reverse complement strand
GTGGCCTCCGCGCGCGCGAAGGCCTCGGCGATCGGCGGGAAATCCGTGCCGCCATTGGCGAAGAAATAGTCGATGCCGCAGGCGGTGAGCTGCCGGCGCGCGGCGGCCGAGAGGTGTCGAGATCGTGCCGGCGGGCTTCTGGAGGCTCGTGACTTGGGCGTCTCTGCGTAGGGTGCGATTGCCTGCGGCCTAGGCCGGCTCGCGACGATGCGGATCTCCCCAGGCGCCCGTGACGCCGGTCTTGCCTTCCGAGCTTTGGGCGGGGCCTCGATGTCAGTCCTGACCGGGGCAAGAGGGCGCCGGCCCGTGAGGCTAGGACGCCCGCCCCCTCGGCCTCCCGGGTGCCGGGTCCGAGATGGTCGCGATGCGACCTGATCCTGTCCTCGGTGCCGCGCCAGGGTGCACCACGGACCGCGCGGCCTCGTCTCACCGCCGAGCGCCGGCCGGCTCGGGGCGCTCGGTGACGGGGCGTTGGGGCGCGCGCCGGATCGAACCGGTCGTCAGGCCGTCGTCGAGCGAGCGGAATGCGGGACGCAATTTCTGATACCGTTCGTTGCGCCAAGCAGGGGGGACGTTGTCCCAGGCGCCGGCAAGGGCGTTACCCGGCATCCAGGCCATCAAGGCGGCGCCCAGAAGGGCGGCATGGACAGCTCGGTTCATGGCTACGTTTCCCTCTTCTCAAGAAGCTGGCGGCTTCTTGGAAGAGTTCGGGGCCGACGCGGAAAAGGTTGCAGACCGTTCGAATCTCGAACTGCGGTCGGGCCAAGACCCCGGGGCCGCGCCCCGGGGAGACCAGCCCGGCATTGCGGTGTCCCAGCGGCTCCGGGCCCGGTCTGCGCCCGGCCCGGTCGCAGCCTGACCGCAGCGGTCGGACGACACGACGAGATGGACGGCGTCGCGGCCTGCCGCCACCCGCGCGGAACCCGGCTCTCAGCGGGCAGGCTGCCGCCGCGCTTGCCCGACGTGGCCCGGAAAACCCAAGCCGAACCGATCCTGGGCTCGGGGCCGGGACAGCTCATCGGGATGGCGCGGAACAGATCCTGGGCGAACCGCCATTCGTGGGCGAGACAGAACCGGACTGTCTCGACATCGGCCGGTGGCACCGGCGCAGCCGCGGCGCAACCTCGCCGCCGAACTTCCGGACGATGCAAGCGCGGCACTTGGCCTGCGCGCCTGAGTTCACGGACAGCAGGTGTCCCTTATGCAGGGGGGAGCGCCAACAGGATCCTCTGACGTCGGCTGGACGCTCCCTCCTCCGGCCGTGGCCGTGTCCGCTTTCGGCGACGGGGAGAAGTTGTTCGGCCAGCCTGACCCCGACGACCCGGACGGCGGTGATTCCGGCCCGCGGAGAGCCTGGCCGGGACCGTAGCTAGCGGGCCCGCCAGACAAGGCGTCGCCGAGCCGTCGAGTCGTTGCCCTGACCCGTCGGCGGTCCGCAGCGAGGCCAGGGGTGGAAGATCTACTTCTCCTTCCGGATCTTGGCCTGGATCTCGCGCAGGCTCTTTTCGTTTTCCTCCTTCGTCTTCCGGGCTTCCTTCACCACCGTCTCGTCCTTTGAATGCTTGATGGCGGCCTCGGACATGTCGACCGCGCCCTGGTGGTGTGCCGCCATGCCCTTCATCCAGGCCAAGTCCGGATCGGGGTCCATCATGCCTTGCATCATCGCCTTGTTCATCTTGTCCATGGCTTCCATGGAGGCCTTCTGCAGAGGGCCCATGTTCTTCATGTCCATGCCCGACATGGACCCGCCCTGGCCGCCTTGGGCGAGCAACGGTGTCGCGCCGGAAGCCATGAGTGCCGTGGCAACGAGTGCGGTTCTCACTACCTTCATGCGAGCCTCTCTGTTCGTATTACCCTGTGGGGGTACAACCCGGCGGCGTAGTCCAGGTTCGCTGTCCGATCGCGCTTTTCTGTTGGGTTGGATCGTAGGCTGGGCGCGAACACAAGGCGGCTGCCATCCGGATGGCCGTGCCCGCCAGCCCCCGGCGTCCGGCAGCCGTGGTCCGGGGTGACGCCACGGGAACGCTGAGCTCCCGGCGAGCGCGCCCGTCGCCGAGAAGGCCACGGGCGACGGGATGAGGGTGTCGGTGGGACTTGGCACCCCTTGTCAGTGGCGCCCTTCCCGGTGGTGGCCGCCCTCGCGGACGACCTCATGATGCTCCTCGTGATGGTCCGCCTTACCATGATGGCCGTGCGTCTGCCTGTGCTCGATGACGTGTCCATGGCGCTCCGCGCCGTGTCGGTCGCCGTGGGCGGCCCCGACTTCGTCGAGCGCCCGCGCCGGCCCTGCCGTGGACCCGAATGCGGCCGCGGCGGCCACGAGCAACCCGACCTGCAACAGTTTCGGCATCCCTTCACCTCCATCGTCGTTCTGCGGCTCAAGGAACGCGCTTGGCCCCATATACGATCCGTGGGTATACAGGCGTTTTTGTTGTCTCGGCGAGCGTTCCGAGCAAGATGGAGGGGCCGGCCGACAGCGGGCGGGCTGGGTCGCGGGGTGGGCAAATGGCAGGTGGGGCCCTGTAACCATCTGCGCGTTTCCTACGGATTGGTCCTGGCGGGCACTGCGTCCGTGCGAGGCGGCGGTACCGGGCCGGCCGCTCCGGTGGTCGAGCCCTTGCCCGCTCGCGGCTCGGGTTCGCCTTAGCCCCGGCGAAGGCTGCGCGGGCGGGTGGGCGCGTGTCCGGGGCCGGCACGCGCGGATCGAATGCGAGGCGAGCCGCGGTGACGTGTTTGATGGCCGGGTCAGACGCGTCTTCGCGGTGTGGCCGAGAGAGGCGTCTTGATCAGTCAGGAAGACGAGTTGCGGGCCTTGCTGTCGTCCGGGCTAGCCGGAAGCGCGGCGGACTACCGGTTGTTCCTGGAGCGGCTTGGTCCCCACCTGCGGGCGTATTTCAAGGGTAAGCTTGCGCGCTCCGGACGCGCCGCGCCGGAGGCGGAGGACCTCGTCCAGGAAACGTTGATGGCGGTTCACACGCGACGGCACACCTACGACGTTGGCCAACCGGTCACGCCCTGGCTCTACGCCATCGCGCGCTACAAGCTCATCGACCACCTCCGGCGTACGCGCGCCTCCCTCGCCGACGTACCCGTCGAGGATGCGAGCGAGCTGGTCGCGCGCGACGACCACGCCGCCGTCGAGAGCACGCTCGACGTCGAGCGCCTGCTCGGTCGCCTTCCCGGCAAGATGCAGCAGGCGATCCGGGCCATGAAGGTCGAAGGTCTGAGCGCGGCCGAGGCCGCGACGCGCTCCGGCATGTCGGAATCGGCCGTCAAGGTCAGCGTCCACCGCGGGTTGAAGGCGTTGGCCGCCATGGCAGGAGGCAAAGGGGAATGAAGACCGACGAACTCATCGGCTTGCTCGGCGCGAGCTTCGCCAGCGAGCCTGCCAAGTCTCCCGGCATGCTGCGGCGGATCGCGCTCGGGGCCGCCATCGGGGCCGCCGGGGCACTCTGCCTCGCCCTTCTCGCATTGGGCGTCCGGCCTGACTTGGGTGAAGGCAAGTCACTGACCTTCCTGTTGGCCAAGCTGGCCTTCGCCCTCGCCGTCGGTGGCTTGGCCCTGCGCTATCTCGGTCGCATCGCTCGCCCAGGGGGCGAGAGGAGGGTGCATCTCGGCATCGCGGCCCTGCCGTTCGCGGCGGTCATGGTCCTCGCTGCCCTCAGCCTCGCCAACGCGCCGGCGGCCCACTGGGGGACCATGCTCACCGGCCACATGTGGCTCGAATGCCTCGTCTCCATCCCGGTGATCGCGGTGGTCCCCTTCGCGACCCTGATGTGGGCGGTCCGGAGGTTCGGCGCGCCGACGGACCTCGTCCGGGCCGGGGCCCTGGTCGGGCTCGCTTCGGGAGGTGTGAGCGCGATGGGCTACGCGATTCACTGTATGGACGACACCGTACCCTTCATCGCGCTCTGGTACGGCGGCACGATTGCCCTCTGCACGCTGGCGGGCGCGCTTCTCGGGCCTCGCCTGCTGCGCTGGTAAGGCCGTCGGCTCACCCGGACGCACGGGGGAACCGCTCCCGGTCCGCCGCGCGCTTCACGGGCGGGTCAGCCCGGAGGCGTCCAGTTCGGCCGTGGGTACCCGGACAGGTCGCCCTGTCGCGCGGCCCGGACGCGCGGATGCGCGTCCCACGCCGCCTGCGTGAGTGCCTCCCCGTCGATCCGGAAGGCGCTCGTCCCGTCCTGCGCCACGACCGCCGGGCCGAGCGGATTGTCGAGGATATCGTAGAGCCCGGCCGCCTCGTTCCAGGCGCGGACCGAAACCGAACGGCCCTCGTCCATGAGGAAGGCGCAGTGCGTCCCCGCGGGATGGGGCAGCACGACAGTCCCTGCCCGCACGGGTGCGGCGGTCGCGCGCCCGGGAGGCGAGGGAAGGCCGGCGAGGAAGGCGAGCGCACGCTGTGCCAGAACCTCCTCGAACCCGCATTCCGCTACGCGCGCCTGGATGACGGCAAGGTCGAGAGGCCGCGCCCGATGGTAGGCCGCGATGTAGTCCCTGTCCTTGTCGGCGAGGCGGGCGAGCTTGGAAACGATGGTTCTTCGTCGTTTGAGGTTGATCGACCACCGGGCGGGCTTGACGTGTTCACATTCCGTTCTACCGTTGTCGCGTGATCCTGACATACCAGCAGAAGCTCAGGCCGACCGCCACCCAGCACCGCCTCCTCGCCGAGGCGCTGGAGCGCCAGCGCCTGCTCTACAACGCCGCCCTGCAGGAGCGCCGCGACGCCTGGCGGCTCGGGCGAAAGGCCATCACCCGCCTCGACCAGCAGAAGAGCCTGACCGTCATCCGCGCCGACGACCCGAAGGGCCACGGCGCCGACCCGGCCAACATGGGTCGCTGGACGCTCAAGCGCGTCGAGGACGGCTTCACCGGATTCTTCGGACGGGTCAAGCGCGGGCTCAAGCCTGGCTTCCCGCGGTTCAAGCCAGTCTCGCGCTGGAACACCTTCGGCCTGCTGGAGGCCACCGGCCTGCGGCACGAGGGCGACCGCATCCGGCTCAAGGGCTTCGGCCGCCCGATCCGCCTCAACCACGACCGGCCACTGCCGAGAGACGCCAAGATCCTGGGCGTGACGTTCACGCGCAAGGGCCGGCACTGGTACGTGGGCTTCACCATCGAGACGACCGAGGTCGTGGCGGCCAAGCCGCCGCTCGGCGAGGCGGTGGGCGGCGACCTGGGCGTCGAGGCGCTGCTGACGCTGTCCACCGGCGAGCGCATCCCGAACGTCCGCCCGTCCTCGCGTCGCGAGCGCGAGATCCGCGTCTCCCGCCGGGCCCTCGCCCGATGCCGCAAGGGCTCGAACCGGCGGCGCGAGGTCAAGGTGCGGCTGGCGCGCCAGCTCCGGGCGGTGGCAAACACCCGGGACCAGCATCTGCACCGCGTCTCGGCGCGGTTGGCGCGTGAGCACCCGCTCGTCGTGCTGGAGGACCTGCGCATCCGGAACATGACCCGCTCGGCGGCGGGGACGGTCGAGGAGCCGGGGACGAACGTCACCCAGAAGAGGGGGTTGAACAGGTCCATCCTCGACGCAGGATGGGGTAAGCTCGTGCATCTCGTTCGCTACAAGGCTATCAGGGCCGGTGGCGAGTTGATTTGCGTCGACGCCCGCGGAACGTCGCAGGAATGCCGGCAGTGCAGGGCGGTGGCGGCGAAGCCGCTGTCGCTGCGCCGGCACCTCTGCCCGTGCGGGCTAGACGAGCACAGGGACGTGAATTCGGCCGGGGTGATCCGCGACCGAGGTCTCGCGGTCAAGGCCGCGAGCGAGGGGGGTCAGCCCCTCGGGGACGCCAACGCGGGCCGTCGGGCCGTGCGTCGTCCCGGGACGCTCCTCGCCGCCTGAGGGCGGCGCTGGAGAAGGTCAGATGGGGTCATCAACCCCAAATGACGAATGACCGAAACGATCAGGTCCTCCGGACCGAGGGCCACCACCGTCACGGTCGCCGTGCCGTGGCCTCTCACCTCCCGCACCACCGCGCGCGAGGGCCACGAGGGCGGCAGGCGGGCGGTGCGGTCGTCGACGCCGTCGATGTAGAAACCGTGCGCCGTGTGGAAGTGCGAGCCCTCGCCGAAGATGACGGAGATCTCTTCGGATGCCTCCGCGAGGTCGTCGTCTTGGGCTGCCTCCCAGGCCCGAGCGTTGGCGGGATAGGCGTCGATCTCGGGCGACATGCACATCGTGACCGGCGCGCCGGGCCAGCCCACGAGGATGCCCTGGCTGCCAACGACCACCACGGTGCGGGCCTTGAAGTGCAACGCCAGCGAACGGGCGGTGCGCTCCAGGTCCGCGACCGTCCGGATCTCAATCGGACGGCTCACGCCGGAACGGAGGAGCCTTGGCGGCCGGCATGCCCCGCGCGTTGGGCGGCCGCGCCTTTACGTGCCAGGCGCCAGATCCGCTTCCGGACGTTCGGGTCGCGCACGAACGACACGCCCTCCCCTTCCAGAAACGGCGAGGACAGCCGAAGCCGCTGCATGCCCTCGTCCCGCCGGGTGAGGAGTTGCCGGATCGTCCCCGGCGGCTGCCCGAGGATCTCGCGCCACTCGGAGACGAAGGCGCGCTCGGGGTAGTCCGCCTCAAGCCGCATGACGGCCATCTTGGCGCTATCGAGGATGCCCGGGTCGCGCGCGAGCCGACGCGCCACCAGCCGATGGATCATCAGCTTGGCACGGTCGTTCACGACTTCCCTGTTTACCTCGGGACGCACGGGATGCCTCTGGAGCCACACGTGTTTCGGACCGTGGGAATTATGCCCGACACCCGGAGGCCCGACAACGTCGGAGTTGGGGCTCCGTTCGACTTCCACAGAACTTCAGTCCCCGCGGATATGAGGTCCGGCACCGGTCTCTGTAACGGATCGTCCGCGCGTCCCGAAGTCGTTGGTAGCGGCGCCGTGAAGGCAAACGCGAACGACGATGGAGCATTCGATGAAATACGTGCTTGCGACCTTGGTGGCCTCCACTCTCATGACCGGCGGCGCTTGGGCGCACCCGAGCCTGACCGGCGAGGCCGTTCCCTCGGCGGGCTGGAGCGTCCTGGAAGGCCCAACGGGAGCCGCGCCTGAGGTGACGGGCAGCCTCGGCCGCAATTGGGAGGGGCGTGATCTTCAGGGACGGGACCTGAGGAGCAGCACGCGCGGGAATGCCCAGTTCCCCGAGCGTCCCGCCGAGGCCCAGAACCTCGGCGCCACTTCGGGCGGGCCCGCGTTCTGATCAGCGTCGGGCACGTTGCGGGAGCGGCTGTAACCCGTGGGCCCGCACCCGCGAACTTGTATTCGCCGGACTTGTCGCGAGCCCGGCGCGTCCGGGGCTAGGCAAAGCCCCCGATCAGTGGGATCTTGGGAACGGATGTCGATCCGATCCACCATAGCGCGCCTGCTCACGGCCCTCGCCGTGCTCGGCCTGATCGCCGGGGCGTCCGTCGCCCCCGCGCAGGCGCGCGCCTTCATGGGCGACGGCGTTCAGCGGGGCATGGTCGCTCAGCAAGGCGGGGTCACGACGCCACACGTCGCGCCGATGCCCGACGACATGCCATGTTGCGATCCCGAGCCCTCGGGCCCGGACTGCCGCGACACCAAGGCCTGTCCCTTCGCGGTGGCCTGCGCCGCGAAGATCGTGCCGGGGATCCTGCCCTCCCCGCCTGCCGATGGCGGCCCGGTCGCCCCGGTCCTCCTGCCCGTTCGGCAGGACCATATCCGGCCGAGTTTGGCCGCAGCCCCGCAGGCCCCCCCTCCCAAACCGCGTTCCTGAGCACGCCCGAGAGCGGTGCCGCCCCGTGCATGAGCATGCACGGCAGCCTTCGCGCACCGCCGCGCCGCGGCGGCCCGAACGGTCGGGGCCCCGCATCCAGACGCTCTGGAACAGGATCATCCCCGTGTCCACCGAACATCCCGCATCCCCGCGGCCGCGTCCTGCCCCGGCGCATCCCGCACGCCCCGAGCCACGCGCGGCCCGTCTCCCCATCCGCTCAGTCCTAAGGGTGGCGCCATGACGGGCCGGGAGGACTTTTTCGACGCTTACCAGGAGGAGCACCGGCCGGCAGGGCGAGGCGCTTGGCTCCTGCTCGGGCTCGTCCTCATCGTAGCAGCCCTAGCGGGAGCCGGCGCCGGTTACGGGCTCGCGCGCGGCGCATGGGTCATTCCCGGCGCGGTCGCGGCACGGCTTCCGGAACCGGTCGCGGCGTGGCTGCCCAAGGGCGCGCCACTTATGCCCCCGGACCTCAAGGATTATTCCTTCGAGCTCCTGGATCCCGAGACTAAATCGGGCGAGGCGACACTCAGGGTGCGTCTGCTCGACAAGCGCGCCGGCAAGCCCGTGGCCGACGCGCTTGTCTACGCCCGCCGCCTCGACATGGCACCCGACGGGATGCCGACGATGACGGGTAAGATGAAGCCGGAGGCGAGCCCGGAGGCGGGCATCTACGCCTTCAGGGCCAATCTGGCGATGGAAGGCCGCTGGCGCCTCTCGCTGGCCGCGAAGGTACCGGGCAAGACCGGCACCGTCCAAGATCAACTCGTGCTCAGGGCCGTCGAGTGATGGACCAGACGACACCGATCCACCTGGCGCGGCGACGTGACCGCGCGCACCCGGGCGGCCAGGCGAAGGCGTGGGCCGCGACCCTCGTTCTCCTGCCCCTCGCCGTCGGCGGCGGCGCCCTCGCCGGGCTGAAGGCCGGCGAGGCGGGATGGCCCCTGCCGGCATGGTTCCCAGCCTCGGTCTCCGGTCTGCTCGTCGGTCGCGACGCGAAGCCGGCCGCGGCCGCGGATGCGCCCGTGCTCTACTACCGCGACCCCGACGGAAAGGCGGCTTACGCGCTCGCGCCGGCGAGGACGCCCGACGGACGCGCCTACCTTCCGGTGCATGTCGGCGAGGATGTCGACTTCGAGCCGCGGCCCGCGGCGGCGAAGGAGACCGAGGCGAACGCCACCTACGCCGCGCCCCCGGGTGGAGGCCGGAAGATCCTCTTCTACCGGAACCCGATGGGCCTGCCCGACACCTCGCCCGTGCCGAAGAAGGACTCGATGGGGATGGACTACCTCCCCGTCTACGAGGGCGAGGCCGAGGACGGGAACACCGTCAAGATCTCGCCCGGCAAGGTCCAGCGCACCGGCGTGCGCACCGAGCGGGTCGAACGTCGCGTCGTCAGCCGACCGGTGCGGGTCCCCGGCACCGTCACGCTCGACGAGCGGCGCGTCACCGTCGTGGCGACACGCTCGGATGCCTACGTCGACCACGTCGAGAATGTGACGACGGGCGACCGGGTGCGGAAGGGCCAGCCCCTGGTCCACGTCTACTCGCCCGAGATCAACGCGGCCGCCGCCCAGCTCATCGCAAATCCCGGCTTCGACGGGGCGCGGCGGCGCCTGCAGAACCTGAACGTCTCGGAGGAGGTGATCAACGAGATGGAGCGGACCCGGAAGGTGCCGATGGCCATCACCTGGTCCGCGCCCCGGGACGGCCTCGTGCTGCAGCGCACCGCCATCGAGGGCATGAAGGCTGCGGCCGGCGACACCCTGTTCCGGATCGCCGACATCTCGGTGATGTGGGTGCTGGCCGACGTGCCCGAGTACGACCTCGGCAATGTCAAGGTCGGCCAGCCCGTCAGCGTGCGCGTGCGCTCGCTACCCGGGCGCAGCTTCACCGGCAGGGTCGGGCTGATCTACCCGCAGGTGAACACGCAAACCCGCACCACCCGCGTGCGCATCGAGTTGCCGAACCCCGACGGGGTACTGCTGCCCGACATGTACGCCGACGTCGAGATCGGGACCGGGGCGACGAAGCCTGTCGTCGCGGTCCCGAACGATGCCGTCATCGACACGGGCGCGCGCCAGGTCGTGCTCGTGGACAAGGGCGAGGGTCGCTTCGAGCCGCGCGAGGTCAAGGTCGGCGCCCGCGGCGAGGGCTACACCGAGATCCGCGAGGGTGTGCAGGCCGGCGAGCAAGTCGTGACCGCGGCCAACTTCCTCATAGACGCCGAGAGCAACCTGAAGGCGGCGCTGCAGAGCATGGCCGCGCCCAAGCCCCCCGCCGAGCCCCGGGCGCAGGCCGAGGAGAAGCCAGAATGATCGCGCGCCTCATCGGCTGGTCGGCCCGCAACCTCGTCCTGGTGCTGATCGGGACCGTCTTCGTGGTGGCGGCCGGTCTCTACAGCGTGCGCACCCTGCCGCTCGACGCCATCCCGGACCTCTCGGACGTGCAGACCATCGTCTACACCGAGTACCCGGGGCAGGCGCCCCAGGTCGTCGAGGACCAGGTCACCTACCCGCTGACCACCGCCATGCTGACGGTGCCGAGGTCGAAGGTGGTACGCGGCTTCTCCTTCTTCGGGGTCTCGTTCGTCTACGTCATCTTCGAGGACGGCACCGACCCGTACTGGGCCCGCTCGCGCGTGCTCGAATACCTGAGCGCGGCCGGCAAGCGCCTGCCGACCGGCGTGACGCCGACGCTCGGGCCCGACGCGACGGGCGTGGGCTGGGTCTACCAGTACGCCATCGTGGCCAAGCAGCAGACGCTCGCCGAGCTGCGCTCGCTTCAGGACTGGGTGGTGCGCTTCGGGGCCTCGCGCGCCGAGGGCGTGGCCGAGGTCGCGGGCGTCGGCGGCTTCGTGAAGCAGTACAACGTCGTCGTCGACCCGAACCGCCTGCGCGCCCAGGGCATCCCGCTCAGCAGGCTCCGGGAGGCGATCCGGTCGAGCAACGCGGATGTCGGCGGCCGCACGGTCGAGCTCTCCGAGTTCGAGTTCATGGTGCGCGGGCGCGGCTACCTGAAGAGCGTCGCCGACATCGAGAACATCGTGCTGAAGACCGAGGCCGGCACCCCGCTGCGGGTGCGGGACATCGCCCGGGTCGAGCTCGGGCCGGACGAGCGGCGCGGCATCACCGAGCTGAACGGCGAGGGCGAGGTCGCGGGCGGCATCATCCTGCAGCGCTTCGGCGCCAACGCCCTCAACGTCATCGAGGGCGCCAAGCAGCGCCTGGCCGAGGTCGCCGCGAGCCTGCCGAAGGGCACCGAGATCCTGCCGGTCTACGACCGCTCGCAGCTGATCGAGGCGGCCATCGACACCCTGAAGCACACGCTGGTCGAGGAGAGCGTCATCGTGGCGCTCGTCTGCATCGTGTTCCTGCTGCACCTGCGCAGCGCGCTGGTGGCCATCCTGATGCTGCCGGTCGGCATCCTGATGGCGCTCGGCGCGATGCATCTCCTCGGGATCGGCGCCAACATCATGTCGCTGGGCGGCATCGCCATCGCGGTCGGGGCCATGATCGACGCCGCCATCGTCATGATCGAGAACGCCCACAAGCACCTGGAGCGGGCGCCCCCGGGCAAGCCCCGGGTCGAGATCCTGGTGGAGGCCGCGGCCGAGGTCGGCCCCTCGCTGTTCTTCTCCCTCCTGGTGATCACGGTAAGCTTCCTGCCGATCTTCACCCTGGAGAGTCAGGAGGGGCGCCTGTTCGGGCCGCTCGCCTTCACCAAGACCTTCGCCATGGCGGCGGCCGCGCTCCTGTCGGTGACCCTGGTGCCGGCCCTCATGGTGCTGTTCGTGCGCGGGCGCATCATCCCCGAGCACCGCAACCCGCTGAACTGCCTCCTGATCTGGGTCTACCGCCCGGTCATCAGGGTCGTGCTCCGGGCCAAGGTGCTGACCATCCTGCTGGCGGTGGCGGCGCTCGGCCTGACCATCTGGCCGGCCCGCCAGCTCGGCTCCGAGTTCATGCCGGACCTGAACGAGGGCACCCTGATGTACATGCCCACGACCCTGCCGGGCATCTCGGTGACCCAGGCCGGGGAGCTGCTGGCGACCCAGGACCGCATCATCAAGTCCTTCCCCGAGGTGGCCTCCGTCTACGGCAAGGCGGGGCGCGCCTCGACGGCGACGGACCCCGCCCCCACCGAGATGTTCGAGACCATCATCACCCTGAAGCCGAAGGCGGAGTGGCGTCCCGGCGTGACGCTGGCGAGCCTCAAGGCCGAGATGGACAAGGCCCTGCAGTTTCCCGGTGTGTCGAATGCCTGGACGCAGCCGATCCGGGCCCGCATCGACATGCTCTCGACCGGCATCCGCACGCCGGTCGGAATCAAGATCTACGGCACCGACCTGACCGAGATGGAGAAGGTCGCCCGGCAGGTCGAGGCGGTCGTGCGCAACGTGCCGGGCACGTCGAGCGCCTACGCGGAGCGGGTCATCGGCGGCTACTTCCTCGACATCACGCCGGATCGGGAGGCGCTCGGGCGCTACGGCCTCATGGTCGGGGACGTGCAGGACATCATCGCGACGGCGCTCGGCGGCGAGAGCGTCACGAACACGGTCGAGGGCCGCGAGCGCTACACCGTCAACGTGCGCTACCCGCGCGCCTTCCGTTCAAATCCGCAATCCATCGCCACCGAAGTGCAGGTGCCGTTGCCGGCCGGCGGCACGGTTCCGCTGGGCGAGGTGGCCAAGGTCCAGCTGACCCGGGGGCCGACCTCGATCCGCACCGAGAACGGGCAGCTCGCGGTCTACATCTTCGTCGACCTGAGCGGGCGCGATCTCGGCGGCTACGTCGCCGAGGCCAGGAACGCGGTCAACACGGAGGTCCAGCTCCCGCAGGGCATGAGCATCCAGTGGAGCGGGCAGTTCGAGTACCTGGAGCGGGCGGAGGCCAGGCTGAAGATCGTGGTGCCCGTGACCCTGCTCGTCATCTTCCTGCTCCTCTACCTCAACTTCCGGCGCCTCACCGAGACGCTCATCGTCATGCTGTCCCTGCCCTTCGCCCTGGTCGGCGGGGTGTGGCTGATGTGGTGGATGGGCTTCAACATGTCGGTCGCGGTGGCGGTGGGATTCATCGCGCTCGCCGGCGTTGCCGCGGAGACCGGCGTGATCATGCTGGTCTACCTCGACCATGCCTGGGACGAGCGGCGGGCCGCCGCCCTGGCCGCCGGGCGGGAGAGCACGCGTGCGGACCTGTACCAAGCCATCATGGTCGGGGCGGTCGAGCGGGTGCGCCCGAAGATGATGACGGTCGTCGCCATCATGGCGGGCCTGCTGCCCATCCTCTGGAGCTCCGGCGCGGGGTCGGAGATCATGCAGCGGATCGCGGTGCCCATGATCGGCGGCATGGTCTCCTCGACCGTGCTGACCCTCGTCGTGATCCCGGCCATCTACGGGCTCGTGAAGGGACGGAGGCTGGCGCTTCGGCAGGAAGGGTCGGCCGCCGTGCAAGCGGGGCTTCCCCGGGCCGCCGAGTGAGCGTGGCTGGACAGGCCGTCCCGGCGGCCGTGAGAAGACAGGAGTCGACTATGAGCGAACTATTCCGACCGTCCCGGCGCATCGTGGTCCTCGGCCTGGCGGCGGTCGGCGTACAGGCGGCATGGGCGGAGGATCTGCCGGAGGTCGTCGCCACGAAGGACCCGAGCTGCGGTTGCTGCGAGGCCTGGGTCAAGCACCTGCGCGACGAGGGTTTCCGCGTCCAGGTCGTGAACGCCCCCGTGAACCCGGTCAAGGCGAGGCTCGGGGTGCCGCGGGAGCTGGCCTCGTGCCACACGGCCCAGGTCGGCGGCTACGTCGTCGAGGGGCACGTGCCCGCGTCGGCCATCAAGCGGCTGCTCGCGGAGAAGCCGTCCGCCACCGGCCTCGCCGTGCCCGGCATGCCGGTCGGCTCGCCCGGCATGGAGGTCGAAGGGGTGGAGCCGGCCACCTACGAGGTGGTGCTGTTCGGCCCCGGCGGGCGCACCACCTTCGCGCGGTTTCGCGGCGGGCAGGCCGTCTAGCCGGGCATGGCGGCACGCCCGCCGTGGCAAGCAGGAAGGCTTATTGTCCGAGGTCGACCGGAACGCCGCGGCTTTGACCGTCGAGCACGACGCGGACGACGGCGTGGCTTGCGGCGTCGGCCCGTGCTTCGCCGTCGCCATCGTCAACAGGAGCAAGAGATGGGCCGGCTCGTGCCACTTCGGCAACGTTCGCCACAGGCGGAGGAGCCGAGGCGGTTCCTGTTCTAGGGCCCCGGGGGCCGGTGACACCGACGGCGCCGTCGTGCTGAGGATTGCGTGCGGTGACGATAGCCATCCTGAGGCCTCGCCGCAGGTCAACCGGGGACGCCGCGGCGGCACTGGCGGCGGTGCCGGTCTTCTCAACGCGAGGCCCACCCACCGCGCTGTGGCTGGACTTAAGGAGCCCACGACGTCACGGTCGTCGCGAGCCCGGCCGACATATGGTTCGAACCCGGGGCACCCGAATCGGGCGACGCGCCGTGACGGTGGCCTTCGGACTGGGCGGTCGAAGCGCCGGTCGCCCTCGCGTTGGGACCTCGGGGAAAACGGCAGGGTCGCGCCGCTAATCCTCGATCCAAGCGAGCTGCCGCCGGTACACCTGACCCTCGCCGCCACAGGACCGGCAATCGAAGTCGTGCCGCTGCCCCGTCCCCTTGCAGCTCGGGCACGTCACCAAGTCATATTGCGACCAGTCGTACCGATCCGCCAGTTGCCGCTCCATGCGCCCGTCGCCGCCACAGGGTGGGCAGTCGTAGCCGTTGACCTGTCCGCTGCCGTCGCAGAGGCGGCACGGCACCTCGGCGTAGTCCGATAGGTCGATGCGCTCGGCGTGCCGTGCCTCGACCCGCCCGTCGCCCTGGCACACGGGGCAATCGAGGCCGTCCCGTCGCCCGCTTCCGTGGCAGAGGGGGCAATCGACCTCGTCGTATGCGGTTGGATCGATCCTGTCGGCGACGTGCCGCTCCATCGACCTCTCGCCGCCGCAGGCCGGGCACTCCTCGCCCTGCCGGCGCCCCACGCCCGCGCAGACGGGACAGGGCACTTCCTGGTAGTCCCTGGCGTCGACCGCTTCCGCGTGGCGACGCTGCATGCGACGCTCGCCGCCGCAGGCCGTGCATGGGCTCCCGTTGCGCTGGCCCAGCCCGTCGCAGACCGGGCAATCCACCGCTTGGTAAGCCGATGCGTCGATTCGGCGGGCCTCCGCCGTGCCGATGTAGCCCTCGCCCCCGCAGGCCGGGCAATCGGAGCCGTCCCACGAGCCCGCACCCCCGCAGAGCGGGCAGGCGGTCATCGAGGCGTCCCGCAGGAACTCGTCCCGCGCCTCGACGACGGCCGCGGCGAACGTCGGTATCCGAGCCTCGGGCAGCGCCCGGGCTCCCTTCGCCGAGCTGGCGACCTTGGCCGCGAACTTGCCGTAGGACCGGCTGACGGGACCGGCCGTCGGCTTCGCGGTCGCGGCCCTGCTCGCGGTCTCTTCCAGCGCGACGATGTCCTGTTCAGCGAGGGCAACCGCGGCGCCGTGGGCCGCGGCGAACTGCGCGTTGGCCAGCAGGCCGCCGATCTCCTCGATCTGCCGGACGAGTTGCAGGACGGCGAGGCTCGCGTTCCGTTCGATGGTCCACCCCCGCACGCGCCGGTTGACGAGCATCTGCTTCACGGCCCGCACGGTCGCGAGGTCGACGTCGCGGGGCATGTACAGGCCCTTGTCGAAGTCCGTGTGGTGGTTCGGGCAGAGCCAGATGAGACCGGCGGGATGGTGGCACAGGGTTTGCGAGACGGGCTCGATATGCGCGGCCTCGCAGTTCGCGCCGTGGTTGCAGATCGCGCAGCCGCAGTTCGCCTCAAGCTTGATCTCCAGGCGGACCTTCTCGGGCATGTGCGGACGCGTCTTGCCTTCCTTGACCGGCCAAGGTTCCCGCAGGAACTTGTCGAAGGCGGCGAGCTCGGCTTCCTCGTACCAGCGCAGCCCGTCCGCGGTCTCGCACGCGAGCTTGCGCCGGATGCCGGCCTTGGCCCCGTAGCGCGTGAAGTGTTCGAGCAGTTCCGGCGACATCCGCAGGCGGATCGCCGCTTCGACCTCCGACAGCTTCCCTTTGCCTTCGGGCTTGGTGTTGCTCGCCATCCGGGGGCTCTAGCGTCCGTCGAAACAGTCTTTGGCGTGCCGGCCAGGGACGGTCGCCCGCCGAGGGAGACGACGCGGCGGTCACCCCTCGGCCCACCGGCTCGGGCCGGGCGCGCCCTTCTAGACTTGCCGGCGCCACCCGGCAACGACGTGCCCGGACCGGCTGGCCCGATGTACGTTCGGGCCGAACGGCACCGGACGCCGGGTCGACGTGCTGCCATCCTCGAAGCCGTCTACGCACTCGTCCCGCGGCGAAAGCGAGGGCCGCCTCGGTTCCTACTGGCCGAAGCAGGCGTACGACGGGCCATGATGGCTGGTGGCGTGATCATGGCGCGTGAAGTGCTTGTAGAAGCCGCGGTCGTGGGCGAGATGATCGCACTCGTGATAGGATTGACATCCTCCCCGCCCTGAAGGACGGGGATTCCTACCGCGTGTCAGGCCGCCAGGGCCGGACCCGCCTCGGTGGGTTCCTGGGCCGACGCCCTCACGGGCGAAGTCTCTCCGTAGGCTAACCGGGCGTGCCCCGCCCTTGCGATGTTGATCGACGCCACGTCGTCCGCGTTCGCCGCGTACCCGCACGCCACGCACCAGAACACGGCCTGGCTCGGGCGGTTCCCCGCCGCCACGTGCCCGCACTCGGGGCACGTCCGGCTCGTGTTCGGAGCCGGCACCGGCAGCAGCCAGCCGCCGAGCCACTTCTGCTTGTACCCGACCTGCCGGCGGAACTCGCCCCAGCCCTGGTCCAGGATCGCCTTGTTCAGGCCAGCCTTCTGCCGGACGTTCACGCCCGGCTCCTCGACCGTCCCGGCCGCGCTCGCCGTCATCGCCCGCACGTCCAGGTCCTCGACGCAGACCACCGCGTGGTTCTTGCTGACGGTCGTCGAGGCCTTGTGCAGGAAGTCGGAGCGGATGCGGGCGATGCGTGCCTGGACCCGTTGTACCTTCGCCTTCGCCTTCCTCCAGTTGCTGCTGAACCTGATCTTGCGGGCCATCGCCCGCTGCGCCTTCGCGAGCGACGCCTCGGCCTTGCGGAACGCGTTCGCCGGCTCGATGACCGTGCCGTCCGACAGCGTGGCGAAACGCGTCACGCCGACGTCGATGCCGACAAGCGTCGTCGACGGGTGGACCGGCTTCTCAACCTCGCGCTTGGTCTGGACCGAGACGTGCCACTTGCCGGCCCTCAGCGAGACGGTGCCCTGCCCGATCTCGCCCTCGACAAGCCTGCTCGCGCGGTAGCGCATCCAACCGAGCTTGGGCACGCGGATGCGCCCGTTCGGCTGGTCGAGTTCGACCTTCTGCGGGTGGCGGAAGGCGTCGTCCTTGCCCTTCCTCTTGAAGCGGGGGAGCTCGGCCCGTCCCTCGAAGAAGTTGCGGTAAGCGCGGTCGAGGTCCTTGAGCGCCTGCTGCAGGGCCTGGCTGTGCACCTCCTTGAGCCAGGCGGTGGCGGGGTCGGCCTTCCAGGCGGTGAGGTGCTTGCAGAGGTCGGCGTAGGAGAGGTGCTTGTCACCGGCGGCATACCGTTCCTTCTGCAGGGCGAGGGCCCTGTTGAAGACGTAGCGGCGCGCGCCGCAGGAGCGGCGCATGAGCCGTTCCTGCGCGCCGTCGGGCCGGAGAACGAACCGGTATGCCTGGACGCGAAGCACAGGCCGAGGATAGAACGAATGCGGAACGAAGGCAAAGGGATTGGATCGGTGCCCGGGCAGGCTTCTGTCGCGGCCGGCGCTATCCATCCCCGCCCTGAAGGACGGGGCCTTCCGCGCTTCTACGGTAAACGCAGCCGAGGAAGACCGGGCGATTATGTACCCGGAGTGTCGTGCCGGTCGGTCCGAGGCCGGCGCTCGAACCGTGATCGGACGCCGCGCCGTAGGGCGGCCGTGTCATCCCAAGGCCCACGGCACCTGCCCCGGTCGGGACCAAGACCAGGGCAAGTGCGGAGACGTAGAGAACCCGTTTGAGCATCGCGTATCCCTCCCGGGTCGTTTCCTGCAGTTGAGATCCCCCGTTCGGGATCGAGTAACGCACGAGCGGCCTGAAGCGGTTGCAAACCCCTAGGGGGTAATCGGCGCAGCGGGTCGGCGAAGTCTCCGGATCGGGTGAAGTTCGGAGCCTATCCGGGCCGAATGACCTCGTCTTGAAGGCGCCGCGCGGACGCCTAGACCCACGAAGGCCTCAGCTCCTGCCGACGATGGCAGCGCCCCGTCGATCGTTACCCCCACGGGGTACGTTAAGGGGACATCAACCGTGCCGTGGGAGGGTTCGGTGACGGGGACTGCAGGTGAGGGACCTGACGATGGGTGGGATCGGTGAAATGGCGCGAACGCTCGGCCTGCTCGGCTGCGGCCTGATCTCCGCGACGTTCGCGGCACCGTCACACGCGGCTGACCTGCCGCCGGCCGCGCCGATGCCGGAACTGCGCGGAACGCTCGCGCCGGAGGCCGAGGTGTCGGGCTTTTACCTCCGCGGCGACATCGGTTTCAGCAACCAATCCGTGGAACGGCTCTCCAACAGCCTGGACGCGCTCGGGACGATCGAGAAGGTCAATCTCGGTTTCGCGGGCGCCCCGCTCGCGGGCGGCGGCGCCGGCTACCGCTTCGGCCGGTGGTTCCGGGCCGACGTCACGGGCGAGTATCGCAGCGCCGCCGCGTTCACCGGGCTTGAGCGCTACCGCGACGCGAGCCTGCCGCTCGGGTACGGCACCGACGAGTACACCGCGTCGAAGCGTGAATTGGCCGTGCTCCTCAACGGCTACGTCGATCTCGGCAATTGGTACGGCCTCACGCCGTTCCTGGGCGCCGGCGTCGGCGCGGTGCGGATCACGCTCGACAATTTCAAGGACACGAACGTCGTCACGCAGGGCCTCGCCTACGCGAAGGCAGGCTCGAAGACAAACCTCGCTTGGGCGTTGCACGCGGGTGTCGGCTACGAGGTGAGCCCGAGCTTCACGGTCGAGCTCGCATACCGCTACCTCAATCTCGGAGACGGAAAGACCGGCACGGTCTACAACTATGCCGGCCAGTGCGGGTCTTGCGAGGCGCTGACCTTCAAGAACGTCGATTCGCACGACGTGAAGCTCGGCTTGCGCTGGGCACCGTGGGCCGCGACCGCCCCGGCCGAGCAGGCGCCGCTGGTGCGCCGGTACTGAGGTCGCGCGGTCCCGCGCGCACTCGCGCCGGTCGCGGGCTCCCCCGAGCCGGGACGGCGGCCACCACGCGGGCAGGATGGGGGTGCGTGCACGGCAGGGGCGATTGGCTTGCAGCCCTCCTCCACCGTGACGTGGTGCACGAAGAGGTCGCCGAGCTTCTTCTCGGTGGCGGTGACGCGGGCGCGCAGGCCGGCGCCGGCAAGTCGCCCGGT